>NZ_CP136995.1:1203911-1805867 GCF_033110285.1 Ottowia sp. SB7-C50
TCAGCCCCTCGGTCAGCGCCAGCAGGCGCCGCGCGGCCTGCTCGCCCGCGGCGTCGGGCACGGGGTGGGCGGCCTCGACGATCTCGATGCGCTGCGCCACGCCCGGCGGCCGAGGCGGCGTATGCCCGTAGCGGGTGACGGCCAGACCTGACAGCGGCGCGTCGGCCGGCCAGGCCGCTTCCAGCGCATGAACCATCGCGCCGGCGGCCTTGCCCGCGCCCAGCACCACCGTGCGACCGGCCGGCGCCGGCGGTATGAACTGCGCCAGCACCGTACGGGGCTGCGCCCGCGAGACAGCCACATCGAACAGGCGAAGCAGGAAGTCGCGCGGCTGGGCGGCGGGGTCGGGCAGGGGGCGTTGGGCAACGGTCATGGACGCCACTTTACGCAAAGAAAAAGGCCACATGCTGAAAAAAGCATGTGGCCTTTGAGGTGGTGCCGGCTGCCGGAATCGAACTGGCGACCTACGCGTTACGAGTGCGTTGCTCTACCAACTGAGCTAAGCCGGCGAAATCACAATCCAGCATTATATCTGCGGCGCTAGCCCGCTGCCGCGTGGGCCTGGCAGGCGGATGATTGCACGCCCGGCGCCGAAGCGCTCTAGACTGGCCGACTTGCCAACCGATACAGGAGATGCCCCATGCTGAAGTCCGACCACATCCTGGATACCCAGGCGCTGCTGCACCTGGCCGACGATCAGCCGGCGCCGTCACGGCGGACGGCACTCAAGCTGGGCCTGGGCGCGGGCTACGCGGCGGCGGCGCTGCCGATCATGGCGCAGACGGCCATCAAGACACCGGCCGACGGGCTGACCGCCGGTGAGGTGACGATCGACGTCGCCGGCTTCAAGATGCCCGCCTACCGCGCGCAACCGGCCGGCCAGACCGGCCTGCCGGTGGTGCTGGTGCTGTCCGAGATTTTTGGCGTGCACGAACACATTGCCGACGTGGCGCGGCGCTTTGCCAAGGCGGGCTATCTGGCGATTGCGCCCGAGCTGTTCGTGCGCCAGGGCGACGCGCAAAGCTACGGCGAAATCGCCAAGCTGCAGGCCGAGGTCATTTCCAAGGTGCCCGACGCCCAGGTGATGGGCGATCTGGACGCCGCCGTGGCCTGGGCTGCGGCCAATGGCGGCAACACCGGCAAGCTGGGCGTCACCGGCTTCTGCTGGGGCGGCCGGCAGGTGTGGCTGTATGCGGCGCACAACCCCAAGGTCAAGGCCGGCGTGGCGTGGTACGGGCGCCTGGTGGGCGACAGCACGCCGCTCTTTCCGCGCCAGCCGGTGGACGTGGCGGGTCAGCTCAAGGGGCCGGTGCTGGGCCTGTATGGCGGGGCCGACACGGGCATTCCGCTCGACAGCGTCGACAAAATGAAGGCTGCCCTGACCAAGGCGGGCGAAGCGGGCAACGCTGCCGCCAAGGCGTCGCAGTTCGTGGTCTACCCGGAAGCGCCGCACGCCTTCCATGCCGATTACCGGCCCAGCTTCCGCAAGGAAGCTGCCGAAGACGGCTGGAAGCGCGCGCTCGCGTGGTTCAAGCAGCACGGGGTGGGCTGACACACACTACAGATCGCATGCACAGGCCGCCTTTGGGCGGCTTTTTTCGTTCGATTGAGTGCTGCAAACTGCGCCGCCGGCAATTTGTTCAAGGGTGCTTGCGCCCGGCTCATGTCGCGTTCCTGCGACGGAAGTCGCACTGCAAGACACGGTTATTCATACTCTTTAGTTGCAAACTTCGTAGCATGTACAATTAACTACCTCGGGATCGAGGTGCAACGCGCCGCAACGGGAGCGCATCGCCGCAGGTGCGCGACCGGCGGATGTGGAATCGGCCGCCGTGACGGGTGCGGTGCATTGGACGACCGCATTTACGACCTCATAGTTGATGGGAGAGGATTCAGGGATGGAGGGAATTGGGTTGGGCCGGCAATGTGCCGCCGTGCTGGTTTTTATGAACGCGGTTGCGTTGACGCCGTTGACGGCCACGGCGGCGCCCCCCCGATCCGCCCAATGCGTTCAACGTCGGTCAGTTCAATAACCTGACCATTGCAGCGACGCAGAGCATCTTTTCCGCAGGATTGAGAAAGGTAGCTGGGGACGGCCGTTGCGGTGCCGGCACCAACGGCACCTTGCCAACCGAAATTGCAGTGCCGCCCAACGCCGTGTGGGTCAGTTACGAAACAGTGAGTGTCGCCAGGCCCATCGGCAGTGTGGACAACGTGGTGGACCCCTACCACCACTCAGGGGATGGCTGGTCGGCCTTTGGCGCCGACGCCACCAACATCTTCGGCCCGGTGGCGGTGCGCGGCGTGACCTACCAGATGGGCGTGGATATCTCTGGCATCAAGGCACCGGGCAGCATGTTCCTGACCGGTGCGTTCCGCGACGCGGCAACGCCTACCTCCACCGCCAACTCCAGCATTCGTGACTACATGCCCACCGGCTGGATTGCGGGCAGCATGGGCACCAATCTGGAGTCGGCCACCTTTGGTGGCGACATGCAGAAAATATTCGCCAAAACCAACCAGGCCACCTATACCGATCTGGCGCTGAACCAGAGCTACTGGATCGGCGACGGGCGCGATCAGTTTCAACTGGTCACGGGCGCGCAGTACTGGTCGCCGTCGCAGCGCAAGGACTTGCCCATCGCACGGGCGCCCGCCTTCGGCAATGTGCAGTATTTCAAGATTCCCGCAGGGGCCACGCGCCTCTATCTGGGCTTTTCAGACGCGGCGTACTTCTATGGCACGCCTGGCTGCTACGGCGACAACCCCGGTGCCCTGACGGTGTCCGGCACGTTCTGGGGCCCCAAGCAACCGGTGTTGACCGTGGACTGCACGCCGTCGGCGCTCAACGACTCGCCGGGCAACGTCGCCACGTGCACTGTCACCTCCGACGACCCGGCGCCAGCCGGGGGCCTGTCTGTCGCGCTCACGCCGCCTGCCGCCAACCCGCGCTACACCACCATTTGTGCCTCGCCGCTGACCATCGACGCAGGGAAAACGACGGCCACCTGCACCATCACCGCTACGGACAACACGGTGGTCGGCGACGGCAGCGTGAACGCCACGCTGACCTTGCTGGCTGGCACAGGCTACACGCTGGGCGCCACGCTCAGCGCCACGGTCACCATCAACGACGACGACAAACCACCCGTAGTTGCCGCCGTGCAGCCGGTGCCTGCGCTGAGTGACTGGGCGCTGATGGTGCTTGGGTTGGGCTTGGCGGGGTTTGCGGCGCGGCGGATGCGTCGCGCATGAGGGCGGGCGGGGAGCGTCGGATTAAATTGATTCGGTCGCCCTCGGTTTTACGAACAAATGGCAAGGGAAACATCATGAAGAAAACGTGGCGAATTTGCAAGCGGGGGTTGACCAACGCCTTGCTAGGAATCGGCGTGCTGGCGGCCAGCGCACCGGCATGGAGCGCTGCAGGCGCGCCACTGCCGCTGTGTCCTGCGGGATCGTTGTCCTTTTATCAGGCCCGCTATCTCAAAAGCGGCACTGACGCTTCCAACATTCCACCTACCATCGCGCTGGATCAGGTGACGTTGCCAACCGCCGCAGGCGGTGCCGCCACCATCACCAATATTTGGACAGGCCAAAGTGCGCCGACCCCACCGGGGTCAGGAACCCCGCCTGCTGCATCAGTCAACGCGGGCGCGACGGTCGCCATGGGCATGAATCCTCAAAATGGATATATCTATGCTATTCGAGCGACACAGGGCGACCCGGACTACAGCAATGTGCCTGTGAATTCATATAAGCAATACACCGGTCACATTCAGGTTCTGAAGTACGGGACCACGGGTGTCGACAACCTGGGCGCGATTGCCAACATGCCAGACGGCACCGGCGGTTTGACAGATCGTTGGTTTCAACTGGGACCCAACTACAACGCTGCGGCATTCAATCCGGCCAACAACGAGTTGATCATTGGCAACCTGCAGTCGGGTGGTGCGCGCGGAGAGTTGATTCGGATCAGCGTAGGGAACGACGTGCCGACCTATTTGGGCAAGATTCCGCTGGTCGACGCTAACGGTACAGCGACGCAAATTCTGTCGCAGTCAGGTGACTTTGCGATTGATGCGACGGGAACTTACGCGTATGGCATTGCGACCGCTTCTGGTGGCGCAAGCAACACCAGTTATCGCATTGAACTGGCCACGGGGATTGTTACGAATCTGGTGAAAGGGGTAGGGGAAAACGTTGTAAGCGTTGTGTGGGGTCCCTATGGCGCCGCAGCGCGTTTGCAAAATGGCCAGATGGCATTTGTGGGTGGATTATCGACAGCGACACCGGGTGTGCGCTTGATGGATATTCCTGCAGGCACGGTGTCCGGTCCTGCCAACTACACCACCACCAACACAGCCCAAAGCCTGGACGCCACCGAGTGCCTGCCCGTGCTGCCGGTCGTCACGTTGACGTGCGATCCCGCGACGCTGGTCGACGCCGCCAGCAACGTCGCCACCTGCACCATCACCTCCGACACTGCGGCGCCGACCGGCGGGTTAAGCGTGGCGCTGACGCTGCCGGCGTCGAATCCCCGCTACACCACGACCTGCGAGTCGCCCATCGTGATCGACGCCGGGCAAACCACCAAGCAGTGCACCATCACTGCCGTCGAGAACACGGTGCCCGGCGACGGTTCGGTTACCGCCACACTGGCGCTGGCCACACCCGCGGCGGGTGCAGCGTACACGCTGGGCACGCCCACATCGGCCGACGTCACGGTCAACAACGACGATGCCTATGTCGCTAACCTGACTTGCACGCCAACCACGCTGGTGGATGCACCCAACAACGTGTCTACTTGCACATTGACATTGAATGGGCCAGCGCCGACGGGGGGGCTTGACGGTCGGCATCACGCCGCCGGTGGACAGCACCCGTTACACCACCACCTGCGGCACGTCGTTGACGGTGCCCCAAGGGCAGACCACCGCCACGTGCACCATCACTGCCACACCCAACACGACGCCGGGCGACGGCAATGTACAGGCCGTGGTGAAGATCAACCCGGCTGATGGCTATAAGGTCGGGCCGAACGCGTCGGCCACGGTGGCGGTGAACAACGACGACGGTGAAGTTCCGGTTACCGCGATCCCGACGCTCAGCCAGTGGGCGCTGATGTTGCTCAGTCTTGGCCTGATCGGGGGAGCCTGGCGGCAGCGCCGTCGATGACCCGGACTGATCGGCTGCACGCCAATGGCGCGTGAGCCATGAATGAGCGCCGTACGCCTGCCAGTCAAGCGTACGGCGCTCTTTTTTTGATAGCCCTTTGCGCTTGCCGGGCTCCAGATCAAGGCGCTATGGGCGATTTCACCAACAATCCGTTCGCGCCGAGCCATTCGACTGTGCTCATCGCAGGCCATTCGACGAGGCAGGGATGGGCCTTGTCGACGCCTGTTTGTCGGACACCAAGTCCTCCGGCAGGCTCAGGATCAACAATGTGGGCTGCAGGCGCGCTCAACCCTTGGCCACCGGCAGCCCCGGCGTGCGGCTCCATTCGCTCCAGCTGCCGGCGTACAACGCCGCGGGCGGGTAGCCGGCCAGTTCCATCGCCAGCACGTTGGGCACGGCGCTGACGCCGCTGCCGCAGTGGTGTACTGCGCCGGCCGCATCGCGCCCGGCCAGCAGCTGGTCGAATTCGGCGCGCAGTTGCGCCGCGGGCTTGAAGCGCCCGTCGGCACCGAGGTTGTCGGTGAAGGGCCGGTTCAGCGCGCCGGGGATGTGGCCGGCGATGGGGTCGAGCGGCTCGACCTCGCCGCGGTAGCGTGGGCCGCCGCGCGCGTCGATCAGCGTTTGCGTGGGCTGCTCCAGGTGTTGCACCACTTCGGGCGTCTGCACCAGCCGGCGCAGGGCGGGCTTCAGGGCGAAATCGCCGCGCGGGCGTGCGATGGGCGGGCCGGATTCGACCGCGCCGCCCGCTGCGTCCCAGGCCTGCAGGCCGCCGTCGAGCACGGCGACGGCGTCGTGGCCGGCCCATTTCAGCATCCACCACAGGCGGCCGCAGTAGTTGGCGCCCTGGCGGTCGTAGACCACGGCCTGCATGGCGTTGTTGAAGCCCAGCGCTTGCAGGGTCTGCGCGAACAGCTCTCTTTTTGGTAGCGGATGGCGGCCGCCGTTGACGGCGTGCGCGGGGTCGTGCGCGCTCAGGTCGCGCTCCAGGTGGGCCTGCTGGGCGCCGGCGATGTGCCGGGCGGCAAACATCTCGTCGGCCTTGGCCGGGTTGCCCAGTTCAGAGCTGCAATCGAACACCATCAGCGGCGCACCGCTGGCTTGCAGGGCTTTCAGTTCATCGACCGAGATCAGGTGGGTGAAGCGCATGGCGGCAGTCCTGTGGGGAGCATCAAGAGCACGTAGCTTAATCAACTGGCCGCAGAGCAGGGCATGCGGTAACGCCGTGGGCGACTCAGGCGGTCAACGCGCATCAGCCGGTGGGTTGGTGAGCGCCCGGGCACGCAGGAAGGTGGCCGTCATGCCGCTGGCGATGATGGTGGCCATGCCCAGCCAGCCGATGGTCGGGATCTGGTCGCCGAACAAAACAACGCCGAACAGCGCCGCGAAGACGATGCCCGAATACTGCAGGTTGGCCACCACCATGGTGGCGCCGCGGGTGTAGGCGCGGGTCATGCACAGCTGGCCCAGCGCCGCCAGGATGCCCACCGGCAGCAGCCACAGCGCCTGCACCGTGTTCAGCGGATGCATGTCGAAGAACTGCATGCCGATGCCGCCTGCCAGCGTGGCACCCAGCGAAAAATAGAACACGGTGCGCGCCTCAGGCTCGCCCACGCGCCCGAGCGCCGCCACCTGGATGTACGCCAGCGCCGACATCAGGCCCGACATCAGGCCGATGAGGCCGGCAAACAGCTGGTTCTGGTCCAGCGTGGGGCGCAGCATCATCACCACGCCGGCAAAGCCGGCCATCACCGCCATCACCAGCGGGCCCTGGCGTCGGATGTCGGCGATGCGGCCCAGCAGCAGCGTGCCGCCGATCAGAAAGGCGGCCACCCACACGCCGCTCATGTAGTTCAGCGTCATGGCGGTGGCCAGCGGCAGGTGCGCGATGGCGTAGAACCAGGCCACCAGCGCGGCCACGCCAACCACGTTGCGCCAGACGTGCATCATGGGCACGCGGGTAGCAAGGCTGACGCCGCGCGAGCGCGCCAGCGCCCACATGAACACGATGCCGATGGCGCCGCGGTAGCAGACGATCTCCAGCGGGCCGAAATGGGGCGATGCATATTTGATGCACACGCTCATCAGCGCGAAGAACAGCGAGGCGGCAATCATCCAGGCAGCTTGCATGGGCCGCGATTATGAATCAAATTGGCCTGCGGCGCGCGACAGATAAGCGCGAGGCGCTACAAAAATTAAAGCGACAGCTGGTGCGTCAGCCGGCGCTCAGTGCTGCAAGGATCGACGGCGGTGTCGCTCAGGTGTGCACTCGGGCCTCGCCTCAACCCTCTGCCTTCGCGGGGGCAAGCTTTCCCCAAGATGGAGAGGGTCTGGTTCAGACGCACGCGAATCGAGTGATCGCCGTGGAAGGGCTTGACCCGCCCGCTGGAGATGTCCCCCCCTCGCGCAGCAGAGGAGGGAAGCGCCGTCAGGCGCTCAGGGGGGGTGGCGCCCAACTTTTTTCGATACCACTCATGGAAGTGCTGCATGCCGTCTTCCATCGGGCTCTGGTAGGGGCCGACCTCGTTGTCGCCGCGCAGCATCAGGGCCTTGCGGCCAGCGTCCATGCGCTCGGCGATCTCGTCGTCCTCAATGCAGGTTTCCATGTAGGCGGCGCGCTGCGCCTCGACGAATTCGCGCTCGAAGGCGACGATTTCCTCGGGGTAGTAGAACTCCACCATGTTCAGCGTCTTGTTGGGGCTGACCGGGTGCAGCGTGCTGACGGTGAGCACGTGCGGGTACCACTCGACCATGATGTGCGGGTAGTACGTCAGCCAGATGGCGCCGCGCTGCGGCTTTTCGCCGCCCTGGTAGGCCAGCAGCACCTCGTGCCACTTCTTGTACACGTCGCTGCCGGGCTTGAAGGCCGGCGCCACGCCCACCGTCTGCACCGAAAACTCTTGCCCGAACTGCCAGCGCAGGTCGTCGCAGGTGACGAAGTTGCCCAGGCCGGGGTGGAACGGGCCGACGTGGTAGTCCTCCAGATAGACCTCGATGAAGGTCTTCCAGTTGTAGTTGCACTCGTGCAGCTCGACGTGGTCGAGCGCGTAGCCGTCGAACGACAGGTTCTTCGCCTCGGCCATGCCGGCCAGGTCAGCCAGGATGTCGCGGCCGTTGTCCTGAAACAGCAGGCCGTTCCACTCGCGCAGCTTGTAGTTGTTCAGATTCAGGCAGGGGTCGTGCTGGAAATGCGGCGCACCCAGCAGCTCGCCCTTGGGCGAATACGTCCAGCGGTGCAGCGGGCACACGATGTTGCCGCCCGCATGGCCCTTGCCCTGGCCCTGCAGCGAGCCGCGGCCCTTCAGCATGACGGCCTGGCGGTGCCGGCAGACGTTGGAAATCAGCTCGACCTGCCCCTGGGGGCTGCGCACCAGCGCGCGGCCATCGGCTTCCTGTGGCAGCGCGAAATAGTCGCCAGCGTTCGGCACTGCGAGCGAGTGACCGACATAGCGCGGACCGGACTCGAAGATGAGCCTCATCTCGCGCTCGAACAGCGCCTGGTCGAAATAGGATTGGACGGGAAGTTGACTTGCCGCCTGCTGTAACTGAAGACTCAAATCAGACATGGTGTTCCGATCCAAAGACTCCCCCTATGAAGGGGCAGGTAGTAAGCGCCTGGCATCCGAGGATATTGCGCGCACGAGCCCCCAGCCAACTTTTGGCCAAGGGAACCTTTGATTATAGTTGAGCGGCGGACATTCCGCTTGATTTGGAACGCCCGGCGATGGCCGGGTTTCGGCCGCCCGCGGCACGGCGAATGCGTCGGCGACCTAAAATAGGGCCCTTTGCCCTCGCGAATGTCCAAGAAATCCCCCTCCAGTCCCGATGCGTTGCCCGCCAGCTACGGCGAGGCCGTGCAGCAGCTTGAGGAACTCATCGCCGGGCTGGAGTCGGGCCAGTTGCCGCTGGAGCAGTTGCTGGGCCAATACCAGCGCGGCACGCAGTTGCTGAAGTACTGCCGCGACAGCCTGCAGTCGGTCGAGGAGCAGGTGCGGGTGCTGGACGAACAGGGCGGCCTCAAGCCGTGGGTGTCTGAATGAACGCACCGGATTTTCCTGCCTGGTCGTCCGCCCAGCTGGCGCGGGTTGAACAGGCCCTGTCCGATTGGGTGCCGGTGCAGGCCCCTGCCGGCCTGGGCGAAGCCATGCGCTACGCGGTGCTGGACGGCGGCAAGCGCCTGCGCCCGTTGCTGGTGCTGGCCGCGGCCGAAGCGGCGGACGGCCACGATGAAGCTGCGTTGCGCGCCGCGTGCGCGGTCGAATTGATCCACGCCTATTCGCTGGTGCACGACGACATGCCGTGCATGGACAACGACGTGCTGCGGCGCGGCAAGCCCACGGTGCACGTGCAGTTCGGGCAAGCCCAGGCGCTGCTGGCCGGTGACGCCTTGCAGGCGCTGGCGTTCGAGCTGCTGACGCCCGACGCCGACACCGTACCGCCTGCCATGCAGGCCGACCTGTGCCGCGCGTTGGCGCAGGCCGCAGGCGCCCATGGCATGGCCGGCGGCCAGGCCATTGACCTGGCCAGCGTCGGCAAGCCGCTGTCCGAGCCCGAACTGCGCGCCATGCACGTGTTGAAGACCGGCGCACTGCTGCAAGGCAGCGTGCGCATGGGCGCGGCCTGCGCCGGCCGTGCGCTCCCGCAGGGCGCACGTCAGGCGCTGGACGATTACGGCGCCGCCCTCGGGCTGGCTTTTCAGGTGGTGGACGACATCCTCGACGTGACGGCCGATTCCACCCAACTGGGCAAGACGGCCGGCAAGGACGCCGCCGCCGACAAGCCCACCTACGTGTCGCTGCTGGGCCTGGCGCCGTCCCGCGCCCTGGCCGACGAGCTGTGCGTGCGGGCACATGCCGCGCTGGACGCCAGCGGCCTGCCCCGCGTGGGACATTTGCGTGCACTGGCCGACCTGGTGGTGCACCGAAGAAGCTGAATCATGGCCACCAACCTGCTTGAATCCATCCACAGCCCCGCCGACCTGCGCCGCCTGCCGGCCGCGCAGCTGAAGGGCCTGGCCGACGAACTGCGCGAATGCGTGCTGCAGAACGTGTCGAAGACCGGCGGCCACCTCAGTTCCAACCTGGGCACGGTCGAGCTCACCATCGCGCTGCACTATGTCTTCAACACGCCCGACGACCGGCTGGTGTGGGACGTGGGCCACCAGACCTATCCGCACAAGATCCTGACCGGGCGCCGCGAGCGCATGCCCACGCTGCGCCAGCTGGGCGGCATGTCGGGCTTTCCGCGCCGCGACGAGAGCGAGTACGACACCTTCGGCACCGCGCACTCGTCCACCAGCATCTCGGCCGCGCTGGGCATGGCGCTGGCCGCGCGGCAGAAGGGCGAGGACCGCAAGGCCATTGCCGTCATCGGCGACGGCGCCATGACGGCTGGCATGGCCTTCGAGGCGCTCAACAACGCCGGCGTCGAGCGCGATGCGCGCTTGCTGGTGGTGCTGAACGACAACGACATGTCCATCAGCCCGCCGGTGGGCGCGCTCAACCGCTACCTGGCGCAGCTGATGAGCGGCAACTTCTATGCCGCCGCCAAGAGCGTCGGCAAGACGGTGCTCGGCCCTGTGCCGCCCCTGTTCGAGCTGGCCAAGCGCATCGAGCAGGGCGCCAAGGGCATGGTGGTGCCGGCCACGCTGTTCGAGAAGTTCGGCTTCAACTACATCGGCCCCATCGACGGGCACGACCTCGAGTCGCTGATCCCCACGCTGGAGAACATCCGCGAACTGATGGCCCGGCAGTCCGGCCCGCAGTTTTTGCACGTCGTCACCAAGAAAGGCCAGGGCTACAAGCTGGCCGAGGCCGACCCCGTGGCCTACCACGGCCCCGGCAAGTTCGACCCTGCGATCGGTCTGGTGCCGCCGGCCCAGCCGCCCAAGCAGACGTTTACCCAGGTCTTTGGCCAATGGCTGTGCGACATGGCGGCGCAGGACAAGCGGCTGGTCGGCATCACGCCCGCCATGCGCGAAGGCTCGGGCATGGTCGAATTCCATCGCCGCTTTCCTGACCGCTATTACGACGTCGGCATTGCCGAGCAGCACGCCGTCACGTTTGCCGCCGGCCTGGCCTGCGAGGGCCTGAAGCCCGTGGTGGCGATCTATTCCACCTTTTTGCAGCGCGCGTACGACCAGTTGATCCACGACGTGGCGATCCAGAAGCTGCCGATGGTGCTGGCGCTCGACCGCGCCGGCGTGGTGGGTGCGGACGGCGCCACCCACGCCGGCAACTACGACATCGCCTACCTGCGCTGCATCCCCCACGTCAGCGTGGCCTGCCCGGCGGACGAGCGCGAGTGCCGGCAACTGCTGAGCACGGCCTTCGCGCAGGACCACCCGGTGGCCGTGCGCTACCCGCGCGGCGCGGGTGCCGGCGTGGCGCCGCTGGCCGACCTGGATGCGCTGCCCTTCGGCAAGGCCGAGGTGCGGCGCCAGGGTCAGCGGCTGGCGATCCTCGCCTTCGGCACGCTGCTCTACCCGGCCCTGCAGGCCGCCGAGCGCCTGGGCGCCACGGTGGTCAACATGCGCTGGGCCAAGCCACTCGACCTGGACATGCTGCGCGACGTGGCCAGCCGCCACGAGGCCCTGGTCACGGTGGAAGAAGGTGTGGTGATGGGCGGCGCCGGCAGCGCCGTGGCCGAGGCGCTGGCCGCCGAAGGCCGGGTCATGCCGCTGCTGCAACTGGGCCTGCCCGACGAGTTCATCGAACACGGCGACCCCGCGCGCCTGCTGTCGCTGGCCGGGCTGGACGCGGCGGGCATCGAGGCGGCCATCCGCACGCGTTTCGGTGAGCTGGCGGCCCTTGCGGCGCCGGTGCTCAAAGCCGTTGGTTGACCGCGCCGGCCGGCTGGCCGGCAGGTGAATCCCTAATGGGTTCGCCGTGGCGGGCGGCTAAACTCGCCTGTCACTTTTTTCAAGTTCTACAAGGAGCCATACACATGGATCGTCGTTCTCTCATCAAGCGCACCGGCATCGCAGGCGTGCTGGCGGCTGGCGTGGCGCCCGCCGTGCACGCGCAGGCCGCCGTGCGCTGGCGCATGGCCTCGAGCTTTCCGAAATCGCTCGACACGATTTTCGGCAGCGCCGAAAAGTTTTCGCAGACCGTGAAGGCGCTCTCGGGCGGCAAGTTCGAAGTGTCCGTGCACCCGGCCGGCGAACTGATGCCCGCCTTTGGCGTGGTGGACGCGCTGCAGAACGACAACATCGAAATGGCGCAGACGGCGGCCTACTACTTTGCCGGCAAGGACCCGATCTTCTCGTTCAGCTGCGCCGTACCCTTTGGCCTGACCACGCTGCAAAACGCCGCCTGGAAAGACCACGGCAACGGCCGCAAGCTGCTCGATGCCTTCTTCGCCAAGTACAACTTCCGCACCCTGAGCGCGGGCAACACCACCACCCAGATGGGCGGCTGGTACCGCAAGGAAATCAAGACCCCGGCTGACCTCAAGGGCCTGAAGATGCGCCTGGGCGGTGGTGTGTTCGGCGAAGCCATGGCCAAGCTGGGCGTGGTCGCGCAAAGCCTGCCTGCCGGTGACATCTACCAGGCACTGGAAAAAGGCACGCTGGACGCCGCCGAATTCGTCGGCCCGTACGACGACGAAAAGCTGGGCTTCAACAAGGTCGCCCCGTACTACTACTACCCCGGCTGGTGGGAAGGCGGCGCCGACCTCGAGTTCTTCATCAACAACAAGGCGTTTGAAAAGCTGTCGCCCGACAACAAGGCCATCGTGCAGGCCGCCGCCGCCGTCGCCGCGGCCGACATGACGGCCAAGTACGGTGCGCTGAACCCACAGGCGCTCAAGCGCCTGGTGGCCAACAAGACCAAGCTGACGCTGTTCCCCAAGGCCGTCATGGACGCCGGCTTCAAGGCGTCGATGGAAGTGTTTGCCGAGCACAGCGCCAAGTCGCCCGACTTCAAGAAGATTCACGACGACATGCGCGCCTTCCAGCGTGACCAGATCCTGTGGAACCGCTTCTCCGAGTTCCCGTTCAACCAGTACATGAACTCGGTGAAGATCTGACGGTGCCTTTGGGCCGAGTCCCTTGAGGACGCGGTCCGGGCCGCAGAAATGCAAAAGCCACCTTCGGGTGGCTTTTGTCTGGGCGCTTGCTTTGTGCGCTCAAGCTGAGGGCGAGTGACATCGCCTGCGCCCCAAAAAAATAAACGCCCGATGGGATGCATCGGGCGTCGGGCGATCAACGGAAGGTGCTGCCTGGCTACTTGCCGCCCTGCTGCTTGAGCGCTTCGTTCATCGCTTTCATCGGGTCGTCGGCAGCGCCATCGGCTGCCGCAGAAGCGGCGGGCTCCGGCGTGGTGCTGATGTCCGATGCCGCGGGTTCCTGCCCGCTGCCGTAGCCTGCGTCGTTGCCCCAGCTGTCGCCAGCTGGCGCACTGGCGCCCGGCTGCGCCGCGTCGGCGCCATAGCCACCCGCGGCACCCAGGCTGTCGCGCATCTGGGCACCCACGGCTTCCATGTCGACCTTGACTTCCTCGTCCAGGCTGCCGGTGACCAGCTGCGGGAAGAAGATCAGCACGCCCACCATCGTCAGCTGCAGGAACAGGAACGGAATCGCACCGCGGTAGATCTGCATGGTGGTCACCGGGTCCATCACCTTGCCGGTGACGCGGTCGACATATTGCTTGTCAGGGGCGACCGAGCGCAGGAAGAACAGCGCGAAGCCGAACGGCGGATGCAGGAACGAGGTTTGCATGTTGACGGCCAGCAGCACGCCGAACCAGATCAGGTCGATGCCCAGCTTGTGGGCCACGGGCGCCAGCAGCGGCACCACGATGAAGGACAGCTCGAAGTAGTCGAGGAAGAACGCCAGGAAGAAGATCATGATGTTCACCACGATCAGGAAACCCACCTTGCCGCCGGGCAGGGTGGTCATCAGGTGCTCGACCCAGCGCGGACCGTCGGCCGCCTGGAACACCATGCTGAACACGGTCGCGCCGATCAGGATGAACATCACGAACGACGACAGCTTGGTGGTGGAGGCCAGCGCCTGCTTGAGCAGCGACCAGCTGATGCGCCCGCGCATCGCACCCATGATGAGCGCGCCGATGGCGCCCATCGCGCCGCCTTCGGTCGGCGTGGCCACGCCCAGGAAGATGGTGCCCAGCACCAGGAAGATCAGCAGCAGCGGCGGGATCAGCACGAAGGTCACGCGTTCGGCCAGGCGCGAAAGCAGGCCCAGCCTGGCAAAGCGGTTGGCCAGCGCGATCACCAGCGCCACGAACACGCCGCCGCACATGGCCACCACCACCTTCTCGTCGGTCGGCACCGATTCGACCAGTTGGCCTTCCCACCAGGTGTGCACGTCGGCCATGTGGCGCGCCAGGAACACCGCGACCAGCGACGACAGCACGGCCAGCGCGATCAGCGACGGGTAGCCGCCGCTGCCATCGGGTTCGCGGTAGGTGCGCGCCTCGATCGGCAGCGCCGGCACGCTGGCCGGCTTGAAGATGGCCAGCGCCAGCACGTACAGCACATACAGGCCCGTCAGCATGAAGGCGGGAATGAACGCACCCTTGTACATGTCGCCCACGCTGCGGCCCAGCTGGTCGGCCATGATGATCAGCACCAGCGAGGGCGGGATGATCTGCGCCAGCGTGCCCGACGCGGCGATGACGCCGCTGCTCAGGCGCCGGTCATAGCCGTAGCGCAGCATGATGGGCAGCGAGATCAGGCCCATCGAGATGACCGACGCCGCCACCACGCCGGTGGTGGCCGCCAGCAGCGCGCCGACGAAGATCACCGCCAGCGCCAGGCCGCCGCGCATGGGGCCGAACACCTGGCCGACGGTGTCGAGCAGGTCCTCGGCCATGCCGCTGCGTTCGAGTATCAACCCCATCAAGGTGAAGAAGGGCACGGCCAGCAGCGTGTCGTTGGCCATGATGCCGATCAGCCGCTGCGGCAGCCAGGCCATGATGGTGGCGGGGAAGATGCCCAGCTCGATGCCCAGAAAGCCGAAGAACAGGCCGCAGGCCCCCAGGCTGAAGGCCACCGGAAAGCCCAGCAGCAGAAAGCAGATCAGCCCCGCGAACATGATCGGGGCGTAGTTGGCGGTGAGGAATTCCATGGGTGTGGCTCTCGGTGATCAGCGTGCGGCGGGCGCGGGGGCGGATTCGGCGGCCGCCTTGGCGGCGGCTTCGCGGCGCAGCGCCTCGGCCAGTTCTTCCTCGGCCGACTTGTCGGTCAGGCGGCCCAACGGATCCGGCCCTTCACCGCGCAAGAAGGCCACGCGCTTGATCAGCTCCGACCAGCCCTGCAGCATCAGCAGCGTGAACCCGATCGGCAGCGCCAGCCACACCGGCCAGCGGATCAGCCCGCCCGGGTTGCCCGACATCTCGCCCGACTGGAATTTCTCGACCAGCAGCGGCACGCCCAGGTACAGCACCACCAGGCACAGCGGCGTGAGGAACAGCGCAAAGCCGATGATGTCGATCCAGAGGCGGGCCTTGACGGGCAGGCGGCTGTTCAGCACGTCGATGCGCACATGCTCGCGATGCAGCAGCGTGAAGCCGGCCGCCACCAGGAACGACCAGGCAAACAGGTACCACTGCACTTCCAGAAAGCCGTTGGAGCTGATGTTGAACACCTTGCGGATCACCGCGTTCAGCGCGCTGACCACGGTGGCGGCAAAGATCAGCCAGATGACATATTTGCCCACCTGGGCGTTGAGCCAGTCGATGGCCCGGGACAGTTTGAGCAGCCCTTGCATAGGGGTCTCCTTTGTGGACGGCCGCGCGCGGAGGACGGCGCCGGGTTGGCGTGCGCCGCCGCCTTGGATCGACGCAGCGCCCGGGAAAGTGTGCGATTGTAATGACGCCCTTCGCGCGGCGAAACGAGATTTTCCCTAGCTGAATCCCCTGCGGTCAGCCACGTTGCCTGTGCGTTTTGCCGGGCTTGGGGCGCTTGAACTGCCACCACGGCAGTACCTGCGTCATGGCCAGCACCTGGCCGCAGCGCGACGGTGTGTAGCCGGCCAGTTGCGCCAGCGTGGCCTGCCACGCGGGGCTGGCCAGCACTTCGCGCAGGGCGGTCACCGGCGGCGTGTCCAGCGCCGATTCCAGGCACACCAGCAGGTAGTCCTCGCGTGTGATCGGCACAAAGTCGAGCCCGCGCGCGCGGGCGGCGGCTTCGATGCCGAGGCCCGCGTCGGCTTGCCCGGCCAGGATCGCCTGCGCCACGGCGCCGTGCGATGGCTCGGTCTGCGCGTAGCCCGCAATCTGGTCGGGCCTCAGGCCCGCTTCGTGCAGCAGTTCGTCCAGCAGCACGCGGGTGCCGGAGCCGAGCGGGCGGTTGATGAAGCGCACGTCGCCGCGTATCAGATCGCGCAGCCCGCGAATGCGGTGCGGGTTGCCCGCGCCCACCATCAGCCCCTGGGTGCGCGCCGCAAAGCCGATCAGCTTGTGCAGGCCGGGCTGCAGCAGTGGCTTGTAGGTGCTCTCGGCCAGCGAGCCGACCGGCGCGTCGGGCCGCGTATGAAAGCCTGCCATGATGCAGCGGCCCTCGTTCAGCGCCTGGATGGCGTCCACGCTGCCCATGAAGCGGATGTCCAGGTGCAGGCTGGGGCTGTGGCCTTGCGCGCCCACGTAGTGGCGCAGCGCCGTCAGCGCGTCGTCGTGGCTGGCATGAAAGGTCAGCACGTGCGCGTTGTCATCAAAGGCGACGGCAAAGCTGCGCTCCAGTTCGGCGCGAAGGGCTTCGATCTGCGGCGCCAGCCGCGCCTGCGCCTGGCGTTCAGACCACAGCAGCTTGTCGCCGAATTCGGACAGGCGCGCGCGCTGGCCCTTTTCCCAGTGCAGCAGCGGTTGGCCCAGCTCCTGTTCCCAGCGCTTCAGTTCGCCCCACACGTGGCGGTAAGACAAGCCCAGCGCCCGCGCCGCCGACGATATCGACCCCTGCGTGCGCACCGCCTGCAGCAGGTCGAGCAGCGGGTTGCGGATCAGCGGCGCCGCGCCGTCCGCGTCCAGCGAATAGGAAAGTCCGATCTTGTACACAGACCCCAGTGTGCCGCATCAACGAGGCCCGCACGCGCCCGCAAGCCCAGCCAGCCGGCCCCGCTATGCAATCAATTGCATAGCTCCGCTTCCCTGATGCGCGGGATGGGGCAACGCGATTAGCATCGTGGGCCCGTGAATACCTTTGCCGACAGCGCGCGCACGGCGCTGCATCTTCTCAGCACCTTTGACGCCGGTTTGTGGACCATCGTCGGCCGCTCGCTGGCTGTGAGCGGCGTGGCCTGCGCCATCGCCTACGGCGTTGGGCTGCTGGCGGGGGCGTGGCTGGGCGTGGCGCGCTTTCGCGGCCGCGGCGCCGTGCTGACGCTGCTCAACACGCTGCTGGCGCTGCCGTCGGTGGTGGTGGGGCTGCTGGTGTACCTGGTGCTGTCGCGCAGCGGGCCGCTGGGTTTTCTGGGCTGGATGTTCAGCTTCCAGGCCATGGTGGTGGCGCAGGTGGTGCTGGTGGTGCCGGTGGTCACGGCGCTGACGCGACAGGTGGTGGAAGACGCCGACGCGCAGCACGGCGAACAACTGGCGTCGCTGGGGGCGGGCCGCTTCCTGCGCGGGCTGCTGCTGGCGTGGGACGAGCGCTACGCGCTGCTGACGGTGCTGATGGCAGCTTTTGGCCGAGCGGTGTCCGAGGTGGGTGCGGTGATGATCGTCGGCGGCAACATCGACGGCTTTACCCGCGTGATGACCACCGCCATCGCGCTGGAGACCAGCAAGGGCGACCTGCCGCTGGCGCTGGGGCTGGGCATTGTGCTGCTGTCGGTGGTGCTGGTGCTGAACGCGCTGATCGCCGCCGTGCGCGGCTGGCGCGAGCGGGTCGACGGCGTCACGCCGCAGCCGGCGCGCGCCGTGGTGGCGGCTTCATGAGCGCGCCCGATTCGTCCTTGACGCTGCCCGGCGCCGCCTTGCGCGCCGCGGCCCAGCAGGCGCAGCAATGCCGGGCCAGCGCGCCGGCGCTGATCGCGCTGCGCGATGTGGGCGTGCGCTTTGGGGCGGTGCAGGCGCTGCGGAACGTGAGCCTGGACATCGCCGCCGGCGACAGCGTGGCGCTGATCGGCGGCAACGGCTGCGGCAAGAGCACGCTGCTGCGCGTGGTGCACGGCCTGCTGGGTCCGACCGAAGGTCAGGTGCAGGCGCCGCCGCGCGTGGCGCAGGCGATGCTGTTTCAGCGGCCCTGGATGCTGCGCACCACGGTGGCGCGCAACATCGCCATCGGCCTGTGGCTGCGTGGCGTGCGCTGGGCCGACGCCATGGCGCGCGCCCTGCAGGCGCTGGAGCGCGTGCAACTGGCGCACCTGGCCGAGCGCAGCGCGCGCGGCCTGTCGGGCGGGCAGCAGCAGCGGCTGGCGCTGGCGCGCGCGTGGGCGCAGCGCCCGCAACTGCTGCTGCTGGACGAGCCCACGGCCAGCCTGGACCCGCACGCCAAGCACGAGGTCGAGGCGCTGATGCACGAATTTGCGCATGCGCCGGTGGCAGCGGGCGAGCCACCGCTGACCATGCTGTTCGCCAGCCACAACCTGGGCCAGGTCAAGCGGCTGGCGCGGCGCGTGATCTACCTGGAGCAAGGGCAGGTGCTGGCCGACTTGCCCGTGGCCGATTTCTTCAACCGTGAAATGCTGCGCAGCGTGTCGCCGCAGGCCGATCTGTTTCTGAAAGGGGAATTGCTGTGAGTGTTTTCAAGTCTTTCTGGTCTTATACGGCCGTCAAATATGCGG
The DNA here is from genome assembly GCF_033110285.1 of Ottowia sp. SB7-C50. Lineage (NCBI taxonomy): Bacteria > Pseudomonadati > Pseudomonadota > Betaproteobacteria > Burkholderiales > Comamonadaceae > Ottowia > Ottowia sp. SB7-C50. Next base: position 1,222,825 of record NZ_CP136995.1, read on the forward strand.
CGACAGCTATTTTGTTTGTAGCATCCTCGGCGGTGTCGGCGCAGTCGATCGTGATGGCATCGACCACGTCGACCGAGCAGTCGGGGCTGTTTCCGTACCTGCTGCCCGAATTCAAGAAGGCCACCGGCATCGACGTCAAGGTGGTCGCGCTGGGTACCGGGCAGGCGCTCGACATGGCGCGCCGCGGCGACGCCGACGTGGTGTTCGTGCACGACGAAAAGGCCGAGGACAAATTCGTCGCCGACGGCTTTGGCGTCAAGCGCTATCCGGTCATGTACAACGACTTCATCCTGGTCGGCCCCAAGAACGACCCGGCTGGCGCAAAGGGCAAGGACATCGTCGAGGGCCTGAAGAAGCTGGCCGCCGGCAATGCGGCGTTTGTCTCGCGCGGCGACAAGAGCGGCACGCACGCGGCCGAACTGCGCTTCTGGGAACAGGCGGGCCTGAAGGATGCCAAGGGCAGCGGCTACCGCGAATGCGGCTGCGGCATGGGCCCGGCGCTGAACATGGCCGCATCCACCGGCGCCTACGTGCTGGCCGACCGCGGCACCTGGCTCAACTTCAAGAACCGCGCCGACTTAGGGGTTCTGGTCGAAGGCGACAAGCGCCTGTTCAACCAGTACGGCGTGATGGTGGTCAACCCCGCCAGGCACCCGCAGGTCAAGCAGGCCGAGGCGCAGAAGTTCGTCGACTGGGTCACCTCAGCCGCCGGGCAGGGCGTGATCGCCGGCTACAAGATCGGCGGCGAACAGCTGTTCTTCCCGAATGCCGCCAAATGAGCGCGCGCACCTTGGGCGCTGCGGCTTGGCCGGCCGCCTTGCTGTGCGTCGCATTGAGCGCGTGCGCGCCCATGGCCCGATCTAACGCGCCCAGCGCCGAGCCGGTGCGCGTGTACGCCGCCGGCAGCCTGCGCGAAGCCTTGACGGCCATCGCGCGCGACCACGAGGCGCGCACCGGGCAGAAGGTGGCGCTGACCTTCGGCGCGTCCGGCTTGCTGCGCGAGCGCATCGAGCAGGGCGAGCGCGCCGAAGTGTTCGCCTCGGCCGATACCGACCACCCGCAGCGTCTGGCGCGCGCGGGCGCGTGGCAGGCGCCGGTCGTATTCACCCGCAACCAGCTGTGCGCGCTGACCAGCGACCGGGTCAGCACCACGCCCGCCACGCTGCTGGCCACCTTGCTCGACCCGCAGGTGCGCGTCGGCACGTCCACGCCCCAGGCCGACCCGTCTGGCGATTACGCCTGGGTGCTGTTTCGCCGCGCCGACGCGCTGCAACCGGGCGCCTATGCCACGCTCGACGCCAAGGCGCTGAAGCTGACCGGCGGCGCCACGTCGCCGCAAGCACCCGCCGGCCGCGGCACCTATGCGTGGCTGATGGACGAGGGGCGCGCCGACGTGTTCCTGACCTACTGCACCAACGCCGTCGCCAGCCAGAAGGAAGTGCCGCGGCTGAAGGTGGTGCAATTGCCACCTGCGCTTCAGGTAGGTGCGGACTACGGCCTGGGCCTGCGCCGTGATACGCGCCCGGCCGCGCAGGCCTTTGCGCGCGCGCTGCGCGAGGCGCCGGCGCAGCAGGTGTTGCGCGGCTTGGGTTTTGGTGCGTTGACGGGCGGTTGAGGGGCGATGAGTTGATAGGCGCCGTCCGCCTCAATCCAGCACCGCCACGCCCTTGATCTGCGCGAACACGCGCTGGCCCGGCGCCAGGGCCAGTGCGTCGGCCGACTTACGGGTCACGCGCGCCAGCAGCGTGGTCCCGCCCGCGTCCAGCGCCACCAGGGCTTGCGCGGTGCCATCGGCCTGAACGGATTGCACGCGGGCGGGCAGCACGTTGAGGATGCTGGTGTCGGCCGCTGCGCTCAACGTCAGGCTGACGTCGCGCGCCTGCACGCGCAGGCGCAGGCGCTCGCCCACGGCGCGTTCGCGGGCGCCGCTGGCGGGCACGCAGTGCAGCGCGCCGCCGCCAAAACGCACCGTCAGCAGGCCGTAGGTGCGGTCCACCGATTCGAGCACGCCTTCGATCAGCGCGCCGGCCGCGTCGCCCTGCGTCAGCGACAGGTCCAGGCGCGTCATCATCTGCGGCGTGGGGCCGCTGGCCACCACGCGTCCGGCCTGCAGCAGCAGCAGGTGATCGGCCAGGCGCGCCACCTCGTCCAGCGAGTGCGTGACGTACAGCATGGGAATGTGCAGTTCGCGCGCCAGGCGTTCGAACCAGGGCAGCACCTCGGCCTTGCGCGCGGCGTCCAGCGCAGCCAACGGTTCGTCCAGCAACAGCAGGCGCGGGCTGGTGGCCAGCGCGCGCGCAATCGCCACGCGCTGGCGCTCGCCGCCCGACAGCCGCGCCGGGCGCCGACCGAGCAGGTCGCGGATGCCGAGCAGGTCGATGGCGTGGTCCAGCGCGATGCGGCGGTCGGCGGGCGGCACACGCTTCAGGCCGAAGTCCAGGTTGCCTTGCACGCTCAGGTGGTCGAACAGGCTGGCTTCCTGAAACACCATGCCCAGCGGGCGCTGGTGCGTCGGTCGCCACACGTGTGCGGCATCGTCCTGCCACACCTCGCCGCCCACCACGACACGCCCCGGCGACGGCCGCACCAGCCCCGCCAGCGCGCGCAGCAGGGTGGTCTTGCCGCAGCCCGACGGGCCGAAGAGGGCGGTGACGCCGCTGCCCGGCAGGTGCACATCCACGTCCAGCGTGAAGGCGGGGCCGTGGCACACGCGCGCCTGGATGGCGATGGCGTCAGGTTGCGCGGTTTCGGGGTAAAAATCGCTGCCAGCGCTCTCTGGATAAGCGCAAGCAGCTATCGATTCGGAAGCGTTGTCGGTATTCAAGGCGCACCCCGCCGCGCTTGCACCGCATGCAGCGCCAGCAGCACGCCAAAGCTGAACACCAGCATGCCGCCGGCCAGCCAGTGCGCCTGCGTGTATTCCAGCGCCTCCACGTGGTCGTAAATTTGCACCGAGATCACGCGCGTCTGTCCGGGGATGTTGCCGCCGATCATCAGCACCACGCCGAACTCGCCCAGCGTGTGCGCAAAGCCCATCACCGCGCCGGTGATGTAGCCCGGCCGCGCCAGCGGCAGCGCCACGTGCCAGAAGGCGTCCAGCGGGCCGGCCCGCAGCGTGGCGGCGGCTTCCAGCGGGCGCGGGCCGATGCCTTCGAACGCGTTGACCAGCGGCTGCACCACGAAGGGCAGCGAATAGATGATCGAGCCGATCAGCAGCCCCCCCGAAGCTGAACGACAGCAGCCCCCAACCCAGCGATTGCGTCAGTTGGCCCAGCGGCCCGTTCGGCCCCATGGCCACCAGCAGATAAAAGCCCAGCACCGAAGGCGGCAGCACCAGCGGCAGCGCCACCAGCGCGCGCACCGGCACGCGCCAGCGCGACCGCCCGCGCGCCAGCCACCAGGCGAGCGGCGTGCCCCCCAACAGCAGCATCACGGTCGTCGCCAGCGCCAGTTCGATGGACAGGCGCACGGCGGCAAGGCTGGTGGCGTCGAGCATCACGGGCAGGCAATCGGGGGGGCGGATTGCTATGACAAACATAGCTTCATCCGCTGGTGCAGAACGGGCTGGCGGCTGATTGGTTTGCGCATCACGGCACCGCATAACCATGGTCGCGGATCAGCGCCTTCGCCTTGGGCGAGCGCAGCAAATCCATCCACGATTGGGCCGCCGGGTTGGCCTGTGCGCGTTGGAGGATGACCGCGTCCTGGACGATCGGCGCATGCAGCCGGGCGGGCACGATCCACCACGAGCCGCCGCGGATCACGCCCGCGTCCTGAATCTGCGACAGCGCCACGAAGCCCAGTTCGGCATTGCCGGAGGCGACGAAGTGGTAGGTCTGTCCGATGCTTTCGCCCGTGACGAGTCTGGGTTGCAAAGCGGCGTAAACGCCCAGCTGGTTCATCGCTTCGACGGCCGCCGCGCCATAGGGCGCGAGCTTGGGGTTGGCAATGGCCAGCTTGTGAAACTGACCGATTTTCAGCACCGCCCCCTGCGGGTCGACCACGCCCGGCCTGGCCGACCACAGCGCCAGTTGCCCCACGGCGTAGGTGAAGCGCGAGCCGGGCACGATGGCGCCTTCTTTTTCGAGCAGGGCAGGGCGCTCGTCGTCGGCCGCCAGCAGCACGTCGAACGGCGCGCCGTGCCTGATCTGCGTGTAGAAGGCGCCGGTGGCGCCAAACGTCAGGCGGGCGGTGTGGCCGGTGGTTTTCTCGAACATCGCCGCCAGCACCTTGGCCGGCGCGGTGAAGTTGGCGGCGACGGCGATGTGCACCTGCTCGGCAGACGCCGCTGCGCACGCCGTGATCGACCCGATCACGGTCAGCCAGGTGGCGACGATGCGGCGCGTGCGCGAAGCGGCTTGAAGCATGTGCGGAATGTGTTGAAGCGGGTCGCTATTCCGTTTGAGAATAGCGATTCTAGCCCGCTTGCGCTTCGGCGTGCGGGCGATCCGGTACACCCGCTGCGCGAGAATCACCGCCATGGTCAAGCCGCTGATCCCTTCTCGCGCCCTGGTCGATGCGCAGACCGACAAGCGCATCGAGATCCTGCAGTTGGTGGGGCTGCACGGCTCCATCTCCGAAGCGGCGCGCGTGGCGGGCGTCAGCTACAAGGCGGCCTGGCAGGCGATTCACACGCTCAGCAACCTGGCCGGGCAGGCGCTGGTCGATTCCAGCGTGGGCGGCACGGGCGGCGGCGGCGCACGGCTGACCGCCGCCGGCACGCAATTGCTGGACGCCGCGGCGCAGATGGAGGCGGCGCGGCGCGAGGTGCTGGCGCGCTTCGACGGGTCGCCCGCCCGCGCGCTGGCCGGCCCGCGCACCAGCATGCGCAACCTGATGCCGTGCCGCGTGCTGCGGCTCGAAAGCGCCGATGCGCGCGACCCTCTGGTGCGGGTGGTGCTGGCATTGGCGCAAGGGGTGGAGCTGGCCTCGTCCATCACGCGCGAAAGCGCCGAGCTGCTGAACCTGGCGCCCGGCGCCGACGTGCTGGCGCTGTGCAAGGCCACGGCGGTGCGGGTGCAGGCGGCGTCAGCGGCCAGCCCCGCAGTGCCTGCCACCCATGCGCTGGATGGCCGCGTGCTGCGCGTGGCGCGCGGGGTGCAGCGCGACGAAGTGGTCGTCACCTTGCCCGGCGATATTCAGCTGGTGGGCTTTGCGGCGCGGCCAAATGCGCTGCGGGCGGGCAGCCGGGCCGTGGCGTGGGTGGAAGACAGCGCCGTGGTGCTGGCGCTGGCGGATTGAACCGAACAGCGACCGCGCGGCGCGGCCGAATTTTCAATCAAAATCGGCTCCAGCGCGCTTCCAAAGGGCGCTGACAGCTATCAAAAACAAAGCAATCTCAAGCGGCTTGCCACAGCACCGGAAACAGCGCATCGTGCATTGGCGCACCCGCCGGCAAGCGATCCGCCAGGCCCGGAAAGGGCGGTGACGTGACCCAGTTGCGCGGCGCATGCGTGATGTCGTCACCCAGCATGCGCACCGAGAACACCCGCCGCCGCGTGTCGCCGTCCACCCCGCCGGCCGCATGCAGGCTGAGCATGTGGAAGGCGATCACGTCGCCCGGCTCCACCGCCCAGCCCAGGATGGAAAAGCGGTCGCGCACCGCCTCGATGTCGGGCAGGTCGGCCAGGCTGCCTTCGGGGAACCACTTGGCCTGGTGGTCCATGAAGCTGCGCGGCATCAGCCACGGGCCCTGGTGCGATCCGGCGACGAATTCCAGCGTGGAATGGCGCCGTACCGGGTCGACCGGAATCCAGAAGCTGATGTTCTGCCGCCCGTCGATGTTGTAGTAGGGCTGGTCCTGGTGCCATGGCGTCTTCTGGCGCGTGCCGGGCTCCTTGGTCAGCATGTGGTCGTGGTACAGGCGCACGCTTTGGCTTTGCATCAGCAGGCCGGCGGCGGCGGCCAGCGGCGAATCGAAGATGACGCGGCGGTAGGCGTCGTTGTCCTGCCAGCAGCAGAAGTCCTCGATGAAGAAGCCGGGGTCGTCAGGGCGGCTGGCGACCTTGGCGCGCGGGCTGGGCGCGGCGATGTTGGCGTCGATGCCACTGCGCAGCAGGGCGACTTCGTCGGCGTTCAGCAGGCCGCGCAGGCACACGGCGCCGTCGCGGGCGAAAGCATCGGTCAATGCCGGGGTGACCACGGCTTGCGCACGGCGCGTGCGGTCTAAAGCGTTCATGGCGCCCATTGTGCAGCGGCGCGCACGCACGCTGGCGGGCGGGCAGCTGTCTCAGTTTGAGAATTTCAGCGCGCCGCCCATACCCGACTAGGGAATACCCTAGACCGCTATGTCCCTCGTCATTGCCCACAATTCCTATGCAACTTCATTCATAGGCAAGGTGCGGCGCGCCCGCACATAAAAAGGAGACCTTCATGCAAAAGGTGTTGCACATCAACGCCGACAAGTGCACCGGCTGTCTGCAATGCGAGATGGCGTGTTCTTACGAGCATTACGGCGTGTACGCCACGGCCAAGTCGCGCATCAAGGTGTTCGACTTCCACACCACCGGCAAGAAGGTGCCCTACACCTGCACGCAGTGCGACGAGGCCTGGTGCCTGCACGCCTGCCCGGTCGAAGCCATCACGGTGGACAAGGGCACGGGCGCCAAGATCGTGTCGGACGCCACCTGCGTGGGCTGCAAGGTCTGCACCATCGCCTGCCCGTTCGGCACCATCAACTACGTGGCCGAAACCGGCAAGGTGCAGAAGTGCGACCTGTGCTACGACCGCGCCGAGGGCCCGGCCTGCGTGGAAGCCTGCCCCACCGCCGCCATCACCTACATCGACGCCAACTGGACGGGCCTGGACCGCATGAAGCAGTGGGCGGACAAGCTGGGCAATCAGCCTTCCGCCGCTTGACGCATCAGCGCAGGCAGCTATCAATCAAGGAGCACACATCATGTCCTGGGCTGGCAAACTTCTCCGCGTCAACCTGACCGAAGGCACCGTCAAATCCGAACCGCTGAACATGGACTGGGCGCGCCAGTACATCGGCTCGCGCGGGCTCGGCACCAAGTACCTCACCAGCGAGATCGATCCCAAGGTCGATCCGCTGTCGGCCGACAACAAGATCATCTGGGCCACCGGGCCGCTGACGGGCACCATGGCCTCGACCGGCGGGCGCTACACCGTCATCACCAAGGGCCCGCTCACCGGCGCCATTGCCTGCTCCAACTCGGGCGGCTACTGGGGCGCCGAACTGAAGATGGCCGGCTGGGACATGGTGATCTTCGAAGGCAAGAGCCCGAAGCCCGTGTACCTGTACATCAACGACGACACCGCCGAGCTGCGCGACGCCGCCGACATCTGGGGCAAGAGCGTTTGGGAGACCGAGGAGCACCTCAAGAAGACCCTGCAAGACCCGCTGACGCGCGTGTCCAGCATCGGCAAGGCGGGCGAAAACCAGGTGCTGTTTGCGGCCGTGGTGAACGACCTGCACCGCGCCGCCGGCCGTTCCGGCGTGGGCGCCGTGATGGGCAGCAAGAACCTCAAGGCCATCGCGGTGCGCGGCACCAAGGGCGTGGGCAACATCCGCGACCCGAAAGCCTTCATGGCCGAGACCTTTGCGCGCAAGAAGATCCTGCACGAGCACCCGGTCACCGGCCAGGGCCTGCCCACGTTTGGCACACAGGTGCTGATGAACGTGATCAACGAAGTGGGCGCGCTGCCCACGCGCAACCACCGCGACGTGCAGTTCGAAGGCGCCAAGGACATTTCCGCCGAAGCCATGGCCACGCCGCGCAAGACGGACGGCAAGAAGCACCTGGTGACCAACCAGGCCTGCTTTGGCTGCACCATCGCCTGCGGGCGCATCAGCAAGATCGACGAGACGCACTTCACGGTGCAGACCAAGCCGCAGTACTGGGGCGCGAGTGGGGGCCTTGAATACGAAGCCGCCTGGGCGCTGGGCGCCGCCAACGGCGTAAACGACCTGGAGGCGTTGCAATACGTCAACCTGCTGTGCAACGAGGAAGGCATCGACCCCATCAGCTTTGGCGCCACCGTGGGCCTGGTGATGGAGCTGTACGAAATGGGTGTGCTGACCAAGGAGCAGATCGGCATCGAGGCGCCGTTCGGCTCGGCCCAGGCGCTGGCTTTTCTGGCGGAAGAAACCGTGAACGGCCGCGGCTTTGGCAAGGAGATCGGCACCGGCTCCAAGCGCCTGGCGGCCAAGTACGGGCACCCCGATCTGTCGATGTCGTCCAAGGGCCAGGAATTCCCGGCCTACGACGGCCGCGCGATCCAGGGCATTGGCCTGGCCTACGCCACCAGCAACCGCGGCGGCTGCCACCTGCGCGGCTACACCATTGCATCGGAAGTGCTGGGCATTCCGGTCAAGACCGAACCCACGGCGACCGAGGGCAAGCCCGAGTTGGTGAAAGCCTTCCAGGACGCCACGGCGGCGTTCGACTCGTCCGGCCTGTGCATCTTCACCACCTTCGCCTGGAGCCTGCCCGACCTGGCGCCGCAACTGGCGGCCGCGTGCGACGAAGGCTACACGGTGGAAGAGGTCGAGAAGATTGGCGAGCGCATCTGGAACATGGAGCGCGAGTTCAACAACGCCGCCGGCTTTACCAAGGCCGACGACAGCCTGCCCAAGCGCCTGAAGACGGAAGCGGCAAAGTCGGGCGGCTCGAAAGGCGCCGTCAGCCATGTGGACGAGATGCTGCCCAAGTACTACGAAGTGCGCGGCTGGGACGCGGAAGGCCGGCCGACGCAGGCCACGCGCGAGCGGCTGGGGCTTTGAGGGCTGACTTCCCTCTGGGACAGAGCCTGCCCCGCTAACGCAGGGTAGGGTGAGGGCCGAGCACGTTCGCGCCGGTCGGCGCTTTCACCCTCAGCCCAACCCTCTGCCGCGCGGAAGCGGGCGTTTAGAGAAAAAGGCTGCCACCGCGCTCCAGATAAGCGCTGGCAGCTATTATTTAAATAGCAATCATCGCCGCCACCATGCACCACCTCATCCTCGGCGCCGGTCCGGCCGGCGTCATCGCGGCGGAGACGATCCGCAAGCACGCGCCTGGCGACCAGATCACCCTCGTGGGCGACGAGCGAGAGCCGCCTTATTCACGCATGGCGATCCCCTACCTGCTGGTCGGCGACATCGGCGAGCCCGGCACTTATCTGCGCAAGGGCGCGGACCACTTCGCCCAGCAGCGCATCGAGCTGATCCACGCACAGGCGACGAAGGTCGATGCGCAGGGCAAGACGGTCACGCTGGACAACGGGCAGACGCTGGCCTTCGACCGCCTGCTCATCGCCACCGGCTCGCACCCCGTGCGGCCGCCGATTCCGGGGCTGGACCTGCCCGGCGTCGACACCTGCTGGACGCTGCAGGATGCGCGCGACATCGCCACCCGCGCCGTGAAGGGCGCGCGCGTGCTGCAGATGGGCGCAGGCTTCATCGGCTGCATCATCATGGAAGCGCTGCAAAAGCGCGGCGTGCAACTCAGCGTGGTCGAGATGGGCGACCGCATGGTGCCGCGCATGATGGGCGAGGTGGCCGGCAACATGATCCGCGACTGGTGCGAGCGCCAGGGCGTGCGCGTGTACACCGGCCACAAGGTCGAGCGCATTGAAAAAGGCGAGGGCGACGCGCTGAAGGTGCACCTGTCGGGCGGCACCGTGCTCGATGCCGATCTGGTCATCAGTGCCACCGGCGTGCGCCCGGCCATCGGCTTTCTGGAGGGCAGCGGCGTCCAGTGCCTGCTGGGCGTGCTGACCGACGACTGCATGCAGACCAACGTGCCCGGCATCTATGCGGCGGGCGATTGCGCCGAGGCGTTCGACCCGTTCACCGGCAAGACCATCGTCAGCGCCATCCAGCCCAATGCGGCCGATCAGGCGCGCGTGGCCGCGCTCAACATGGTGGGGCAGCGCGCGGCGCTTAAGCTGGTCACGCAGATCAACGTGCTCGACACGCTGGGCCTCATTTCCACCAGCTTCGGCAACTGGCAGGGCGTGCCCGGTGGCGAACACGCCGAGCTGACCGACACGGCGGCGTGCCGGCACCTCAGCCTGCAGTTCAAGGACGACGTGCTGGTCGGCTGCAACTCGGTCGGCCTGACCGACCATGTGGGCGTGATGCGCGGCCTGGTCGAAGGTCAGATCCGCCTGGGCGACTGGAAAGACCGCCTGCTGAAAGACCCGATGCGGCTGACCGAGGCCTACCTGGCCCGTGCGCAAGGCCAGGGCGACTGGAGCGGCGCGGCCGACGCGCGGCGACGTTGACGGCAGCGGCGATGCGCATCACCTTCAAGCTGTTCGCCATGCTGGCCGATTACCTGCCGCCCGAAACGCGGCCAGGCAATGAGATGACGCTCGACGTGGCGGCCGACGCCACCATCCAGCAGATCATCGCGCCCTTCAATCTGCCGCCCACGCTGGTGCATCTGGTGCTGGTCAACGGCGAGTACATTCCGCCCGACGCGCGCGCCACCACCACGCTGCAGGAAGGCGACGCGCTGGCGATCTGGCCGCCCATTGCAGGCGGTTGATGGCGCCAGGGCAGGTACCCGACGCGTTCGAGCGCCAGATGAGCGCCTCCGCCGCCGAATGGGAGCGGCTGCTGTGCGGCGCGCTGGTCAATCACGATTGGCGCCGTCTGGACGACGGTGGGGCCGAGGTCACGTTGACCGAGGGCGGCACGCTGACGCTGCGCTGGCACGCGGTCGAGCCGCATCGCATCGCGCTGCTGAAGCTGCCCGCGCTGCGTGTGGTGTTCGAATTCCAGGGCGTGGCGCCGCCCGAGCGCGCATCGTTCATGCGCCACCTTGATCTGTATACGCACCGGGGTGGCGGTTGACGGCCACGCACCGCGGTGGACGTCAGTGACCCATGACCGCCGCCGCTGTCTTGATGCCCAGCACCGTGAGCGCCAGTGACCCGGCCAGGTGCAGCGCGGCGATGCCCAGCGCCTGCACGTAGCGCTGCGCCATCAGCATCTCGACCACCTCGGCACTGAAGCTGGAGAACGTGGTCAGCGCGCCCAGAAAGCCGGTGACCAGCAACAGTCGCCACGCAGGGTCGATGTCGGCATGGTGCTGGAACACCGCCACGCACAGGCCCACGAGATAACCGCCGATCAGGTTGGCCGCCAGCGTGCCCCAAGGCATCCACGCGCCGGCATGGTTCAACGCCAGCCCCAGCCGCCAGCGCAGCAACGCGCCGGCGCAGGCACCGAGGCAGATGGCGAAGACGGCGTGCATGGATCTGTCGAACTGAACGGGGGCGCTGCTAAAGCCCGTCATTCCCGCGCCGGTGGGAATCCATGTCTGCCATCACCGTATGCCGTTCTTTGGCCAGGCGGCTGGATTCCCGCCTGCGCGGGAATGGCGGCGAAACGCGCTGCGCCGGGCAAATGAGCGTGGCATGCATCACGCGACGGTTCAGCTCGGTCAAAACGGCGGACCGTCGTCGTCGGCCGCTGCGGCGGTCGGCGCGCGTTGCGCGGGCGGCGCGCCCGTTACGCCGGTGGCCGCAGGTACCTGGTCCGTTACTGCGGTTGAATTGGCCTCGCCGCCCAGCGCCTCGATCAGGTCGCCCATCAGGCCGCCGAGTTCGCCCGTGGCCAGCGCCACGTCGGCGTCGAACCGGTCGTCGTCGCCGGACTTGCTGCCTTCGTCGAACACGCCTTCCTCAAACGCGATCTTCTTGAGCTGAAGCGCCTGCGTCAGCACAAAACCCACGCGGCCAGCCCAGCCCAGCGCCAGCCTGGTGGGCAGCTTGCCCTCGGCAATATGCTGGCGCACTTCGTCGGTCAGCAGCGGGTGGCGCGTGAACTTGACGACCGCCGGCTCGTCGCCGCTGCCTTTCAGTTCGCACTCGCGTTCGACGTTGAAGGCGTGGGGCAGTGCGTCGCCACTCTCGTCGGCCAGCCAGGCTGCCATCGCGCCTTGCGGCGATTGCGCGGTCTGCAGCAGGCCCACTTCAAAGCCGCGCCCGGCCACCCGCGCCAGGCTGCTGATCAATTCGTCGGCCTTGCCCTGCGCACCCGCGTCCAGCACCAGCCAGCGGCGCTGCGGGTCGATCCAGGCGGTGATCTGGCTGCGGCGCGGAAAGGCCTGCGGCAGCAGCGAGATCAGCGCGTCGTCACGGATGTCGCGTGCTTCCTTCTTGCCCGGCTTGCGGCCGGTGGTCTTCTCGATCTGCTCGATGACTTCCTGCGCCTTGCGCCGCACGGCATCGCCCGGCACCGACTTGGTTTCGAGGCAGAACCGCGCGATCCATTGCCCGTCCACGCTTTCGACCAGCGCGCCATGCGCTTCACCGCGCGGCGGCACCCATCCGCTGGACTTCTGCTGCGACGCGCCGCATTCGGCAAACGGCTCCGCGGCCAGGGCTTCTTCCCACTGCTCGGCCGACCGCGGCCAGTCGGGGCCGATCCGGTAGAGCATCACATTCTTGAACAAGGCGATCCTTTATGACACGACGGCAAAATCGGGCCGCCATCTTAGTGGATCGCCGGGCGCGCGTTGCGGTGGCGCGTCGATGCGCGTCAGCCCTTGCCCATGACCATGTCGGGCAGGCTGGTCACGATCTGCGGAAATGCCGTGATCAGCACGATGCAGATCACCAGGCAGACGAAGAAGGGGATGGCGGCGCGGGCGATGGTGTTGCTGTCCTTGCCGGTCATGTTCTGCAGCACGAACAGGTTGAAGCCCACAGGCGGCGTAACTTCGGCGATCTCGACCAGCAGCACGATGAAGATACCGAACCAGATCAGGTCGAAGCCGGCCTTCTGGATCATGGGCAGCACCACGGCGCTGGTCAACACGATCATGCTGATGCCGTCGAGCGCCGTGCCCAGCACCAGGTAGACGAGCGTCAGCACGCCGATCAGCGCGAAGGGCGACAGGTGCATGGCGTTGACCCACTCGGCCAGCTCGCGTGGGATGCCGGTGAAGGCCATGGTCTTGGTGAGGAAAGCCGCGCCCGCCAGGATGAACATGATCATGCAGCTGGTGCGGGTGGTGCCCATCACGCCTTCCTTGAAGTTTTTCCAGGTCAGGCTCTTGCTCCACCAGGCCAGCCCCAGCGAGCCGGCCACGCCGTACGCCGCGCATTCCGTCGCCGTCGCCCAGCCGGCCACCAGCACCCACACGATGAAGACGATCAGCGCGGTGACGGGAATCAGGTTGCCCGACTGGCGAATCTTTTCGCGGAACGAGGTGGGCGGGTCGGCCGCTGGGACCTGGTCGGGGTGGCGAATGCTCCACCACATGATGTAGCCCGAAAACAGCGCCATCAGCAGGAAGCCCGGCAGAAACCCGGCCAGGAAGATGCGGATGATGGAGGCGTCGGCGGCCACGGCGTACACCACCATGGTGATCGACGGCGGGATCAGGATGCCCAGCGTGCCCGCCGTGGCCAGCGACCCCAGCGCGATCTTCTCGCTGTAGCCGCGCTTGATGAGTTCAGGCAGCGCGACCTTGCTGATGGTGGCGCAGGTGGCCGCCGACGAGCCGGACACCGAGCCGAAGATGCCGCAGCCCAGGATCGTGGTGTGCATCAGCCGCCCAGGCACGCGATTCAGCCAGGGGCGCAGGCCCTCGAACATCTCTTCGCTCAGCCGGGTGCGAAACAGGATTTCGCCCATCCAGATGAACAGCGGCAACGCTGCCAGTTCCCAGCTGGCGTTGCTTTCCCAGAAGGCCGAGAACAGGTTGTTGCCCGGCGACGTGTTGGTGAAGAAGGCCTGGCCGACCCAGCCGCAAATGGCCAGCGTCATGGCGATCCAGACGCCGCCGGAGAGCAGCAGCAGCATGATGAACAGCAGCAGGCCGCCAACGAGCAGAATATCCATGGTAGGGCCGGAGTTGACGGTCAGACGTCGGACGAGAAATCACCGTGGGCGTGGCGTTCTTCCACCGCGACCACGTAGGTCGGGCGCGCACCGCGCAGCACCAGAATCAGTTCATCGACCATGGCCACCAGCAGCAGCAGCGCGCCCAGCGCGAAGCTGCTTTGCGGGATCCAGATCGGAATGGGGAGCAGACCCTGCGCCAGTTCGTTGAACTGCCAGCTCTCGTACGTGAACCGCACCGCCCAGAACGCCAGGTAGCCGACGCTGACGGTGCCGATCAGCAGCGCTGCGATTTCCAGCACACGGCGTTTGCGTTCGGACAGGTGTTCGAGCAGCAATGTGACGCGGACGAAGTCGCCGTGCTTGAACGCATGCGCCATGGCGAAGAAGGACGCGGCTGCGCACATCCATGCCACCACGTCGTTCACCGCACCAGTGCGCACGCCGAATTCGCGCAGGATGCTCTGGCCGATCATCGCCACGCAGATGAGCACGATGAAGCAGCCCCCGAGCGCGCCCGAGGCCAGGTACAGGCGATCCAGAAACCGGCGCACGGGCGGATCAGTTCTTGCGGAAGGCGGAGATCACCGCCGTGCCATCGGCGCCGGCCTTCTTCTCCCAATCGGCCAGCATGATGGAGCCGACCTGCTTGAGGTCGCCCATCAGCTTGGGCGAGGGCTTCATGATCTTCATGCCCTTGTCGGCGAGCGCCTTGGAATACCACTCGTTCTTTTCCTGGCTGATCTTCCAGCCGCGCGTTTCCGCTTCGGCCGCGGCCTTCAGCACGGCGGCCTGCGTCGTGGCATCCAGCGCGGCAAAGGCCTTCTGGTTCACGATGATGGCGTTCTTGGGCAGCCAGGCCTGGGTGTCGTACCAGTACTTGATGCTCTCGTAGGTCTTGGTGTCGTAACCCGTCGAGCCGGAGCTCATGTAGCTGTTGATCACGCCGGTGGCCAGCGCCTGCGACAGTTCTGCCGCCTGGATGGTGACCGGCTGGGCGCCGACCAGCTCGGCGATCTTGGCGGTGGCAGGGCTGTAAGCGCGCCACTTCAGGCCGCGCATCTCGGCCACCGAGCCGATTTCCTTGTTGACATAGATGCCCTGCGGCGGCCAGGGCACGGTGAACAGCACCTTCATGCCTTGCCCGCCCAGCAGCTTTTCAAGCACCGGCTTCTGCGCCGTGGCCAGCTTGCGTGCCTCGGCATAGCTGGTGGCCAGGAAAGGAATGCCGTCGGCGCCGTAAATCGGGTTTTCGTTCTCGAAGTTGACCAGCAGCACTTCGCCGGCCTGGGCCTGGCCGCTTTGCACGGCGCGCTTGATTTCGTTGGCCTTGAACAGCGACGCGTTGGCGTGCACGGTGATCTTGAGCTTACCGCCCGTGGCCGCGTCCACGTCCTTGGCGAACTGCACCAGGTTTTCGGTGTGGAAGTTGGTCGCCGGGTAGGCCGAGGGCAGATCCCACTTGGTCTGGGCGCTGGCGCCAGCGGCAAAGCCGATGAAAGAAAGGCCCAGCACCGTGCTGGTGGCGCGTCGGGTGAACGTCATGCGAACTCCTTGAACAAGATTGACGGTGCGCGGAGCATAGGGGTTCGCTTCTGCGAGGCAGAGGGTGAAAACCAGAATCCGGCCATAGCCGCGCGACGTGTGCGGGATTGAAGTCTACGAGTCGATTCGATAAAGTGTCAATAAATTATCGTCAATTTGATATTGATTCGGGATTACCCTGATGGGCGTCAAAAGCAGTGCAAGCGGTTCGAAGGTGCAGCGGTCGGGCATTGTGTCGTCGTCGCACCTGGTGTCGCCGCGCAGCGTCGAGGCGTCGGAGTTCGAGTTCGGCATGATCGTCGCGTGGAACGCCTTCAGCCGCTGGATGGTGCGCTGCATGGCCGCCGCTGGCGTGCCCGACCTGACGGTGACCGACGTGCTGGTGTTGCACCATGTCAACCACCGCGCGCGCAACAAGAAGCTGGCCGACATCTGCTTCGTGCTGAACTATGAGGACACGCACGTGGTGGCCTACGCGCTCAAGAAACTGGTGGCCGCAGGCCTGCTGCGCACTGAGCGGCAGGGCAAGGAAGTGTTCTACCTGCCCACCGAGGCTGGCGAGGCGGCGGTGAAGAGCTATCGCGCGGTGCGGGAAGCCTGCCTGATGGACAACATCGATCCACAACTCAACCCCAACCTGGGCGAGCTCGCGCGGCTGCTGCGGGTGATGTCGGGCGTTTACGATCAGGCCGCTCGCGCGGCGGCGTCTCTGTGATCGCGGCTGCCGGGGTGTCCGCGTCAGTGGTTGCTTTGGGGCTGGTGATGCTGGATACAGGCTTTCATCGCCCGCCTGGGGATCTTGGCCTGCCTTCAAGTTACCCGTGTCCCGTGCGGCAATGGGTGGTGCCGGGTGCTGCGCCCGCCAGTGTGGTGTGTCACGCCGAGGCGCTGCGCGCGTCTCCGCTGCGTACAGGCTTCGAGCACGCGGTGCGCGCGTTGGTGGCGCAAGGTTGCACGGCCATCACGACCAGTTGCGGCTTTCTGGTGCTGCTGCAGGCTGAACTGCAGGCAGTGGCCTATCCAGCGCCGCTGGTGTCGTCCAGCTTGCTGGCCTTGCCTTCGCTGCTGGCCGCTTTGCCGCAGGTGGGTGTGCTCACCATCTCGGCCGAGCGTCTGGGTCGGGATCATTTGCGTGCCGCAGGCGTGCCGTCGGATCGGCTCGGCGATGTGTGGATTCAGGGCATGCCGGAGCGCAGCCATTTCGTGCAGGCCATCCTGGGCGCCGGCGTGACGCTGGATCCGCTTCTGGCTGAGCAGGAAGTGGTGGCCGCCGCTCTGACCTTGCGCGCACGGGCGCCGGAGTTGCGTGCGCTGGTGCTGGAATGCACCAACCTGCCGCCTTATGCAGCGGCGCTGCGCCACGCCACGGGCTGGCCTGTACTGTCTTTGCTTCATTCCAGACGCCTTCTGGGCGATCTGGCCCTTCACGAGCCCGCGCTCACGATGTTGGATTTCTGACCATGCCTCACGCCACCCTCCCTTCCCGCTGGCAGTTCTGGATCGACCGCGGCGGTACCTTCACCGACATCGTGGCGCGCCGGCCCGATGGCGTGATCGTCACGCACAAGCTGTTGTCCGAAAACCCCGAGCAATACAAGGACGCCGCCGTGGCCGGCATTCGCCACCTGCTGGGCCTGCAGTCGGGCGAGGCCATCACGCCCGATCTGGTCGAGTGCGTGAAGATGGGCACCACGGTGGCCACCAATGCGCTGCTGGAGCGCAAGGGCGAGCCGACGCTGCTGGTCACCACACGCGGCTTTCGAGACGGGCTGCGCATCGCCTACCAGAACCGGCCGCGCCTGTTCGACCGCCACATCGTGCTGCCCGAACTGCTCTACAGCGCCGTGGTCGAGGCCGAGGAGCGTGTCGACGCCAACGGCGACCTGGTGCAGGCGCTGGATGAATCGCTATTGAAAAAGGAGCTGTCTGCGCAATACCAGCAAGGGCTGCGCAGCGTGGCGATTGTGTTCATGCACGGCTACCGCCACGTCGCGCACGAGCAGGCGGCGGCACGCATCGCGCGCGAAGTGGGTTTCACGCAGATCAGCACGTCGCACGAAACCAGCCCCATGATGAAGTTCGTCAGCCGGGGTGACACCACGGTGGTCGATGCCTACCTGTCGCCCATCCTGCGCCGCTACGTTGAACAGGTGGCGGCCGAGATGCCGGGCGTAAAGCTGTTCTTCATGCAGTCGTCGGGCGGGCTGACCGACGCGATGGCGTTTCAGGGCAAGGACGCCATCCTGTCCGGCCCCGCGGGCGGCATCGTCGGCATGGCACGCACGGCCGAAATCGCGGGACAGCCCAAGGTGATCGGCTTCGACATGGGTGGCACCAGCACCGATGTGAGCCACTACGCGGGCCAGTTTGAGCGCGAGTTCGAGACGCAGGTGGCCGGGGTGCGCATGCGCGCGCCCATGATGAGCATCCACACCGTGGCGGCGGGTGGCGGCTCCATCCTGCAGTTTGACGGCGCGCGTTTTCGCGTCGGCCCCGAAAGCGCGGGCGCCAACCCCGGCCCGGCCAGCTACCGGCGCGGCGGCCCGCTGGCGCTGACCGATGCGAACGTGATGGTCGGCAAGGTGCAGCCGGCGTACTTTCCCAAGGTGTTCGGCCCCGCCGCCGACGAAGCGCTGGACGCCGAAGTGGTGCGCGCGCGCTTTGCCGACATCGCCGGTCCCACCGGCCGCACGCCCGAGGACGTGGCCCACGGTTTCATCCAGATCGCGGTGCAGCAGATGGCCAACGCCATCAAGAAAATCAGCGTGGCGCGCGGCTACGACGTGACGCGCTACACGCTGCAGTGCTTTGGCGGCGCGGGCGGCCAGCATGCCTGCGGCGTGGCCGATGCGCTGGGCATGACGCGCGTGCTGGTGCATCCGCTGGCGGGCGTGCTGTCGGCCTACGGCATGGGCCTGGCCGACCAGAACGTGATGCGCGAAACGGCGGTGGAACTGCCGCTGACGCCCGACCACATCGGCGCCATGCGCGACACGCTGAGCGGCCTGGCCCTGGCCGCGCACCAGGAACTGGCGCGGCAGGAAGTCAGCCGCGGCGACATCCGCGTGCACCACCGCGTGCACGTGCGTTATGACGGCACCGATTCGGCGCTGATCGTGCCGTTCCCGCACCTGCAGGGCGGCGAGACGGGCGACGCGCAGGTCATGCACGACATCACGCGCGCCTTCGAGGCCGCGTACCGTCAGCGCTTCGCCTTCCTGATGACCGGCAAGGCGCTGATCGTCGAGGCGGTGTCGGTCGAGGCCGTGGTGGCTGGCGACGCGCCGACCGAGCACGAGCACCCGCTGCACCCGGGGCGCGACGTGCCGCAGCGCGACACCGCGCGCATCTACACCGTCGGCACCGACGGCCAGGCCGGCTGGCACGACGCCGCGCTGATCGTGCGTGAAGACCTGCGTCCTGGCGACGCCATCGATGGCCCGGCCATCATCGCCGAGCAGAACGCCACCACCGTGGTCGACCCGGGCTGGCGCGCCAGCCTGACGGCCTTTGACCACCTGCTGCTGGAACGCACCGTGCCGCGCGCGGTCACCTACGCCGCGGGCACCACGGTCGACCCGGTGCTGCTGGAGGTGTTCAACAACCTGTTCATGAACATCGCCGAGCAGATGGGCCTGCAGCTGCAGAACACGGCCTACTCGGTCAACATCAAGGAGCGGCTGGACTTCAGCTGCGCGCTGTTCGACGCCGAAGGCAACCTGATCGCCAACGCGCCGCACATGCCGGTGCACCTGGGCTCGATGGGCGAGAGCATCAAGACGGTGATCGCACGCAATCGTGGCGCCATGCAGCGTGGCGATGTGTTCGTCTTGAACGACCCGTACCACGGCGGCACGCACCTGCCCGACATCACCGTCATCACACCGGTGTACCTGGACGGCGGCGAACAGCCCATCTTCTACGTGGGCTCGCGCGGGCACCATGCGGACATCGGCGGCATTTCGCCCGGCTCGATGCCACCCTTTTCGACCCGCATCGAGGAGGAGGGCGTGCAGATCGACAACGTCAAGCTGGTCGATGCCGGCCACCTGGGCGAGTCGGACATGCTGGCGCTGCTGGCCAGCGGCGAATACCCCAGCCGCAACCCGCAGCAGAACATGGCCGATCTGAAGGCGCAGATCGCCGCCAACGAAAAAGGCGTGCAGGAGCTGCGCAAGATGGTCGAGCAGTTCGGCCTGGACGTCGTGCAGGCCTACATGAAGCACGTGCAGGACAACGCCGAGGAAAGCGTGCGCCGCGCCATCACGCGGCTGGCGGCGCGGCTGAGGAACGGCAGCTTCACGCTGCCGCTGGACAACGGCGCGCAGATCCAGGTGGCCGTCACCATCGACGGCGCCGCGCGCAGCGCCAAGGTCGACTTCACCGGCACGTCGCCGCAGCAGACCAACAACTTCAACGCGCCGACGGCGGTGTGCATGGCGGCGGTGTTGTACGTGTTCCGCATGCTGGTCGATGACGACATTCCGCTGAACGCGGGTTGCCTGAAACCCATCGAGGTCGTCATTCCCGAGGGCAGCATGCTGCGGCCGCAGCCGCCGGCCAGCGTGGTGGCGGGCAACGTCGAAACGTCGACCTGCATCACCAACGCCATCATCGGCGCGCTGGGCCTGATGGGCGCCAGCCAGTGCACGGTGAACAACTTCACCTTCGGCAACGACAGCTACCAGTATTACGAGACCATCTCGGGCGGCTCTGGCGCGGGCGGCGTGTTCGACGAGCACGGGCAGCTGGTCGGCGGCTTCCCCGGCACCAGCGTGGTGCAGACGCACATGACCAATTCGCGCATGACCGACCCCGAAGTGCTGGAATGGCGCTTCCCGGTCCGTCTGGAAAGCTACGAGATCCGCCGCGACTCAGGCGGCGCCGGCCAATGGGCCGGGGGCAACGGCGGCGTGCGCCGCATCCGGTTCCTGCAGCCCATGACGGCCAGCATCCTCAGCAATGGACGCGAGCGCGGGGCGTTCGGCATGGCGGGCGGCGGCACGGGCGCCGTCGGCATCAACCGCGTGGTGCGCGCCGACGGCATGGTTGAAGACCTGCAGCACATCGGCAGCGCCGAGATGCAGCCGGGCGACATCTTCGAGATCCACACGCCAGGCGGCGGCGGCTTTGGCATGGCAGGCTGACGCACCATGAAAAACGGCGCACCACAAGGTGCGCCGTGTTCACGAGGGGCGACCGAGCGGCCGCCGTCCGCGATTACTTGGCCTGACCAGCCATGCCCGACATGCCGCTCATGCCCTTCTGGCCAGCCATGCCGCTCATGCCAGACATACCCGACATGCCGGACATGCCGCTCATGCCTTTCTGGCCCGACATGCCGGACATACCCGACATACCCGACATACCCGACATACCCGACATACCGCCCATGCCTTGCTGACCGGCCATGCCGCTCATGCCCGACATACCGCTCATCCCGGACATCCCCGACATGCCGGTGGCCTTTTCCTTCTTGGCCTTGGGCGCGGCAGCCGGAGCGCCTGCGTAGGCGGCGCCATTGACCGTCATGCCGCCGGCGGAGAATTTGGCAGCATTCTTGGCGCCCACGCCTTTGACGCGGTTGATCAGGTCGTTCCAGTCCTTGAACTGGCCCTTCTGGCGCTCGGCGACGATCTTGCCCGACAGGCCGGGGCCGATGCCCTTGACACTGTCCAGGTCAGCGGCGCTGCCGGTGTTGACGTCCACGGCGGCAAACGCCAGGGCGGCATAGAACATGGTCAGCAGGGCGAGGAGTTTTTTCAGCATGGGATACCTTCCTAGGTTTGAACACCGGCTGAACCCGCCGGCACGGCACTGCACTGTCGTAACGGCGCGGCGGGTTGCTGCGTTGACGGCGACAGCACCGACGACGCGCCGGGCCGAATTGTGCACCTTGCGGGGGCGGCTCAAAGCTCTTCGATGCGCTTGGGCGGGAAGCTTTCCCATGCCTGACAACCAGGACACTGCCAGAAGTATCCCTGCGCCTCGAAGCCACACGCCGCGCAGCGATAACGCGCCAGCGGGCGCGCCGCGTGCTCGACCGAGCGCTGCACCACCGGGTGCGCGCCGTCCTGCGCAAACGGCTCCTGACTGAGCCAGCGGGCAGCGGCGATGAGCGACGGCTCTTGCGTCATGTGGCGCACATAGCCTTCACGGGCGACTTGCGCAGGCACGCCGCTGGCGGTTTCAGCCTGCACCAGGGCATCGGCCACGTCGATCGATGGCGTGGCGGCGTAGCTGCGCTCCAGCAGCGCGCGGGCCTGGGCCTGCTGGCCGCTGGCCTGGCCGATGCGCACCAGCTCGCTGGCCACCAGAGGAATGGCCTGCGGCGCGTGCTGCTCCAGGCTGGCGAGCTGGTCAAACGCCAGCGCCCAATCGTTTCGCCCGGTCAACAGGCCCGCCAGCTGAATGCGGGGGCGGGCGGCCGCAGCGGCGCACTCGATGGCCTGACGCAGCAGGCCTTCGGCGGCCACCGGGTCTTTTTTCTTGTTCAAGGCATCGGCGGCCTGCTCGCACAGGTAATGCGCCAGCCGCGCACTGAAGTCGACTTGCCCCGCACCCTGCAGCCGCCGCGCGGTGTCGGCGGCCTGCTGCCAGTCGCGCGCGCGCTCGTGCAGGGTCAGCAGCGTCAGCCAGGCTTGTTCCTCGTAGCGCGTGCCTTCCAGTTTGCGCAACGCGTCTTCTGCGCGGTCGAGCAGCCCTGCCTTCAGAAAGTCGAGCGACAGCGCGTGCTGCGCACGGTCGCGATCGGCACGGCTCAGGTCGGCACGTGACAGCAGGTGCTCGTGCACGCGCACGGCGCGTTCGTACTCGCCCCGGCGGCGAAACAGGTTGCCCAGCGCGAAGTGCAGCTCCGACGTGTCGGGATCGCGCTGCACCGCTTCGATGAAGGCGTCGATGGCCTCGTCCTGCTGCTCGTTCAGCAGGTAGTTGAGGCCCTTGAAATAGGCCTTGGGGGCTTGCCGGTTCTCGATGCGCAACTGGCGCAGATCAAGCCGCGAAGCCAGCCAGCCGAGCGCAAATACGACCGGCACTCCCAACAAAATCCAGCTGAGGTCAAACTCCATGGGGGGGGCTCAGTCAACCGGCCGTCCAGCGGAGCCAGCTCGGACGCGGAAGCGGCTGCCGCCCCGGCGCGCCGGCGGCGCGACATCCAGCCCGGCAGCATGCCGATCACGCCCACCACCATGCCCAGCGCAAAGGCGGCCAGCACCACCAGCGTCATGGGCGCACGCCACTGGTGGCCAAACAGCAGGTGCACGGTGGCGTCCTGCTGATTGTTCAGCGCAAAGGCGAACAGGGCAAAAAAAACGGCTGCCTTCAGTATCCACGTCAGCAGCCGGGTGAGCTTGGTCATGCGTCTTCTTCAGGTCGAAGACGATTCTAGCGGTGATGCCGTCAATGCCCGGGCACCTTGGACGGCGCGCTGCCGTCGACGGGTTGCGCACCCACGGCTTCGCGCAGGGCCTTGCCCGGCTTGAAATGCGGCACGCGCCGCTCGGGGATGCGCACGCTTTCGCCGGTGCGCGGGTTGCGGCCCAGGCGCGGCGGACGGTGGTTGATCGAGAAGCTGCCGAAGCCGCGAATCTCGATGCGATGGCCACGCGTCAGCGCGTCGCCCATGGCGTCGAGAATCGTCTTGACGGCCGCGTCGGCGTCGCGCTGGGTCAGTTGACCAAAGCGCTCGGCCAGCAGTTCGACCAGATCGGAACGGGTCATTGCAGCAATAGACAGCAGGCGTTATACCGAGGTGAGCCACGTTGCCGCCTCTTCAAGGGCACCCGTGGAGCGGGCCTGGCCCGGCCACTGGGTGCGCCCCTTGAGGGGGAAGCGCCATCAGGCGCCTCGGGAGCTTGCCTTACTTGTCGTTGTTGTCCAGCTTGGCGCGCAGCAGGGCGCCCAGGCTGGTCGTGCCGGCGTTGCCGCTGTTCTGGCTCAGGCTGGCCATGGCTTCCTGCTGGTCGGCAGCGTCCTTGGCGCGCACCGACAGCTGGATGTTGCGCGTCTTGCGGTCAACGTTGGTCACCACGGCGGTCACCTCGTCGCCCACCTTCAGCACCTGGCTGGCGTCTTCGACGCGGTCACGGCTGATCTCGGAAGCGCGCAGGTAGCCCACCACGTCGTTGCCCAGGTCGATCTCGGCGCCACGGGCGTCGACGGTCTTGACCTTGCCGGTGACCGACTGGCCCTTGTCATTGACGGTGACGAAGGTCGTGAACGGGTCCTGGTCGAGCTGCTTGATGCCGAGGCTGATGCGCTCGCGGTCGACGTCGACGGCCAGCACGATGGCTTCGACTTCCTGGCCCTTCTTGTAGTTGCGCACGGCGGCTTCGCCGGGCTCGTTCCACGACAGGTCGGACAGGTGCACCAGGCCGTCGATGCCGGCAGCCAGGCCGACGAACACGCCGAAGTCGGTGATCGACTTGATCGGGCCCTTGACGCGGTCGCCGCGCTTGGTGTTCTGCGCAAACTCTTGCCACGGGTTGGCGCGGCACTGCTTCATGCCCAGGGAGATGCGGCGCTTGTCTTCGTCGATCTCGAGCACCATGACCTCGACCTCGTCGCCCAGCGACACGATCTTGTTGGGGGCGATGTTCTTGTTGGTCCAGTCCATCTCGGACACGTGGACCAGGCCTTCGATGCCCGGCTCCAGCTCGACGAACGCGCCGTAGTCGGCGATGTTGGTGACCTTGCCGAACATGCGGGTGCCCTGCGGGTAGCGGCGCGACACGCCCATCCACGGGTCGTCGCCCATCTGCTTGAGACCCAGCGACACGCGGTTCTTCTCGGTGTCGAACTTGAGGATCTTGGCGGTGATCTCCTGGCCAGCCTGCACCACTTCGCTCGGGTGGCGCACGCGGCGCCAGGCCATGTCGGTGATGTGCAGCAGGCCGTCGATGCCGCCCAGGTCCACGAACGCACCGTATTCGGTGATGTTCTTGACCACGCCGTTGACGATGGCGCCTTCCTTCAGCGTCTCCATCAGCTTGGCGCGCTCTTCGCCCATGCTGGCCTCGACCACGGCGCGGCGGCTCAGCACCACGTTGTTGCGCTTGCGGTCGAGCTTGATGACCTTGAACTCCATCGTCTTGTTTTCGTACGGAGTCAGGTCCTTGGTGGGACGCGTGTCGACCAGCGAGCCGGGCAGGAAGGCGCGGATGCCGTTGACCAGCACCGTCAGGCCGCCCTTGACCTTGCCGGCGGTGGTGCCGGTGACGAAGTCGCCCGATTCCAGGGCTTTTTCGAGCGCCAGCCACGAGGCCAGGCGCTTGGCGGTGTCGCGGCTCAGGATGGTGTCGCCGTAGCCGTTTTCGATAGAGCCGATGGCCACGGGCACAAAGGCGCCGGGTTCGACTTCGACGTCGCCCTGGTCGTTCTTGAATTCCTCGATCGGGATGTAGGCTTCGGACTTCAGGCCGGCATTCACGACGACGAAGTTGTGCTCGACGCGCACGACTTCGGCGGTGATGACTTCACCCGGGCGCATTTCGGTGCGGCGCAGGGATTCCTCGAACAGCTGGGCAAAAGATTCAGACATGAAAGATTCCTTCTCTGCACGCACAGGTTGACGACAGCACCGTTGCAATCGTTTGAAAGGCTGACGACAGAGGCTTGGGTGCGGATGAACCGCGGTTAAGGTGAAACCACCAGACGGCTCGATGCGCTTCGACGCGCGGAGGGAAGCCGGCTGGACCAGAAACCGGCTGCGGACGTGGTGTCGTGACCGGGTGGGCGACCGCCAGGCCCTTCAGGAAGAGCGAAACGGCTGCCTTGCCTGCCACCAGCCCAGCACCTGATCCACCGATTGCTCGATGGTCAGCTGCGAGTTGTCCAGCAGCAGGGCATCTTGCGCGGGCTTCAGCGGCGACGCGGCGCGGTTTTCATCCCGCGCATCGCGCGCCTCCAAGTCAGCGCGAAGGTCGGCGAGTTTAGCAGAAATTCCCTTGGAAATCAATTGCT
Organism: Ottowia sp. SB7-C50; assembly: GCF_033110285.1. Taxonomy (NCBI): domain Bacteria; kingdom Pseudomonadati; phylum Pseudomonadota; class Betaproteobacteria; order Burkholderiales; family Comamonadaceae; genus Ottowia; species Ottowia sp. SB7-C50. The sequence goes on from NZ_CP136995.1 coordinate 1,248,134, forward strand.
TATGGCGCCTTTCAGCGCGCTGCGCGGCGCCCGCTGTCAGGTACACCTTGAGCGCGGCGTGCGGAAAGATGGCCGTGCCCATGTCGCGCCCATCGGCCACCAGCCCAGGCAGGCGGGCGAAGTCGCGCTGCAGATTCAGTAGCGACTCACGCACGCCAGGCAAGGCGGATACGCGGGAGGCGTCCATGCCCGCGGCTTCGGTGCGAATGGCGTCGCTGACGTCTTCGTCGCCGAGGCAGATGCCGTCTGAGGTAAAGCGCACCGGCAGGCAGCGGGCGAGGGCGCTGATGGCCGCCTCATTTTCGGCGTTCAGTTCGTGCCCTGCGCGGCGCGCGGCCAGCCCGGTCAGGCGGTACAGCGAACCCGAGTCGAGATAGTGATAGCCCAGCCGCCGGGCCACGGCGCTGGCCAGCGTGCCCTTGCCGGACGCCGTGGGCCCGTCGATGCAGATGACCGGCACGTCGACCGCCGGTTGCGCGAGGGCGAACAGCGTCTCGAAATAGTCCGGGAAGGTCTTGGCCACGCACTTGGGGTCTTCGATGCGCACCGGCAGGCCGGCCGGGTTGAAGGCCGCCAGCGAGCCGCACATGGCCATGCGGTGGTCATCGTAGGTGTGCAGCGACGCCGCTTGCCACGCCGTGGCGCCAGCGGGCGGCGTGACGCGGATGAAGTCCGCGCCTTCGTCCACCGCGGCGCCCAGCTTGCGCAATTCGGTGGCCATGGCGGCTATGCGGTCGGTTTCCTTGACGCGCCACGACGCGATGTTGCGCAGCGTGCAGGGGCCGTCGGCGTACAGCGCCATCGCGGCCAGGGTCATCGCCGCATCGGGAATGTGGTTGCAGTCCAGGTCGATGGCCTTGAGCGGCCAGGCGCCGCGCGCCACGTGCAGCCAGTTGGGGCCGCTTTCGATTTGCGCGCCCATTTGCCGGGCCGCGTCGACGAAGCGGATGTCGCCTTGGATCGAGGCTTCGCCCACGCCTTCGATCTTCAAGCCTTTTTGGCCCGCAGCGCTTTCTGACAAAGCGCCGGCAGCTATGAAATAGCTAGCAGACGAGGCGTCGGCCTCGACGTGGATTTCGCCCGGTGTGCGATAGCGGCTGCCGGCCGGGATGGTGAAGCGCGCCCATTCGTCGCGCCGCACGGCCACGCCGAAGCGCGCCAGCAGCTGCAGGGTGATGTCGACGTAGGGCTTGGAAATCAGCTCGCCCACCACCTCGATGACGATGTCCTGCGTCTGCGCGGCCAGCGGCAGCGCCATCAACAGCGCGGTGAGGAACTGGCTGGACACGTCGCCCCGCACCGGAATGGGCTGCTCGAGCTGCAGGCGCGGCGTGCCGATGTGCAGCGGCGGGTAACCGTCGTTGCCCAGGTAGTCGATACGGCAGCCCAGCGCGCGCAGGGCATCGACCAGGTCGCCGATGGGCCGCTCGTGCATCCGCGCGATGCCGCTCAAGGCGTAGTCGCCGCCCAGCACCGCCAGCGCGGCCGTCAGCGGGCGCATCGCCGTGCCGGCGTTGCCCAAGAACAGGTCGGCCTTTGCTTGACGCGGCTTGCCGCCCAGCCCGTCGATCACGGCCGTCGTGTCGTCGACCGCGACGCCGCAGCCCAGCTGGCGCAGCGCCTGCAGCATGACGCGCGTGTCGTCCGAATCGAGCAGGTCGCGCACCACGGTGCGCCCCTCGCACAACGCCGCCAGCAGCAGCACGCGGTTGGAGATGCTCTTGGAGCCCGGCAGGCGCACGGTGCCTGAAACCGAGCGCAGCGCCGGAACGTCGAGGAAGTCGGTATCGAACACGGGAAGATACGGCGAAGAAAATCAGCGGGCGCCGGGCGTCACGCGCCAGTTGGCACGCGCGTGGCTGGCGCGGTTGATGAGGCGCTCCAGCTCGTCGGCCTGGCCGCCCGCGATCAGGCGCTGGAACTCGGCCAGCGCGTGCTGGAACTTTTCGGCCTGGTGGGCCAGTTCTTCGCGGTTGGCGATCAGCACGTCGCGCCACATCTGCGGGTCGGACGCGGCAATGCGCGTGAAGTCGCGAAAGCCCGGCCCGGCCATCGACAGGTAGTCCTTGCCCTCGGCCTGCCCGGTGATGCTGTTCATCAGCGCAAAGGCGAGCAGGTGCGGCAGGTGGCTGACGGCGGCAAACGCCGCGTCGTGCGCTTCGGGCGACATGGTGATCACCTCGCAACCCAGCGCACGCCACAGGTGTGTGGCCTGGTCCAGCTTGGCGGTCAGCGTGCGCTCGATCGGCGTCAGGATGACCTGCCGGCCCGCGTACAGGCCGGCGTCGGCGTTCTCGACGCCCGAGACCTCGCGCCCGGTGATGGGGTGGCAGGGCACGAACACGCCCACGTCCTGCTTGAGCACGCGGCGCGCCGCATCCACCACGTCGCGCTTGCTGGAGCCGACGTCGACGATCAGCATCTGGGGGCGGATCAGGTGGCGGATGGCCTTCAGCGTGGGCTCGGTCGCGGCCACGGGCACCGCCAGCACCACCAGGTCGGCACCCGACACCGCCATCAGCGCCGACGGCGCCTCGACGTCGATCACGCCCATCTGCAGCGCGCGTGCGGTGGTGGAGGGCGACTTGCTGTAGCCCACCACGCGGCGCACCAGGCCCGCGCGCTTGAGCGCAAGCGCCAGCGAGCCGCCCATCAGCCCGCAGCCGATCAGTCCGAGTTGTTCAAACATCTTGTCCCAGGGGGTAGGCACCCAGCATCTTGTAGAACGCGCAGTACGCCTGCAGCTCGGACAGCGCGGCCGCCACGTTGGGCTCGCTCGGGTGGCCTTGCAGGTCGATGTAGAAGTAGTACTCCCACTTGCCCGACTTGGCGGGGCGCGATTCGAAGCGGGTCATCGAGACCTTGTGCTTTTTCAGCGGCGTCAGCATGTCGTGCACCGACCCCGGCTTGTTGGGCACCGACACCACGATGCTGGTGCAGTCGCGCCCGGACGCCGCGGGCATGGCCAGCGTCTGCGGCAGGCAGATGATGGCGAAACGCGTGCGGTTGTACGCCTCGTCCTGAATGGCGTGGGCCACCACGTGCAGCCCGAACTGCGCCGCCGCGCGGTCGCTGGCCAGCGCAGCCCAGGTGGGCTGGGTGGCCGCCAGGCGCGCGCCTTCGGCGTTGCTTGACACGGCGCGGCGCTCGGCGTGGGGCAGGTGGGCCGTCAGCCAGCCCTGGCACTGCATCAGCGCTTGCGGATGCGCCAGCACCACCTCGACGCCTTCGAGCGCATTGACCTGGCGCAGCAGGTTGTGGCGCACCAGCATGCTGACTTCGCCGACCGTGTGCACGGGGGAATGCAGGAACAGGTCGAACGAGCGAGCCACCACGCCTTCGGTGGTGTTTTCCATGCCGACCACGCCGAACTGGGCCGTGCCGGCGGCGGTGGCGTGAAACACCTCGTCGAAGCTGCTGCAGTAAATCAGGTTGGCCGCGCTGCCGAAGAATTCGATGGCGGCCTGCTCGCAGAACGTGCCCTGCGGGCCCAGCACGGCCACGCGCTGCGGCACTTCAAGTGCCAGGCAGGCCGACATGATCTCGCGCCAGATGGCCGCCACGTGCGGGTTCTGCAGCGGGCCGGGGTTGGCCTGCTGCACCTTGTCGATGACCTGGGCCACGCGGTCGGGGCGGAAGAAGGGCGTGCCTTCCTGCCGCTTGAGTTCGCCCACTTCCTCGGCCACCCGGGCGCGCTCGTTGAGCAGCGACAGCAATTGCGCATCCAGGCTGTCGATCCGTACGCGCAGCTTGGCCAGGGCGTCGGACTGGATGGGAGAGGGGTTGCTCATGCGCGGTCAGGGGTTCGGACAATGAAATGCGCCGGCGTATGGAACGCCGGCGCAGACGCGAAACAGCGCGAACTTTACTTCTTGGCGGGCGCCGCGCCGCTGCCGGCCGCGTTGACGATGCGCGTGGCGGCGCTGTCGAAGTTCTTGGCGCCGGCTTCGACGGCGGGCTTGGTGGCGTCGACCACGCGCTTGGCCCACGCGTTGGTGGCGTCGGGGCCGAGCGCCTGGAACTTGGCGCTGACCGGCGATTCGAGGTAGGTGATGATGGTTTTCAGCTCGTCCTCGGACAGCTTTTCCATGAAGATCGGCACCAGCGCGGCTTCGGCGGCCTTGCCGGTTTGCGCTTCGACGGTCTTGTAGGTGCTTTCGGCGAACTTCTTCAGCTCGACGTCCAGCTTGTCGCGCACGTCCTTCTGGCGCGCGGGCGGCACGGTTTCGTCCAGCCGCTGCGACCAGCCGGCCAGCACCGGGCCGACGGCGCTGTCGGTCAGTTGCCCGGCCAGGGCGGCGCTGTCGGCCTTGGCCTGAATCTGCGCCAGCTTGGTGGCCAGCGCGCGCTTGTCATTTTGGGCGATTGCGCTGGTGGATACTGCGCAGGCAGCTACCAAAACAATAGCTGCGGGGATGCGGGAAAAAATGGCTCTCACTGGTGTTACTCCGTTGGGGAAGACTGGGGTTCATCGGCACCGTTGTCCTGCGCATCGTTTTCGACGATGCGTTGCAGGCCGCTGAGCTGGGCGCCGTCGTCGAGCGCGATCAGGGTGACGCCTTGCGTGGCGCGCCCCATCTCGCGAATCTCGGCCACGCGGGTACGCACCAGCACGCCTTTGTCGGTGATCAGCATGATCTCATCCTCAACGCCGACCAGCGTCGCGGCGACGACCTTGCCGTTGCGTTCGCTTTGCTGAATGGCGATCATGCCCTTGGTGCCACGGCCGTGGCGGGTGTATTCGGTAATCTGGGTGCGCTTTCCGTAACCGTTCTCGGTGGCGGTAAGAACGCTGTTGCGCGCGTTTGGTTCCGTGCCCGGCTCGGCGGCCTCGGCGTCGGCCACCAGCATGGCGATGACGCTTTGGCCTTCTTCCAGCTGCATGCCGCGCACGCCGCGCGTGTCGCGGCCCAGCGCGCGCACGTCGTTTTCGTCGAAGCGCACGGCCTTGCCGCCGTCGGAGAACAGCATCACGTCATGCTGCCCGTCGGTGACGGCGGCGCCAATGAGCTGGTCGCCGTCGTCGAGCTTGATGGCGATGATGCCGATCTTGCGCGGGTTGCTGAATTCGTCGAGCGCGGTCTTCTTCACGGTGCCGCCAGCGGTGGCCATGAAGATGTAGTGGTCGGCCGGGAAGCTGCGGTTGTCACCGGTCAGCGGCAGCACCACGTTGATTTTTTCGCCCTCCTGCAGCGGGAACATGTTGACGATCGGCCGCCCGCGCGAACCGCGTGAGCCCGAAGGCACTTCCCACACCTTGAGCCAGTACAGCCGCCCGCGGTTGGAAAAGCACAGGATGTAGTCGTGCGTGTTGGCGATGAAGAGCTGGTCGATCCAGTCGTCTTCCTTGGTCGCCGTGGCCTGCTTGCCGCGCCCGCCGCGCTTTTGCGAGCGGTATTCGGACAGCGGCTGCGCCTTGATGTAACCGGCGTGGCTGAGCGTCACCACCATGTCGGTGGGGGTGATCAGGTCTTCGGTGGCCAGGTCCTGCGCGTTGTGCTCGATGGTGGAGCGGCGCGCGCCTTCCTTGGTCTGGCCGAATTCGGTCTTGAGCGCGGCGAGTTCTTCACCAATGATGGTCGACACGCGCGACGGCTTGGCCAGGATGTCGAGCAGGTCCTCGATCTCGGCCATCACTTCCTTGTATTCGGCGACGATCTTGTCCTGCTCCAGCCCGGTCAGGCGCTGCAGGCGCATCTGCAGAATCTCTTGCGCCTGGGTCTCCGACAGGCGGTACAGGCCGTCGGGCTGCAGGCCGTAGGCGCGGTCCAGGTCCTCGGGGCGGTAGTCGTCGGCGCTGATGGTGACACCGTCTTCGCGCGTGCGCGTCAGCATCTCGCGCACCAGCGCGCTGTCCCAGCTGCGCGCCATCAGCTCGGTCTTGGCGACCGGCGGCGTGGGCGACTCGCGGATGATGCGGATGAACTCGTCGATGTTGGCCAGCGCCACCGCCAGGCCTTCCAGCACGTGGCCGCGCTCGCGGGCCTTGCGCAGGTCGAACACGGTGCGGCGTGTGACCACTTCGCGGCGGTGCTGCAGAAAGACCTGGACCAGTTCCTTCAGGTTGCACAGCTTGGGCTGGCCGTCGATCAGCGCCACCATGTTGACGCCGAAGGTGTCCTGCAGCTGCGTCTGCTTGTACAGGTTGTTCAGCACCACCTCGGGCACTTCGCCGCGCTTGAGTTCGATCACCAGGCGCATGCCCGACTTGTCGGACTCGTCCTGGATGTGGCTGATGCCTTCGAGCTTCTTCTCGTGCACCAGCTCGGCCATGCGCTCCTGCAGCGTCTTCTTGTTGACCTGGTAGGGGATCTCGTCAACGATGATGGCCTGGCGCTGGCCCTTGTCGATGTCCTCGAAATGCACCTTGGCACGCATCACCACGCGGCCGCGCCCTGTGCGATAGCCGTCCTTGACGCCTTGCACGCCATAGATAATGCCGCCGGTGGGGAAGTCGGGCGCGGGCACGATTTCCATCAGTTCGTCGATGCTGGCCTCGGGGTGGTGCAGCAGGTGCAGGCAGGCGTCCACCACTTCGTTGAGGTTGTGCGGTGGAATGTTGGTGGCCATGCCCACGGCAATACCGCCGGATCCGTTGATCAGCAGGTTGGGCAGTCGTGTCGGCAGGACGGTGGGCTCCAACTCCTTGCCGTCGTAGTTGGGCACCATATCGACGGTCTGCTTGTCGATATCGGCCAGAATTTCGCTGGAGATCTTTTCCAGCCGGCATTCGGTGTAGCGGTAGGCGGCGGCGCTGTCGCCATCGACCGAGCCGAAGTTGCCCTGACCATCGATGAGCGGATAGCGCATCGAAAAGTCCTGCGCCATGCGCACCAGCGCTTCGTAGGTGGCCGAATCGCCGTGCGGGTGAAAGCGGCCCAGCACGTCACCCACGACGCGCGCGCACTTCACGTAAGGGCGGTTCCAGACGTTGTTGGCCTCGTGCATCGAAAACAGCACGCGGCGATGCACCGGCTTCAGGCCGTCACGGGCGTCCGGCAGGGCTCGACCCACGATCACGCTCATGGCGTAATCGAGGTAGCTTCGCCGCATCTCCTCCTCTAGACTGATCGGGAGGGTTTCCTTGGCGAATGAAGTCATATATATAAAAGGGTCGCCCCAACGCAGGCAAAGGGTTCGATTTTAGGCGCTTTGAGTTGTAGCTTTGCAGCAACAAACCCCGCCAATCGGGGCCTTGTCTGACGGTTCCAGCCGCCCATCTGCTAAGAATGCGCAAGGACGTGTGGCACAATCAATCCAACGTTTTTGGTGGTGGTCACTTGAAGCGTCCGATTTATCGCAGCCCGGCTGCGGCTTTTTTCCCCTGAGGAGAACCATGAAGAAACTGAACAAAGTAGCGATCATGTTCGCTGTTGCAACCGTGGCTGGTTCCGCCTTCGCAGCTGGCTCGACGATCAACTCCGACAACTGGCGTAACGGCCATGGCAACCTGATCTGGAAAAACGGCACGAACGAACTGTGCTGGCGCGATGCCTTCTGGACGCCCGCCACCGCCGCTCCTGGCTGCGATGGCGCCCTGGAAGCGCCCAAGGCTGCTCCGGCTCCTGCGCCTGCTGCTGCTCCGGCACCTGCCGCCAAGGCTCCGGCTCCGGCTCCCGCACCTGCCGTCGCCGCCCAGAAAGTGACCTACGCCGCCGACGCCTTCTTCGACTTCGACAAGTCGGTGCTGAAGCCCGAAGGCCGCGCCAAGCTGGACGACCTGGTCAGCAAGATCAAGGGCATCAACCTGGAAGTGATCATCGCCGTCGGCCACACCGACTCGATCGGTTCCGATGCTTACAACCAGCGCCTGTCGGTGCGTCGTGCCGAAGCCGTGAAGGCCTACCTGGTCTCCAAGGGCATTGAGCGCAACCGCATCTACACCGAAGGCAAGGGCGAGAAGCAGCCTATCGCTGACAACCGCACCGCCGAAGGCCGCGCGAAGAACCGCCGCGTTGAAGTCGAAGTGGTTGGCACGCGCGCCAACTGATCGACCTGAGACGGTGAAAGAAAGCCTTGGGGGCGAAAGCCTCCAGGGCTTTTTGTCTTTTTGGGGTGTGATGCTGGTGTGACAAGTCCCGCCACGCGCTGGCTGCGCGGCCTGCTGCTGTTGATTGGTCTGGTGGCGACGAGCAGCGCCGGTGCGGCGTCGGTCTGCGACCTGAGCGGACTGGGCCACGACGCCGCAGCGCAGGCGAGGGTGCACGTCCTGCTGTCGCCGCGCATGCCCTATGCCCTTCTGGAATGGCCGCGCATGGCCGATGCGGCGCGCCAGGCGGGAATCGCCGTGGTGGCGTACCGCGACCCTCGCGTTCCTTGGGATGAGTGGCAGGCAGCCACGCAGAGCCAAGGTCTTGCCGACTTGCTGGATGTGCCCGTGCTGGAGGAGCAGATTGCCGCTGCCTGTGGCATGCTGAACCACGCCCCTGCGGCCATCGTGACCCGCTGTGGCCGCACGCACCCGTGGCCCATCCTGGGCGTGATGCCGGTGGCCGCTTGGCGGCAGCTACTGCAATCTCGCCACGACGATCTGGAGCGACAGGCATGCCGCTGAAATCTTCGCGTGCCTTCCACGCGGCCCCTGTAGCGCTGCTGCTGGGCTGCGCCAGCGCGGTTGCCGATGCCGTTCCTCCGCCAGCCAATACCTGCATTGCGCCGCTGACCTATCTGCCGCTGGACGCGCGCGAAGTCGGCGGTGACGACCGGGGCGCGCCTGTCCTGGGTACGTATGAGCGCATCAGCCCGGACGGCCGCTTCATTCTGCGCTCCTATTCAGGCGCCCGCCTGGGCAAAGTCAGCCTGATGGAACTGCCAGAATCGACCGGGCAAGTCAAGGTATTTCGCACGCCGTTGTCGAACGAAGCGTTTCCGGTGCAGGGCACGTGGCGCTACCTGGTCGACGTCAACGGCGATCACTATCGTTTTGCGTCCGTTTTGACGCAGCAGACGGCGGCGCGGCCACTGTTCAAGGGCGGCATGACCGGGTTTTACGCCGCGGCGTCCGAAGGGTTGGCACCTTCCGCTGCATCGTCCGTCGCCTCGGCTGGCGTGTCGAAGCGCGACACGGTCCTCATCCGTTCTCTCAGCTGGCCGCAGAGCGCCGACCCTGACACCCAGGGCGTCGGCCCGCTGCAATTGGCGACCATCGAGGTGGAAGACGATGGCAGGTCGGCCCGGCTGGTCCGCAGCGATGGCCCGACGTTCATTTGCAGCGGGCGGGCGCCGGTGGACGGCAACGTCTACGCACTGCCCATGCTGTCGGTGGATGGCACCGAGTTTTCCGCCATTCCGCAGGCGCCACGCAGTGGCCAGCCGTCGATGCGGGTGTACGGTCTGGCAACGCCCGGCGCATCCGACGCCCATCCCTGTGACCTGCGGGCCGACCTGGGCTTTTCGCCCAGCAAGGCGGTGTCGGGCTTTGCCAGCAGTGGGCAGGCGGCGTGGCTCACCTACAGCGACCTGGGCAGCGTCTACGTTTATGACCGGGACCTGCGCCAGACCTTTCGCATGGACCACGCACGTCATCGCGTGCTGGCCAGTGCCTTTCCGGGCCTGACGCGCGACGGGCGCGTCATTTATGGCGCCACCTGGCGCAACTGCGCAGACGCCGCCGCGTGCCCGGAGCAGGCAGGCTACGTCGTGGCCGACCCGTATCAAAGCGAAGCCTGGCGTGCCTACTGGCGCAGCCGCGGCGCCCCCCTGCCGAAGGTCTGCATCACGCAGGCCGAAGTCGCCGCCGAGCGCGAGCGCTTTTCGCGCTTTCATCGCCTGGCGCGCTGACTGCCTTCAACCCTTGCATCACGTGGGCATGGGACAATCCGCCCATGACTGCTTCTGCCAACGTGGACCCGGCCGAACTGGCCAAATTTTCATCGCTGGCCCATCGCTGGTGGGATCTGGAGGGCGAATTCGGCCCACTGCACGCCATCAACCCCCCTGCGCCTGGAATGGATCGAAAGCATTGCGCCGCTGGACGGCGCGCAGGTGCTCGACGTCGGATGCGGCGGTGGCATCCTGGCCGACGCCATGGCGCGCAAGGGGGCCGACGTGCTGGGCATCGACCTGGCCGACAAGTCGCTCAAGGTCGCGCAACTTCATGCGCTGGACGCCGGCACGCCGCGCATTGCGTACCGACACGTCGCCGCCGAAGCGCTGGCAGCCGAACAGCCCGGCAGCTTCGACGTCGTCACCTGCATGGAAATGCTGGAGCACGTGCCCGATCCGGCTTCCATCGTGCAGGCCTGTGCGCATTTGGCCAAGCCGGGCGGATGGGTGTTCTTCTCCACCATCAACCGCAACCCCAAGTCGTTCCTGTTCGCCATCCTGGGCGCCGAATACCTGCTCAACCTGGTGCCGCGCGGCACGCACGAATATGCACGCCTGTTGCGCCCCAGCGAACTGAGCCACTTCTGTCGTACCGCCGGCCTGGCCGTGCAGCACAGCCGCGGGCTTGAATACAACCCGGTCACGCGCCGCTATCGCCTGTCGCGCGACACCAGCGTCAACTACATGCTGGCCGCGCGCAAACCGGTTGACGCCGGCGGCTGAAGCAGGGCGCGCCCATGTTTCGCCACGTGCGTTGCGTGCTGTTCGACCTGGACGGGACGCTCATCGACAGCGCTGCCGACCTGGGCTTGGCTGCCGACGAAATGCGTGTCGCGCGCGGTCTGCCGTCGCTGCCCACCGCGGCCTACCGCGCCAGCGCCGGATCGGGGGCGCGCGGCATGCTGGGCATCGCGTTTGGCTTGACGCCCGAGCATGCCGACTATGCCGCCTTGCGCGAAGAATTCTTCGACCGCTACGAGCAGCGCATGCTGCGCCTGACGCGCCCGTTCGACGACGTGGGCGAATTGCTGGACGGCCTGGCGCAGCGCCAGATGGCCTGGGGCGTCGTCACCAACAAGTCCCGCCGCTTCACCCTGCCCCTGGCCGCCGCCATGCCGCTGTTCAAGGGCGCTGCCGCCATCGTCTGCGGCGACACCACGCCGCACACCAAGCCGCATCCCGCGCCCCTGCTCGAAGCCATGCGACAGGCCGGCGTAGCGCCCGGCCATTGCCTGTACGTTGGTGACGACGAACGCGACATGCAGGCCGGCCGCGCAGCCGGCGTGCCGACCGTCGCCGCCTGCTATGGTTACCTGGGCGCAGAGGCCGATGTACGCCGATGGCCTGCCGACGCCTGGATCCATCGACCCAGCGACCTCTTGAAATTGCTGCAGTCGGACTAAAATACCCTGCACAGGGGCTGCATTGGTTTCGACGTGGGTTGGAATCGCCTCAGGGCATGTCGAGGTTCAGTCACCTCGTTAATCCGCTGAAAAAAACTAACTGCAAACGACGAACGTTTCGCACTCGCCGCCTAAACACCGGTGAGCCTCGCAACAGCAGGCCGATGGGCTGGGCAAGGGGGTCGCAAGACTTCCAGGCTGCGAGGGAATCCACATCGGCTGGTTCACGTCCGGGTGCCTTGGGCGTGAACGAGATTCAAGGGCACTGGCTGCTCCGGTAGCGTGCGACTGCGCGACCGAAGTGGCGAGATTCAAATCAGACCGCTAAACATGTAGAACTGGGCGTGGAAGATTTGCGGACGCGGGTTCAAATCCCGCCAGCTCCACCAATAACGAAACCCCAACCGTGCTCGGTTGGGGTTTTTTCTTACCTGATCGCGCCGGTTCCCACGTACTCGTGCGGGTCCCTGCGGAAGCCTGCGGACTTCGCCAGTCGCGCGAATTGACCGTTCCGGGCCACATTCCACTCTCTCCTGGCCATTCCTCGCTCCGACCTCGCTCCTTGGAACTGTCCCGAAGTCCGCAAAGGCCGTGAGCAAGGCCATTACAGATCAACGGGTTACGCGCGGACGAATCAAGCGGTTGGATTGCAGCATTGGTGGGCAAAAGCAACAAGGATCGTTGTATTTCGTCGGTAGTTATTGACGCCTACCGACAAAATGCAACATCATTGCAGCATGGAAAGCTCGCACCAGACTATTCTGGATCTCGCCGCCCAACGTGGCCTTATCCGCCCATGCGACCTCAATGAGCGTGGGCTGCCGACTGTCGCCCTGACGCGGCTAGTGCGCCAAGGGTTACTGCAGCGGGTTGGACGTGGTCTGTACGCGATTCCGGATCGGCCCGTCTCGGAACACGCTGCGCTAGCCGAGTTAGCCAGCAAGCACCCGCAAGCCATCATTTGCCTGCTGTCAGCGCTTCGGCTACATGAACTCACCACACAGTCGCCGTTCGAGGTCTGGCTGGCCATTCCAAACAAGGCCCGCTCGCCAAAGATGGACTACCCACCGCTACGCATCGTCCGTTTCTCTGGTGCCGCACTAACAGAGGGGATCGAGGAACGTGTCATCGATGGCGTACTGGTGCGCGTGACCAACGTCGCTCGCACGGTGGCCGATTGCTTCAAGTTCCGTAAGAAGATCGGCCTTGATGTCGCCCTCGAGGCGCTACAGGAAGGCTGGCGCGCCAAGCGCTTGAGCATGGACGAACTCTGGCGCTATGCCACCCTGTGCCGCGTGGCCAATGTGATGCGCCCATACATGGAAAGCCTGTCATGAATCAATTCAATGTGGCGATCAGACCGTCGACCACCTGCTGGATGCGTTGTTGCGACGGAGGTAGCCAATGACCATCCTCGTTTACGGCGAGAAGGCCAGCCGCACTCATGAAAACCAGATGCTCCACGTTTTTCTGGACCGACTCGAGGAGCGTTGGGCAAACAGCACCGATTGGATTATTACGATTGCAAACGCGATGTGGAACGGCGCGGAAATCGACTTGGTCTGCATCCTACCGTCAGCAATCATCGTGGCCGACTTCAAGAGCTATGGCGGCAAGCTGACTGGCACCGAGAACGGGCCCTGGCAAGCTGATGGTGTGATAGTCAAAGGTGGACGGAAGGCCAACCCCTACCAGCAACTACGCGACAACAAGTTCTCCGTTCTGGACTGGCTGCAATCAAAGGCACTGCTGTCCGGACGCAATCTCGGCCACATCTCTGCTGGCGTAATATTTTCAGGCCGGATCGAAGATCAGTTGGAACTTCCATCTAAGGTTCGCTCCTGGTTCTACCCGACGGATTTGACCAGCTGCGCTGCCATGCTCGATGGCCTCTCCTCGCCCGAACTAAGGATTGGCAAAGACGAAGCATTGGAAATTGTCCGCAGGCTCGGGGTTCAGCCGATTGAATGGGCTTCCAGTCGCCCACAGGTGCGCGATATTCATTCGCATCCCGATCTGCCGCAGGCCCGCACACCGCTGACTGGACATCAGCGAGAGGCTCTACAGACGCTGTGCAACTTTGTCGCTGCGGACGATTTCGTAAGTTTTTCAGTGCTGGGAATGACCTCGACTGGCAAAAGCCGCCTGCTGGCCGAGGTGGCCGACGAGGTCAAGAAGGCAGGTAAACAGGTCATCGTCCTGGAGCCCAACCGGCGCCTTGCCGATGGAGCTGAGGTGGAGTCAAACAGCATCTACGCTCATCTCTATACGGGCAGCGTCAACGGCGATGATGAGCTTGAAAATGTGGCAGAGCAGAAAAAAGTCAAGGTCATTCCGTTGCGCGGATGCGATGACGCAACGGACAGTGTCTACCTGCTGGACGACTCGCATTTGCTGGGGAATTCGCGCTTCTCGACTCCCGACGGCAAGCAATATGGCAGCGGCCAGTTGCTATCGGATTTCTTCGATTTCGCCGAGATCGGAAACACGAAGCGCAAGGTTGTATTTTTTGGCGATCCCTACCAGATCCAGCGTGGCAGCTCCGAGGAATCGGTGCTTTCTGGTGAATTCCAGAAAGCACGGGGACTGAAGCACCAGTCACTCGAGCTGACTCAACTCATCGATACTACTGGCGGCTCGGCCAAACTGGCCAATGCGGTCAAGTTGGTGTCTGCCATCGGAACGCAGAAGTTCGCTGCGCTGGAACTGTCGACTGACGACGGTTTCAGGATTGTCGAAAAGAAGGACGCAGCGAGCGAGATATTGGATCACTTTCGTGCGGACCCAGGCTCCGTCTGGTATTTGGCCGAGACGCATGGCCAAGCAAATGCATTGACGCAATGGGTTCGGGAGCGCTTGCACGGAAAGAGCTCTTTGGACGCCGTGGAGGTCGGGGACCTCTTGGAGATATACGTCAGCCCAGATACGCGCGACGCTTTCGGCTCACGCGTGGCGATGCAATCCGGTGGGCGCATCTCCGTCGCGAGTGTCGGCGAGCGTACCCTGTACCAGCAAGGCTTAAGCTGGGTAAAAAGCGGCCCTATCAAGTTTCATTCCATCAGGTGTGGGATTCATAGTCGAGATGAGGTTGAGCTCGAGGTGTTCGAGGAGTTTCTGAAGGCGGAAAAACCAGAGCTGGACAAAGAGACTGCTGTCGCTGAAAGCGTTTGGAGAAATGCCATAAAGCGTGACCGAGAGAAGGCATTCGACGGCAAACAGGCCGCGCTCCAAGGAATAGAAGGCCGGTCGGCTCCACCGCCCGCACCAGATTTCACCTACGCACGTTATGGCTATGCATCGACCGTTCACCATGCTCAGGGCATGTCGCAGCCAGTTTGTTACGTGAATTGCGACCATGCGGCCGGCCGGCACTCGGAAGGATTCTTCCGCTGGCTGTACTCGGCGCTCACTGTCGCTGAACGTGAGTTGGTTCTTTTGAATTTCAGCGATATCCACCCATTTGACGCTGCTGTATGGAATGCGGGTGCAGTCAAAGAGGCCTCGGACATTGCAGTAGGCGCTGGCTGGACATTCCAGCCCAACGGAATCGCGTCCGAGAAAGACCAGCAACGCAGCCTGCCTGAGGGGCTAGACCAATCAAAAGATGTTCTCAAGTCGATAGCAATTTGGCTCCGTGTCGTCAACGCAGCAGAGCGGTTGGGCTGGCGGGTCGTAAAGGCGGCCTGCCACCCTTACCAAGAGCAGTACGATCTATCTGGACCGCAAGAAGAACAATGCCAGCTGCGGATCGCCTACAACGGAAAGAACGTCGTCACCGCCATGCACGTGAAAGATCCGGCGCAGTGGCCTTTACTTACCGACTTGGCCAGCGCATGCGTCGAAACGACTGGATATTCACCTGAGGCTGAAACCTTGCTTCGCTCTGCTCGCGCGCGTTTGGACCGGATTGGCTGGAAGATCGTATCCGCTGCCGAGACGCCTTACCGTCTAGCATCTACCGTTGCTCGCAACCAGGATGAACGCGTCGGTCTTGAGATTAACTTCGACAAGCAGGGGCTGGTTTCGAGCTTGCGCCCGCTGACATACAGCAACTCCGAGGCTGTTGAAACAATAAGGTCGGCTTTGCAATGACGTGGGCGGACGTACAAGCGCTCCGGAAATCGGGGCGTTTCCAGGAGGCTATCGACCTCGGTCTTCAAGATCTAGCCAATGATCCTGACGACTTTAAACTGAGGACGCAGATTGATTGGGCTTTCTATGGCCTCGTCAAGACCCTGGTTTCCATGGTGGGAGCAAAGCTGAAAGCCTCGCAGCCTGTCCCAATGCAGACCATTAGCCAGATCCATGCAGAACTTCGCCGATTCGCAAGACAGCCGAAACGTCGCCCAGACAATGCACTCTCGAACATCATTCGAGAGGTGTGCAAAATTGCACCGCATTTTCAAACTTTTCCAGGGTTCATTCGGTGGGTTGGTAACGATGGTTTAGGCACGGAAGATTGGCAATACAGCCAGCGCGATGAGAATCGCTACCCACCGATCGCACTTGGCGTCGCACGTGCATTGGCAAAATGGGTTAAAGCCTTCCACGATGCCACGCCAGAAGACATCGATCTTGCGCTTGAGTGGATAGACCGAATTCGACCTGTGGCTGAGGGTGATGATGCTCTTTGGCTGGATTGGGACAAGGTTTTCTTGCTGCGGCGCATTCATCGACACGCCGAGGCCACCAGCATTCTTGGCTCTGTGATCAAGGCCAAGAGAAATGAATTCTGGGTATGGGCAGAGGCAGCGCGCCTATACGCTGAGGATCAACCCGATCTCGCGCTCGCGTGCGCCTGCCGCGCACTGGAATGTGGCTCTGATCCAAAATTCACCGTCAATGTTCATCGTGAACTGGCGCAGATGTTGGCAGAGCGAGGAGACTTCTCCCAAGCAAGTAGTGAGCTCGTCACTGCCATCAACATTCGGCAGGAACAAGGCTGGGGAATCGACAAAGAGCTTCAGGAGCTGATCAGCAGCAATTGGTATGACCCGTCAGCGCCCGAAGCCGAGAACCAGAAAGATTTCTACGCTGGGCACTCCCAGGAAGCGTTGGTGCTGTGCTTCGATTCGGTGGAAGTGAGGTCTGCGACCTATCTGGGCGTCATCGTGCCACACCAGAAAAAGGAAGCACCACCTGGTCGAAAGATAAGGCCCCTTCCGAGGTTCTCTGTGCGAGCGAACGGCGGCGCCTCGGTCAGTATCGTTGGACGGGGTGCGCGTGTCTCTTCCTTCAAGATTGGCGACCCTGTAACTCTCGTTGTTGGCAAGCAGTTGGAAAGCAATCGCGAGGATATCGTCCAAATTGCAGCGCGTCCGGAAGGCTCAAAGTGGGACTGCACAGATGCCGGATCTGGCGTCGTCTCGCGCGTGGGATCAGAGGAAAAGCGTACAAAGATTTTCATCAATCGCGACATCGAAGTTGGAGTCGACGACAGTGCCTGGGTCGGCTCTCAACCACCATCGTTAGGCCAGGGCGTTTCTTTTCGGACCACGCAAAACCAAAAGACGGGTCGGACGGATATCTTTGCCGTTGCGCCCGGCCCGCGTCCAGATGTCGATGTACGGGTGGCGAATGGTCATCTGAAGCGGAACGCCAAAGGATTTGCGTTTGTCGACGATGGTTTTGTTCCTCCGCATCTAGTTGAAAGCATCCCAGCTGATGTTAATGACGTAGCCGCAGTACTGGTTTATGCCAAGCATCCTAAGGAAGAGCGATATGGATGGCGCGCCGTGGCACTTAGCGCTGAATGACTGCTTTCCAAATGCCCCCCTAGTACCGCAGCAAATACCTGACATCGCCCTCCCGCAATGGCCGTCAGGCACAGATGGAGGCCGATCAAAGCCCAAGCCTGGCCCGCTGCTCATCCCACAGCGCTGGCGGATCAACCGCCAGGTCGAATAGCGTAATGTGGTTCGGAAGCACGTCGTCCAGGATGGCCGCCACGATGTCGGGTGCCAGTGTGGTCAGGTTGACCATCCGGCTGACGTAGCTGTTGTCGATTCCTTCCCGCGTGGCGATCTCCTTCAAGGACTTCGCTTCTCCTGATTCCAGCATCGCCAACCAGCGGTGGCCCCTGGCCAACGCCAGCTGGATGGAGGTCGGCGCCACGTCCCACGGTCTGACCGGCGCAGTCTCACCGTTCGGGAGAGTGACCAACTTGCGGCCACTGCGGCGCTTGATCTGGATCGGTACGGACAGGGTCAGCCTGCCGTCGCTGGTCTGCAGGATGCCCGGTTCGCCGGTTTTCTGGATGCGGATGTCGCTCACGCCAGGGCCTCCTCAGTTTGCTCGACCGGCTCGGGACGCAGTTCCAGCACCAGGCGTTCGATGCCGTTGGCGCGCAGTCGCACTTCGAGGTCGTTGGGTGACACGATGACTTTCTCCACCAGCAACTTCACGATCCGGGTCTGCTCCGCCGGAAACAGTTGATCCCAAATCTCTGACCGACCATCCGACCTTGCGGCAAAGATGGTCGAGGAAATGCGGGGAATCACCTCTCCTAGGGTCAGGGATGAGGAGCTCAAATCCCTGAGGATGCCGTTCTAAACGTTATTTCCAATGCCGCTGCGTTGGTAGTAAGCCCATTATGGTTTGTGGCGCGCGAGAAGCTCAATCAATAACCAAGGCATAGGCACTTTGCGCTCTACGTGCTGTCCTTACTGGAACCCCTGCGTAGTTTTCCGCGAGTACGGCCAAAAGTTCGGCTTTGTAGGCATCTGGCATTCGTTCTCCGACAATAACTGCTCTCACGGCTTCACGAGGGTAGCTTCGAACCAGAGGCGTATTGTCAGACTTGTTGGTCTGTACCAGAAGGCGCCGTTCTCTCTCGTAACTCCATTCGGCAGGCTTGGTTGCAAAGACCTGCTGCCAGATATCACGCATAGTCTTAAGTGCCTCAGCCCCTGACTCTTCATACATTTGAATTTCAGCGCACGGCTCTGGCTTGCCTTGGTATTTTATCCTTGCATTCGTTTCTTGAATCGCGGTCTGACTGTACCAATCTTGATCCCATGCGATGCCGTAAATGAAGCTGTCAACTTTTGGGGGGGGAATTCAAATATGCGACATCTAGAAAGTCGCCTTTTGGCTCACTGTTCGTTAGCGAATTTTCATCGAATTCGACGCAAAAACCGCGTAGCCCATCACCATAGTGTGACCACAACAAAAGGCTGTCCTGTTCAGAGCTAAAGCATGCAATACGCATTCCTTCCCGCATCACGTCAAAGGGTGGCACGTAATCCTGACATTCATTAAAATATTCAAAAAAGTGCTCCTTAATCAAGAAGTCTACTCTGGCCTCTTCGATTATTGAAACATCGAACCCCCAAGCTCTGATTGCAGCAATGAATCTGTCCGGTTCTCGTTCTGAATCTGGCATTCCTTCAATGATTCTGGCCCAGTATTCAAACGGATCGTTATAGGCAGCATAGTGCTGGCAAAAGAGCGTGCCTTCCTTAAGATTTTGAAGGGCATAGCTTGTTGGGCCGCTGTATTTGAACAAGCACTTGGCTGAATTCAGCATTTACCTTCACTGTCCAGATTGCATGCGAATATTTCCGGAAGTAGCGCAATCGTAGCGCAACATGCTCTGTAGTTCCTTTATCGAGTACGGCGGCGATCGTCTGTGTGCTACCGAATGACAATCAGGGCAAAGAGGTACAAGATCAGATTTAGGGTTAATGATGTACCCGGGACCGACCTCAGATACAGGAACGATATGGTGAACCTCGATCAAGCCCTCGGCGACAGGTCCGTACCGTTCGGCCATATCGGTACCACAGGCCATACACCTGTGACCGTGAATCGCCAACGCTGCCGCGCGGTTGCGCCGGTCGCGCTCATAGCGATTGACTTCAATTCGCATCTTGGCACCCTCTGGCAGGCCATGCGCATCAAGGACTTCCTCGACTTCTACTTCGACCGGCAAGAGGGCGATAACAGCAGCTGCGACGCGGGTGGTCCATTCTTCTATCAGACGCATATCTGCGGCGTCGTTGCCCTCATTGATCGCGAGCATCCCCTTGCCGACAGCGAATCCAAAGCTTCGCCAAGATTCGTTCCATACAGCATCGTCCTTATGGCTTCTTGTCGCACCATTTAAGTTCAAGACAACATCAGCTCCCGCATTGCTACATGCGTCTAGTACGGCTCGGAACACGCGGCGCCCAGATTCGTCTGCAGACCGAACTGACGACATAAGCTCACTGGCGAAACTGCCGAGCCTGAAGCGAACATCAATCCGTCGCCACCCGATCTCGGCGCGGATAGCGAAGGTTTGCCCAGCTGGATGTCCTGCTGGAATTAGCTCTAGCCAGCGAACTCCTTCGCTGGTACGTCCCTCAGATCCTGTAAATCCGAGTCCCGTTTCTATTGAGACCGCTTCCGCGAGTGCCCGCGGGTCGAGTTTTGTCATTCGTCTTCACCACCGTTAGGGTCGGGTAAAGTCTCTACCAATTTCTCAAGAATGCGGGATATCTCGTAACGCATATCCTGGAACATCGCGGCTGTTCCATCCTGTACCGTCGACAGTTCCGCCACCGAAAGTGCCCACATCAAAGAATCCAGACCCTGCATCGTCACACTGCGATTGAGGTTTGGGACATAGACTTTATGGTAATAGGGGTGACTGGTGTTGACCTGTACGGCTTTGTGCTGCTCAATGATCGCGGGCTGAAATAGCAGGCCATTGTTAATGCCCTCTACCGGCTGCACGAACACCTCACCTGGGCGCTTTGCAGCAGCGATCGTTAGTTTGAGGCGTGTTTTGCCGTACTTGTTGTCGATCTCAGCAGTGCCTGCTACTGGGTCTACGACACCAACCTTTGGACCACCCGCTGCTGCCTCCCGATTGCGGATATTATTGTTAGAGGTGTCATGTGCACCGCTTCCCTTCTTAGAGATTGACTTCTGCTGTCCTTCCCTTGAGCGTCTGTTTGCTTCACGTCTTGGCGCAGGTAGAAAAGACTCTTGCAACCATGAAGCCAAATCCTCGTTCAAAATAATCTGAGATTTCTTGATGTCAAGATGGAATGCGTCATCCAGACGGTGATCAAATGAAAACTCGACACGTAGTTGGGTAATATGCGGCTCTTTCTGATAAAGACCTAGCCAATCGGCGTCGTGAATAAGCCTGTTCTCGCGATATATGTAAATACCCTGCCGTTCGTTAGTGAGCATCGCTTTCTTGGCGAGCTCGTCATCGGGAAATTCCTCCCTGCGAGGCAAGATGAATGCACGTACAACGAAAGATGCCTCCTTGCCGCTGTCCATTTCAACTTGCAGTGTCTCTTCGGCCACGAGCTCGGATAGCCCCCTCTGAAAGGGGTCCCATGCAATGACAGGCACGCCGTTAAGCTCTATGCTCACGTCTTGGGCTCGTTTGTCGTTTGGATCCAGAAACCGCTGATAAATCATTGCAAGGTGCTGGCGAAGGGCGTCCTCTTTTGCTTTGAGTGCCTTCTGAGCTGTTTTTCCGGATGGCGTCGAATAATCTTTGATCAAACGATCAACTTCTTCCCAAAGCACTACAGTTCCGGAATGGCCGGGAGCAACTTCATCTAGCGATTCAAGTGATTCCTCGTCGCATTTATCACTGACAAGAAGCGACCATTTGTTTACTTTGGCTACGTGGTACAAATCCCAGGTTGCCATGAGTGCTGGTGTTTTCCCATCTGGACGGGATATCACAGACAAGCGCTTGCAGAACGCAGTAGAGGCAGTTTTAAGGCCGAGACCGTATTTACCGAGACTTGCAGGATTCGGCCGTGCCTTTGAACCATAACGCATGGCATTTATCAGCCCTTGACGGTCCATGCCATCGCCGTTATCTGCAATCATCAGTCGGATATTCCCCCTGAAATCAGCAGAAAGTTCGAGCACAACCTTTGTCGCATTTGCAGCAATCGAGTTGTCCACGATATCGGCTACAGCAGTATTGAACTCATACCCAGTGTCCCGAAGACCAACGATGACACGCTCTGGATCGGGCTGCAGTTCTATTTCTTCGAAGTCGTTCATATTCCTATTCCTGTTGTATTAAATCGGAACAATGCGCCAACCAGTGCCTAGCTTGAGCACGCTCCCAGAACGTTCCACCTTCCGCTCTCTACGGTGCGACACCAAATATCGATCGCCATCGCGAGAGAGAGTTAACTCGTCTCCAGCGATGAGTCCTGCCTGGCGAATATATTTTGTCATTCGCGTTAGTCGGTACTCGTTACGCGTCCCGTCAAATAAGGCGTTGTTGTAATAGATGAAAGCGAACTCCCAGAAGGTGCCTCCATCATCTAGGAAACGTAGATGGACTCGAGGGTTGTACTGTTTTGGATCCAGCTCCGGAAAAAATGAGAGCAGATGGGGCTCTTTCGGGACGAGAATGCCTGCCTGATGCCCCCCTGTCTCACCAGTGTCATTCGCGCTCAGAACCTTGGCTATCCGACGCTCCATATCCTATTTCCTCTCTTGCTTGGACGGCGAACGGCTGAGCGCCGCCACGATGTCGCCGTAGTCCTCATCCTTCCCTTCGATGCCAACAATTGCGGCATTTGAGAGAGTCCTTTTCCTCGTCAAACGGTCATTCACGACATCCTCGACGGTGTCCGCAATGAGCAAACGATGTACCGTGACCGGGAGCTCTTGGCCGCGCCTATGAGCGCGTGCTGAAGCTTGGTCTTCTAAAGCGGGATTCCACTCCGGGTTGTAATGGATCACGTGATTGGCGGCGACAATGTTGAGACCAGCCCCCCCCTGCCTTAGGGTTGAGAACTAGCGCCGCACCGCCTTTTATGGAACCGAACCGGTCGATCATCGGCTGTCGCTCTTCGATTGGAAGGCGTCCATCTATGACTCCTGCGAATGCACCGAAGCGTTTCATGACATGCCGCGCGATGATGTCCGCCATCGCAGTAAAAGATGTGAAGACCAGCACCTTTTCGTCCCGCTCGAAGATTTCCTCTACGATCTCATCGAGCCGCCGAAATTTTGTAAACGTCATGGGATCAGCTGTATCAACATCTCCACCCATAAGACTGGGGTGCGCACAAAACCGCCTGAGAGACGTCAGCGCAACAAGTGTGGCGGCCGAACCATATTCGGCGTATATACGTTCACGCTCTGCGTCATATACTGCGGCCTCGGATTCGGCCAGATCGAGCAATTGGGGTATGTCAATACGAGGTGGCAGGTCTTGAGCAACTTCGGCGACGCGTCTTCGTAGCATCAAAGGAGAAATCAGGGGCTCAAGCTGAGCGGCACTATCTGCGTTATTGAGAAATTGCTTCTCGAAGGATTTTGCGTCACCCAAGTATCCCGGAAACACGAAGTCCATTATTGACCAGACATCAAGCAGTCGATTCTCGATCGGTGTTCCTGTCACCGCGAGACCTGCATCTCGCTGCAAATGCTTTACTGCCTTGCTTCGTTGGGCAGATGGATTTCGGATGAACTGTGCTTCATCAAGCACAACCACTTTCCATCGGATCATATTAAGCAGGCTATTGTCCCCAACGACCACTTCATACGAGGTAACGACGACGTCGTACTCAGCTAGATCTGCGGGACGACCGGTCCGGACTGGTCCGTGATGTTTCAGGACTTTCAACCCTGGAGCAAATTTTCTGATTTCACGGCGCCAGTTTTCGAGCAGCGACCCCGGAGCGACGATCAGTGAAGGCCGGAGAGGGCCGCTGCCAGCATCACTCAGTGCCGCAATGATCTGGAGAGTCTTCCCGAGCCCCATTTCATCGGCAAGCAATCCTCCGCTCCCCTCTGAGAGCAGAAATTTCAGCCATCGCCACCCCAAAATCTGATAGGAGTAAAGGTTTGCATCAACACCGTTTGGCGTGTCGTGACCTGTCGGGATAAATGCACAAGGCGATATAGATAGGGTCGCCGTAATGTCGTCAACTGGTCCGCCTGCCGCTGCGGCCTTGCGAACGTGAAGGAATGACTTCAATGATTGAACAGGGCCAAGCTCTGCACCTGCGTCGAGCAGCAGTTTGGCAATCTCGGTACTCGTTGGCGTGTCAATTGGATACCAGGTGCCGTCTAGAATGACATGTCCTCGCTCCAGATCAGACAAATCAAGCGAGAGAAGCAAGCCACGGCACTTCGCAGTAAGCAAATATTTTGGAATTCCATCGCTGCCTTCGTCTATAACCAAGCGCGGAACCAATGGATACCGAGACACTCGCAGATCTGCCACACTCGTGGGAATTCCATCTTCAGTGGGCTTGCGCTCTACGAGGGCAGCATAAATTTCATCAACAGAAGGAACTCGAATATTTCCTGTCCGCTCAATTAACCGCAGTTCTTTGCCGCTCACATCCCATTTAATGCTCATCAAAATTGGCTCCATTAGCTGTTCTGGCGCTGTCGAGCCAGACTAATGAATGCCTCCACGTCCATAAGCCATGCCTGCTGGGGCTGCGTATAGGTCTGGTGCAGACTTCGCGGCAGAATGAGTTGCAGCCGCTTTGCAGCCATTTCGTCAGTCTGATTCGTGGAAATCGCTGTTTCCAATGTCAGTAGATGCTTGTCATCAATCCGGTCGGCCTCGGCAAGAACCTGCCGCCAGCGGTCTTTACAGGTCGATTTCACTCCAAGCATTGTGAGCTTTAGAGAATCGAACGATGGATTGTGGTACTCAGCCACGCCCGGGAATAGAAAATCAGGCTTGGCCTTGTTTTCTGTTACGGCTGTTCGCGTGTAGCGAAGACCATTCTCTGAAAACAGCAATTCCAGATGATTTTCCAGCGCAAGGCCAACACGGCTTTTTCGCCGATTCTGCACGGACAGCGAGAACGAAATAAAACTGTCAACATCGATTCCATTTACTTTTTTACGTATGCCATCCGGTTCTTTGTCTGAGTGAAAGGGAAAGCCCGCAGGAGAAATCACTGTCTTTGATGGGTCAATAAAGCCAACTGACAATCGGTCGGCAATAAGATAGCGCTCGAGTGTTCGGAAAAGGATTTCCTCACGCTCCATCCACGTCATCAGAACAAGGTCGGGCTGATCCTTTGGGGAAAGGTCCTTGAGAGTTGAACGCGCATAAGCCGAAAACTCTCGAGTGGTAGGGAAGCGACTATTGAAGCGGCTGAGCATCTCATCAAGATAGGTATCCTCAGATGCTTCAACTGCAATGCCGATATTTTCAAGAATAAACCGGGATGCAAACTCGATACGGTCCTGTTCCGTTTCTAGCTCAGACTTTACTGAGAACCCCGGGTGCGCCAAGTCGGCGAATCCAAACAACCATTCAATCTGCCTCCCAATACTTGAACCATTTTCTGCAATGATGACGAGGAGGCCTCCGTCGCGTTTTTTGGCGATGACTAGCAGATCGCCCTCACTCGCGTTCAGGGAAACAGTCGTGGTAGGGAAGTAAAGGCGAAATTCCGGTGCTCGTGGCTTGCCATGTCGCCGATTGCCCAAAGTGAGGAAAGCATCCTCAACAATTGGTTCTGGATCATCATCGGTGAGGTAGAGAAAACGCGCAGAAATTCTGGTTTTTTCTTCTGGCCTTCCAAGAAAAGCCAGCATCGGTTTTGTCGCGTTGTATTCATGCTGGTTTGAACGCGTTTCATCTGCCTCAACTGCACTCAGTCGCTTGGCGGCGACCCCCCTCAAAATACTCTGACAAGTATCCGGACTTCATTTACGCACCTCGATCAACGGGGTGTCGCTACGAAGCCATTCGGCAAGGCTCTGTGCTACTCCCTCGATATTTTTCCCAGCGCCGCGCAGGGCGCACTCCCATATGACGCCAACCCGCCAACCGTCTGCCAGCAATGCCGCCTTGGCACGGTTGTCGTTATTCTGATTCCGCTCAATCTTCTCGCTCCAGAAGTCCGGGCGGGTTCCTGGCAACTTGAACAGTGGGCAGTTGTGCCCATGCCAGAAGCATCCATGCACAAATACTACCGCACGGTAGCGAGGTAACACGATGTCTGGCTTGCCTGGCATGTCGCGGACATGAAGACGGAACCGGAAACCCTGACGGTGCAGCAGGCTGCGAATCAGGATTTCCGGTTTTGTGTTGCGTCCACGTATACCGGACATCATCCGGCTACGTGTAGCGCTGTCCACTACGTCAACCATCAGGCAAACAAGCGTAGCGGAAGTGGAGTGCCGTCTCGTTCGTGTTCAACCAATGCTCGTATGTGAGGAGTCATGATGCGGGCGACTTCCTGCATCACCGGCATAACTACGCTGTTGCCAAACTGGCGGTAAGCCTGTGTATCACTTACGGGTATCCGAAAAGTGTCAGGAAAGCCCATCAGACGCGCACATTCTCGGGGTGTCAGTCGGCGTGGTCGTTTTTTTCTCACCCTGCCACACAAGAATTTCAGATCCATCTTTGTGATACCGTGCGGACAGTGTGCGAGTAACACTATTGGGATAGACCATGCCAAATCCAAAACCATTGCCTGCGGCGCGGTGCTTCTCTGCGTAGGCTTGCAGGTAGGTCCACAGGTTGGGAGTCAGTGTGTATCTTGGCTGGACGACTTTTTTGCCGTGATCAAAAAAGCGCTCTCCATCCCACGGAATGAACGGCTCTGTGCCATCGGTTTTGTGTAGGATTGACGCAAGGCGCGGCCCTTCTTTTGGCAGCATCAGGTCATCCCATGAAAAGCCTGTGTTACCACGGAAACCGACAATGATGATTCGCTCGCGGTGCTGAGGAGTGAAGTGCTGTCCATCGATTATTTTGTAATGCACGTCATAGCCGAGCTCATCTCTGAGTGTTTGCAGAATCACTTCGAAGGTGTGCCCCTTGTCGTGTGACAGCAGGTTTTTGACGTTCTCCAGAAGGAATGCTTTGGGACGCTTAGTGGCAATAATGCGAGCCACATCAAAGAACAGAGTCCCTTGCGTTGTGCACTCGAAGCCATGCGGGCGACCTAGCGAATTTTTCTTACTCACCCCGGCGATGCTAAAAGGCTGACAAGGAAATCCCCCAAGCAAGACGTCATGATCTGGTACGTCTTCGGCTGGATACGGCACTATGTCACCGACGAAGGGGTGGTTATCGCCGTAATTCTCGAGATAGGTCTTTTTCGAGAAGTCATTCCATTCACTGGTGAACACGCATTCGCCACCATGAGCCTCGAAGCCCATGCGAATGCCACCGATGCCTGCAAAAAGGTCAATAAAGCGGAAGCTGTGGCCGCCTTCCGTGGCTGGGGTTCTCGGTTGCTGTAGAAGGTCGCGCAGCGCAGGTTCGAGCATTGCGGGGCATGGCGTCTCGCCCTTTTCCCAACGCCTAACGGTCTTGGTGTCTTTGCCAACATGATCGGCAATTTCGCGTTGGGTGAATCTGTTACGCGCCTGCTTAAGCAGCTCCAGCGGTTGGGCGTGGGTCATCGTGGCTCTCTCTGGGTAAAATTGCGGACATTATGACCCATAGTATACCCAGAGACAAGATCTCCCGCCCCCTTTGGTATCGCGGGTGGGGCACCACTTAAGGATTCTGTCGCCCAAGGTAACGTGTCCTTCATTCACAGCATGAATACAGCGGGCCAGGCGACCCAGCAGAAGATGGAGGCTTGAGAGTTCCTCTCCGGCGAGCAAATTTCTGCGTGTTGCACGGTCTTTTGCGCCCACTGGTCGACACGCAGGCGGTGTCACCGGTCCGGCCAATCCACTTCGAAATTTCCGCAATGATGAGCGCTGCCTGTCGAGTCAGTCCCAGACGACTTTGCATCCGAGATATTCTCGAAGCACGATCTTTACGGTCAGCCCGTTGGCTTGGCTGGTACGAAAGCGATAGTTTCCCTCTTGCACTGCCAGCCATTCAACGAAAGCTTCGCTGTCCATCATCAGCACTCTCTGCATCGCCCGACTCCCGACCTCGGGCCAGACTTCGAACCTGTCGTCATCACGTTCGAAGGCTTCCCGCTCTTCTTCCGTCATGAGCGGCAGTGGCTTCACTTCAAGATGCGATGGCTCGTGGAGTTGTGGTTCGTTGAATTCGAACGCTGCATGGC
This sequence comes from Ottowia sp. SB7-C50, assembly GCF_033110285.1. Taxonomy (NCBI): domain Bacteria; kingdom Pseudomonadati; phylum Pseudomonadota; class Betaproteobacteria; order Burkholderiales; family Comamonadaceae; genus Ottowia; species Ottowia sp. SB7-C50. Next base: position 1,275,357 of record NZ_CP136995.1, read on the forward strand.
AGCGAGCCAGCTTGACGATGACGCGATTCACCCGGTCGAGTTCGACCGCCCAAACTGGGCCGTGCACGTCATTCATCCACGCCCGTTGCAATCGCTCCAAGAGCGAGGGGTTCCGCTGCAAGATGCGTGAAATCTTGGCCCGTCGCAACTTATCGGGGGTGGTGTCGCCGGCAATGACGCATTCGAGCAAGCAGGCCAGATACTCTTCGTCGATGGAAAATTCGTTGTTGCATTTGCGGCACGCCGGGGCCGCCATCAGGTTGTCCGGATATGGCTCGTCCAAGAGAACCCTCGACGGAACATGATCGACGGTCTCGCTTTGTCCACCGCAATGCACGCAGAACCCTTTGTTCCGTTCGTCACCGTAGCACCGCATTTGCTGCATTCCATCACCTTCGTTTCCTTGAGATTCGCTGATGAACGCGCTTGCGCGTTCTTTCCAGTGCGTGTGCCGACGACGTTATCTTACCTAGCTCTTGGACTTGTCATGCTTGAGAAATCGCCGGGTGACGGACGTAGCAGGGGGTAAATGCTGGCGAACTGATTTGGTCAATTCCTCGAATCCACGCCCTCAGGGCCAAGGCGTTACCATCTGTCTCGGATTGCAGACGCGGGTTCGGTTCCGTGTTCCGCCACCATACCTCTGTACAAAGGCCGCTAGGAACATCCACCCAGCGGCCTTTTTCTTTGGCCATTGCCATCGGGCCATGCTGTCAAAAAATCTACGCGAGGGCGACTGTACGCTCACAACCCATAAAACCGCCGGATGATCCCCCACGCGTCCTCGGGCGTATCGACGAGCTGGTAGAGATCGAGATCCTCGGGTGAAATGGCGCCTTCGTCGACCAGCACCTGCAGGTTGAGCAGGCGCTGCCAGTAGTCGCTGCCGTACAGCACGATGGGCACTTTTTGCGCCTTGCGGGTCTGCACCAGGGTCAGCACTTCGAACAGTTCGTCCAGCGTGCCGAAGCCGCCCGGGAAGGCGACCAGCGCCCGCGCGCGCATCAAGAAGTGCATCTTGCGCAGCGCGAAGTAGTGGAACTTGAACGCCAGTTCTGGCGTGACATAAGGGTTGGTGTGCTGCTCGTGCGGCAGCGCGATGTTCAGGCCGACCGAGGGAACGCCAACGTCGTGGGCGCCACGGTTGGCCGCTTCCATGACGCCGGGGCCGCCGCCGGTGCAGATGAAGATTTTTTCCTGCTGGGGCTGGCTGAGGCTGTAGGTGGCGACGATGCGGCCAAATTCGCGCGCGTCGGTGTAGTAGCGCGACGTGCGGATGGCGCGTTCGGCCAGGGCGATGACCTGCGGGTTGCCAGCGGCCTGCGCCTGCTCGAGCTGGGCCTGGGCGACGTCGGGTGCGACAAAGCGTGCGCCGCCGTAGACGACCACGGTGTTGTGCACGCCGGCGGCCTGCAGGCCCAGGTCGGGCTTGAGCAGTTCCAGCTGAAAGCGGATGCCGCGCGTTTCGCGCCGCAGCAGGAATTCCGGGTCGGCAAAGGCCAGCCGGTAGGCGTCGGGCTGCAGCGGCTCGCCGTGGTCGGCGTGGGCCTGCAGTTCGGCCCAGGCATCGGCGAGGGACGAGCGGCTGGACTGCTTGATATCTTGGGTGGTTTCCATGGTCTGCTATTTTTATGGAAGCTGCCAACGCAATATACACGGGCGCCAGCATGAAAAAAGCCCCGAATCCGGGGCTTGGGTGCGTCGGGGTGCGCCGGGTGGGCGCGTCGGCTCAGACGCGCTTCTTGTACTCGCCCGTGCGGGTGTCGATCTCGATCTTGTCGCCCTGGGCGACGAACAGCGGCACCGCGACTTCGAAGTTGGTGGCGATCTTGGCGGGCTTGAGCACCTTGCCCGAGGTATCGCCCTTGACGGCCGGCTCGGTCCAGGTGATTTCGCGCACCACGGTGGTGGGCAGTTCGACCGAGATGGCCTTGCCGTCGTAAAACACCACTTCGACGGCCATGCCGTCTTCCAGGTAGTTCAGGGCGTCGCCCATGTTCTCGGATTCGACTTCGTACTGGTTGTACTCGCCGTCCATGAAGACGTACATGGGGTCGGCAAAGTAGGAGTAGGTGCACTCCTTGTGGTCCAGGATGACCTGGTCCATCTTGTCGTCGGCCTTGAAGACGACTTCGGTGCCCATGTTGCTGAGCAGGGCCTTGAGCTTCATGCGCACGGTGGCGGCTCCGCGGCCGCCGCGGGCGTATTCGGTGCGAAGGACGATCATCGGGTCCTTGCCGTGCATGATGACGTTGCCGGCGCGGATTTCCTGTGCGATTTTCATGGTGTGGGTTCCAGATGAGGGTGAGCGGGGGCCGCTCGTGCACTGGGATGGAACAACAGGGCGCGCTGCGGCGTGGGGCGAAAAACGCAATGCGGCCGCCAAGGCCGGCGATTTTTCGCAAAGCCTTGAATTCTAACGCTTTTGCGCCGCAAACCTGACCAGTTGGGTGGCCAGGTCGTCCTGCGCCAGCAGCCGTGCGCGTGCGGCATGCACGCAGGCTTGCCAGGCGGCAGCTTCGGGCGCGGGCAGGGGTTCGGCGCCGACGCCGTTCCAGGCACGGTGAAACCGGCGCAGTGAGGGCGGTGCGCTCAACCAGTGCAGGAAGGCGTCGAGCTTGGCGTGGTGGGCGTTGTCCTCGGGCTGCGGGTAGATGTGCCAGACGAAGGGCACGTCGGCCCACAGGGCGCGCACCAGCGAGTCCTCGCCGCGCACGAAGTTCAGGTCGCAGGTCCACAGCAGCGCGTCATAGTCGGGTTGGGGCACCGGCGGCAGATATGAAATGCATAGCTGCCCGCCCTCGTCCATCCAGCGCTGCAGGCCGATTTCATGTGCCAACGCGTGTTGCACGGCCGCCGTCGCGCGGCCCGCGGTGACGATCAGGCGCGTAGGCTCGTCGCCCTCGGCCCATCGCCGCAGCAGCGTGCCCAGGGCGGGGGGCTCGTAGCAGAACATCGACACCAGCCGCTCGCCGCGCCAGTCGATGCCGTGCGCGCGCAGCCAGTCCGCGCGGTCGAAGGCCGACTGGCGCGCGGGCAGGTCGTGTTCGCGCAGCAGGCCACCGGTGGCGAGCGTGAAGCCGGGGTAGAAGAACCACTTGGTCCAGCCCGCCGCCGGGCCGTGCAGCACGGGCGAGGGCAGGGCGTGCATGCGCTCGACGTAAGGCTCGGCGCTGAGGTATTCGAGGTTGATCCAGACCGGCGGTTTCAAGCCATTCTGGCCGCCAGCGCTGGACAGATGAGCGCGTGCAGCTATGAATTCAGGAGCTATCGTGCAGCCGAAGGCCTCTACCCACACGTCGGCCGGCGGCAGCGCGGCCAGCAGCGCCGCGTCGATGGGCTGCGTCCAGGGCAGCACCTGCACGCCCGGCACGGCGCCTTGCGTGGCGCTAGGGGCCATCCACGCGAGGGCGCTGGCGTCGTCCACCCACAGCCGCACGGCGTGACCGCGCGACGCCAACTGGCGCGACAGGCGCCAGCACACGCCCAGGTCGCCATGGTTGTCGACGACTTGGCAGAAAATGTCCCACGTGAGCGATGGCTGATCCGGCACGCGCCGATTGTGCCCAAGCGCCTGCTCATCGAACCGACCGACGCCATGCCGACAACCACTGCCGATCCGCGCCGTCCCTCGCTCGCCGCCGCTGCGCTGGCCTTGCTGGCAGTATTGGCGTGGACGTTCGCGCACACGCACGACCGCCTGACCTGGGCGCTGGAGACCTTTCCGGTGTGGGTCGCGCTGCCGCTGATGGCGGCCACGCAGCGCCGGTATCCGCTCACCAGCCTGCTCTACTTCTTCATCTTCTGGCACTGCGTCGTGCTGATGGTGGGCGGGCAATACAGCTACGCCAGGGTGCCGGCGGGCTTCTGGGTGCAGGACGCCTTCGGCCTGCAGCGCAACCCGTACGACAAGCTGGGCCACTTCATGCAGGGCTTCGTGCCGGCGCTGCTGGCGCGCGAAATTCTGCGGCGCGGCGGCTATGTGCAGGGGCGCAGGATGCTGGCTTTTTTGGTGGTGTGCGTGGTGCTGGCGTTCAGCGCGACGTACGAGCTGATCGAGTGGGCTGCGGCGGTGATGCTGGGGCAGGGCGCCGACGAATTCCTGGGCACGCAGGGTGACCCGTGGGACACGCAGTCGGACATGGCCTTTGCCCTGCTGGGCGCCGTGGCGGCGCTGGCGCTGTTCAGTTGCCTGCACGATCGGCAGATCGCGCGCCTTCCCGCACCGGACCGGAGGGCCGGGGCGTGACCGGGCCGCAGAACGACCCCGTGCCGCCGACGGCCGACACGCCGCGCCACAGCCCCGAGCTGCTGGCCCAGGTGGCTGCGCTGCCCAGCCTGCCGGGCGTTTACCGCTATTACGATGAGAGCGGAAACGTGCTGTACGTGGGCAAGGCGCGGCACCTGAAGAAGCGCGTGTCCAGCTACTTTGCGCGCGACCATGGCGGCACGCGCATCGGCCACATGGTGGGCAAGATCGCGCGATTGGACACGACGGTGGTGCGCAGCGAGGCCGAGGCGCTGATTCTTGAGAACAACCTCATCAAGCAGCTGGCGCCCAAGTACAACATCCTCTTCCGTGACGACAAGAGCTATCCGTATCTGAAGATCACCGGCACCGGCCACGCGCGCGACAGTGCGGACGGCCCGCCGCGGCCCGAGGCCTACGCACGCATGGCCTATTACCGCGGCAGCACGGACAAGCGGCACCGCTACTTCGGCCCCTACCCCGGCGCGTGGGCGGTGAAGGAAACCATTCAGCTGTTGCAAAAGGTGTTTCGCCTGCGCACCTGCGAAGACACCGTGTTCGCCAACCGCACGCGGCCCTGCCTGCTGTACCAGATCAAGCGCTGCACGGGGCCGTGCGTGCGGCTGATCAGCGAAGCCGACTACGCCGCGGACGTGGCGCACGCCGAGCAGTTTCTGCGCGGCGAAACGCAGGATCTGCTGCACAAGCTGGAGCAGCGCATGATGGCGCACGCCGAGGTGCTGGAGTTCGAGCAGGCGGCCGACATCCGCAACCAGATCGCGGCGCTGTCGCGCGTGCTGCACCAGCAGGCGGTCGAGGTCGGCGGCGACGCGGACGTCGACATCCTCGCCGTCAAGGTGCAGGGCGGGCGCGCGTGCGTCAACCTGGCCATGGTGCGCGGCGGGCGGCACCTGGGCGACCGCGCGTACTTTCCGAGCCATGTGGAAGACGCGCACGCCATCGCCGCCGAACGCGGCGACGACGAGCTGCCCACGGTGGAGGCGCAGGTGCTCGACGCCTTCATCGCCCAGCATTACCTGAACGTGCCGGCGCCGTCGCAGCTGATCGCCAGCGAGCCGGTGAGCGCGTCGCTGCTGAAGGCGCTGTGCGACAAGGAGGATTGCAAGATCACCGCCACGCATGCGCCGCGCGGCCAGCGCCGCGTGTGGCTGGAGATGGCCACGCAGAACGCCGCGCTGCAACTGGCGCGCCTGCTGGCCGAGGAAGGCTCACAGCAGGCGCGCACCCGCGCGCTGGCCGAGGCGCTGGACCTGGGGGTCGAGAACCTGGACGACCTGCGCGTCGAATGCTTCGACATCAGCCACACGGCGGGCGAGGCCACGCAGGCCAGCTGCGTGGTGTTTCAGGGCCACCGCATGGCCAGCGGCGAGTACCGGCGCTACAAGATCGAAGGCATTACCGGCGGTGACGACTACGCCGCCATGCGCCAGGTGCTGGAGCGCCGCTACGGCAAGATCGCCGAGGCGCTGCACGAGCAGGGCGACGCCGAGGCGCTGACCCGCGCCGCGCGCATGCCCGACCTGGTGCTGGTCGACGGCGGCAAGGGGCAGGTGGCGATGGCACGCGAGGTGTTCGAGCGCCTGGGCCTGAACCTGTCGCTGATCGTCGGCGTCGAAAAAGGCGAGGGCCGCAAGGTGGGCCTGGAAGAACTGGTGTTTGCCGATGGGCGCGAGAAGGTGTATTTGGGCCGGGATTCGGCGGCGCTGATGCTGATCGCGCAGATCCGCGACGAGGCCCACCGCTTTGCCATCACCGGCATGCGCGCGCAGCGCGCCAAGGTGCGCGTGGGCGGCAGCCGGCTGGAGGAGATTCCCGGCGTGGGTCCGCGCAAGCGGGCGCGGCTGCTGCAGCGCTTTGGCGGCGTGCGCGGCGTGGAAGCCGCCAGCGTGGAGGACCTGGCGACGGTGGACGGCATATCGCGCGCGCTGGCCGAGGAAATCTACCGCGCGTTGCACTAGGGAAGGTCTGCGTAATTCGTCCTGCGATGTGCTGAGCGTTGCGATTTCGAGCCACAATCGCCGCCATGAAGCAAGCCGAGCTGGGTCTGAACCTGACCACCAAGCGCACGCGCAAGCGCGAGTTCCTGGCGCAGATGGAACGCGTGGTGCCGTGGGCGGCGTTGGTGGAACTGATCGCGCCCTACGCACCTGAAGGCAGACGGGGTCGCCCGCCCTTTGCCGTGCAGACGATGCTGCGCATTCACTTCATGCAGCAATGGTTCGGCTTGAGTGATCCAGCCATGGAAGAAGCGCTGCACGACGTGCCGCTGTTTCGCGAGTTCGCGGGCCTGAACTGGGATACGGCCGTACCCGACGAAACCACGATCCTTCGATTCCGCCGCCTGCTCGAAGACCACAAGCTCAGCGCCCAGATCCTGGCGCTGGTCAATGAACTGCTGGGCGCCAAGGGCCTGCTGCTGCGCGCCGGCACCGTGGTGGACGCCACGCTGATCGCCGCCCCGAGTTCGACCAAGAACGCCTCGGGCCAGCGCGACCCGCAGATGAAGCAAAGCAAGAAGGGCAACCAGTGGTATTTCGGCATGAAGGCCCACATCGGTGTGGACGCCGACTCAGGCCTTGTGCACACCGTGCGCGGCACGGCGGGCAGCGTCAATGATGTGGTTGAGGCCAATACCTTGCTGCACGGCGAGGAAGTCCAAGCCTGGGGTGATACCGGCTACCTGGGCGCCGACAAGCGGCCCGATGCCAAGGCCGGCGTGCGCTGGAACATCGCCATGCGCCCGGGCAAGCGCAAATTGCTGGATCACGGCCGCCTGAAAGACGAGTTGACCGAGCAACTCGAACGCATCAAGGCCAGCATCCGGGCCAAGGTCGAACACCCGTTTCGGGTGATCAAACGCCAGTTCGGCTATGTGAAGGTGCGCTATCGGGGCCTGGCCAAGAACACGGCGCAACTGCACACGCTGTTTGCGCTGTCCAATCTGTGGATGGCGCGCAAAGCCTTGATGGGCCTGCAGGCATGAGTCCGCCTGCAGGTGGCCGAAAGGCCTCAAAACCGGCCCGCGAAGGCAACGATGTCACTGCGCAGCGGCTCGAAGCAGCATCTCAGATCGATTGGACGCCATCAGCACATCTCAATGTGCATTGCGCAGAGCTTCCCTAGGAGTCTGCGTGGTAGAAGGCGTCGAAGCGAAACGTGCGAAAAACGAGGACAGCGCGGCGATACCGACAAGCCCATAGCCGAGCTATGGGCGCCGGAGGTAGCCCCGCGATGGACCGTTTTCTCGCGCGTTGCAGCCGACGCACCTTCTGCCGCGCAGACTCCTAGGGCGCCCACGTTTCAAGAAAAAAGTGCCTTCCGCGCAGGACGGGCAAGCGCATGAAGCTATCAAAATAATAGCTTCACGCCTTTGCCATCGGTTTGCGCCCGCATGCCACAATCGCCGCCATGTTCTTCACCGTGCCCACGCTGCTGACCTGGACGCGCATCGTCGCGATTCCGCTGATCGTGGGGGTGTTCTACCTGAAGCTGGAGCCGGCCACCGCCAACCTGCTGGCGACGGTGATGTTCGTGGTTTTCGCGTGGACGGACTGGCTGGACGGCTTTCTGGCGCGCAAGCTGAACCAGACGTCCTCGTTCGGCGCGTTCCTGGACCCGGTGGCCGACAAGTTTCTGGTCTGTGCCAGCCTGCTGGTGCTGGTGCATCTGCAGCGCACCGACGTGTTCGTCGCGCTGATCATCATCGGGCGCGAAATCGCCATCTCGGCCCTGCGCGAGTGGATGGCCAAGATCGGCGCCAGCAAGAGCGTCGCCGTGCACATGCTGGGCAAGCTGAAGACGACGGTGCAGATGGTCGCCATCCCCTTCCTGCTGTACGACGGGCGCGTGTTGGGCGTCATCGATACCCGCTGGTGGGGCAATGTGCTGATCTGGGTGGCGGCGGTGCTGACGGTGTGGTCGATGGTGTACTACCTGCAGAAGGCGTTGCCGGAGATCCGGGCAAGAGTGAAATGACGTCCCCCCCTGAGCCGCCTGCGGCGTCTTCCCCCCAGGGGGACAACGCCAGTGGCCGGGCCAAGCCCGCTCCACGGCGTTCCGGCGTGGCCTGCTCCGCGGCCTTTTGAACGGGCTTGCTGCGCAGCCCTGAGTATGGATTGTGGGGAGGGGCGGCGTGGCGCTTGATTCGGATCGTCAAGCGCGGCTGATTCGCTGGATGCCGGCGGTGTTCGTGCTGATCTGGGCGACCGGCTTCATCGTGGCGCGCTACGGCATGCCGCATGCGCCGCCGTTCACTTTTTTGCTGTACCGCTATCTGTTGTCCATCGCCTGCTTTGGCGTCTGGATCGCCATCGCGCGGGTGCGCTGGCCGCAGACGGGCGCGGAATGGCTGCACCTGGGCGTGACAGGCGCGCTGATGCACGGCGGCTACCTGGGCGGCGTGTGGGCGGCGGTCAAGGGCGGCATGGGGTCGGGGCTGTCGGCGCTGATCGTGGGCGTGCAGCCGGTGTTGACGGCGATCTGGCTGTCGGCCATCGGCACGGGGGCAGGGCGCGTCAATTCGCGCCAGTGGCTCGGTCTGCTGCTGGGCTTTGCCGGGCTGGTGCTGGTGGTGTGGCGCAAGCTGACGCATGGGCAGGTGGGCGACCACGTCACGGCGGTGAACCTGTCGTGGGCGGTGTTTGCGCTGGTGTGCATCACGGCGGGCACGCTGTACCAGAAGCGCTTCGTCAAGCCCTGCGACGTGCGCACGGCCAATACGGTGCAGTTGCTGGCGGCGGCGCTGGTCACGGCGCCGCTGGCGTTGCTGGAGCCCGAAGCCTTCCGCTGGAACGCGCAGTCGGCCGGTGCCATGGCCTGGTCGGTGCTGGGGCTGACGCTGGGCGGCAGCTCGCTGCTGTACCTGCTGATCCAGCGCGGCGCGGCCACCACGGTCAGCAGCCTGATGTACCTGGTGCCGCCCACCACAGCGATGATGGCCTGGCTGCTGTTTGGCGAACCCATCACGCTGACCACCATCGTCGGCATTGCGCTGACGGCCTTTGGCGTGGCGCTGGTGGTGCGGCCGCAGCGCCGCAGCTGACGACGCGGGATCGTCTGAGCGAGCGCCGGCGCGATGTCCCGTCGGATGCAAGAAAATTCACGTCGTTGTTGCGCTGACGCACAAGCAGGGTAGATACCGGCTTGCAGGGGGGGTAATTGCGACTAGAATTCAACGCTCGCTGACCTTGATTGTCGAGGGTGGCCGGGCATCAAGGCCCCCGATTCCCATCAGCCATCCTGTCGCGGGTCAAGCTGACAAAAGGGTACGGCAGCCGCCAACTTCCACCGAAGTCACTATCCGAATTCTTGAATCTCTTGAGAGAGGGCACCTACGTGAACAAGACCGAGCTGATTGAGCACATCGCCAAGAACGCCGACATTTCCAAGGCCGCCGCCACGCGCGCGCTGGAGGCGACCATCGGCGCGGTGAAGACCACGCTGCGCAAGGGCGGCACCGTGTCGCTGGTGGGTTTCGGCACCTTTGCCGTGGGCAAGCGCGCCGCTCGCTCGGGTCGCAATCCGCGCACGGGCGCTACGATTAAAATCAAGGCCGCCAAGGTGCCCAAGTTCCGTCCCGGCAAGGCGCTGAAGGACGCGCTGAACTGATTTGTCGGCTGTCAGATCAGGAGGGTGCTTAGCTCAGTTGGTAGAGCGGCGCCCTTACAAGGCGTAGGTCAGCGGTTCGACCCCGTTAGCACCCACCACACCTCCTACCAGTTGCAGCAAAGGCGAACCCCGGTTCGCCTTTTTCATTTTTAGCGCAACGGCACAAAGCAAGAGTCACCGCATGTTCGAATTCATCCGCCGGCACACCAAGCTCATCATGGGGGGTGCTGTTTCTGTTGATCATCCCGTCGTTCATGCTGTTTGGTATCGAAGGCTACACGCGCTTCAACGACAGCGCCGGCAAGGTGGCCGTGGTCAATGGCAAGCCCATCACCCAGGCCGAATGGGACAACGCGCACCGGCTCGAATCCGATCGCCTGCGCGCCACCAACCCGACGCTGGACGTCGCGCTGCTCGATTCGCCCTCGCTCAAGCGTGCCACGCTAGAACGCCTGGTGCGCGAACGCGTGCTGGCCGCTGCCGCCGCGGACGAACACCTGATGGCCACCGACGCGCGCCTGGCGGCCGACCTGGAACGCGACCCCACCATCAGCGGGCTGCGCCGGGCCGACGGCACGCTGGACATGGACCGCTACCGCCAGCTGCTGGCCGCCCAGGGCCTGACGCCCGAGGGCTTCGAGGCCAATGTGCGGCACGAAATCTCCTCGCGCCAGGTGCTCGAAGGCGTGATCAACACCAGCTTTGCCAGCCAGGCGCAGGTCGACGTGGGCATGAACGCCTTCCTGGAGCGCCGAGAAGCCAGCATTGCGCGCTTTGCGCCCGCCGAATTCGCGGCCCGGATCAACCCCACCGACGCCGACCTGCAGGCTTTCTACCAGGCCAACCTGGGCCGCTACCAGGCGCCCGAAGCCGCCACGGTCGAATACCTGCTGCTTGACCTGGACAGCGTGAAGAAATCCGTCAATGTCAGCGAGCAGGACCTTCGCACCTACTACGACCAGAACGCCGCGACCCTGGGGACACCCGAGCAGCGCCGCGCCAGCCACATCCTGATCGCCGCACCCAAGGACGCACCCGCCGCCGACCGCGAGAAGGCCAAGGCCGCCGCCACCGCGCTGCTGGCGCAGTTGCGCCAGGCGCCGGCCACGTTTGCCGACGTTGCGCGCAAATCGTCCCAGGACGACGTCAGCGCGCCCAGTGGCGGCGACCTGGGCAGCTTCCAGCGCGCCAAGGGTGTTGACCCCGTCATCTCGCAGGCTGCGTTCGCCCTGGCCAAGGTCGGCGACCTCAGCGACGTGGTCGAGAGCCCGTTTGGCTACCACATCGTGCAGGTGACGGGCATCCAGCCGGCGGCGGTGCCGCCGTTCGAGCAGGTCCGCGCCAAGCTCGAAGACCAGTTCCGCACCCAGGCCGCCCAGAAGCAGTTCAGCGACATGGCCGAAGAATTCCGCAATGGCGTCTATGAGCAGTCCGACAGCCTCAAGCCGATGGCCGACAAGCTCAAGCTCACCGTGCACCGCGTTGAAAACGTCACGCGCAGCCCGGCGCAGGGCGCCACCGGCCCGCTGGCCAACCCGAAATTCCTCAGCGCGCTGTTTGCGCCGGATTCGGTCTCCAAGCACCGCAACACCGAAGCCACCGACCTGGGCGGTAACCAGCTGGCGTCCGGCCGCATCGTGTCGCACTCGCCCGCCCATGCCCGTCCGCTGGCCGAGGTCAAGAACGAAGTGCGCGCCGCGTTCATCCAGCAGCGCGGCGCCGAGATGGCACGGCAGCAAGGTCAGGACCGCCTGAAAGCCTGGACCGCGCAGCCCGCCTCCGCCACCGGCTTGGGCGCGCCGCTGACCTTGTCGCGCGAAGAGGCGCAGGGCCAGCCCGCCGCGCTGGTCGAAGCCGTCCTGCGTGCCGACCCCACCAAGCTGCCGGCCTTCGTCGGCGTCGACCTGGGTGGTGATGGGTACGCCATCGCGCGCGTCGACAAAGTGCTGCCGCGCGCCGAACAGACCCCCGACTTGGTCAAGCAGATTCGCGCCCGCTACGAACAACTGTGGGGCGTGGCCGAAGCGCGCAGCTACTACGACATGCTGAAGGCCCGCTACAAGGCCGAAATCCTCGTGCCCAACGCGCTGCCGACCACCACCGCTGCCGCCCAGCCGGCAGCAGGGGCTGCGTCGCGCTGAAACCCGGTCACGACGTAATCGTCATTTCGGTCGATGCCAGTCAGCCACGCGCTGACTGGCATTTTTTATGGTCGAGCAGCAGAGCCTGGCTTTCCCGGAAATGATCAGCAGAGCCGGCTTTGACGTTCGGGCAGACGGCCAATCCCAGGCAGAGGAGCGTTTCACCGAGCGCCAACAAAAAAGCCCGCTACGCTTTACATAGCAGGCTTCCTAGTATTGACTGGGGTGGCTGATGGGACTCGAACCCACGACGACCAGAATCACAATCTGGGACTCTACCAACTGAGCTACAGCCACCGTCGAGAACCGTGAATTATAAGGCATTCCGTGCCCGCGCACCGATGGTGCGGGCTGCGGCGGGCGACAAAAAAGGGGCAACGCGTGCCCCTTTTTTGGGTGGTGGCGGTGCCTCAGTCGTTGCTGCCGCCCAGGCCCAGCAGGGCAAGCAGGCCCTGGAACACGTTGAACAGGTCCAGGTACAGGGCCAGCGTGGCGCTGATGTAGTTGGTCTCGCCGCCGTCGATGATGCGCTTCAGGTCGTACAGCATGTACAGGCTGAACACGCCGATGACGAGCGTGCTGATGACCATCATGCCGACGGCGGAGCCGACGAACACGTTGACGATGGCGCCAACGAAGACCACCAGCGCGCCGACGAACAGCCACTTGCCCATGCCGGACAGGTCGCGCTTGATGACGCTGGCCAGGCTGGCCATGACGAAGAACACGCCGGCGGTGCCGCCCATGGCGGTCATCACCAGTTCAGAGCCGTTCTTGAAGCCCAGCACCATCGCGATCATGCGCGACAGCATCAGCCCCATGAAGAAGGTGAAGGCCAGCAGCACCGGCACGCCGGCGGCCGAGTTCTTGGTCTTCTCGATGGCGAACATGAAGCCAAAGGCGCCGCCCAGGAAGACGATCAGGCCCAGGCCGCCGCTCAGGCTGCGGGTGATGCCGGTCGATACCCCGATCCAGGCGCCCAGCACCGTGGGCAGCAGGCTCAGCGCCAGCAGCCAGTAGGTGTTGCGGAGCACGCGGTTGCGCTGCTCCTGTGACGCGAGGCCGCCGTGCGCGGCGTCGCCGTAGGCCAGGGTGGTGGATCGGTCGTTCATGCGGTGGGTTCTCCTGTGGTTGTCAGCGCCCTGGCCGCCCGGTGGCAGCCGTCCGGCGCATTGTACGTAGATACCCCGTGGGGCAAAAAATTCCCGTGACGGTTCGATATTTGCTGAAAAAAAGCCAGGTCCTGTGACGCGGTCGACGGCCGGCTATGCTTGGCTTTTCGACAGTCCTTGATGATGGAGCCGCTCGCATGAAAACCAAGTCCTACCTCGAAGCCGCCGATGTCCGTGCCATGGTGGCCGCCGCCGAAGCCGAAGCGCTGAAGCAGAACTGGGCATTGACCATCGCCGTGGCCGACGACGGCGGGCACCTGCTGCACCTTCACCGCATGGACGGCGCGGCGCCGGTCAGCGCGCACATCGCCCCCGGCAAGGCGCGCAGCGCGGCGCTGGGCCGGCGCGAAAGCAAGGGTTACGAGGACATGATCAACGGCGGCCGCACCGCGTTTCTGTCGGTGCCGCTCGACGGCATGCTGGAAGGTGGCCTGCCGATCATGAAGGACGGCCACTGCATCGGTGCCATCGGCATCAGCGGCGCCAAGCCGGCCGAAGACACGCAGGTCGCCAAGGCGGGGTTGGCGGCACTGGGGCTTTGATCGGAAATTCGATCAAATCCGAGGCTGGCGCTTTGTCAGCAGGCGCATGAAGCTATATTAAAGATAGCAAAAAAGGGGCTTGGTCGGCCCGCGGGTCAATAGCTCAACCGCTCCGGCCGCACCTCCTGAAGGATGGTGGTGGCGATTTCCTCGATGCTCTTGGTGGTGGTCGACAGCCAGCGGATGCCGCTGCGGCGCATCATGGCCTCGGCCTCGTTGATTTCCATGCGGCAGTTTTCAATGCTGGCGTAGCGCGAATGCGGCCGCCGCTCTGACCGGATTTCGCACAGGCGGTCGGGCGCAATGGTCAGCCCGAATATCTTCTTCTTGTGCGGCACCAGCGCCGGCGGCAGCTGGCGGCGCTCGAAGTCTTCGGGGATCAGCGGGTAGTTGGCCGCCTTCAGGCCGTGCTGCATGGCCAGGTACAGGCTGGTCGGGGTCTTGCCGCTGCGGCTGACGCCGATCAGGATGACGTCGGCCGCCTCCAGGTCGCGGTTGCTTTGCCCGTCATCGTGCGCCAGGCTGAAGTTGATGGCCTCGATGCGGTCGTGGTAGGCCTGCGACTTGCTGACGTCTGAAAAGCGCCCCACGCGGTGGTGGCTCTTGATGCCGATCTCCTCCTCCAGCGGCGCCACGAAGGTGCCGAACATGTCCAGCAGCATGCCGCGGCACGAGGCGCGGATGATGCCCAGGATCTCCATGTCCACCAGCGTGGTGAAGACCACCGGCCGCTTGCCTTCCACTTCGAACGCGTGGTTGATCTGGCGCACTGCCTGGTGCGCCTTGTCGGGCGTGTCGATGAAGGGCAGGCGCACGCGGCGCGGCTGGAAGTCGAACTGCGCCAGGATGGCGTTGCCGAACGTCTCGGCGGTGATGCCGGTGCCATCGGAAACGAAGAAGACGGTGCGGTCGGGCATGGTGGGCGAGGTATCGGTCAAAAACACAGGTGCAACCCTACAATCAGGCCCATTATGCGAACCTTGCCGCACCCGCTGGCCTGCCCCGTACAAGAAAAATCCCACGGCAGCGCCACGCCAGGGTCCGACACGCCACCGCGCCGCCTGGTGCGCAGGCGCACCAGGCCGCTCTGTTTTTCAAACTCTGGAGCTTCCCCATGTCTGCATTATTCGAGCCGACCGCCCTGGTCGTGCCGTTCGAGAAACTGAGAATGACCGACGTCGAGGCGGTGGGCGGCAAGAACGCCAGCCTCGGCGAGATGATCAGCCAGTTGCCGCAGGGCGTGCGCGTGCCCACGGGCTTTGCCACCACGGCGCACGCATTCCGGCAGTTTCTGGCGCACGACGGCCTGGCCGAGCGCATCAGCGAGCGTCTTAAAACGCTGGACACCGAAGACGTGCGCGCGCTGGCCGAAGCCGGCGCGCAGATTCGCGGCTGGATCGAGGCTCAACCCTTTCCCGCGGACCTTGAAGCCGCAATTCGCGACGCCTTTGCCACGCTGAGCGCGGGCAACGCGCAGGCCAGCTTCGCCGTGCGCTCGTCGGCCACGGCCGAGGATTTGCCGGACGCCTCGTTCGCCGGCCAGCAGGAGACCTTCCTCAACGTGGTCGGCATCGACGACGTGCTGCACAAGATGAAGGAGGTGTTCGCCAGCCTCTACAACGACCGCGCCATCAGCTACCGCGTGCACAAGGGCTTCGCGCACGACGTGGTGGCGCTGTCGGCCGGCGTGCAGCGCATGGTGCGCAGCGACCTGGGCGCCGCGGGCGTCATGTTCACCATCGACACCGAAAGCGGGTTCGACCAGGTCGTCTTCATCACCAGCAGCTACGGCCTGGGCGAAACGGTGGTGCAGGGCGCGGTCAACCCCGACGAGTTCTATGTGCACAAGCCGATGCTGGCCGCAGGCAAGCGCGCCGTCATCCGCCGCAACCTGGGGTCGAAGCTGATCCAGATGGTGTTTGCCACGCCCGAAGAGAAGGCCGCCAGCGGCAAGCTCGTCAAGACCGTGGACGTGCCGGCCGAGCAGCGCAACCGCTATTCGCTGAGCGATGCCGACATCGAGCAGCTGGCGCGCTACGCGCTCGTCATCGAGCAGCACTATGGCCGCCCGATGGACATCGAATGGGGCAAGGACGGCGGCGACGGCCAGCTGTACATCCTGCAGGCGCGGCCCGAGACGGTGAAGAGCCAGCAGGCCGGCAAGACCGAGCAGCGCTACAAACTCAAGAGCACCGGATCGGTTCTGGCCGAGGGCCGGGCCATCGGCCAGAAGGTGGGCACCGGCCCGGTCCGTCTGGTCAGCGACATCAGCCAGATGGACCAGGTGCAGCCCGGCGACGTGCTGGTCACCGACATGACCGACCCCAACTGGGAGCCGGTGATGAAACGCGCCAGCGCCATCGTCACCAACCGCGGCGGCCGCACCTGCCATGCCGCCATCATCGCGCGCGAACTGGGCATCCCCGCCGTGGTGGGCTGCGGCGACGCCACGTCGCGCCTGCGAAACGGCACGCTGGTCACCGTGAGTTGCGCCGAGGGCGATACCGGCCACATCTACGACGGCCTGCTTGAAACCGAAGTGACCGAGGTGCAGCGCGGCGCCATGCCGCCGATTGCCACCAAGATCATGATGAACGTCGGCAACCCGCAGCTGGCCTTCGATTTTGCGCAACTGCCCAACGAAGGGGTGGGCCTGGCGCGGCTGGAATTCATCATCAACAACAACATCGGCGTCCATCCCAAGGCCATCCTGGACTACCCCAACGTGGACGGCGATCTGAAGAAGGCGGTCGAAAGCGTGGCGCGCGGCCACGCTTCGCCGCGCGCCTTTTACGTGGACAAGGTGGCCGAAGGCGTCGCGACCATCGCCGCCGCCTTCTGGCCCAAGCCGGTCATCGTCCGCCTGTCGGACTTCAAGAGCAACGAATACCGCAAGCTGATCGGCGGCAGCCGCTACGAGCCCGAAGAAGAAAACCCCATGCTCGGCTTTCGCGGCGCGGCGCGCTACATCAGCGACGACTTCCGCGAAGCCTTTGCCATGGAATGCGAAGCGCTCAAGCGCGTGCGCGACGAAATGGGCCTGACCAACGTGCAGGTCATGGTGCCGTTCGTGCGCACGTTGGGGCAGGCCGAGCGCGTGACCGGCCTGCTGGCCGACAGGGGCCTGGCGCGCGGCCAGAACGACCTCAAGGTCGTGATGATGTGCGAAGTGCCGAGCAACGCCATCCTGGCCGATCAGTTCCTGCAGTTCTTCGACGGCTTCTCGATCGGCTCCAACGACCTCACGCAGCTCACGCTGGGCCTTGACCGCGACAGCGGCATGGAACTGCTGGCGGCCGACTTCGACGAGCGCGACCCGGCCGTCAAGGCGATGCTGCAGCGTGCCATCCAGGCCTGCAAGGCGCAGGGCAAGTACGTCGGCATCTGCGGGCAGGGGCCGAGCGACCACCCGGACTTCGCGCGCTGGCTGGCCGACGAAGGCATCGCCTCGATCTCGCTCAACCCCGACAGCGTGATCGACACCTGGACATTGCTGGCCCAGTAGCCGCCCGCGCACATCGACCATGGCCGCGCCGCCGTCCGACCCACACGACGAAGTCGACGGCGGCCATTGGCGGCTGCGCGCGGCGCTGCTGGCGCTGTGGGCGGCGGCGTCGTTCGGCGTCGCCTTCTTCGCGCGCGACCTCGACCAGGTGCTGGGCGGCTGGCCGGTCAACTACTGGCTGGCGGCGCAGGGCGCGGTGCTGGTGTTCCTGGGCATCGTGGGCTTTTTTGCGTGGTGGGCCAATCGGCGCGCCGCGCCGGCAGCGTCGGCCCCCGCGGCTGAGGAAGACTGACTTGGCCGACTCCGCGCCCGGCTACGTGCGGCGGCTGCACCGCAACATCGGGCTTTTCGTCGTCGGCTTTGTCGCCTTTCTGCTGCTGATGTACTGGGCCGAGCGCAAGGGCCTGTCGCGCGGCTGGATCGGGCCGATCTTCCTGTTCCTGTCGGTCATGGTGTATGCGGTGATCGGCATCTATTCGCGCACCACCGACCCCGAGGGCTTCTACGTCGCCGGGCGCCGCATTCCACCCATGTACAACGGCATGGCCACCGCCGCCGACTGGATGAGCGCGGCCTCGTTCATCAGCCTGGCCGGGGCGCTGTACCTGCAGGGCTTCTCGGGCACCGCGGCGCACCCCGGCGGGCTGGCCTACGTGCTGGGGTGGACGGGCGGCTTCTGCCTGGTGGCGGTGCTGATTGCGCCGCGCCTGCGCGCCATGCAGCTCTACACCGTGCCCGACTTCTACGCCGTGCGCTTTGGCGGCCGCGGGCCGCGCCTGCTGGCGGCCCTGGGGGCCGTGGCGTGTTCGTTCATGTACGTGGTGGCGCAGATCTACGGCATCGGCCTGATCGCCTCGCGCCTGACCGGCGTGCAGTTCGAGATCGGCATCCTGCTGGGCCTGGGCGGCGTGCTGCTGTGCAGCTTTCTGGGCGGCATGCGTGCCATCACGTGGACCCAGGTGGTTCAGTACGTGGTGCTGCTGCTGGCGTTCTTGATCCCCGTGTCGTGGCTGGCGTACAAGCAGCTCGGCACGCCATTGGCGCCGCTGGCCTATGGCGAGCAATTGCCCAAGATCGAGCGGCTGGAGCAGGCGCTGATCGATTCCAAGTCCGAGCAGCAGGTGCGAGCGGCCTATGTGCAGCGCGCGCGCGAATACGAAGCGCGCTTGCGCGACCCCGCCGCCGCGCTGGCGACCGAACGCGACCAGCTGGACGAGCGCATCCGCATGCTGAAGGCGCAGGGCGTGGACTTTTCGCTGGTGATGGCGGCGCGGCGCGAGCTGGCGGCGCTGCCGCGCGACGAAGCCAGCGCCCGCGAACTGTGGACGCGCGCCATGAACGAATCGCTGGAACGCGCCAAACCGCTGGGCGGGCTGCCGCGCCACGGCCAGGCGTTTTCGGGCGACCCCGACGGCTCGCCCGCCGAGCGTGCCGAGTTTCAGCACTCGCGCCTCAACTTCATGGCGCTGATGTTCTGCCTGATGGTGGGCACCGCCAGCCTGCCACACCTGCTGACGCGCTTCTACACCACGCCCAGCGTGGCCGACACGCGGCGGTCGGTGGCGTGGTCGCTGTTCTTCATCGCGCTGCTCTACATCAGCACCCCGGCGCTGGCGGTGCTGGTCAAGTACGAGATCATGCAAGGGCTGGTGGGCAGCAGTTTTGACCAGTTGCCGCACTGGATCGCGCAGTGGGCGCGCGTCGATCCGGGCCTGATTTCGGTGCAGGACATCAACGGCGACCGCATCCTGCAGTTCGGCGAAATCCGCCTCGGCGCCGACATGATCATGCTGGCCACGCCCGAGCTGGGCGGGCTGCCCTACGTCGTGTCGGGCCTGGTGGCGGCGGGCGGGCTGGCGGCGGCGCTGTCCACCGCCGATGGGCTGCTGCTGACCATCAGCAACGCGCTGGTGCACGACGCCATGCCCATCACCGACGGCCAGGTGCGGGTGACGGACAACCACGTGATCCTGTCCAAGTTCATGCTGCTGGCCGCCGCCATGCTGGCGGCCACGGTGGCGGCGCTGAAGCCGGCCGAGATTCTGCTGCTGGTGACGGCGTCGTTCTCGCTGGCGGCGGCCACCTTCTTCCCGTCGATGGTGCTTGGCCTGTTCTGGCGCGGCGCCACGCGGCGCGGGGCCGTGGCCGGCATGCTGGCGGGCGCGGGCCTGACGCTGGGCTACATGCTCTTTTCGGCGGCGTCGGTGCGCGCGTGGTGGGGCGTGCCGCCGGGCGGGCTGTGGTGGGGCATCCATCCGGTGTCGGCCGGCGTGTTCGGCGTGCCCGCGGGGTTTGTGGCCATGGGGCTGGTGTCGTGGTGGGACGGTCGCGCCACGCGGCGCTCCAGGACTGCTCGTTCTGATTGAAAAGCGGCTCTTGCGCTTGCCAATAAAGCGCTGATAGCTATATAAAATGTAGCATTGGCCGCATCGACGGGGCAGTCGACCGCTATTCCGATTCGCCCAGAAAACCGCCGCTCTGCCGCGCCCACAGCCCGGCGTACAGGCCCTGGCGCGCCAGCAACTGCGCGTGTGTGCCTTCTTCGACGATGCGGCCGCGGTCCAGCACGATCAGCCGGTCGAGCGCCGCGATGGTCGACAGCCGGTGCGCAATCGCAATCACCGTCTTGCCCTTCATCAGTTCGTGCAGGCTTTGCTGGATGGCGGCCTCGACCTCCGAGTCGAGCGCGCTGGTGGCTTCGTCCAGCAGCAGGATCGGCGCGTCCTTCAGCATCACGCGCGCAATGGCCACGCGCTGGCGCTGCCCGCCCGACAGCTTGACGCCGCGTTCGCCCACGTAGGCGTCGTAGCCTTGCCGGCCTTGCGGGTCGGTCAGCTGCGGGATGAACTCGTCGGCCTGCGCGCGCTGCGCCGCTGCCCGCATCTCGTCGGGCGTGGCGTCGGGGCGGCCGTAGAGGATGTTCTCGCTCATGGCGCGGTGCAGCAGCGACGTATCTTGCGTCACCATGCCGATGGCCTGGCGCAGGCTGTCCTGCGTGACATGGGCAATGTCCTGCCCGTCAATGAGGATGCGGCCGCCCTGCACATCGTGAAAGCGCAGCAGCAGGTTGACCAGCGTGGACTTTCCCGCGCCCGAGCGGCCGATCAGCCCTATCTTCTCGCCCGGACGAATGGTGAGTTGCAGGTCGTCGATGACCGGCGGCGCGCCGTCGCGGTAGCTGAAAGTGACGTGGTCGAAACGCACCTCGCCCTGCGTCACCTCCAGCGGGCGTGCATCGCGCGCGTCCACCACCGCGCGCGGGCGCGACAGCGTGTTGATGCCGTCCTGGATGGTGCCCACGCTTTCGAACAGGCTGGTCATTTCCCACATCACCCAGTGGCTCATACCCGACAGGCGCAGCGCCATGGCGGTAACCGCCGCCACCGCGCCGGTGCCCACCTGGCCGCGCGACCACAGCCACAGCGCGCTGCCACAGGCACCCAGGATCAGCGCCACGATCAGCGCGTGGTTCACGGCCTCGAACTGGCTGACCAGCCGCATCTGCGCGTAGCCGGTGTGCTTGAAGTCTTCCATCGCCGCGCGGGCAAACTGTGCCTCGCGCCGGGTGTGCGAAAACAGCTTCACGGTGGCGATGTTGGTGTACGCGTCGGTGATGCGCCCGGTCATCACGCTGCGCGCATCGGCCTGTGCGCGGCTGACCTTGCCCAGCCGCGGCACGAACCACCAGCACGCCAGCCCATAGGCAATGGCCCACAGCAGAAAGGGCAGCACCAGCCAGCCGTCGAAGCCCGCCGCCAGCAGCAGGATGGTGACCATGTACACGCCCATGCCGATCACCACGTCGGTGGTGGTGAAGATCATGTCGCGCACGGCCAGCGCCGTCTGCATGATCTTGGTGGTGATGCGGCCGGCAAATTCGTCGGCGTAAAAGGCCATGCTCTGGCCCAGCATCAGGCGGTGGAAGTTCCAGCGCAGGCGCAGCGGAAAGTTGATGGCCAGCGTCTGGTGCTTGACGATGGTCTGCAACGCCACCAGGCCGATCGACGCCACCAGCACGCCCGTCAGCAGCCACAGGGTGCCTCCGTGCGTCGACCACAGGTGGTCTGGCGAGGTCTTGCCCAGCCAGTCGACCACGTGGCCCAGCACGGCAAACAGCCACGCGTCGTATACCGACGTCGCGGCCGACAGCGCCGCCAGCAGGCCGACGTAGCCGCGCAGCCCGCTGGTCGCGCTCCACACAAAAGCCAGGAAGCCCTTGGGGGGGCAGTCCTGGCTCGGGGTCGGGGTAGGGGGGAAGAAGCCGCTCGAAGTGACCCAGCATGGTGCGGGTTCAGCGCTCGATGACGATCTGCTTGGCGTCGATGAACTGGTTGAATTCGACCACGGGGATCGCGGCGTTCATGGGCTGGCCGTCTTCCTGCCAGCTGATCACCATGCTTTGCGGCGCGCGCTCCAGCGACAGCTGGTAGTCGGGCTGGATCTGGATCATCGGGCCGTCTCCGGCGCGGAATTCCAGCACCGACGTCACGCGGCCGCGGGCGCTTTCACCGGGCTGCAAACCGTCGTGGCCGGGCATGAAGGCGAGGGTGTCCTGAAGGGTCATGGGTCAAGGTCCTGTGGTGAATAGGAGGTTGATCTGAATGTCCAAGCCATTGTGCATGGCGCGCGCTGGCGTGGCTGTAGGACGATGAGCAGAATTCATGTTGCTATCTGATCGATAGCTGAAGACGCCGTCCCATCAGCGCCCAGGGCCGGTTAGATCAAAAAAAGGCGATGTGCCACCGGAAAGGGGTGGGACATCGCCTTGAAGACCGCAGCCGAGGAGGAAGGGAGGGATGAGGAGAGGCTGCGGTGGGGTTCGGTATGTCGCGGCGGCGGATCACCATTCCGCAACGGTTCAGCGACGGGTCACTGGCATGCGCGCGTCACGGTGCCCTGGGAGGCGATGGCCTGCATCATGCGGCGGCACTGGTCGAGCGAGCCGAAGCGGAAGGTGTAGTCGGCGCCGGCGCTGTCGCGCACCGCGGCGTTGACGGGCAACTGCGCGGCCATCGACGTGGCGCTGCAGCGGCCCGCCTCAGGACCACCATGCGCGTTGCCGCGCTTCAGGTTGGCCAGGTGGCGCTGGCAGGTGGCCCCGTCGGGCGTGGCATATTCGGCCGTGACCTTGTCATCCGTCGTCAGGTACTGGAAGTAGCGGCCATCGGCAGACTTGCTGGCAAATGGCCCGCTGCTGCAACCGGCCATGGCGGCGGCCAGCAGAGCCGCACCGGCCGTGGCAAACAAGGGGCGAAGACGTGTGTTCATGGGTGGGGCTTGGCTATTGGAAGGCGTTGCCCTCATTCTCGGGACCGGAGACGCCATCGCCATCGGTCGTCGGCCCTTCGGCCTGTGGGATAGCGCCTACGACCGCGGCGCGCGTCAGAACCGGCGGCTGAGATAGCGCGATCCGGCCAGGCCAAAGCGCCAGGGCAAGTCCTGCGCGTGGCTGATGCCGATGCGCGGGCCGGTCAGCACCTGCACCGGCGCGTCGGCCGGCGCGGGCCGCACGTCAAACGGTGCCTCGCACAGCGACAGGCCGTAGTGCGCTGCCGTGATGCCCAGCGCCTGGCCGACGCGCCCCGGCCCGGCGCACAGCAGCCGCTCGTCGGTCAGGCCGCGGCGTGCGCGCATGGTGTCCAGCCCGTGCGTGGGCTGCAGCGCGCGGATCAGCACCCCCCGCACCGTGACCCGCTTCACGGCAGACGAAGTTCAGGCACCAGTGGATGCCGTAGCTGCGGTACACGTAGGCATGCCCCGGTGGGCCGAACATGGCCGCGGTGCGCGGCGTGGGGCCGCGATGGCTGTGCGCCGCGGGTTCGTCGCCGTCGTAGGCCTCGGTCTCGACGATGACGCCGCCCACGCCATCGACCAGCAGCGTCGCGCCGATCAGCGCGTGCGCCAGCGCGGGCGCGGCCGCGCCGAAGTCGATGCAGGGGTGGTCAGGCATCGCCGTATAGTAGGGCGCAACCACCATCCTTCTGCGGAGATACCCATGTTCAAGGCCCTGCTGCTCACCAAATCCGACGACGGCAAGACACAAGCCGCGCTGACGTCGCTGGACGACGCGCAACTGCCGCCCGGTGAGGTGCTGGTGCAGGTGTCGCACTCGACGCTGAACTACAAGGACGGCCTGGCCATCACCGGCAAGGCCCCGGTGGTGCGCACCTGGCCCATGGTGCCGGGCATCGACCTGGCGGGCACCGTCATCGAATCGAGCGATGCGCGCTACCGCGCCGGCGATGCCGTGTTGCTGAACGGCTGGGGCGTCGGTGAAACGCACTGGGGCGGCCTGGCGCAGAAGGCCCGCGTCAAGGCCGACTGGCTGCTGCCCCTGCCCACCGGCATGACGGCCGAGCGCGCCATGGCCATCGGCACCGCCGGCTACACCGCCATGCTGTGCGTGATGGCGCTGCAGGCGCAGGGCGTCACGCCCGACCGCGGCCCGGTGCTGGTCACCGGCGCCAACGGCGGCGTCGGCAGCATCGCCATCGCGCTGCTGTCGCGCGCGGGCTTCACCGTGCACGCCAGCACCGGGCGGCTGGATGAGGAGGCGCACCTGAAATCGCTGGGCGCGGCCGAAGTCATCGACCGCGCCACGCTGTCCGCACCCGGCAAGCCGCTGCAAAAAGAGCGCTGGGCCGCCGCCGTCGACAGCGTCGGCAGCCACACCCTGGCCAACGTCTGCGCCAGCCTGCACTACGGCGGCGTGGCAGCCGCCTGCGGACTGGCGCAAGGCATGGAATTGCCCACCACGGTGGCGCCCTTCATCTTGCGCGGCGTCACGCTGGCCGGGGTGGACAGCGTGATGGCGCCCTACGCGCGACGCGCCGAGGCGTGGACGCGCCTGGCCGCCGAACTGCCGGCCGAAGTGCTGGCGGCGAACACCGCGACGATCACGCTGGAAGACGCGCCCGCCGTGGCCGCCCGCCTGCTGGCCGGGCAGGTGCGCGGGCGGGTGGTGGTGGACGTGGGGGTGTAGTCCTCAGAGCCAAAACGACACCGGGTGCCTGGCGTCAACATCGGGCATGGCGCGGCGCGGGGCTTGGCCAAAGCGTGCGCATCAGTGAACAACGGCCGTGAAAAGCGACACGCTTTGGTTGTCTTTCCCTTCATAAAATGTACCGAATAGTTCGCGTCAACACGTAAACTCTCCGCCTGGAGCGCCGGGCTGGGATGGCTGATCGGCTGGGGCGCCCCTCGGGTCAAACATCAAACGGAGTGCGGGTATGCGACGCAAAGCTTGGGCACGTAAAGCGGTTGGTTTGGGCAGGCTCATGCTCGCAGGCAGTGTGGCCGCTGGGGCGTTGTCGCCCGCAGTCGTGCTGGCGCAGCCCGATCCGCCCGCGTTCGCGATCTTCGGCCATCCGGCGTACAGCTACACGGACGAGGACGGCAACTTGATCGAAGTGGCGGCCGCGCCTGGCATACCGCTGACCTGTGCGAATGCCTCAGCCGCTGCCGCTCAGATGAATTCAGGCAACAACCCGGGCATGCAGTCCGGCAGTGCCGGCCCGGAAGAAGTGCCCTTGCTCGGCTTGCCCTACATGGACTTGCACATGCGTGGCGCCGCCGCGTCGCTGGTGCCCGAGACGGAAACGATCAACTGGGCGGCTCCGCCCTCCGGTTCGCAATGGATTTACCAAGCCTGGGAAAACGATCTCGACCCGCCCGAATACATCTTGTTCCCGGTGGGTATCTATGTGCCCACGGCGGCAGACGCGGCCAGGTTGCGGGTGACCATGCGGTATCGCGCCAAGGAGCAGTTGATCGGCGTCTACCGCGACGCGTTGAGCAGCGGCAGTGTCCTCGCATCGCCACTGACGGCGGACACCTGGTCCATCGGCAGTACGGCGGGCACGGTGGCGCTGAATTCCGGGTGGAAAGCGGGTGAAAACGTCCTGACGTTCTTCGTGCAGGGCAAGACCGATGCGAGCGGCCGCATGAAAACCGGCTTCGCTGCCGCCTTCGACGCGTATTGCTATACGCCCAGCGTCAGCGTTTCATGCACACCGGCCAACCTGGCCGACTCGGCGAACAATGTCGCTGTGTGCACCGTCAGCGCGGACGCGCCCGCGCTCGAAGGTGGGCTGACGATTCCGCTGGTGTTGCCTGCTGCGAGCGACCGCTACACCACGGACTGTCCGGCGCAAGTCACGATTCCCGCGGGGGCGACCAGCGCGCCGTCGTGCAAGATCGTGGCCGCGCCCAACACGGTGGCTGGCGATGGGTCAGCCAAGGCCACACTGGCATTGGCAGCCCCGGCCGCCGATGCGCCGTATGCCGTCGGCGCCACCGGCAGCGCGACGGTGACCGTCCGCGACGACGATGCAACGGCGGTCTCCGCCGTGCCCACGGTCAGCGAATGGAGCTTGTGGCTGCTGGGCCTGCTCGCCGCCGGCGCGGGTGCGCGTCAGTTGCGTCGGCGCCGCTGACGCTGCACCTTCCGCTCGTGACGCGCATTGGCAGCGGATGGGATGGCGGCAGATATTCTGCTCAGGCCGCGATCATCTCTTGAGCTGACCGTTCCATCGCGTCGGGTGCTGGTGTGCGAATCAAGTAATCAAACGCACTCAGCGCCGCCGTCGAACCCGCGCCGGCGGCCACCACGATCTGCTTGTAGGGCACGGTAGTGCAGTCGCCCGCCGCAAAGACGCCGGGCACGTTGGTGGCGCCGCGGGCGTCGATTTCGATCTCGCCGAACTTGCTGCGGGTGACCACGTCCTTCAGGAACTCGGTGTTGGGCACCAGGCCGATCTGCACGAACACGCCTTCCAGGTCGACGCTGGCATCGGTGCCGTCGGCGCGGTGCTTGAACTTCAGGCCGTTGACCTTGCCGCTGGCGCCCGTGATTTCGGTCGTCTGCGCGTTGGTGTGGATGGTGACGTTGGGCAGGCTGCGCAACTTTTTGACCAGCACAGCGTCGGCCTTCATGTCGGGCAGAAATTCCAGCACGGTCACGTGCTTGACCACGCCGGCCAGATCGATCGCCGCTTCCACGCCCGAGTTGCCGCCGCCGATCACGGCCACGTCCTTGCCCTTGAACAGCGGGCCGTCGCAGTGCGGGCAGTAGGCCACGCCCTTGGTCTTGTATTCCTGCTCGCCCGGCACGTTGACGTTGCGCCAGCGCGCGCCGGTGGCCAGGATGACGGTGCGGCTTTGCAGCGTGCCGCCGTTGTCGAGCTTGACGGTGATGAGGCCGCCCGCTTCAGCCGCCGGCACCAGTTCGGCCACGCGCTGCGTGTTCATGATGTCGACCTCGTAGTTGCGCACGTGCGCTTCCAGCTGCGCGGCGTAGGCGGGGCCGTTGGTTTCGGGGATACCGGGGTAGTTGGCGATTTCCATGGTGTCGTTGACCTGACCGCCAAAGCGCTCGGCCACCACGCCGGTGCGGATGCCCTTGCGTGCGGCATAAATCGCCGCCGCGGCGCCCGCAGGGCCGCCGCCGACGATCAGCACCTCGAACGGGGCCTTGGCGCTCAGGCGTTCGGCGTCGCGCTTGGCGGCGCCGGTGTCCACCTTCTGCAGGATTTCTTCCACGCTCATGCGGCCGTTGGCGAAGAACTGGCCGTTCAGGAACACGGTGGGGACGCCCATGATCTCGCGCGCTTCGATCTCGTTCTGGTACAGGCCGCCATCGATGATGGTGGTCTTGATGCGCGGGTTGTAGATCGACATGAGCGACAGCGCCTGCACCACGTCGGGGCAGTTGTGGCACGACAGGCTCATGTAGATCTCGAAGTCGAGATCGGCGTCCAGCGCCTTGATTTGTTCCAGCGTATCGGCCTCGACCTTGGGCGGGTGGCCGCCGGTCCACAGCAGGGCCAGGATCAGGCTGGTGAATTCATGACCGCCGGGAATGGCGGCAAAGCGCAGCTGCGTGCCGCTGCCGGGGCGCGCCAGCGTGAACGAGGGTTTGCGCGCGTCGGCGCCGTCAGTGCGCAGCGTGATCATGTCGGGGCGCGCGTTCACCACTTCCTGCAGCAGTTCGCGCAGTTCCTGCGACGACTCGCCGTCGTCCAGGCTGGCCACCATCTCGAACGGCTCCTTCACGCGCTCGAGGTAGGCGGCCAGTTGCTGCTTGATGTCGTCGTCCAACATGGTGGTTACTCCTTTTTTGATAGCTGCTCGCGCTTGTCAGTCAAGCGCAAGAGGCATTTTTGATCAATAAAAAACCGAACGGCAAGGCGCGCGCGCCCTGTCGCCGTTCGGCTGGCATCCGGGGCGTGGCGTATCGACTGTCGGTCGAGGCATCCGTGGAGCGGGCTTGGCCCGACCACTGGATGCGCCCCTCAAGGGGAGGCGAGCAACGCTCGCTTCGGGGTGGGTCAGATTTTTCCGACCAGGTCGATGGAAGGCTTCAGCGTCTTCTCGCCTTCTTTCCACTTGGCGGGGCAGACTTCGCCCGGGTGGGCCGCGGTGTACTGGGCGGCCTTCAGCTTGCGCACCGACTCTTTCACGTCACGGGCGATTTCGTTGGAATGCACTTCCATGGTCTTGATCGTGCCGCTAGGGTCGATGATGAAGGTGCCGCGCAGGGCCAGGCCTTCTTCGGCGATGTGCACGTCGAAGGCCTTGGTCAGCTGGTGCGTGGGGTCGCCCACCAGGAAGAACTTGGCCTTGCCCACGGCGGCCGACGTTTCGTGCCACACCTTGTGGCTGAAATGCGTGTCGGTGGTGACGATGTAGACCTCGGCGTTGGCCTTCTGGAACTCGGGGTAGTTGTCGGCCGCGTCTTCGATCTCGGTCGGGCAGTTGAAGGTGAAGGCGGCGGGCATGAAGATCACAACCGACCAGTGCTTGCCGTCGGAGAAGTTCTTCTCGGTCACTTCCTCAAACTTGCCGTTGTGGAAGGCCTGGGTCTTGAAGGGCTGGACCTTGGTGTTGATCAGGGACATGCTTGTTCTCCTTGGTTGATGAAAGATCGATGGAATGGGTGAATTATAGATTCAAGCTATTGAATCGACGATTCATTTTGGCTAATCTATCTTTAGCCGGCGTCTATGGCGGGCCGCAGACGCCCCGGCATGGACCGCGCCGCAGGTCAGCGAGCGGCCTGCCAACCCATCAGCCTACACCAAACGGGCGTCGGCTGTCCGCCCCCAACGGGTGCTCGGCGCCTGCTGCAGGGCGTAAAAAAGCCGGCCAGGGCGAACCCGGGCCGGCCTCTGGACGCTGCACGTCCGTCAGCGTCAGTGCGGCGCGCTGGCCTGTTCGGCTTCGAACGCCAGGGTGACCTGGCGCAGGTCCTTGCGGGTTTCGACCAGCACCAGCGGGCCTTCGTCCAGCTCCACCAGCGGCGGGCGCTCGCGCGGCACGTGGATGGGGCGCGGCTCGGCGGCGATGGCGGCCTGCACACTGGCGACCTTGTCGGCGTCGGAATTGACCCATTGCAGGCCGGCCGACGTCGCCAGGGCGTCCAGTTCGCCCAGCGGCAGCGCGAACGATGTCACGCGCGGCATGCCGCGCGGCGCCGGGCTGGCGGCCGGGGCGGGTGACACGGCGGCGGCAGGTGCTTCCAAAGGCATAGCTGCCGGCGCTGCAGGGGCGGGCGCTGGGGCGGGTTTTTCCTCTGAAATGATCGGCGCGGCGGGTGCGACAGACGCGATAGGCGCGGCAGAACCGGCGGACGCGGCGGCGGCCTCTGCGCTGCGCGCAAAGTACGACCGCGGCGCGCTGTCGTCCGTCTCAGCCGGGGCGGCCTTGGCAACCACCGTGCCGTCGGCCGACACGCTGCCCGGCAGCTCGGCGGGGCGCTCGTCGCGGCGGTCGCGCCGGTCGCGGCCGTAGCGGTCGCGCGAGCGGCGTTCGCGCCGCTCCTCGCCGGGCTGGCCGTCGCCTGGGGCGTCGTGCGTCGGCGCGCCTTCGGGCAGCGCGGCGGCATTCAGCGCGGTCGCGGCCAGTTCGTCCTGCGGCTGGCCTTCGGCGCGTTCGGTGCGCTCGCCCCGCTCGCGGCGGCCTTCGCCACCCCGGCCACGGCGGCCTTCGCCCCGCTCGCTGCGTTCACCGCGCGGCGGGCGGGCGTCGGCCACGGCCATGTCGGTCGCGGCGGATTCGCCCGACGACAAGGCGGCGGCGTCTTGCGGCGCTGCGTCGCGGCGGTCGCGCGGGCCCTGGCGGTCGCCACGTGGGCCACGGTCGCTGCGTTCACCGTTGCGGCGGCTGCCGTCGCGTTGGCCGCCGCGCGATTCGCCCTGGCCGTCGGCCCGGCGCTCGTCGCTGCCACGGCCTTCGCCGCGTTGGCCACCGCGGCCGCCTCGTCCGCCACGGCGTTCACCGTCGCGGCCTTCACGCTTTTCGCTGGCCGGTGCCGCGGCAGGCGTCGGCGCCGGTGCGGGCGCCACCACGGGCGCGGGCGGTGGCGACATGCCGAACAGGTTCTTCAGCCAGCCCATCAGGCCGGCAGGTGCGGCCACGGGCGCGGCCGGGGCGGGCACAGGCACCGCCACGGGCGCGGCGGCCACCGGCTCGGCCTTGGGCTTCGGCTCGATGGCGGGCGCCGGCGTGTCGCGCAGCACGCCCTTGATGACGGGCTGCTGCTTGTTGGTCGGCTCCTGGCTGCGGCGGGTGACGGTGGTCGGGTCCTCGAACTCCTCGGCCATCTTGTAGCTGGCGTCGATGTCGTCCAGGCGCGGGTCGTCGTGCTTCAGGCGCTCCAGCTTGTAGTGCGGCGTTTCCAGCGTCTTGTTGGGCACCAGGGTGACGTTGACGCGCTGCTTGAGCTCGATCTTGGCGATCTCGGGGCGCTTTTCGTTCAGCAGGAACGAGGCCACTTCCACCGGCACCTGCACGTTGACGGCGGCGGTGTTGTCCTTCATCGATTCTTCTTGAATGATGCGCAGGATCTGCAGCGCCGATGATTCCGTGTCGCGCACGTGGCCGGAGCCGCCGCAGCGCGGGCAGGGGATGGAGGCGCCTTCGCTCAGGGCGGGCTTCAGGCGCTGGCGGCTCATCTCCAGCAGGCCGAACTTGCTGATGCTGCCGAACTGCACGCGGGCGCGGTCCTGCCGCAGCGCTTCGCGCAGGCGGTTTTCGACCTCGCGGCGGTTCTTGGCCTCTTCCATGTCGATGAAGTCGATCACGATCAGGCCGCCCAGGTCGCGCAGGTGCATCTGGCGCGCCACTTCGTCGGCGGCTTCCAGGTTGGTGCGGGTGGCGGTCTCCTCGATGTCGCCGCCCTTGATGGCGCGGGCCGAGTTGACGTCGATGGCGACGAGCGCTTCGGCGTGGTCGATGACGATGGCGCCGCCGGAGGGCAGCGTCACGGTGCGGCTGTAGGCGCTTTCGATCTGGTGCTCGATCTGGAAGCGGCTGAACAGCGGCGCGTTGTCGCGGTAGCGCTTGACGCGCGATGCCTGCTCGGGCATCACGTGGCTCATGAACTGGTGCGCCTGCTCGTACACGTCGTCGGTGTCGATCAGGATGTCGCCAATGTCGCTGTTGAAGTAGTCGCGGATGGCGCGGATGACCAGGTTGCTTTCCTGGTAGATCAGGAAGGCGCCCTTGCTGGCCTTGGCGGCGCCATCGATGGCGTCCCACAGCTTCAGCAGGTAGTTCAGGTCCCACTGCAGTTCGGGCGCGCTGCGCCCGATGCCGGCGGTGCGGGCGATGATGCTCATCCCTTTCGGGTATTCGAGCTGGTCCATCGCCTCTTTCAGCTCGGCGCGGTCCTCGCCCTCGATGCGGCGGCTGACGCCACCGCCGCGCGGGTTGTTGGGCATCAGCACCACGTAGCGGCCGGCCAGGCTGACGAAGGTGGTCAGCGCCGCGCCCTTGTTGCCGCGCTCTTCCTTCTCGACCTGGACGAGAAGCTCCTGGCCTTCCTTGATGACGTCATTGATTCGCGCCTGGCTGACCGACACGCCTTCGGCAAAGTACTGGCGCGAGATTTCCTTGAACGGCAGAAAGCCGTGGCGCTCTTCGCCGTAGTCGACAAAGCAGGCTTCCAGCGACGGCTCGACGCGCGTCACCACCGCCTTGTAGATGTTGCCCTTGCGCTGTTCGCGCCCTTCGATCTCGATCTCGTAATCGAGCAGTTTCTGTCCATCGACGATCGCCAGGCGGCGTTCTTCGGCCTGCGTGGCGTTGATCAGCATCCGTTTCATGATGCGCTGTCCTTTTGTTCAATACTGTCCATGGCCCCTGGGGGCCCCGAATGCCAGGGACGGCGCGCAGAAACGGCAGAACGAACGGAAGGCGCTGGAAAGCTGACGGCGGCAGGCGCGGGGGGCGCTCTATCCGGCCGCTGAACAGAGTGTGTGTTCAGCGGCCGCGGTCAGGCGGTGGCGCGTGCAGATGGGCGAGCGGGGCCGGACGCAGAGGTGCTTCAAGATTTGAAGCAGACAAGCCGCGTGGCATGCGGGCTGGCCGCCGATCCAACGACAAAGGCGCGGGCCACAGCCAGCGCCAGAGCGTTGCAATCCACAGCATCAGCACGTCGAGTCTCGCCTTGATCCGACCGGAAGACCTGCCACCTTGTCTGCAAGGGGTGAGGTCTGCCGGCTTGGGTATTCCGTGTTCGTATGTTTCAGTGCGTCGGCCCGGTCTGCGTTTTGGTTTGCGGGCTGCCCATGGAATGCAGGGCAGGGCGCTTTCTTTGTGCGCAGATGGCATCGACTAGGGTTACTGGCCGGCTGATCGGCGGTGGGTGGAACTAAACTCCCCTTCTCGGGTATGACTTCCACTTCAAATTCAACCACTTAGGGCCGGTTGCCAGTGAATCGCATTATAGGTGCGCCAGCGCCGCCCGCCGGTACCCCGGTCAAACCCGATGTGACCTGGTTGACCGTGGGCGACGAATCGGCGGGCCAGCGGCTGGACAACTTCCTCATCCGCCACCTGAAAGGCGTGCCCAAGACGCACGTCTACCGCATCATCCGCTCGGGCGAGGTGCGGGTGAACAAGGGCCGCGCCGCCGCCGACACCCGCGTGGCCGAGGGCGATGTGGTGCGTGTGCCCCCGGTCAGGGTGAGCGAGCGCGCCGCCGGGGATGATGCACAGGCCGCGCCAGCGCGCGAGTTTCCGGTGCTGCTGGAGGACGACCACCTCATCGCCATCGACAAGCCCGCCCGCGTGGCCGTGCACGGCGGCTCGGGCGTGAGCTTTGGCGTCATCGAGCAACTGCGCCGCGCGCGCCACTACGGTCAGCCGGGCGGTGCGCGCTTCCTGGAGCTGGTGCACCGCCTGGACCGCGAGACCAGCGGCATCCTGCTGCTGGCCAGCAAGCGCAGCGCGCTCAAGCACCTGCAGGACCAGTTTCGCGGCCGCGAAACCGGCAAGACCTACCTGGCGCTGGTGCTGGGCGACTGGCCCGAGCGGCTGAAGGTGATCGACCAGCCACTGCACAAATACGTGCTGCCAACCGGCGAGGGCGAAGGCGAACGCCGCGTGAAGGTGGTGGCGCCGGGCGACCCGGACGGCATGCGCGCCATTACGCTGGTGAAGGTGCGTGAGCGCCTGGCCGGCCTGACGCTGCTCGAAGTGACCATCAAGACGGGCCGCACGCACCAGATCCGCGTGCACCTGGCGTCGCAGGGGCATCCGATTGCCGGCGACGACAAGTACGGCGATTTCGAGCGCAACAAGGCCTTGCAGAAGCAGGGGCTGAAGCGCATGTTTCTGCACGCCTGGCGTCTGCGGTTCACCCACCCGGCCAGCGGCGAGACGATCGAGCTGAAGGCGCCGCTGCCCGCCGATCTGCTCTCTTTTTCAAAGCAACATTCCGCACCATGACCACGCGACCACGCCAATTCGACCTGATCGCCTTCGACTGGGACGGCACGCTGTTCGATTCGACCGCGCTGATCGTGCGCAGCATCCAGCAGGCCGTGCTGGACGTCGGCGGCCAAAAGCCCACCGACGCGGCCGCGTCCTACGTCATCGGCATGGCGCTGATGCCGGCGCTGGCGCACGCCGCGCCCGATGTGCCGAAAGAAAAATACCCCTTGCTGGGCGAGCGCTACCGCCACCACTACCTGGCCACGCAGCACGACATCAGCCTGTTCGACGGCGTGCTGCCCATGCTGGCCGACCTGAAGGCGCGCCACCACTGGCTCACCGTGGCCACCGGCAAGAGCCGGCGCGGGCTGGACGACGTGCTGGCCTCGCGCCAGCTGCACGGCATCTTCGACGGCTCGCGCACCGCGGACGAAACCGCCGGCAAGCCCCATCCGCGCATGCTGCACGAGCTGATGCGCGAGTTCGGCGTCGAGCCCGAACGCACGCTGATGATCGGCGACACCACGCACGACCTTCAGATGGCCGCGAACGCCGGCTGTGCCAGCGTCGGCGTCAGCTACGGTGCGCACGCCACGGACGAGTTTCACGCGCTGCGGCCCCTGCACATCGCCCATTCCACCGCCGATCTGCACCGCTGGCTGATCGACCACGCCTGACGCGCGAGCCACCGCCTGCCATGACCGACGCCGCCTACCCCGAAATTCCGCTGTGCCACAGCGCCGACCTGCAGGAAGGCGGCCTGGCGGTGCCCTTTGACGTGGTCTACGGCGGCCAGACCCTGCGCGCCTTTGCCGTGCGCTACGAGGGGCGGGTGCACGCCTATCTGAACCGCTGCACCCACGTGGCCATGGAACTGGATTACCAGGAGAACCGCTTCTTCGACGACACCGGGCGCTGGCTGCTGTGCGCCACGCACGGCGCCGCCTATGCGCCCAACACCGGCGCCTGCGCCGGCGGGCCGTGCCGCGGCGGGCTGGTGAAGGTCGAGCTGAACGAGTACGACGGCGTGGTGCACTGGCAGACCAGCTACCTGCTGCAGCCGCTGGACTTCTGACGGCCGGGCCGGTCACCCCTGTCACATTCACGCGCCAGAATCGCCCCTGCCGCCCGAACTGATTGCAAAGATTGCTATGGAAAACGAAGTAACCCCGACCGCCAAGGCCACGTCCTGGGAGCGCGAAACCATCGAAAAGCTGCTGCTGGCCGACGTGCGCGAACGCCGCGCGGCGCGGCGCTGGCGCATGTTCCGCAACGTGGTGTGGATGCTGCTGGTCGGCGCGCTGGTCTGGGCCTTGCTGCCCGACGACATGCCCGGCGGCTCGGCCGGCAGCATGCGGCCGCACACCGCCATGGTCTCCATCAAGGGCGAGATCGCCGACGAAGGCGAGGGCAGTGCCGAATACGTGCTGCCCGCGCTGCGCAGCGCCATGGAAGACAGGGGCGCCAAGGCGCTGGTGCTGCTCATCAATTCGCCGGGCGGCAGCCCGGTGCAGGCCGGCTTGATCCACGACGAGATCCTGCGGCTGCGCAAGCTGCACGGCAAGCCGGTGTACGCCGTGGTCGAGGAAAGCTGCGCGTCGGCGGCCTATTACATCGCCGTGGCCAGCGACAAGATCTTTGTCGACAAGGCCAGCCTGGTGGGCAGCATCGGCGTGCTGATCAACGGCTTCGGTTTTGTCGGCACGCTGGACAAGCTGGGCATCGAGCGGCGCCTGCTGACCGCCGGCGAGAACAAGGGCTTTCTCGACCCGTTCAGCCCGCAGTCCGACCGCCAGCGCGAGCACGCGCAGCGCATGCTCGACCAGATTCATCAGCAGTTCATCACCGTCGTGCGCCAGGGCCGTGGCGACCGGCTGAAGGAATCGCCCGAGATGTTCAGCGGCCTGTTCTGGACCGGCGAGCAGGCGGTGCAACTGGGCCTGGCCGATCAGCTGGGCAGCCTGGATGGCGTGGCGCGCGACGTCGTCAAGGCCGCGAAGCTGGTCGACTACACCAACAAGACGGACCTGCTGGAGCGCTTTGCCACCCGTGTCGGCGCATCGGCCGGCGCTGGCATGGCGCGCGCGCTGCGGTCCTTGTCCTGGCAGTAAGGCTAATTCGGCAGCGCCGGCACGTCGAAGCTTTCGGGCTGCAGGCCCTGGCGCGCGCTGCACTCTGGATGCAACCTCGATGCTATCGCGCGACGGAGATGGCCTGGTAGGCCGCTTCGGCTGCGTGCAACTGCCCTTGCTGGTGCAATTGCACGGCCGCCGCCAGATCGGCCGATGGCGGTGCGGGCGGGTGGTCAGGCATGGGCGGCGGCGCGGCGAGCGGGCATCAGCCGCGGCCGACGAGAAACACCGCCGGCACCTTGTTTTCGACCGTCATGCCGCCGCGCCGCCAGTCGGCTACGGTGGCGCTGCGCGTGCGGGCGTTGGGCAGCGTGAGGCCGGTGGCCACGGCCAGGCGCAGGCCGGGCTCCAGCCCGGCGACCAGCGCGGCCAGCAGGGCCTGGTTGCGGTAGGGTGTCTCGATCAGGATGCGCGTCTGCCCGCTTTTCTGCACCGCACGGGCCATGTCCTGGATCTGCCGGGCGCGCTCGGCGCCGTCCTGCGGCAGATAGCCCATGAAGGCGAAGTCCTGGCCGTTCAGGCCGCTGGCGGCCAGCGCCAGCAGCAGGGACACCGGGCCGACCAGCGGCACCACCTCGATGCCCAGCGCATGCGCGGCGCGCACCACCGAACTGCCCGGGTCGGCCACCGCGGGCATGCCGGCTTCGCTGACCAGGCCCATGTCGTGGCCCTGCAGCGCGGGCGCGAGCAGCGGGCGCGCGTCCCACCCGCCGGCGGGCTGGTGGTCGCCCTTCTTGTGCACGTCGCGCGGCAGTTCGGCGATGTGCTGCGCCTGGATCGGCTGCGCCAGCGGCTGCACGGCGTCGATGCGCTTGAGCAGGGCGCGCGTCGACTTGGCGTTTTCGGCCACCCAATGGGTCAGGGCGGCGGCCTGGGCGATGGTGCCGGCCGGCAGCACGTCGGCCAGCGGCACCTGCACGTCGCAACCGTGGTCCAGCGGCGCCGGCACCAGATACAGGCGGCCACGCGGCGGCATCGCGCTCATGGCAGGCGCAGCCCGGCGGCGCGCAGCAGGCGCGCGGTGCGGATCAGCGGCAGCCCGACCAGCGCTGTCGGGTCGTCGCTGTGGATGGCGTCGAGCAGCGCGATGCCCAGCCCTTCGCTCTTGGCGCTGCCGGCGCAGTCGTAAGGCTGCTCGGCGCGCAGGTAGCGCTCGATCTCGTCGTCCGGCAGGTCGCGAAAGCGCACCTCGACGGCGGCCAGATCGCTCTGCTCGAAGCCGCTGTCGGCGCACACCACCGCCAGCGCGGTCTGGAAGATCACCGTTTGCCCCCGCATGGCGCGCAGTTGCGCCACCGCGCGTTCGTGCGTGCCCGGTTTGCCCAGCGGCTGCCCGGCCAGGTCGGCCACCTGGTCGCTGCCGATGACGACGGCCTGCGGGTGGCGCGCGGCAACTTCGCGCGCCTTGGCCAGCGCCAGCCGGCGGGCCAGCGCTGCGGGGGCTTCGCCGGGCTGGGGTGTTTCGTCGACGCGCGGGGCGTTGGTGGTAAAGGGCAGACGCAGCCGCGCCAGCAGTTCGCGCCGGTAGGGCGACGTCGAGCCCAGCACCAGCGGGCGCGCGCCAGCGGCGGGGTTGGCATCCAATGACATGACGCCGATTCTCTTACACTGCCCGCATGAGCAAGACCTTTGACGCACGGCGGCTGGACGTGGCGGCATTCGCGCGTCTGCACGGGCATCTGGCGGGCACCGATTCGCTGCAAAAATATGAGCGCCTGGCGCAAGAGCTGCAAGCGCCAGCGGCCAATTTGACCGTGAACTGGCAAGCCGACGGCGGCGAGCGTAAGGCCATCGACGGCAGCCTGCGCCCGGCGATCCACCTGCGCGCCGACGCCAGCTTGCCGCTGACCTGCCAGCGCTGCATGGGCGAGGTGGAGACGCCCGTCACCGTCGACCGGCACTTCGTGTTCGTCGACGACGAGGACCGCGCCAGCGCGCTGGACGACGAGTCTGACGACGACGTGCTGGTGGCCGCGCCCGACTTCAACCTGCACGCGCTGATCGAGGACGAACTGCTGATGGCGCTGCCGCTGGTGCCGCGGCACGATGCCTGCCCTGCCGACGTCCGGTTGAGCGCGCAGAGCGCCGACTTCGACGCCCCGCAGGTCGACAAGGTCAACCCGTTCGCGGCGCTGGCGGCGCTGAAGGACAAGCCCAAGGGCGGTTGACCAGGAATCTGCCGCGCAGACGCCCAGGCGCGGCAGTGCGCAAGTGGGTGTCGCAGCGCGGTTTTCTGGCTATAATCGTGGGCTTCGCGTCATGCGGGCGCCCTTTGTACGGGCGCGCGGCGCGGTTTGATTCCATCCAACACCGGTTTGCGCGGGCCTTGTGGCTGGCGGCGGGCCGCCAACATCGCTTAAGGAGCCATCATGGCCGTTCAACAGAACAAGAAGTCGCCGTCCAAGCGCGGCATGCACCGTTCGCACAATGCCCTGGCCACGCCGGGCATCGCCGTCGAGCCGACCACCGGCGAAACCCACCTGCGCCACCACATCAGCCCCAACGGCTTCTACCGCGGTCGCCAGGTCATCAAGCCCAAGACCGAAGCCTGATGCGGCGAGGCGCACGCGCCAGCGCGTGACGCGCCCACGTTGCATATGTCAATAGGATGGCCAGGCCCGGCGCTACCCCGCGTAGCCCCGGGCCTTTGGTGTTTCTGGGTACGGTGTTTTGTGTCGCCGCGCGGTGGCGGCACGGTTTTTTCCTGGTGCGCGCATGATCGTTCTGGCCGTTGATTGCATGGGGGGGCGACCACGGCCCCCAGGCCACCTTGCCGGCCTGTCGCCAGTTCCTCGATCAGCGGCCGGATGCGCAGCTGATCCTGGTCGGCCAGCCGGCCGCGCTGGCCGGCTTCACCCACGAGCGCGCCCGCGTGGTGCCCGCGACCGAGGTCGTCACCATGGACGATGCCGTCGAGGTCGCGCTGCGCCGCAAGAAGGATTCGTCCATGCGCGTGGCGATCCAGCAGGTGAAGGACGGCGCGGCGCAGGCGGCGGTGTCGGCCGGCAACACCGGCGCGCTGATGGCCATTGCGCGCTACCTGCTGAAGACGCTGGACGGCATCGAGCGCCCGGCCATCGCCACCCAGATGCCCAACGCCAAGGGCGGCGCCACCACCGTGCTCGACCTGGGCGCCAACGTCGACTGCACGGCCGAGCACCTGCTGCAGTTCGCCGTCATGGGCTCGGCGCTGGTGTCGGTGCTGAAGAACGAGGATCGCCCCACCGTGGGCCTGCTCAACATCGGCGAAGAGGTGATCAAGGGCAGCGACGAGATCAAGCGCGCGGGCGAACTGCTGCGCGCCGCCGCCGCCGCGGGCGACCTCAACTTCGTCGGCAACGTCGAAGGCAACGACATCTTCAAGGGCACGGCCGACATCGTGGTGTGCGACGGCTTCGTCGGCAACGTGGCGCTCAAGACCAGCGAGGGCCTGGCGCAGATGATCAACCAGTTCCTGCGCGAGGAATTCAGCCGCAACCTGCTGACCAAGCTGTGCGCCGCGGTGTCGTACCCGGTGCTCATGGCGCTGAAGAGGCGCCTGGACCACCGCCGCTACAACGGCGCCGCGTTGCTGGGCCTGCGCGGCCTGGTGTTCAAGAGCCACGGTTCGGCCGACGCGCTGGCCTTCGAACAGGCGCTGGCGCGCGCGTATGATGCCGCCAGCCACCAGCTGCTGGCGCGCGTGCAGCAGCGCATCGCCCACGCCGCGCCGCTGCTGGCGCCGCCTGCGGCGCGCACCGAGTCCGCCACCTGACCCCCGGCGCGGCCATGACCACAAGAGATCCCATGAGCAAACGCTTTTCCCGCATCACCGGCACCGGCAGCTACCTGCCGCCGCGCCGCGTGACCAACGCCGATCTGGCGGCCGAGCTGGCCACGCGGGGCATCGAAACCTCGGACGAATGGATCGTCGAGCGCACCGGCATCCGGGCGCGCCACTTTGCCGCGCCCGACGTGCCGGCCAGCGAGCTGGCCGTGCCGGCCGCGCGCGCCGCGCTGCAGGCTGCCGGACTGCAGCCGTCCGACATCGACCTGATCATCGTCGCCACGTCCACGCCGGACATGGTGTTTCCGTCCACCGCCGCCATCGTGCAGCACAAGCTGGGCATGGCTGGCTGCCCGGTGTTCGACGTGCAGGCCGTGTGCAGCGGCTTCGTCTACGCGCTGACGGTGGCCGACGCGCTGATCGCCAATGGCACGGCGCGCCGCGCGCTGGTGATCGGCGCCGAAGTGTTCAGCCGCATCCTCGACTGGAGCGACCGCACCACCTGCGTGCTGTTTGGCGACGGCGCGGGTGCCGTGGTGCTGGAAGCCAGCGACACCCCCGGCATCCTGGCCACCGACCTGCACGCCGACGGCAAGTACGTCGACATCCTGTGCGTGCCGGGCCACGTATCGGGCGGCCAGGTGCTGGGCGATCCGGTGCTCAAGATGGACGGCCAGGCCGTGTTCAAGCTGGCCGTGGGCGTGCTCGACAAGGCGGCGCGCGCCGTGCTGGCCAAGGCCGGCAAGCAGGAATCCGACATCGACTGGCTCATCCCGCACCAGGCCAACCTGCGCATCATGATGGGCACGGCCAAGAAGCTGCACCTGCCGGTCGACAAGGTCATCGTCACCGTGCAGGACCACGGCAATACCTCGGCCGCGTCGATTCCGCTGGCGCTGGACCACGGCGTGCGCAGCGGCAAGATCCAGCCCGGGCAGACGCTGCTGCTCGAAGGTGTGGGCGGCGGCTTCACCTGGGGTGCGGTGCTTCTGAATCTGTAGCTGTAGCGCGTTGATGCGCAAGCGCTGACGCCTGTTTTTAATCATTCTTTCGAGTCGAGTGCCATGAAACCCATCGCCTTCGTATTTCCGGGCCAGGGATCGCAATCCGTGGGCATGCTGGACGCCTGGGGTGACCACCCGGCCGTGCGCGACACCCTGCAGGAGGCGTCCGACGCGCTGGGCGAGGACATCGGCGCGCTGATTGCGGGCGGCCCCAAGGAAGACCTGGCGCTGACCACCAACACCCAGCCGGTGATGCTGGTGGCGGGCGTGGCGGCCTGGCGCGCCTGGCGCGCCGAGGGCGGGGCG
Organism: Ottowia sp. SB7-C50; assembly: GCF_033110285.1. Lineage (NCBI taxonomy): Bacteria > Pseudomonadati > Pseudomonadota > Betaproteobacteria > Burkholderiales > Comamonadaceae > Ottowia > Ottowia sp. SB7-C50. The sequence goes on from NZ_CP136995.1 coordinate 1,315,519, forward strand.
CTGCCGGCGGCCGTGGCCGGCCATTCGCTGGGCGAATATTCGGCGCTGGTCGCCTCGGGCGCGCTGGCGCTGGCCGACGCGGTGCCGCTGGTGCGCCTGCGCGCCCGCGCCATGCAGGAGGCCGTGCCCGTCGGCACCGGCGCCATGGCCGCCATCCTGGGGCTGGATGCTGCAAAAGTGATAGCTGGCTGCGAAGAAGTGACGGGCGCCATGGGCGCAAATGGCACTGAAGTGGTCGAAGCCGTCAACTTCAACGACCCGGTGCAGACGGTGATCGCCGGCACCAAGGCGGCGGTCGACAAGGCCTGCGAAGTGCTCAAGGGCATGGGTGCCAAGCGCGCGCTGCCGCTGCCGGTGTCGGCGCCGTTCCATTCCAGCCTGATGAAGCCCGCCGCCGAACGCCTGAAGGCCGCGCTGGCCGACGTCGCTTTCGCCACGCCCCAGATTCCGGTGGTCAACAACATCGACGTCGCCATCGAGGACGAGGCCGACCGCATCCGCGACGCGCTGTATCGCCAGGCCTTCGGCCCGGTGCGCTGGGTCGAATGCGTGCGCAAGATCAAGGCCATGGGCCTGCCCACCTTGGTCGAATGCGGCCCGGGCAAGGTGCTGGCCGGCATGACCAAGCGCATCGACGCCGAACTGACCGGCCTGGCGATGTACGACCCGGCCACGCTGGCCGAGGTCAAGGCGCAGGTGAGCTGACAACCACGACATCGCCGCGCGCCGGCGGCGGCTGAATTCTTGGGGGACGAGAGACATGAGTGAAGTGAGTTCCGCGGGCCAGGTGGCCCTGGTGACGGGCGCCACGCGCGGTATCGGCGCGGCCATTGCGCAGGCGCTGGCCGCGCGCGGCATGAAGGTGATCGGCACCGCCACCACCGAAGACGGCGCCGGCAAGATCAGCGCCGCGCTGGCGGCCTACCCCGACTGCCGGGGCGTGGCACTCAATGTCAACGACGCGGCCGCGTCCGAGGCGCTGATCGACGGCATCGTCAAGCAGCACGGCGCGCTGCACGTGCTGGTCAACAATGCCGGCATCACGCGCGACCAGCTGGCCATGCGCATGAAGGACGACGACTGGGACGCCGTGCTGGACACCAACCTCAAGGCGGTGTTCCGCCTGTCGCGCGCCGTCATGCGCCCCATGATGAAGCAGCGCTACGGCCGCATCGTCAGCATCACCAGCGTGGTGGGCGCGTCGGGCAATCCGGGGCAGGCCAACTACGCCGCCGCCAAGGCCGGCCTGGCGGGCATGACGCGCGCGCTGGCGCGCGAACTGGGCAGCCGCGGCATCACCGTGAACTGCGTTGCGCCCGGCTTCATCGCCACCGACATGACCGCCGCGCTGGGCGAAGAACAGCAGAAAACGCTGGCCGCGCAGATCCCGCTCGGCCGCCTGGGCCAGCCGGCCGACATCGCCGCCGCCGTGGCCTACCTGGCCGGGCCCGAGGCGGGCTACGTGACGGGGCAGGAGCTGCACGTCAACGGCGGCATGTTCATGGCCTGATGCGTATACCATTCGCACTGACCGCTGCGCCGGGGCGCGCCGCCCGGGCGTGCTGTAAGCGCGGGTAAAATCCATTTTTTCATCACCCTCAGAGGGACCCCATGAGTGATATCGAAGCACGTGTCAAGAAAATCATCGCCGAGCAACTCGGCGTGGAAGAGTCGCAAGTCACCAACGAAAAGGCTTTCGTGGCCGATCTGGGTGCCGACTCGCTCGACACGGTGGAACTGGTGATGGCGCTCGAAGACGAGTTCGGCATCGAGATCCCGGACGAGGACGCCGAGAAGATCACGACGGTGCAGGCCGCCATCGACTACGCCAACAGCAAGAAGGCCTGAGTTCGACGGTCTGCCCCCTGCGATGGGGGCCGTCAGTCAGGTGCCCAGTGGCGCGCGTGCCGGCGCGAGTCGGCGCGGCGAACCGCCCAGCGGGGCCTGACCAGAGAAAGCACACCAGGATCGGAAGACCATGAATCGACGCCGCGTTGTCGTGACGGGCCTTGGCTGCGTCAGCCCCGTGGGCAATTCGGTGGCACAGAGCTGGGCCAGCCTGCTGGCCGGCCGCTCGGGCATCGATCACATCACGCGTTTCGACACCAGCGCCTTCGCCAGCCGCATTGCCGGCGAGGTGAAGGGGCTGGATATTTCGCCGCACATCTCGGCGAAAGAAGCGCGCACCATGGACACCTTCATCCATTACGGCATCGTGGCCGCCGCCGAGGCGGTGCGTGACGCCGGCCTGGCCACGGGCGAGGCGCTGGATGAAGAGGCTTCCCACCGCATCGGCTGCGTGATCGGCTCCGGCATCGGCGGCCTGCCGATGATCGAGGAGACGCAGACCGAATGCGCATCGCGCGGGCCGCGCCGCATTTCGCCCTTCTTCGTTCCGGCCTCCATCGTCAACATGGTGGCGGGCCACGTGTCGATGAAGTTCGGCTTTCGCGGCCCCAACCTGGCCATCGCCACCGCCTGCACCACCGGCCTGCACTGCATCGGCGAAGCCGGTCGCCTCATCGAATACGGTGACGCCGACATCGTGGTGGCCGGCGGCACCGAGTCCACCGTGTCGCCGCTGGGCGTCGGCGGCTTTGCCGCCATGCGCGCGCTGTCCACCCGCAACGACGACCCCCAGACCGCGTCGCGCCCGTGGGACAAGGACCGCGACGGCTTCGTGCTGGGCGAGGGCGCCGGCATCCTGGTGCTCGAAGAATACGAACATGCCAAGGCGCGCGGCGCCAAAATCTACGCCGAACTGGCGGGCTTCGGCATGAGCGCCGATGCCGGCCACATGACGGCGCCCAACATGGACGGCCCGCGCCGCGCCATGCTCGGCGCGCTGCGCAATGCCGGCGTCAACGCCGACCAGATCGGCTACGTCAACGCGCACGGCACGTCCACGCCGCTGGGCGACATCAACGAATCCAACGCCATCAAGGCCGCGCTGGGCGATCATGCCAAGGCGACGGTGGTCAGTTCCACCAAGTCGATGACCGGCCACCTGCTGGGCGGCGCCGGCGGCATCGAAAGCGTGTTCACCGTGCTGGCGCTGCACGAGCAGAAGGTGCCGCCCACCATCAACCTCTTCAGCCAGGACCCGGAATGCGACCTGGACTACTGCGCCAACACCGCCCGTGACGTGAAGATGGACTACGCGCTCAAAAACAATTTCGGCTTTGGCGGCACCAACGGCTCGTTGGTGTTCAAGCGCGTCTGACGCCGTTCATCTATTCATGGCGGTCGCGCCCGCCGTCGCCGCTGCGCTCGATTGCGGAGTAATCGTTGCCTGACGCGCCTGCCGTCAAGTACCCCGTCGGGCGTTCTGCCGCGCTGGGCATGGCGTTGATCGCTCTGGGTGCACTCGGCTGGACGGCTGCTTTCCTGATGCTTTTTTGGCCCTCAGCGCGCGCTGGTCAAGCGCTGATAGCTTCTGTATTGATAGCATCCTGCGTGGTCGCCAGTGCGGCGCTGGGCTGGTTCTGGCGGCGGCAGATCGGCCGCGAGTTGCGCTGGGACGGCGAATGCTGGTGGCTGGGCGTGCCCGGGCAGCCGCTGGAGCAGGGCGGCGACGATGCGCGCTTGCAGGTCCGGCTGGACGCCCAGCGCTGGATGCTGCTGTGGTTCACGGCGCCGGGCGAGCCGCGCGGCACATGGCTGTGGGCGCAGGCTTCGGCCGACCCGGCGCGCTGGCACCTGCTGCGCTGTGCGCTATATTTGCCGCAGTCATCGACGGACCGCGCCCGACTGCGCGACGCCGATGCCGAACGCGCCTGATGACGGGCGCGTCGTCGTTTTGACCCTGGGTTTTTCGTGACCACACCAGCCGCCCCCCCCGCCAGCCCCCACCGACAGCGACGCGCTGCTGGTCGAGCGCGCGGCCGCGGGCGACCAGCGCGCCTACGAGCTGCTGGTGATCAAGTACCAGCGCCGCATCGAGCGGCTGATCGGCCGCATGGTGCGCGACGTCGACCTGGTGCCCGATATCGCGCAGGAAACCTTCATCCGCGCCTGGCGGGCGCTGCACCAGTTCCGCGGCGACGCCCAGTTCTACACCTGGCTCTACCGCATCGCCGTCAACACGGCCAAGAAGTCGCTGATGGAAATGAAGCGCGACCCCATCGTGACCGAGGCCGCCCTGCAGTCCAGCGACGACGACGATGAAACTTCCCGGCGCGAGAACGAACTAACCTCGGAATCCACGCCGGAGTCTGAACTGGCGGCACGCGAAATCGCGGCCGCAGTCAACGCCGCGATGGAGGCTCTGCCCGAGGATTTGCGCCAGGCCGTCACCCTGCGCGAGATCGAAGGCCTGAGCTACGAAGAGATTGCGGAAGCCATGAATTGCCCGATCGGTACCGTGCGCTCGCGGATTTTCCGGGCGCGCGAGGCCATTTCAGCCAGGGTCAAGCCCTTGCTGAGCTATCAGACAGGCAAGCGTTGGTGAGGTGGGCGGGTTTGACTGGGAATGGTGATCCATCATGAAGAATCAAGTGCAAGCACAACTGGATCGTGAAACGCTGTCGGCCCTGATGGACGGGCACCTGCAGGGCGCCGAAGCCGGCAAGGCCCTGCGCATGATGGACTCCGCCGAAGCGCGCGAATGCTGGCAGGTCTACCACCTGGTGGGCGACGTGCTGCGATCGTCCGACCTGGCCGCCTGCGGGCGCGACAGCGCTTTCGTCAGCCGCCTCAGCGCGCGCCTGGCGCAAGAAACCGGCCCGGTGGCCGTGGTGCCGGCAGCGCGCCCCCTGGACACGCGCGATGTCGCCCGCCCGGCTGCCAACGATGGCGTGTTCCGCTGGAAGATGGTGGCCGGCCTGGCGTCGTTTGCCGCCGTCGCAGCCATCGGCTGGGGCGTGATGGGTGGCATCGGCCCGCAGCCGGGCATGGGCGCGCAACTGGCGCAGGGCCCGTCCGGCGCGCCCACGCAGGTCGTGACGCTGATGGCTGCGCCTCAGGCGACGCTGGCGACCGCGTCCGAACCCGCTGCCGCGGTCATGCTGCGCGATGCGCGACTGGACGAGCTGCTGGCCGCACATCGCCAGACCGCCGGCGCCTCGGCGCTGGGCAACGCCGCCGGCTTCTTGCGCAACGCCACCTTCGAGGGCCCCGGGCGTTGAGCACGGCGGTTGTCAGTGGCATGGGCGGGCGGCCCGGCTCGCGCCGGTTAGGGCTGGTCGCGCTGGGCTGGTGCGTCAGCGGCCTGCTGGCCGTGGCGGGTGCGCAGCCAGCGGCGCAGTTCGGCGGCGCGGTCGATCGCTCGGTCGGGCCTCCCCAGCGCAGCATTGCCGAATGGCTGGTGCGCCTGCAGCAGGCGTCGCGCGTGCCTTCCTACGTGGGCACCTTCGTGGTGTCGTCGGCCGCGGGTGCGATGTCTTCGTCCCGCATCTGGCACGTCTGCGAAGGCGATGTGCAGATGGAGCGCGTCGAGGCGCTGACCGGCGTGCCGCGCTCCACCTTCCGCCGCAACGAAGCTGTGGTGACCTTCCTGCCCGAATCGCGCGTCGTCCGCATGGACCAGGGCGAAACGGGGGGGCGTGTTCCCGAACCTGCTCAACAACGGCCAGGGCTTCAAGACGGCCGACTACTACGCCGCCAACGAAGTGGGCCAGGGCCGTGTGGCTGGTTTCGATGCCGACATTGTCGTGCTGCAGCCGCGCGACGACTGGCGCTTTGGCTATCGAATCTGGAGCGAGAAGCGCACCGGACTGGTCGTCAAGACGCAGACGCTCGATGCCAGCGGCCACGTGCTGGAGCAGGCCGCGTTCTCTGAATTGCAGCTCAACGCGCCGGTGCAGGCCGACAAGCTGCGCCAGATGATGGGCAGCACCGAAGGCTACCGCGTCACCAAGGCCGAGCGCGTGCGCACCACGCCCGAAGCGGAAGGCTGGCGGCTGAAGGCTGGCGTGCCGGGCTTCCAGCCGCAGAGCTGCTATCGGCGCCCGGTGTCGCCGGTCACTTCGGTGGTGCAGTGGGTGTTTTCGGATGGCTTGGCGACCGTGTCGCTGTTCATGCAGCCCTTTGAGCGCGAGCGCCATGACCGCGAAGGCTTGGCCGTGCTGGGCGCCACCCACACCATGACGCGGCGCGTGGCCGACCGCGGGGGCGACTGGTGGGTCACGGCGGTGGGCGAAGTGCCGCCGGCCACGCTGAAAGCTTTCTTGCAGGGTATCGAACGCCGCCCCTGATGCGGCATGGGCTGCCATGCGGTGCCGGTCACCGCAGGCGGCACAAGACAAGAACGGGACTACGCATGTTGAAAATGAAGAACCTGGGCGCGGCCGTGTTGATCGCGCCATTGCTCACCCTGGGCTCGCTGGCCGTGCCGACGCAGGCCGTGGCGCAGTCGGCGGTGCCGGTCGCGCCTTCGGTGCGCGGCCTGCCTGACTTCACCGACCTGGTCGATCAGGTCAGCCCCGCGGTGGTGAATATCCGCACCATGGAGCGCGTGCGCAGTGCCGGTTCGCGTGGCGGTGGCGGAGACGACGAGATGCAGGAACTGCTGCGCCGCTTCTTTGGCATCCCCATGCCCAACACCCCGCGCCAGCCTGGGCCGCGCCAGGCGCCGCAGGAGCCGTCCGAACGCGAGGCGCCGCGCGGCGTCGGCTCGGGCTTCCTGATTTCGCCCGACGGCTTCGTGATGACCAATGCCCACGTGGTCGACGGCGCGGACGAGGTGCTGGTCACGCTGACCGACAAGCGCGAATTCAAGGCCCGCATCGTGGGTGCCGACAAGCGCACCGACGTGGCGGTGGTCAAGATCGAGGCCACGGGCCTGCCCTCGGTGCGCATGGGCGACGTCAATCGTCTGCGCGTGGGTGAATGGGTGATGGCGATCGGCTCGCCGTTCGGGCTCGAAAACACGGTCACGGCCGGCATCGTCAGCGCCAAGCAGCGCGACACCGGCGAATACCTGCCCTTCATCCAGACCGACGTCGCCGTCAACCCCGGCAACTCCGGCGGCCCGCTGATCAACATGCGCGGCGAAGTCGTGGGCATCAACAGCCAGATCTATTCGCGTTCGGGTGGCTTCATGGGCATATCGTTTGCCATTCCCATCGACGAAGCCATCCGCGTGAGCGAGCAACTGCGCGCCTCGGGCAAGGTCACGCGCGGGCGCATCGGCGTGCAAATCGCCGAAGTCACGCGCGAAGTGGCCGAATCCATCGGCCTGGCCAAGGCGCAGGGCGCGCTGGTGCGCAGCGTCGAAAGCGGCTCGCCCGCCGAGAAGGCAGGCGTCGAAGCGGGCGACATCATCACGCGCTTCGAGGGCCGGCCCATCGACAAGGCATCGGACCTGCCCCGCATGGTGGGCAACACCAAGCCCGGCTCGCGCAGCGCGATCACCGTGTACCGTCGCGGCCAGCCGCGCGACCTGACCATCACCGTGGCAGAGCTGGAGCCCGAACAGGTGGCGCGCCGTCCGGCCGCGCGTGGCAGCGACGCGCCCAAGTCGGCCGGTGCCGCGCAGGCCATGGGCATCACGGTGAACGAACTGACCGACGCGCAAAAGCGTGAGATGAAGGTCAAGCGCGGCGTGCGCGTCGAGGCCGCGGCAGACGCCGCCGCGCGCGCCGGCCTGCGCGAAGGCGACGTGATCCTGTCGGTGGGCAACGCCGAGGTCGGCAACGTGCGCGAGTTCGAAGCCGCCGTGGCGAAGGCCGACCGCAGCAAGACGATCAACATGCTGGTGCAGCGCGGCGAGCTCGTGCAGTACGTGCTGATTCGCCCGACGCGTTGAGCGGCGGCCGGCCCGAAAGACCCCATGGGCTCATCGGATTTACGGGCTTTTTCGCGACACCGGGGCTTGGCTTGGCGGTGGCATCACTGCCAGTTGAGCCGGGGGCCCCGGCACTCCACATACGCGATTGGATAGAATTCGGGGAGTAAACAGGGGTTGGAATGAATATGGGGCCGGCAATCCACCACGATGTGGCACGCCAGCGGGTCATCCACCGGCAGTCCACAGCCCCTGCACGACTTGTCCCAACGTTGTCCCAAAATTCTTGTTGATAATCTGTTGATAATTTTCCGTTGCGGCGCCGCAACGACGATGCGGTGGCGTATGCGAGAGTTCGGCCGGGGCGTTTTTGCCTACAATGAAGTCCCAACTATCGCAGTTGCCATAGATTGTTGGTTGAGGGCGCGTCATATCTCTGACGCGCCCTTTTTTCGTGTGGGCCGTTCGGTAATTCAATTACTTGCCTTGGTTCGTTGATGGATCACATCAGAAATTTTTCAATCATTGCGCACATCGACCATGGCAAGTCCACGCTCGCTGATCGCCTCATCGCGCGCTGCGGCGGCCTGTCCGATCGCGAGATGAGCGAGCAGGTGCTCGACTCGATGGACATCGAGAAGGAGCGGGGGATAACCATCAAGGCGCAGACCGCCGCGCTGCAATACACGGCGCGCGACGGGCAGGTCTACAACCTCAACCTGATCGACACGCCCGGCCACGTCGACTTCTCGTACGAGGTCTCGCGATCGCTGTCGGCGTGCGAAGGCGCGCTGCTGGTGGTCGATGCCTCGCAAGGCGTCGAAGCGCAGACCGTCGCCAACTGCTACACCGCGCTCGACCTTGGCGTCGAGGTGCTGCCCGTGCTCAACAAGATGGATCTGCCGCAGGCCGACCCCGAGAGCGCCAAGGCCGAGGTCGAGGACGTGATCGGCATCGATGCCAGCGAAGCGATCGCCATTTCGGCCAAGACAGGCATGGGCATCGACGACGTGCTGGAGCAGATCGTGGCCAAGGTGCCGCCGCCGCGCGGCCAGCCCGACGCGCCGCTGCGCGCCATGATCATCGACAGCTGGTTCGACGCCTACGTGGGCGTCGTGATGCTGGTGCGCGTGGTCGACGGCCAGCTGAAGAAGGGCGAACGTTTCAAGATGATGGCCACCGGCGCCGCCTACGAGGCGAACAATCTGGGCGTCTTCACGCCAGCGCAGCAGCCGCGCGAGGCGCTGCAGGCGGGCGAGGTGGGCTACATCATCGCCGGCATCAAGGAGCTGAAGGCCGCCAAGGTGGGTGACACCATCACGCTGGAAAAGAAGCTGCCCAACAACCTGGGGCCGGCCGAGCAGGCGCTGCCGGGCTTCAAGGAGATCCAGCCGCAGGTGTTTGCCGGCCTGTACCCGACCGAGGCCAACCAGTACGACCAGTTGCGCGACAGCCTGGAGAAGCTGCAGCTCAACGACGCGTCGCTGCACTTCGAACCTGAGGTCAGCCAGGCGCTGGGTTTCGGCTTCCGCTGCGGCTTCCTGGGCCTGTTGCACATGGAGATCGTGCAGGAGCGTCTGGAGCGCGAATTCGACCAGGACCTGATCACCACCGCGCCCAGCGTGGTGTATGAGGTCGAGAAGGCCGACGGCGAAGTGATCATGGTCGAGAACCCGTCCAAGATGCCCGACCAGGGCAAGATCGAGGAGATCCGCGAGCCGATCGTCACCGTGCACCTGTACATGCCGCAGGACTACGTCGGCCCCGTGATGACCTTGGCCAACCAGAAGCGCGGCGTGCAGCTGAACATGGCCTACCACGGCCGGCAGGTGATGCTGACCTACGAGCTGCCGCTGGGCGAGATCGTGCTGGACTTCTTCGACAAGCTGAAGTCGGTCAGCCGCGGCTATGCGTCGATGGACTACGAGTTCAAGGAATACCGGCCGTCCGACGTGGTCAAGGTCGACATCCTGCTCAACGGCGAAAAGGTCGACGCGCTGTCCATCATCGTGCACCGCAGCCAGGCGCAGTACCGCGGCCGTGCGGTGGCGGCCAAGATGCGCGAGATCATCAGCCGCCAGCAGTTCGACGTTGCGATCCAGGCGGCCATCGGGGCCGCCATCATCGCGCGCGAGAACATCAAGGCGCTGCGCAAGAACGTGCTGGCAAAATGTTACGGTGGTGACATCTCCCGAAAACGCAAGCTATTGGAAAAGCAGAAAGCAGGCAAGAAGCGCATGAAGCAGATCGGTTCGGTCGAGGTGCCACAGGAGGCTTTCCTGGCCATCCTGCAGGTGGAGGATTGATGCCGTTTCTGACCGCGATCATTCTGGCCGCCTTCTTGGGCTACGGCACCGCGTGGTACATGGGCGCCATCGAAGGCAACTTCGCGCTGCTGCTGTTCATGGCGGTGGTCGTCACGGGCATCTACTGGCTGGCCGAGCAGTTCGTCTTTCTGCCGCGCCGCCGCGCCGCCGCCGCCGCGCTGCAGGCCCAGGCCGACCAGCGCCGCACCGACCTGGCCGCACAGGGCATCACCCAGGTCGACCAGGGCGACCTGGACGGCGCGCGCGCCAAGGTGCTGGCGCAGCCCTGGTGGCTGGACTGGACGGCCGGCCTGTTTCCGGTGATCCTGGTGGTGTTTCTGCTGCGTTCGTTTGTGTTCGAGCCGTTCAAGATCCCGTCCGGCTCGATGATCCCGACCCTGCTGGTGGGCGATCTGATCCTGGTGAACAAATTCACCTACGGCCTGAAGCTGCCGGTGATCAACACGCGCGTCACCGACGGCAAGCCGGTGCAGCGGGGTGACGTGGTAGTGTTCCGCTACCCGCCGCAGCCCAGCGTGGACTACATCAAGCGCGTGGTCGGTCTGCCGGGCGACGAAGTGGCCTACCTGAACAAGCAGCTGAAGATCAACGGCCAGCCCGTGGCGACGGCGCCGGCGTCCGATTTTTTCGACGAATCGACGATGGAATACTTCAAGCAGTTCGACGAGCAGCTGGGCGCCCGGAACCACCGCATCATCGTGGACGAGCGCCGGCCTGCCTTTGTTCCCGGTGCGTACGACTTCCGCCAGAAGGACAACTGCCGCTACAGCGTCGAGGGTGTCACCTGCAAGGTGCCCGAGGGCAGCTATTTCGTCATGGGCGACAACCGCGACAATTCACTCGATTCGCGCTTCTGGGGCTTCGTGCCCGACGGCAACATCGTCGGCAAGGCGTTCTTCATCTGGATGAATTTCGGCGACCTCAAGCGCATCGGCGCCTTTCACTGATTTCGTGTCCAACCAGCGGGTATTCATCATGTCTTCCCCTCCGTCGTCACAACGCGGCATTTCCTTCCTTGGGCTGCTGTTCCTGGGCGTGGTGCTGGCGCTCCTGGCCATCGTGGTGGCGCGCGTGGTGCCCACCGCGACCGAATACATGGCCATCCACAAGGCCGTGAAGAAGGCCGCGGCCGAAGGCGGCACGGTGCCCGCGGTGCGCGCGGCGTTCGACCGCACGGCTTCGGTGGACTACATCACGTCCATCACCGGCAAGGACCTGGACGTGACCAAGCAGGGCGACAAGGTCGTCGTCAACTTCGCCTACGACAAGGAAATCCCGCTGGCGGGGCCGGCCTATCTGCTGCTGAAATACCGCGGTTCGTCGGCGGGTGGCTACAACTGACCCAGGTTCGCGCACGGGCCGCGCCGTGAAGGCCGCGCCCGACCCCCTGCAGGCGCTGCAAGCACGCCTGCAGCACCGCTTTGCCGACCCCGCACTGCTGCAGCGCGCGCTCACCCACCGCAGTTTTTCGGCCGACCACAACGAGCGGCTTGAATTTCTGGGCGATTCGGTGCTGGGCCTGGGCGTCGCGCACATGCTCTACCAGGCCCTGGGCAGCGGCGCCGAAGGCGACCTGTCGCGCCTGCGCGCCCAACTGGTGCGGCAGGACAGCCTGCATCGGCTGGCGCTCGACCTGGGCCTGCCCGCGCTGCTGCGGCTGGGCGACGGTGAAATGCGCTCGGGCGGCGAGCGCCGGCCGTCGATTCTGGCCGACGCGCTGGAAGCCATCATCGGCGCCGTGTACCTGGACGGCGGCCACGCCGTGGCCGACGCTTTGGTGCGCCGCCTGTTCGAGCAGGTCGAAATTTCCCCCGCCATGTCGGCCGCCGCCAAGGACGCCAAGACCGCCTTGCAGGAATGGCTGCAGGGGCGCAAGATGGCGCTGCCGGCCTACGAAGTGATGCGTGTGCTGGGCGCGGCCCACCGGCAGACCTTCGAGGTCCGGTGCCGGGTGGCCGAAAAAGGCCTGGAAGCCCTGGGGCAGGGCGCGTCGCGCCGCGCCGCCGAACAGGCCGCCGCCACCGCCATGCTGCAATTGCTGCAACGCACCGGAACATGAATACTCCTGAAAACATAGCTGAAGATGATGACACGCCTGCGCCTGCAGCCAATCAAGCGGAGGGCGGGCCGGCACAGCGCTGCGGCCTGATCGCCATCGTCGGCAAGCCCAACGTGGGCAAGTCCACGCTGCTCAACGCCCTGGTGGGGCAGAAGATCAGCATCACCAGCCGCAAGGCGCAGACCACGCGCCACCGCATCACCGGCATTCGCACATTGGTGAATGACGAAGGCGGCGGCACGCAGTTCGTGTTTGTCGACACGCCCGGCTTCCAGACCCGGCATTCGGCGGCGCTGAACAAGTCGCTCAACAAGACCGTGCTGGGCGCCATCGACGGCGTCGACCTGATCCTGTTCGTGGTCGAGGCGGGCAGCTTCACGCTGGGCGACGCCAAGGTGCTGTCGCTGCTCAAGCCCGGTACGCCGGCGATCCTGGTGGCCAACAAGCTCGACACCGTGCACCGGCGCAACGAGGTCGCGCCCTGGCTGCGCGACATGCAGCAGCGCCACCCGTTTGACGAATTCGTGCCCATGTCGGCCAAGAACCCCCGGGACGTGCAGCGGCTGCTGTCGATCTGCGAGCGTTACCTGCCCGTGCAGCCCTGGTGGTACAGCGAGGACGAGCTGACCGACCGCAGCGAGAAATTCCTGGCCAGCGAGGTGGTGCGCGAAAAGCTGTTCCGCCTGACGGGCGACGAGCTTCCCTACACCTCGACCGTCGTCGTCGACAAGTTCGACGAGGAAAAAAGCCGCGCGCACGGCCGCATGGTGCGCATTGCCGCCACCATCATCGTCGAGCGCGACGGCCACAAGGCCATGGTCATCGGCGAAAAAGGCGAACGCCTCAAGCGCATCGGCACCGAGGCGCGGCAAGAGCTGGAAAAGCTGATGGACTGCAAGGTCTTCCTCGAGTTGTGGGTGAAGGTGCGCAGCGGCTGGGCCGACGACGAGGCGCGCGTGCGCAGCTTCGGCTACGAATAGCGGTGTGCGCCGATGCGCCTCTGGACATTGCATCCGCGCCACCTCGACCCGCAGGGCCTGGTGGCCTTGTGGCGCGAAGGCCTGCTGGCCCAGGCCGTGCTGGCCGGCCGCACGCGCGGCTACACGCACCATCCGCAACTGCAGCGCTTTGCCGCGCACGCCACCCCGCTCGATGCATTGGGCGCCTACCTGAGCGCAGTGCAGGCCGAGGCGCAATCGCGCGGTTATCGCTTTGACGCTGCCAAGATCGACCGGCCCGGTGCCCGTGTCGCGCCCATCACGGCCACCCACGGCCAGCTCGCGCACGAATGGCAGCACCTGGGCCAGAAACTGGCGGCGCGCAACCCGGACTGGCACGCCCACTGGGTGGCGGCCGCGCAGCCCAGCGCGCACCCGCTGTTCACGCCGGTGGCGGGCGGCATCGAACCCTGGGAGCGCGTGTGAAGCGCGTCGTCCACGAGCCCGCCTACATCCTTCACCACTACGACTGGAGCGAATCCAGCGTCATCGTCGAAGCCTTTTCACGCGCCCACGGCCGCGTGGCGCTGGTGGCCAAGGGCGCCAAGCGGCCGTCGTCCAACTTCCGGCCCGTGCTGCTGCCGCTGCAGCCCCTGCTGCTCAACTGGGGTGGCGATGCCGAAATTCGCACCCTCAAAAGCGCCGAATGGGGCGGCGGCCAGGTCATGCCGACCGGCGACGCGCTGCTGTCGGGCTACTACGCCAACGAACTGCTGATGCGCCTGCTGGCGCGCGAGGACGCGCACCCGCGCCTGTTTGACGCCTACGCCGCGCTGGTGCACGTGCTGGCGACGGACACCGCCGAGCCGCTGGTGGCGGCCGCGCTGCGCGCCTTCGAGCTGCTGCTGCTGCGTGAAGCCGGCCATCTGCCCGCGCTGGGCGTGCAAACCCTGACCTTTGCGCCGCTCGATGCCGACGCACCCTACCGCCTGGTGGCCGAAGGCGGCCTGCGCGCCGCCCACGACGACGACAGCGCCTGGCTGCCCGGCGCACGCTGGCAGGCGCTGGCGCGCGCGCTGGACGACGAAGCCCCCTTCACCACCACCCTGCGCGAAGTCGCGCAGATGCCGCCCGACGCGCGCGTGTCCCTGCGCCAGCAGCTGCGCGAACTGCTCCACTACCATTGCGGCGTGGGCACGCTGCGCACGCGGCAGATGATGCTGGACCTGCAGGCCCTGACCTGATGCCGCGCCGCCGTGCCGCATGGCAGCGCGATCCCGGCGCCAAAGGACACCGATGAACCCGACTCACCTTTCGGTCAACGTCAACAAGGTTGCGCTGGTGCGCAACACCCGCCACCTGGGCATTCCCAGCGTCGTGCGCGCAGCCGAAGCCTGCCTGCAGGCCGGTGCGCACGGCATCACCGTACACCCGCGCCCCGACCAGCGCCACGTCCGCCCGCAGGACGTGCACGACCTGGCCGCGCTGATGCGCCGCTGGCCCGGCCGCGAATACAACATCGAAGGCAACCCGACGCAGAACCTGATGGCCTTCATCCGCGACGTGCGCCCCGCGCAGGCCACCTTCGTGCCCGACGCCGAAGACCAATTCACCAGCGACCACGGCTGGGACCTGGCCAGCCCCGGCGTGGCCGAGCGCCTGCGTCCGCTGATCGACGAGTGCCGCCAACTGGGCGTCCGCGTCAGCCTGTTCATGGACGCCGAGCCGCACGCCATGGCCGCCGCCCGCGCCCTGGGCGCCGACCGCGTCGAGCTGTACACCGAGCCCTGGGCCGCCGCCTGGGGCACGCCCGATGAAGCCGTGCAACTGCAGCGCTTCGCCGCCGCCGCCCGCGCCGCGCAGGGCGCCGGCCTGGGCGTCAACGCCGGCCACGATCTGAACCGAGACAACCTCACGCCCTTTCTGCGCGGCGTGCCGGGCGTTGCCGAAGTCAGCATTGGCCACGCGTTGATCGCCGACGCGCTGGACATGGGTTACGACGCCACCGTGCGCGACTACCTGCGCTGCATCGACGAGGCGTTCGATTGCTCCTGAATTGATAGCTGCTTGCGGTTTATGGACAAGCGCCAGCGGCTGATTTGGCTTGACATCCCATGATCCACGGTATCGGCACCGACATCTGCGACATCCGCCGCATCCGCGCCAGCCTGGAGCGGCACGGTGATCGCTTCGCGCAGAAGATCCTGAGCGAGGGCGAACTCACCGTCTGGCGCCGCCGCAGCAGGCGCTGGCCCGAACGCGGCGTGCGCTACCTGGCCACGCGCTTTTCGGCCAAGGAGGCGTTCAGCAAGGCCATCGGGCTGGGCATGCGCCTGCCGATGCACTGGCGCCTGTGCGAAATCGCCAACCGCCCCAGCGGCGAGCCGATGATCGTGCTGCACGGCGGCTTGAAGGACTGGTTTGACGCGCAGGGCCTGACGGCGCACATCACCGTGACGGACGAGAGTGAATACGCGGCCAGTTTCTGTGTGGTCGAGCGCATGGATATACGATAATCAATGTATATCCAACAAGCCGTGAAAGGGGGTTCGCCATGCAAGTCGCCAAATGGGGCAACAGCCTGGCCGTGCGTCTGCCGGCGGCTGTGGTACAGGCGCTGGAACTGAGCGAGGGCGATGAGATCCAGATCGTGGTGGCCGACGAGCGTCTGCTGGGCGTGACGCGCAAGCCTTCGCGCCAGGCGTTGCTGGCCAGGCTGCGGCAGTTTCGTGGCCAGTTGCCGGCCGATTTCCTGTTTGACCGGGACGCTGCCAACGTCCGTTGAAGGCGTCCGCGGACCATGGTTTTCTTCGATACCAACGTCTTGCTTTACCTGCTCTCGGCCGACGAGGCCAAGGCCGATGCGGCGGAACGCGCGCTGGGGCAGGGCGGCTGCATCAGCGTGCAGGTGTTGAATGAGCTGACCAACGTGTGCCGGCGCAAGCTGGACATGCCTTGGTCGCGCCTGCACGCCTGGCTGGCTGGCGTGCTCGCACTGCTGGAGCCGGTGCGTGGCCTGGATGCCCAGACCCACGCCATCGCCTGTGCCGTGGCCGAGCGCCACGGCATCGCCTTTTACGACAGCCTGATCGTGGCCGCCGCGCTGCAGGCCGGTTGTGACACCCTCTGCAGCGAAGACATGCACCACGGCCTGCTGGTGCGCCATGGCGATGCCAAGGTGCGCATCGTCAACCCTTTTCTTGCCCTCTGAATCACCATGCAGCACGCCCCCCTTTTCATCGACATTGCCGGCACCACGCTGACCGACGACGACCGACGGCGCCTGGCGCATCCGCTGGTCGGCGGCCTGACGCTGTTCGGGCGCAACTGGCACAACCGCGCGCAGCTGACGGCACTGTGCGCCGACATCAAGCGGCTGCGGCCCGACCTGCTGATCTGCGTCGACCACGAAGGCGGGCGCGTGCAGCGCTTTCGCACCGACGGCTTCACGCACCTGCCGCCGATGCGTGCGCTGGGCGCGCTGTGGATGCAGGACGCCATGCGCGCGCAGGAGGCGGCCAGCGCCTGCGGCTACGTGCTGGGTGCCGAACTGCGCGCCTGCGGGGTCGACTTCAGCTTTACCCCCGTGCTGGACCTGGACTGGGGCCCCAGCACCGTCATCGGCGACCGCGCCTTCCATGCCGACCCGCGCGTGGTGGCGGTGCTCGCGCGGTGCGTGATGCAGGGGCTGCTGCGCGCCGGCATGCGCAACTGCGGCAAGCACTTTCCGGGGCATGGCTTTGTCGCCGCCGATTCGCACACCGACCTGCCGCGCGATGCGCGGGGGCTCAAGACGATTCTGGCCGACGACGCCGCGCCCTACGGTTGGCTCGGCACCGTGATGGACGCGGTGATGGTGGCGCACGTCGTCTACCCCAAGGTCGATGCGCGGCCCGCGGGCTATTCGGCGCGCTGGCTGCAGGCGGTGCTGCGCGGGCGCATCGGCTTTGGCGGGGCAGTGTTCACCGACGACCTGAGCATGGCGGCGGCGCGCCACATCGAAGGCCGCACCGTCGGGCTGGACGAAGCCGTGCTGGCCGCGCTGGGCGCGGGCTGCGACGTGGCGCTGGTGTGCAACCAGTCGCTCGATGGCGGGCGTGTGCTCGATGACGTTATCGACGCGCTGGCGCGCGCGCAGGTCACCGGCGCCTGGACGCCCGCCGCCGCCAGCGAGGCCCGGCGCCTGGCGCTGCTGCCCGCGCACGACGCGCCGGATTGGGATACGCTCATGCGCTCGCCCGATTACCTGCGCGCACTGGCGTTGGTGCCCTGACCGGCGCGTTCGCGTGGGTCACCGACTTGAACTTTCGCCGCTCCACGCCATCTGACGGAACATGAACGGAATGTCTTACCGCCCACTGCCGCCTCCCCATCCCGTCGCCAGCGGCGCCGACGGTCTGGTCGCGCGCGTGCTGGGCGCGCTGGTGTGGCTCACGCTGGCCGCCATGGGCGCGGTGTTCGCCGTCAGCCTGCTGGTCTGGCTGGCGGTGATGGTGGTGGTCAGCCTGGTGGCTTCGGTGTTCACCGGCAAGCCGGCGGCCGTCACGCTGCTGTGGCGCCGCTACCGCGAAATGACGCGCCAGATGGGCGCGCGCTGGCCGCAACGCGCCGAAACCGCCACGCCACGTGCCGATGCCGCCAGCGCCACGGGCGCCGCCAGCGAGCAGTCGCCCGTGGTCGACGTGGCCTGGCGAGACGTGCGCCCCGTGCCGTCCGACAGCCCGGCCGCACCGCGCCCCTGACGCGCAACATACATTTTTGATAGCGCCCGCCGCAGTCCTGACAAGGGCTGGCGGGCTTTTTTATTGTCATTGGCGGCCGCCGGGGCGCGCTAAGGCGACGTTGAATGCGTCCGCGTGAGTGCTGGCGATGTGGTTTGGGATGGGCTGCAAGGCGCACGCCGCAGACCGCGCCAATGCACCGATGCCAGCGCCGCGCGGGGGCTTGTTCAGCGTTGCCCTAAGATGTGGACCGCTCTGCGCGGCACGCCATCGTCGTTGTGCAGGGTCTGATAACAGACGGAGACAAAGACCATGGCCGATACCGGCTCCCCCGCGTTCACGCGGGCGCGCGACTTCCTGCTCGCCCACCGCACCGACTACGACAAGGCCTACCGCGACTTCCGCTGGCCGGTGCTGTCGCAGTTCAACTGGGCGCTGGACCACTTCGACCCCATGGCGCGCGGCAACGACGCCACGGCCCTGCACATCGTGGACGAAGGCGGCGGTGAGGTCCGCCGCAGCTTCGCGCAGATGGCCGAGCGCTCCGACCAGGTCGCCAACTGGCTGCGCGCCCAGGGCGTCAAGCGCGGCGACCGCGTGCTGCTGATGCTGGGCAACGAACTGGCGCTGTGGGAACTGATGCTGGCCTGCATCAAGCTGGGCGCGGTGATGATCCCCGCCACCATGCTGCTGACGCCGGATGACCTGCAGGACCGGCTGGACCGCGGCAAGGTGCGCCACGTGGCCGTCGCCAGCGACCAAGCGGGCAAGTTTGCCGATCTGCCGGGCCGCTACACGCGCATCGCCGTCGGCGCCCCGGTGCCAGGCTGGCTCAGCTTTGCCGACAGCGCCAGTGCGCCGACCGCGTACACGCCCGACGCGCCCACGCAGGCCACCGACCCGCTGCTGCTGTACTTCACCAGCGGCACCACGTCCAAGCCCAAGCTGGTGCTGCACACGCACCAGAGCTATCCGGTCGGCCATTTGTCGACCATGTACTGGATCGGCCTGCTGCCCGGCGACGTGCACCTCAACATCTCGTCGCCCGGCTGGGCCAAGCATGCGTGGAGCTGCTTCTTCGCGCCCTGGAACGCCGGCGCCACGGTGTTCATCTTCAACTACGCGCGCTTTTCGGCGCCGGCGCTGCTGCATGTGCTGCAGCAGCACCAGGTCACCAGCCTGTGCGCGCCGCCCACCGTGTGGCGCATGATGATCCAGGAAGACCTGGCCGCGTGGAAGGGCCGGCTCAGCCTGCGTGAAATCATTGGCGCCGGCGAGCCGCTCAACCCCGAGATCATTGACCAGGTGCAGGCCGCGTGGGGACTGACGCTGCGCGACGGTTTCGGCCAGACCGAAACCACCGCGCAGATCGGCAACCCGCCCGGCCAGCCCGTCAAGCCCGGCAGCATGGGCCGGCCGCTGCCCGGCTACGAGGTGGTGCTGCTCGACGTCGATGACAACCCCGCCGCCGAAGGCGAGGTGGCGCTGAACCTGGCGGTGCGCCCGCTGGGCCTGATGGTGTGCTACGAAGACAGCGCCGAAAAAACCGCCGACGTGATGCGCCAGGGCTGCTACCGCACCGGCGACACCGCCACGCGCGACGCCGACGGCTACATCACCTTCGTCGGCCGCGCCGACGACGTGTTCAAGGCCAGCGACTACCGCATCAGCCCGTTCGAGCTGGAAAGCGTGCTGATCGAACACCAGGCCGTCACCGAAGTCGCCATCGTCCCCAGCCCCGACCCGGTGCGGCTGGCCGTGCCCAAGGCCTTCATCACCCTGCGCCCCGGCCAGCAGGCCGACGCCGCGCTGGCGCAGGAAATCTTCGCCTTCTCGCGCGATCGCCTGGCGCCCTACAAGCGCGTGCGCCGCCTCCAGTTCGTCAACGAATTGCCCAAGACCATCAGCGGCAAGATCCGCCGCGTGCAGATGCGCCGCGCCGAAACCGAACGCGGCGGCGGCGCGCAGGGGCGGGCGGAGATGGAATTCTTCGAGGAAGATTTTCCGGGGTTGAAGGGGTGACAGGCGTCGAGCGGTGCTTGCCACCGTGGGTCAGGCTGGGGAACCGCGTGTGCGGTTCAACCGGGGTCTTCCACCACCCCGCCGTCATTCCCGCCTGCGCGGGAATGACGGGCCTTGCTGAACGTGCAGCGCCCGCCCTCACTCCATCGCCCGCAGGCTCGCCTCCACCGCCGCCGCAGTGGCCAGTGGCTTTTCCATGGGGAACAGGTGCGAGCCGTCTATCATCATCACGCGGCCCCTGGAGATGCGGCGCGTGCCTTCGATGCCGCCCACCTGCTTCAGTTCGTGGGACTGCAGGCCGCCGACAAAGGCCAGCGGGCACTTCAGCGGGTGCGTGCGCAGCAGGCGCTCGATGGTGTGCGGCAGCGTGTCGTAGATGCGCGATTCGACCTCGCGGTCGAAGGCCAGGCGCCAGGTGCCTTCGGCGTCGAAGGTGCCGTGGTCGATGTAGTCGTGCAGCACCTGCTCGTGCCAGCCGGCGAACATCTTCTTGCCGCGAAAGTGCTGGAACACGGCTTCGCGGTCGTCCCAGGCGTCGCGGCGCTTGCGGCTGACCTGGCTGGGCGACAGGCGCTTCATCAGCGTGGTGCGCTTGGCCACGCTGACCGCGCTGGCGCGCCAGCCGGCCAGCACGGGCGAATCCAGCAGCACCACGGCGCGCGCCAGGTCGGGGTGCCTGGCGGCGCACATCAGGCTCAGGATGCCGCCCAGCGAATGGCCCACCAGGTACGGCGCCTGGCCGTCCACGCGGCGCTGCGCGGCCGCAAAGTCGGCCAGCTGCTGCACCAGGTGCGGCCAGTTGTCGGTGACGGGGTACTTCGGGTCGTGCCCGTATTTCTCGATGGCGCTGACGCCGAAGCCGCGCGCGCGCAGGCTGTCCAGCATCACCCGGTAGGTGCTGGCGGGAAAGCTGTTGCCGTGTGAAAAGACGATGTGGCTCATGCGGCGTGGCGCGCGCGGCGCGGCCTGCGGGCAGTCAGATCAGGCGCTCGCTGGCCGTGGTGATCTTCTTCAGCGGGGGGGTGGCGGGTGGAGCAGACCTTGAGCGGCAGGTCGGTCTGGCCGCCGTTCCACTGCGGGTCTTCCAGGCTGTCGAACACCTGGCGCAGTTTCTGGCCCCAGCTGCGGTGCAGCATGTCGAAGTAGGGGTTGTCGTGGTCGATGCAGACCACGCGGTCGCTTTCCAGCCGGTCGGCCTCGTACACCACCAGGTCGAGCGGCAGGCCGACCGACAGGTTGGACTTGAGCGTCGAATCCATCGACACCAGCGCGCACTTGGCGGCTTCGTCCAGCGGCGTCTCGGGCGTGATCACGCGGTCGAGCACGGGCTTGCCGTACTTCGATTCGCCGATCTGGAAGAACGGCGTCTCGGCCGTGGCCTCGATGAAGTTGCCGGCCGAATACACCATGAACAGGCGCATCGGCTCGTTGCCGATCTGGCCGCCGAAGATCAGCGACACGTTGAATTCCAACCCCGCCTGCCGCAGCGCGCTGCCGTCACGCTGGTTGATGTGGCGCACCGCAGCGCCCAGCACCTGCGTGGCGTCGAACATGCTGCGCGCGTTCCAGATCGTGACCGGGTTGCCCGATTCGGGGTCGCGGATGGCCTCGGTCTGCAAAATTTCGCGCACCGACTGCGAAATGGACAGGTTGCCCGCCGACAGCATCACCATGAAGCGGTCGCCCGGGCGCTCATAGATCAGCATTTTGCGGAAGGTGCTGATGGCGTCGACGCCCGCGTTGGTGCGCGAGTCGGACAGGAACACCATGCCGGCGTTGACTTTGATCGCACAGCAATACGTCATAGAGTATTTATACTTACATTGACCGCTGCACTTGGTCGTCAAAAAAGTGCAGAACGCGATGGGACGGCGCTGTTGTCAGATCCGATTCCTATGGGGGCGTCGATGTTACCTGACGCCCATGAGTTCAATGAAGCAGGGAGGGGTTATGGAATCCATGACGTTGGGGAGCGTGGCACGTTGGCGTCGATCGATCGCATGGTGCGTGGGTGCACTGACGGCAGTGGCGGCCAGTGCGGCAGCGCAGGCGCAGACCGCTGATCTGACGATTACTAAGTCCGGTCCCGGCAACGCGCTGACCGGTGCAGCCATCAGCTACACGCTGGTCATCGGCAACAACGGCCCCGATGCCGCCAACGGCGCCACTTTCACCGACACACTGCCCCCCGGGCTCACGGGCGTCACTGCGAGCTGTTCTGCGACCGGCGGCGCCACCTGCCCGACCATGACCGTATCGAACGCGCAAGTCAGCGGTGCGATTCCGCAACTGCCAGCGGACGGTGGCGTGACGGTCGTCATCAACGGCACCTTGCCCACAGCGCCGGGTTCTTCCTCGATCACCAACACGGCCACCGTGTCGACCCCCGTCGGCGTGACGGATCCGAATCCCGATACAAACACCACGACGGTGAACACCGCCATCAGCGCGCCCGCCGATCTGGTGGTGACCAAGACACAGGTGGGTCCGAGCGGCAGCAGTTTCTTTGGATCGCCGGTTCGCTACACGGTCACGTTCACCAACCTGTCCGACCTGCAGGTCCCCGACGTGTATGTGGTCGACACGCTCAGCGCCACGAATGCGTTCGGGCAGGGGCGTCCCACCGGCACGTTCACCCGTGTCAGCTGTACCCAGGGGCCCAACACCAACGCCTGTCTGGACAGCGTATTTCCCGCATCCGGCAGTTTCGATTACATCAGCTCCTGGGACCACAAGCTGTTCGAAGCGCTGGTGCCGACGTTGGGCGCGCGCGAATCGGTAACTGTGGTGTACGACGTCGTCTGGCAAGCCGGCACGGGTTGCACCACCTACACCGACCCCGAGACGATCGCGAACCGCGCGATGATCATGCACTCCAGCCAGTCGTATGTGGATCCGGACATGAGCTCCAACATCGCGATGGCCGATCTCGTTCCTCCTGTTCCGCCGTTGTGTCGCTATGCCGTAACGACGGCGAAGAAAACCGGTTCGCCGGCACCTGGCGGCTTCACATCCGGCACGCCGTACACGTTCACGGTCACCTACACCAACGAGTCCGATTCAGAGGACATCTCGGGCACCCGCATCACCGATGACGCCGGTCTCAGCGGCTTCTTGGCGCAAAACGGCGGCAGCTACACAATCGATAGCTTGACCTGCAGCGTGAACGACGCCACGCTCGTGCAGTGCCCCACGCTGCCACCATCCGGCAGCGGCACATGGGCGCCTGCATCCAACAGCAGCCTGCCCTTGTGGACCAGCTCCGTCGTCTACAGCGAGACCGTGCCTCTGTGGAAACCTGGAGGCGTCATCAACGTCACATACAGGCTGACCCCGACGGTCATCGCACCCACGTGCGCACTGGAGTCCGGTGGAGACTTCGTCAACATGGCGGAGTTTGCGGGCTACCCGGATCCCATCATCGGTTACCCTCAAACCCAGCAGATAAGGTATCCGGCTCCGTCCATCGCCGCCTGCCCGAGCTTTGACATGCAGGTCACCCAGACCGTCAGCTCAGACCGCCTGCGGCCCAATCAGCCGCTGGAATTCACCACAACGTACACCAATGTGGGCCCGGGAAATGCCCCCGGCGTTCTGCTGAACGAGTCGGCGGCATTGCTGGGGGTGCTTGGCACGGTCGGCTACGAGGCGACCTTCCTGACCTGCACCGCCACCAGTGGTTCAAGCTGTCCGCCTGCCTCGGCATTCGCGTCGCCCGCGGGCTCGGGAACGTCGGCGGAACTGGGGTTTTACAAGGATGCGCCCGCTACCGTGGCGGCCAACGGCAGCATCACCGTGCGTTACCGCCTGAGCTTGAAGGACGTGCGCCCCGACTACTGCGGCACGACATCGGGCTTGCTGGGCCAGTCGAGCGTCTGGCGCAGTACCACGGCGCAACCACCACTGATCGAGGACAACCCGTACGACAACGGAGCCAGTGTTGAATTGATGTATGACTGCGCCGATGTCTCGGTGATCAAGTCCGTGGTACCCCCTGTCGCGAACCCGGGCGACCCGGTGACGTACACCATCGAGGTGACCAACGCCGGCGGCAGCCCGGCTACCGCACCGGTGATCAGCGATGCGCTGCCCAGCGGCTTCGTGTTTGACGCAAGCCCGGCGTCGATGTCATGCACGGGTGCAGCCTGCGCAACCCCGAAATGGGACGCCGGCACTCGTACGGTGTCGCTGGTTCCGCCAGTGCTGGAGCCGGGTGAATCGGTGACGCTGACCTTGCGTGGTCAGGCCGGCGCCGTTGGCAGCTATGACAACACCGCCACGGTGACGGCGACCGAGTATTTCGACAACGTGCCAGCGAGTGACCGCAGCATCGTGAACCTGCGCGTGGGTGGCCCTGCGCCGCAGGCGCCGGTCAGCACGGTCGCACCGGTGCCGACGCTCGGCGAGTGGGCGATGCTGGCTCTGGGCGCCGTGGTGCTGCTGGCAGGCGGCGCTGGCGTGCGCCGACGTGGCCTTTGATGCGGAAGCGTACTGTGTCGAGCGCGCCCGGCAGTCGGGGACCACACCGCTCCGCTGGCGCCGCCGCGAGGGTGTTGATGGTCAGCGCGGCAGCAATGCCTTGAGCTGATACAACGCGTCCAGCGCCTCACGCGGGCTCAGCGCGTCGGGGTCGATGCCGGCCAGCGCCGACTCGACCGCGCTGGGCTCGGGTGCGGCAGCGGCGGCGGGCGCTGGCGCGAACAGGTCGGCCTGCGCGCGGCTCTGGCTGGCGCCTTCTTCCAGCCGCGCCAGCGCGTGCCGCGCGTGGTTGACGACCGGCGCGGGCACGCCTGCCAGCCGCGCCACCTGGATGCCGTAGCTGCGGCTGGCCGGGCCGGGCTGCAGCTCGTGCAGAAACACGATGTCGCGCCCGCTTTCGACGGCGCTGACGTGCACGTTGATGGCGGCGTGGTGGGTGGCGGGGAATTCGGTCAGCTCGAAATAGTGCGTGGCAAACAGCGCCAGGCACTGCAGGCGGTCATGCAGGTGCATGGCGATCCCGCTGGCCAGCGCCAGGCCGTCGAACGTGCTGGTGCCGCGGCCGATCTCATCCATCAGCACCAGCGACTGCGCGGTGGCGGTGTGCAGGATCTGCGCCGCCTCGGTCATCTCCAGCATGAAGGTGGACTGCGCGTTGGCCAAGTCGTCGGCGGCGCCGATGCGGGTGTGGATGGCGTCCAGCGGCCCCAGCCGGCAGCTTTGCGCCGGCACGTACGAGCCGACGGAGGCCAGCAGCGCGATCAGCGCCACCTGGCGCATGTAGGTACTCTTGCCGCCCATGTTGGGGCCGGTGATGACCTGCATGCGGCTTTTGGGGCCCAGCAGCGTGTCGTTGGCGATGAAGGGCACGCCGCGCGTTTCGGCCAGGCGCGCCTCGACCACGGGGTGGCGGCCGCCGATGATCTCGATGCAGGGCTCGCGCACGAACTGCGGCGCGCACCAGTTCAGCGTCAGCGACCGCTCGGCCAGCGCGCACAGCGCGTCCAGCGCGGCGATGGCCTGGGCAAAGCGCGTCAGCCGCGGCACATGCGGCTGCAACTGGGCCAGCAGGTGGTCGTACAGCCATTTTTCGCGCGCCAGCGCGCGTTCCTGCGCGGACAGGGCCTTGTCCTCGAAGGCCTTCAGCTCGGGCGTGATGTAGCGCTCGGCGTTCTTCAGCGTCTGGCGGCGGCGGTAGTCGTCGGGCACCTTGGAGGCCTGGCCCTGCGTGACCTCGATGTAGAAGCCGTGCACCTTGTTGAACTGCACGCGCAGGTTGGCGATGCCGGTGCGGGCGCGCTCGCGCGCTTCCAGGTCGATCAGGAAGGCGTCGCAGTTGTCCTGGATGGCGCGCAGCTCGTCCAGTTCGGCGTCCAGCCCCGGGGCGATGACCCCGCCGTCGCGGATCAGCGCGCCGGGCTCTTCCTGCAGCGCAGCGCACAGCAGGTCCAGCGCTTCGTCGGGCGGCGCCAGGTCGCTGAAAATATCCATCAAAAGCGGCGCCTGCGCTTGCCCTGTCAGCGTGCGCAGCTCTGTTTTTTGTAGTGAATGGCGCAGTGCCACCAGCTCGCGCGGCCGCACCTGGCCCAGCGCCAGGCGGGCGGTGATGCGCTCGACATCGCTGGTGCCCTTGAGTTGCGTGCGCAGCTTCTGCCCCAGGCCGTCGTCGCGCAGCGCGCCAATGGCGTGCAGCCGCGCCTGCGCGGGCGCCCGGTCGCGTGCCGGCGACAGCAGCCAGCTTTTCAGCCGGCGGCTGCCCATGCCGGTCATGCAGGTGTCCAGCAGCGAAAACAGCGTGGGCGCATCCTCCCCGCGCAGGGTCTGCACCAGTTCCAGGTTGCGGCGCGTGGTGGCGGGCAGGTCAATCAGTTCGTCGGCGCGCTCGACCACCAGGCCGCTGACGTGCGTCAGCGCCCGGCCCTGCGTGTGTTCGGCATAGGTCAGCAGCGCGGCGGCGGCGGCGTGGGCGAGCGGCACGTCTTCGGCCGCCCAGGCGGCCAGGCTCGCGGCCTGCAGTGGCTCCAGCAGCTTGCGGCGGCCCAGCGCGGCGTCGAACTGGAAGTCGGGCCGATGGGTGAGGGCCGGCGCGCGGCCCGCGGCGGGGCGCGCATCGCGCAGGCGCTGCTCCAGCGCGGGCGTGGTGTCGGCGGGCAGCAGCAGTTCGCTGGGCGCGATGCGGTCCAGCCACGCGGGCAGTTCGTCCAGCGCGCATTCGGCCAGGTGCACCTGCCCCTGCGTCACCGCCAGCCAGGCCAGCCCGCAGCGGTTGCGCGGCGCCGGGTACACGGCCAGCAGCATCGATTCGTGCTTGTCCGAGAGCAGTTCGCTGTCCGTCAGCGTGCCGGGCGTGACCACGCGCACCACCTTGCGCTCGACCGGGCCCTTGGACGCGGCAGGGTCGCCGATCTGTTCGCAGATGGCGACCGACTCGCCCAGCTTGATCAGCCGCGACAGGTAGCCGTCGACCGAATGAAAGGGCACGCCCGCCATCGGAATCGGCTGCCCGGCCGATTGCCCGCGCGTCGTCAGCGTGATGTCCAGCAGGCCGGCGGCGCGCTCGGCGTCGGCGTAGAACATCTCGTAGAAATCACCCATGCGGTAGAACAGCAGGGTGTCGGGGAAGTCGGCCTTCAGGCGCAGGTATTGCGCCATCATGGGCGTGTGCCCCGACAGGTCGGCAGCGGAGGGGGTTTTGAGGCCGGTCATGTCGCGGTGGCGTCGGTGGGGGCGGCGAGTTGGGCGTTGATCTGGTCGGCGTTGCGGCGCACGCGCACGGCCAGATTTTCGGCCAGCGCAAGACGCCGCAGCACCCAGGGGCTGATGTCCTGCTCGAAGGGGTCGGGCAGGTCTTCGGGCACGGCGGGCAGGCCGGGTTCGGTGGTGCGGGCGTCGTCGTGGGCGGGCGAGGGCAGGGCGGCCGTGGTGGCCCTTGCCGTCAGCGTGTCGTGGATGCGCGCCGCGCCCTGCGCCAGGGGCGGCGCCAGGTCGTCCAGCCGCAGCTGGTTGCGGCGCAGCAGCAGCATCGACTTGACGGCCGACAGCTGGCCCAGCAGCTGGTAGCTGTGGCCCTGCAACTGCTCCAGCAGCGCCAGCGGCGGCTGCACGGCGCGGGGCTCGGCCAGCGCGCGCGCGGTGGCCTGCACCAGCGCCGACAGTGCGTCGTACGCTTCGCGGCGCGCCAGGCGCCAGGTCAGCTCGGGCTCGGTGTCGATTTCGTCGATGCGCGCCAGGCCGAGGGACTGCGCGGCGTGCCGGTCCAGCGCGCGCAGCACGCGGCGCACCAGCCCGGCGATCTGCCCGCGCTCCCACGACGGCAGCACGTAGGCAAACGCCCAGGCGATGCCGGCGCCCAGCACGGTGTCGCCCACGCGCTCCAGCAGCGCGAAGGCGGGGCTGTCGCCCGCATACAGCATGTGCGACTGCACCAGGCCCAGCACCGACGCCGCGATGGCCGTCACGGTGTAGCGCCGCAGCGCAAACGCATGCGCCACGCCCTGCGCCACCGTGGCGGCCAGCACCATGACCAGCGTGGCCGGGTGCAGCGCCAGCAGGCCGGTGGCCAGCAGGCTGCCGATGACGGTGCCGGCCACGCGCTGGTTGCGTCGCTCCAGCGTCTGCGCGAGGCTGCCGCGCAGCACCACCACGATGGTCAGCAGCACCCAGTAGTCATGCGACCCCCAGGGCAACAGCGTGGCGATGCCGTAGCCCGTGCCCACCGCCAGCGCGGCGCGCACCACGGCCAGGTCGGGCGGGGCTTCGCCGCGCGCCAGGGCGGTGAGCTGGCGCACCGCGTCGTTCTGATGGCGCGCGCGGTAGGCCACGCCGCGCAGCAGCGCGGCACGGTGCGCGGTGTCGTCGTCGGGCACGTGGCTGGCGTCGGCTTCGTCAGGGGGCGACAGGTGCAGCGCGCCCAGGCGCGCCTGGTGATCGGCCGCCGGCTCGGGGCGCTGGTGCAGCAGCAGGTCGTCGGCCAGGCGCTCGACGTCGGTGGCCATGTCGCGGTAGATGGCGGCGATTTCGCCCAGGGCCTGTGCGTGGTCGGCGGCCTGGCGCACGCGGTCCAGGTCGAGTTCGCTGGCCACCAGGTGGTCGCGCATTTCCAGCACCACCATCAGCATGCCAGCCAGTTGCTGGCGGCGCGGCGTGCGCGGCGCTTCCAGCACCACGTCGCGCGTGGCCTGCAACTGGTCGGCCAGCGCGGCCTGGCGTTTAAGCAGGTCGCCCAGACCGGCCGCCGGGTCGTCATCGTGCTGACCCGGCGGGGCCGCCACGCGGCGCGCGTGCGCGCGCAGCAGCGCCGCCACGGCCAGCAGCAGGTCGGCCGTGATCTGCGTGCGGTAGCGCGCGTTCAGAACGTGGTTGGCCGCCACGGCATAGATCAAGTACAGCGCGCAGCCCAGGCCGCAGTAGAAGGTGCGCATCAGCGCCTGCGCCGCACCGGTGGGCACCGGGGTGGACATGGCAAACACCATGACCAGCATGACGCCGATGGCCACCGGCGCGCCGCGCTTGCCCCACGCCATGCCCAGAAAGACGAGGAAGGTGGCCGGGACCAGAAACAGCCCCAGCCCCACCGGGTGGCCGCGCAGCAGTTGCACGGCCAGGAACAGCGGCACGCCGATCAGCGGCGCCACCGCCAGGTGCGCCAGCTTGCCGCGGCGCGGGCCCACCAGGTCGGGCGCCAGCGCGGCGATCACGCCCACCGTGGCGTTGGCCGCCGCCTCGGCGCCGAACAGCGCGTGCATGAATGTCGACACCAGCAACATGCCGAACGCCGCCGACGCGCCGTTGAGCACATAGTCGCTGAGCGCCACGCGCAGCACGCGTTGGCGCCGCGCCGCGCCCAGCCAGCGCATGAGCAAGTCGCGGTTCATGCGGCGCCAGCGCCTCTCGATGGCATACAAATCGGCTTCTGGCGCACGCCCACACTGCGCCAGACGCTATCAAAATGATGGCAACCCGAAAGCGACGAGAAGGGGTGGAATGGCAACAGCGGCACGGCGGCGCGAGCGAAGGGTGGGCGGTGCACGCCAAGCGATCAGCGCGCCCGGCGGCGGGCCGACGATTGTCCCACGCCGTCCTATGATCGCGCGGATGAGCAAGGCCTTTACCCGCGAAAGCGACCGCGACGAGGACGAAGACGACGGCGTCGCCATGCCGCCGCTGCCAGCGGGCGGCAAGAACTACATCACGCCGCAGGGCTACGCGCGCCTGCGCGCCGAGTTGCTGACCCTGATCGACGACGAACGCCCCAAGGTCGTCGAAACCGTGCACTGGGCGGCCAAGAACGGCGACCGCAGCGAGAACGGTGATTACCTGTACGGCAAGAAGCGCCTGCGCGAGATCGACCGCCGCATCCGCTTCTTGACCAAGCGGCTCGAAATCGCCGAAGTCACCGACCCGAGCGTGCACCACGGCGGCGACCAGGTCTTCTTTGGCGCCACGGTGACCTACGCCGATGACGAAGGCGAAGAGCGCACCATCACCATCAAGGGCATCGACGAAGCCGACAACCAGCAAGGCGAGGTCAGCTGGATCAGCCCCATCGCCCGCACCCTGCTGCGCGCCCGCGTCGGCGACGTGCTGCAACTGCCCACGCCGGCGGGCGTGCGGGAGATCGAGGTGCTGGAGGTGGCGTATCCGGCGCCGGGGTGAGGTTGCTGCTAATTTTATAGCTGCTTGCGCTGATGGAATAAGCGCCGGGGCCGTAAAAGCCGTGTATCTCCCGTCAGTGCAGCGAAGGCCGGAATGACGGGAAAAAAGGACGCGTCGAAATCAGAAACCCCTGAGCTGCGCAGCAAGCCCTTTCAGCCGGCCGCGGAGCAGGCCAGTCGGGAACGCCGCCGCCGGGGTCCCCCCGGTGGCCAGCGTTGTCCCCCTCGAGGGGGAAGGCGCGTCAGCGCCTCAGGGGGTGGGCACAACCCTTCCAGCACGCAACACCGACTGCGTCCGCCGCAGCTGCCGCAGCACGGTGTCCAGGTGCGCGCGGTCGCGCACGTTGATGACGAAGCGCAGGTCCAGCGCTTCCTGCGCGGCTTCGTCGGTCATGCCCAGGTGCACGATGTCGGCTTCGGCGGCGGCCATGGCGGCGGCCACGCGGGCCAGCACGCCCTTGCCGTTGACCACGGTGACGACGACGCCGGCCTCGAAGGTGCGCACCGGCTCGTCGGCCCAGGCCACGGTGATGAAGCGCTCGGCGTCCTTGTGCTGCAGCCGGCGCGCCACCGCGCATTCGTCGGTGTGCACCACCAGGCCTTCGCCGCGGCCCAGGTAGCCCAGCACGCCGTCGCCCGGAATGGGGCGGCAGCAGGTGGCGTACTTGATCGAGGTGTTTTCGGCGCCGTCCAGGATGACGGCGCCCTGCGACAGGTTTTCGTGCGCGGTGTAGCGCGCGTGGGTCAGCATCAGCGCGTCGGGCCGCACGCCCTGCGCGGCCAGCATGGTGACCAGACGCTTGGCGACCATGCTGGCGCTGCGTTTGCCCAGGCCGATGTCGGTCATCATTTCTTCGCGCGTGCGGTTGCCGGTAAAGCGCAGCAGCTTGTCCCACAGCGCCTTGTCGGTCGATTCGTGCCCCGGCGGCTGGCCCACGCCTTCGGCGCGCAGCGCCTGCGCCAGCAGCTTTTCGCCCAGGTCGCGCGATTCGTCCTGCGCCAGGCTCTTCAGATGGCTGCGGATGCGCGAGCGCGCGCGCCCGGTGCGCACAAAGCCCAGCCACGCCGGGTTGGGCGTCGACACAGGGGCGGTGATGATCTCGATCACGTCGCCGTTGTGCAGTTCGCTGCGCAGCGGCACCTGTTCGCCGTTGACCTTGGCCGCCACGGCGTGGTCGCCCACGTTGCTGTGAATGGCGTAGGCGAAGTCGACCACCGTGGCGCCCTGCGGCAGCGCCATGATCTGGCCCTTGGGCGTGAACACGTACACCGCGTCGGGCACCAGGTCGACCTTGATGTGTTCCCAGAACTCGGTGGCGTCGCGGGTTTCGTTCTGGATGTCGAGCAGCGACTGCAGCCACTGCGTGCCCAGCTCGCTCGAATCGCCGTCGTGCCGGCCCACCTTGTACAGCCAGTGCGCGGCCACGCCGGCTTCGGCCACCAGGTCCATCGCCTCGGTGCGGATCTGGAATTCGATGTTGACGCTGGCCGGCCCGACCAGCGTGGTGTGCAGCGACTGGTAGCCGTTGACCTTGGGGATGGCGATGTAGTCCTTGAAGCGGCCCGGCACCGGCTTGTACAGCTGGTGCAGCAGCCCCAGCGCGGTGTAGCAGCTGATGACGTTGGGCAGGATCACGCGCACGCCGTACAGGTCATTCACCTGCGCGAAGGACAGGTGCTTGTCGTCCATCTTGCGGTAGATGGAATACAGCGTTTTCTCGCGTCCCACGATCTGCGCGTGCAGCCCCGCGTCCTGCAGCTTGGCCAGCACTTCCTGCTGCACTTTCTGGATCAGGTCGCGCCGGCGCTGGCGCGCCTTGTGCAGCGCCTTGGTCAGCACGGCGTAGCGCCACGGCTGCAGGTGGCGGAAGGCCAGGTCCTGCAGTTCGCGGTAGGTCTGGTTCAGGCCCAGCCGGTGCGCGATGGGGGCGTAGATGTCCAGCGTCTCGGTGCTGATGCGGCCCCACTTGCTGCGCGGCATGTCGCCCATGGTGCGCATGTTGTGGGTGCGGTCGGCCAGCTTGATGAGGATGACGCGCACGTCGCGCGCCATGGCCAGCAGCATCTTGCGGAAGGATTCGGCCTGGCCTTCTTCGCGCGTGCTGAACTGCAGCTTGTCCAGCTTGGTCAGACCATCAACCAGTTCGGCCACCGGGGCGCCAAACTGCTCCAGCAGGTCGGCCTTGGTGACGCCGCAGTCTTCCATCGCGTCGTGCAGCAGCGCGGCCATCAGCGCGGGGGCGTCCAGCTTCCATTCGGCCACCTGCGCGGCCACGGCGATGGGGTGGGTGATGTACGGTTCGCCGTTGTGGCGCATCTGCCCCAGATGGGCGCGGTCGGCAAAGCGGTAGGCCGCGCGCACCAGTTCGACGTCGGCCGGTTCCAGGTAGTCGAGCTTGGCTTCGAGCGCGGCAAAGCTGGCTGCGGCGGCATTCGCGGCGGCCATGGGTTGTTCCACGACGGGCATCAACGATCCCATGCCCTGAATTTAACCTCGCAAACCCGTTTTTGGGCACCATGCATGAAAAAGGCGCCCACTCGGGGCGCCTTTGGGGCTGGCAGGCGACAAGGGCGCCTGCGCTGAAGGGCCAAAACGGGCCGCGTCAGGGCACCTTCTTGAGCATCTCCAGCCCGACCTTGCCGGCGGCGATTTCGCGCAGCGCGGTCACGCCGGGCTTGTTGCGTGCCTCGATCTTGGGCGTGTGGCCCTGGCTCAGCATGCGGGCGCGGTAGGTGGCGGCCAGCACCAGCTGAAAGCGGTTGGGGATCTGTTCGAGGCAGTCTTCGACGGTGATGCGGGCCATGGTGTGTGAGATGAGTGGGGGAGAGGTCAGGCGATGCCGAGCGCGCGGAAGGTCTCGGCGCGGGCGCTTTTCTGGGCCGTGTAGCGCAGTCGCTGCGCGTGAACAATGGCTTTCAGGTCGAAAAGCGCGCGCTCAAATATCTCATTGATTATAACGTAGTCAAAATGGCTGGCCTGCGCCAGCTCCTCGCGCGCATTGGCCAGGCGCAGCTCGATCACGTCGGGTGCGTCTTCGCCGCGGCGCGTCAGGCGGGCGCGCAATTCTTCCCAGCTGGGCGGCAGCACGAACACCAGCACCGCCTCGGGGAACAGGCGCTTGATCTGCAGCGCGCCCTGCCAGTCGATCTCCAGCACCACGTCGCCGCCGGCATCGATGCGCTGCTCGATGGCGCGGCGCGACGTGCCGTAGTGGTTGCCGTGCACCAGCGCCCATTCGAGGAAGTCGCCCGCGGCGACCATGGCGTCGAATTGCGCCGGCTCGATGAAGAAGTATTCGCGGCCGTCTTTTTCCTGCCCGCGCGGTGCGCGCGTGGTGTGCGAAATCGACGGCGCCACGCCGGCGTCCAGCTCCATCAGCGCCTTGACCAGGCTGGATTTGCCCGAACCGCTGGGCGCGGCGACGACGAAGAGGTTTCCGGGGTGATCCATGAGGGGCTTGCGCGGGCAGCGATGAATTCATGCGTTTCCGCCAGCGGCGGCTGCGCGGATTTTAGTCTTGGCGCAGCACCAGCAGCAGATTGTTGGCCGGCAGCGCGTGGCGCGCGGCCAGGCGCAGACCGGCGGTTTCGGCGGTGCGCAGCACGTCCTCCAGCGGGCGCAGGCCCCACGCCGGGTCGCGGCGTTTCAGGTCGGCGTCGAAGGCCAGGTTGCTGGGCGCGGTGGGCACATCGGCTTCGATGAACGGCCCGTAGACGGCCAGCAGGCCGCCCGGCGCCAGATGGTGCGCGGCCCCGCGCATCAGTCCGGCGCAGCAGGCCCAGGGGCTGATGTGCAGCAGATTGGCGCAGTGGATGAGGTCGAACGCGGCAGCTTCGAAGGCCGGGCCGCCGTCGCTGGGCCAGGGCGGCGCATCCAGCACGTCCAGCCGGCGCGGGGGCGCCACGTTGGCAGCGCCGGCCTGCAGGGCCCGCGTGGCGATGGCGGCGAAATGCGCATCGGTCACGTCGGTGGGCTGCCAATGCCAATTGGGCAAGGCGCCGGCGAAATGCACCGCATGTTGCCCCGTGCCGCTGGCGATTTCGAGCGCGCGGCCCCTCGGGCCCAGCAGGCCTTGCAGTACGGCAAGAATGGAGGCCTGGTTGCGTTCTGCGGCGGGGCTGTAGGGCAGGGGCGTGGTCATGGGTGTGGGTATTTTTGGGCGCAGCGCTTGTCAATCAAGCGCCTGTAGCTACCAATAGCATAGCGTCATGGGCAGCCCGTTGCGGCGCCATCGCCCGCCGCCGGTGCGCATCTCCGCGTGGGCGCCTGCGCCGTGTCGGCGGGCCGGATGCGCTCGCGCACCACGATGCCGCTGGTGTCGGCCGGGCGTGCGGGACTCATGGCGTCAATGCCCGCGCCAATGGCCTTGCCCGTGAGGCCAACGCCGGTGGACACCACGGCGCCGGTGACCGAGATCGCCGCGCCGGCGGTGGCGCTGGCCACGGCGCAGCCTTCGGCCAGCAGGGCCGCCAGCAAGGCCACGGCGCCGGCGGTGGCGCGCGACGCCCTCATGCGGCTTGCGCGCCAGTCGCTGCGCTGCCTTGACGCACCTGCGCGGCGATGTCGAGCGAGCGCAGGCGCAGTGCCGGGTCGTAGATGTCGCAGGTGAACATCATTTCGTCGCAGCCGGTTTGCTCGGCCAGCGTCTGCAGGCCTTGCCGCACCGTGTCGGGCGAGCCAATGACGGCGCAGGCCAGGAAGTCGGCGATACCAGCCCTTTCCTGCGCGCCCAGGCGCTCAAAGAAGCCGTGCTGCGGCGGCTGCAACAGCCCGCGCGCGCCGCGCAGAATGCCCAGCACGCGCTGGAAGATGCTGCTGGCCAGGAACATCGCTTCTTCGTCGGTGGGCGCGGCGACCAGTGGCACGCCGATCATCACGTAAGGCTTTTCGCACTGCGCCGACGGCTTGAACGCGCGCCGGTATACCTTGATGGCCTGCAGCAGCATGGCCGGTGCGAAATGCGAGGCAAACGCGTAGGGCAGGCCGCGTTCGGCCGCCAGCTGCGCGCTGAACAGGCTGGAGCCCAGCAGCCAGATGGGCACCTGCGTGCCGGCGCCGGGGTTGGCGATCAGCTTCTGGCCCGGCTTGGGGTCGCCCAGCAGGTGCTGCAGCTCGGCCACGTCGCGCGGGAAGTCCTCGACGGTTTCGACGCGGTCGCGCCGCAGCGCGCGCATCGTCATCGGGTCGGTGCCGGGCGCGCGGCCCAGGCCCAGGTCGATGCGGCCGGGGTACAGCTCGGCCAGGGTGCCGAAGGCCTCGGCCACCGTCAGCGGCGGGTGGTTGGGCAGCATGACCCCGCCCGAGCCGACGCGGATGGTCTGCGTGCCGCCGGCGATGTGGCCCACCAGCACGGCGGTCGCGGACGAGGCGATGCCCGCCATGTTGTGGTGCTCGGCCAGCCAGTAGCGGGTAAAGCCCAGGCGCTCGGCGTGCTGCGCGGTCTGCAGCGACACGGCCAGCGCGTCGCCCACGCTGCGGCCCTCGCGCACCGGCACCAGGTCGAGCATGGAGAAGGCGATGTCTTTCAGTGCTTTGCTCATGCGGCTATTGTGCGGCGGCCCCCATGGGCTTGCAGGCGCGTGGCGATCAGCGCCCGGCCTGCAGCTGCTGGCCCGGCACCACGAAGTTGCCCGCGCCCAGGTGGTGCAGGGTGCGCCAGTCGGGCGGCGTGTCGTGCAGCGGGCGGAACTTGCCATCGGCAAAGGCGCGCTCGTCGGCCCAGGCGGCCAGCACTTCGCCGACGAACAGGTCGTGCGCCTGCTGCACCGCCGGCTCGGGAATCAGCCGGCATTCCAGCCAGCCGATGCAGTCGGCCACCAAGGGCACGTCGATGCGGGTGGCGGGAAAGTGGGCGATGTCGAAGGCGGTGAACTTGTCCTGCCCCGGCACGTCGCGCGCCGACATGCTGCCGGCGCGAAACACCATCTCGGCTTGCCCCGCGCGCGGCACGCCGACGGCGAACACGCCGCTGCCCTCCAGCAGCGGGCGCGTGGCGGTGGCCTTGTCGATGCACACGGCCAGCTTGGCCGGGGCGAAGTCCAGCGCCATGTTCCACGCGCAGGCCATCAGGTTGCGGCGGCCGGCGTGGGCGGTGGCGATCAGCACCGAGGCGCCGGTGTTCAGCAGACGGTAGGCGTGGCGCAGATCGAGGGCGTGCAGCGTGGCGGGCAGGGCGGCGGTCATGGCGCGCAGCTTAGCGGCAGTCGATAAGATCACCTCCGCCATTTTTTCAGCTGCCCCATCGTCCATGAATGCTCCGCTCCTCGAAGTGCTGCCGCGCGATCTGTCGGCCTACCGCGCCGGCAACACGGGCGTGCCCTACGTGCATCGTTTCGATTCCGGCCGGCCCGGTCCGCACGTGCTGATCAACGCGCTGACGCACGGCAACGAGATCTGCGGCATGGTGGCCGCCACGCACCTGCTCGACCGCGGGGTGCGCCCGCTGGTCGGCACGCTGACGGTGAGCCTGGCGCACGTCGAGGCCTACGAGGCCTTTCGCCACGACGACCCCTTTGCCAACCGGCAGCTGGTGCACAACCTCAACCGCATCTGGTCCGACGAATGGCTGGACGGGCCGGAACACAGCCCCGAACTGCGCCGCGCGCGCGAGTTGCGCCCGGTGGTGGCCGCGGCCGACCACATTCTCGACATTCATTCCACCAGCCAGCCGGTGGCGCCGTTCTGGGTCTACCCGGGCTTCGAGCGCAACGCCCGCGCGGCACGGGCCATTGGCGCGCGCGACCGGGTGACCACGCATCTGGTCATGCCGGCCGGCCTGGGCAGCGGCACGCCACTGATCCAGCACGGCCGCCACGGCCGGGCCGACGGCACCGACGGGGTGGCGCTGGTGGTGGAATGCGGGCAGCACTTTCTGAAGGCGTCGGCCGATCTGGCCACGGCCGTGGCGCTGGACTTTCTGGCGTACTTCGGCCTGATCGTGCCTGCCGCGCCGGCCAGCGCGCCGGCGGTGGCGCAACGCCGCTTCGAACTGCTGCAGACCTGCATGGTGCGTACGCCCCAGTTCCGCTTTGCGCGGCCGCTGATCGGCTTCGAGACCTTTGCGAAGGACGAGTTGATCGCCACCGACGGCGACGCCGGCGACATCCGCGCGCCGTGCGACGACTGCACCGTGCTTATGCCCACCCGCGAACCCATCGTCGGACGCGAAGCGGTGTATCTGACGCGGCCGCTGGTGGATCCGACATAAAAGGCTGCTCTGCGCTTGCCGTGATGTGATGGCGCAGAGTGCTATAAAAAATGTAGTTCACGCTCCTCATGTCCACCGTATCCCCCGCAGATCAGCCGCCGTTCGACCCCCGCGTGGCGGCTGTGTTCGCCGACATCCGCGCCACGCGCGGCAGCGACTTCATCAACCACTTCTGGCGTTACCTGGCGTTCGATTCGGCGCTGCTGGAATCGACCTGGGCCGAGGTCAAGCAGGTCATGGCCACGCCGTCGGAGCTCGATCCGCTGACCAAGGAGATGCTCTACATCGCGGTGTCGGTGGCCAACGGCTGCGGCTACTGCGTGCATTCGCACACCACCGCCGCGCGTGCCAAGGGCATGACGCCCGCGCAGCACGCCGAACTGCTGTCCATCATCGCCCTGGCGGGCAAGACCAACCATCTGGCCACGGCGCTGCAGGTGCCGGTGGACGCATCGTTCGATCAGGATCATTGACGCGCTTGACGTGTGCCAGACCCGGCGGGCGGGCCCGCATGAAGTGTCTTGCAACATCTGCATGCGTTGACTCGGCGTTCATGTTCATCAGCCACGGCGGCCGTCCGCACAGCATGACGCGGCGCACCTGCGAAAAACTGCTACGCCAGCGCAAGCTGCGCCCGGTACCGGCGGGCGCGGTGGTCGACAAGGCGCTGCGCGGGCTGGCCGACCAGGCGCGCGAGACGCAGCGCAGCGCCAAGGCAGGGCCTGTTTTTCAGATGTAGCGCACCGCGCCATGCCGTGCGCATGCGGGGTGCGGCGCGCGCCGGTAACATTGGCCGATGACCGATACCCCCACGCTTCTGGAAGCCCAGACCGGCGACGATCCGCGCGCCAGCATCATCATCCTGCACGGGCTGGGTGCAGACGGCAGCGACTTTGCGCCGTTTGTCGACGAAATCGATTTGCGCGCCGTCGGCCCGGTGCGTTGGTTGTTCCCCAACGCGCCGCAGCAGTCCGTCACCATCAACGGCGGCTACGTCATGCCGGCCTGGTACGACATTCGCCCGGACCGCAGTGACGAAGACGAAGCGGGTCTGCGCCAGTCGCAGGCGCTCGTCGAAGCCGTGATCCGTCGTGAGCAGGCGCGCGGCATTCCCGCGCACCGCATCGTGCTGGGTGGCTTTTCGCAAGGCTGCGCGATGGCGCTGCTGACCGGGCTGCGCTACCCCGAGCGGCTGGCCGGCGTCGTCGGCATGAGCGGCTATCTGCCGCTGGCGCGCCAGCTGGCCGATGAACGCAGCGCCGCCAACGCCGACGTGCCGATCTTCCTGGCGCACGGCACGCAGGACGAAATGGTGGCGCTGCCGCGCGCCACCGCCTCGCGCGATGCCCTGCAGGCGCTCGGCTACGCCGTCGAATGGCACGACTACCCCATGGGCCATTCGGTCTGCATGGAGGAAGTGCAGGATCTGCGCCACTGGCTGCTGCGCGTGCTGGCCGCACCCGCGGACTGAGGGCTGACGCTTCACCCTCCCACCGGGCCAGCGTGACCGTCAAGGTTAAATGTGGACCGTGCGCTTGTCCCAACTGGCTCTGTTGCTATCAAAACAGGATTGATGGCGGCGAAGGCGCCGCCCGCTTGGCGCCGCCGTCCGACAGACGTGCGCACGGCGGCGGGCCATGATGTCGCCCGATGCAGACGCTCTGGACCTACCTCAAACCGCAATGGCGGCTCGCCTTGCTGGCCATGGCGTTGGCCGCCGTCAGCCAGGTGCTGGCGCTGGTCGACCCGATCATCTTCGGCAAGCTGATCGACGGCTACGCCACGCAAAAAGGCACCCGGCCCGACGACGAACTGGTGCGCGGTGCGCTGATGCTGCTGGCGCTGGCGGTGGGCGTGGCGCTGGCGTCGCGCGCCACGCGGGCGGTGCAGGACTACGTGGTGCGCATGGTCGTGCAGCGCTTTGGCACGCGCATCTTCAACGACGGCCTGCGCCAGACCATGCGGCTGAACTTTCAGGAATACGAGGACGCACGCAGCGGCGAAACGCTGGCGCTGCTGATGCGTGTGCGGCAGGACACGGAGCGCTTCATCAACGCCTTCATCAACGTGCTGTTCGCCTCGCTGATCGGCATGACGTTTCTGCTGTGGTACGCGGTGACCAAGACCTGGCTGCTGGTGCCGGTGTTCCTGATCGGACTGGTGGTGCTGGGCGGTCTGTCGGGCCTGCTCAGCCGGCAGATTCGCGGCCAGCAGCGCAGCATCAACCGCGAGACCACCAAGAACGCCGGCTTCATCACCGAAAGCCTGCGCAACGTGGCGCTGATCAAGAGCCTGGGACTGACCTTCCGCGAAGTGCGCCGCATGCAGGCCAAGACGGAGGAAATCTTTGCGCTGGAGATGGCCAAGGTCAAGCGCATCCGCTGGCTCAGCTTTCTGCAGGGCAGCACGCTGAGCCTGCTGAAGCTGAGCGTGCTGTTCACGTTGCTGTGGCTGATCTTCCGCGAAGTGCTGACCACCGGCGAGTTGATCGCCATGCAGTTCATCTCGGTCGCCATCCTGGCGCCGCTGCAGGAGCTGGGCACCATCATCCTGGCCTGGCGCGAAGCGAGTTCGTCGCTGGCCAACTTCGAGGAACTGATGGCCAAGCCGGTCGAAAAGCGCCCGCCCGATGCGGTGCCGCTGGGCCCGATCGAGTCGCTGCGCTTTGACGACGTGGTGTTTCGCCACCGTGGCGCGACGGAAAATTCCATCGACGGCGTGAGCTTTGAAGCGAAACGCGGCGACACCATCGCCTTCGTCGGGCCATCCGGCTCGGGCAAATCCACGCTGGTCAAGCTGCTGCTGGGCCTGTATCGGCCGGACGGCGGCGCCATCTATTTCAACGACATCGACGCGCGTCGCATCCGCTACAACGAAGCGCGCCGCCAGGTCGGCTACGTGACGCAGGAAACCACGCTGTTTGCCGGCACCGTGCGCGAGAACCTGCAGTTCGTGCGTCCCGACGCGACCGACGGAGAAATCCTGCACGCGTTGGAGCAGGCCCAGGCCACGGCCCTGGTGCAGCGCCTGCCCAAGGGCCTGGACACGCTGATCGGTGAGTCGGGCTACAAGCTGTCGGGCGGCGAACGCCAGCGTCTGTCGATTGCCCGCGCGCTGCTGCGCGAACCGCGCCTGCTGATCTTTGACGAAGCCACGTCGGCGCTGGATTCACTGACCGAGCAGCAGGTGACGGAGACGGTGCGCGAGGTATCGCGCCGCCACACGCAGATCAGCATCCTGATCGCGCACCGGCTGTCGACCATCATGCACGCCAGCGTGATCCACGTGCTGGAACGCGGCCGCATCGTCGAGAGCGGCACCCACGACGAACTGGTGACGCAGCGCGGCCTGTACTACGCCATGTGGCGCCAGCAGATCGGCGAGCGCGAGAGCGGGGCGATGATCGAGCAAAAGAAAATTCACGCCAGGGCGTAAAGTCGGCCCGCGGTTCAATAACCATCAGCAACTGCGTCGCCCGCGCAGACCACATGGCCTCATATCGGTCGAGCCTTGATTCGTTCGCTCAAGCGCGACGATTGTTGTCGTTTATGCCAGTGCCGCGGGGCGGCTCAGTGGAGTTGCGAAACTCAGCTCGGAAAAAATAATCCACCGCTAACCCCCATCCACCACCAGGTCGCCCTCGCGTCGCAGCGCGCCCTTGTCGAACAGCGGCGCCAGGATCAGGGCCAGCCAGTCGTCCCACGGCAGGTCGGGGCGGTGCTGGCGGTGCAGCAGGCGCAGCGACGGCCCGCTGGCCAGCCAGGCGTCGAAGGCGGCGCGCGGCATTCGCTCGACGTCCATCATCTGGTACTTGATCAGCACCTTGGCGGCGTACAGCGCGTGCTGCGCCGGGTGCTGGTTGAAGTAGTCGATGCGCTGGCGCGCGCGGGCCAGCGCGGCGTGGATGGCGCCGCCGGCCCGGCCGAAGGGCGCGCCGTGGCCGGGCACCACCACGGCCGGGTCGATGCGCTCGATCAGCGTCAGCGTGTCGGCAAAGGTGTCGAACCCGTCGGAGCCATCGATGTGCGGAAAGATCACGCCGACGCCGTTTTCCCACATGGCATCGCCGGCCACCAGCACGCCGTGGCGCGGTTCGTACAGCAGCACGGCCAGCGCGTCGTGGCCGGGGGCGGCGTGGATTTCCCAGTCGTGGTCGCCCAGCCGCACGGTCTGGCCGGGCACCAGCGCCTCGTTCGCCGTGAACGGGTCGCAGCGCTGGCCGGTGCCGCCAAAGCTCAGGGCGTCTTCGTCCCAGGCCTGCACGTGGTCCAGCGAGGCTTCGGGCACCCAGGTGCGGGCGCCGGGCCATGCGGCCTGCAGCGCGCCGCTGCCGCCGCAATGGTCGCTGTGCAAGTGGGTGTGGGCGATGCGGGCCAGCGGCTGGTCGCCCAGCGCGCTGCGCACCAGGGCGACCGTTTCGGCGGCGTGCTTGCTGTGCCCGGTGTCGATCAGGGCAGGGGTTTGCTCGCTCAGGCACAGCAGGTTGTTGGACGACAGCCAGCCGCGCACGAACACGCGCATGTCGGGTGGCAGCAGGGACGGCGGCGCGGCAGGAGGGGGGGGCAGTGCTCACGGATCGTGCGGAAGGGAGAAGGGTGGGCTTCAGCCGGTTATACCGCCAACGCCTGCAGCCGCAGGCCCGATTCGAAGCGGCGGGGCTGGCCGGTGACGGGGTCTTCGAAGGCCAGCGTGCGCGCCAGCAGCTGCAGCGGCTGCGTGGGGTCGTCGGGCTCGTGCGGCCCGCGCAGCACGCGTGGGTAGAAGGCATCGCCGGCCAGCGGCACGCCCAGCGCGGACATGTGCACGCGCAACTGGTGGCGGCGGCCGGTGATGGGGCGCAGCCGGTAATGGGCCAGCGCGCCATGCCGGGCGATGAGTTCGATGTGCGTTTCGCTGTTGGGCACGCCGGGCACCTCGCGCGACACGAAAAAGCGCGCGTCGTCCTCGGCCAGCCGGCTGCGGTGGGTGCGGGGCAGGGCCAAGTCGGCGCGGTAGGGGGCGACGGCTTCGTAGACCTTGTCGACCGCGCGGTCGCGAAACAGCGCCTGGTACGCATCGCGGTGCGCCGGCTGCACCGCAAACGCGACCAGGCCAGCGGTCTCGCGGTCGATGCGGTGCAGCGGGCTCAGCGTGTCGATGCCCAGGCGCCGCTTCAGGCGCACCAGCAAGCTGGCATGCACGTAGCGCCCGCCGGGGGTGACGGGCATGAAGTGCGGCTTGTCGGCCACCACCAAGTGGTCGTCCTGAAAGATGATCTGCTCGCCGTGCGGCGGCTCGGGCTCGCCCGGCACGTGGCGGTAATAAAACAGGCGCCGGCCGTTGCCGCGCGGATAGGGCGCATCGGCCGCCAGCGGCTGCGCCTGCTCGTCCAGCACGGTGCCGGCGGCCATGCGCCCGGCCCAGTCTTCGCGCGACAGCGCGGGCAGGCGCTGCGCCAGAAAGTCCAGCACCGTGGGCCAGTCGCCCGCCGGCAGCGCCACGCAGCTGGCGCTGACACCGTCAAGGCTGCGGATCAGCGGCGGGCGCGGCGGTCGGGCCATGGGGGGGCAGCGGCGGCGACGCGGCGGAACACCAGGTCCCACACGCCGTGGCCCAGCCGCAGGCCGCGGCGCTCGAACTTCGTTTCGGGGCGGTAGGCGGGGCGCGGCGCGAAGTCGGGCGCGGTGTTGGCCAGCAGCGGCTCGGCGCCCAGCACCTGCAGCATCTGCCCGGCGTAGGGCTGCCAGTCGGTGGCGCAATGCAGGTAGCCGCCGGGCTTCAGTCGCCGCGCCAGTTCATGCACCAGCGGCGGCTGGATCAGGCGGCGCTTGTGGTGGCGCTTCTTGTGCCAGGGATCGGGGAAGAAGATGTGGATGCCGTCCAGCGAATCGGGCGCGATCATGTGCGCCAGCACCTGCACCGCGTCGTGCTGCACGATGCGGATGTTGTGCAACTGCTGCTCGCCGATCAGCTTGAGCAGCGCGCCCACGCCGGGCTCATGCACCTCGCAGCCAATGAACAGCGTGTCGGGCATCAACGCGGCGATGTGCGCCGTGGCGCCACCCATGCCGAAGCCGATCTCGAGCACGGCCTTTGAATGAATCGGGCCGCCAGCGCCGTCTGCGCGCAGGCAGGCAGCTACCAAATCAGGAGTATCCGGGTCGTACGGCAGTACGAAGCGCGGCCCCAGGTCGGCCAGCGCGCGCGCCTGGCCCAGCGTGGTGCGACCGGCGCGCGTGACAAAGGTGCGGATGGCGCGCGGGTGCGCCACG
The DNA here is from genome assembly GCF_033110285.1 of Ottowia sp. SB7-C50. Lineage (NCBI taxonomy): Bacteria > Pseudomonadati > Pseudomonadota > Betaproteobacteria > Burkholderiales > Comamonadaceae > Ottowia > Ottowia sp. SB7-C50. The sequence continues at coordinate 1,358,904 of NZ_CP136995.1, forward strand.
CCGGCGGGTGCGGCGTCGGCAATCGCGGAGGGGGCTTCAGTCGGGTCGTCGTCCGACCGGTCGACGGACGCGGTCACGGCTGGTGCGGCGGCTCGGCGGCGGGCGTGGCAGCCGGCTCGGTGGGCGCGGCGGCGTCGCCGGCCCAGGCCTGGAAGGCGGCGTCGCTGGCGTCGGCGGGTTTTTTAAGCGAAACCACCTCGCGCCGCTCGTCTGAAGCGCGTACTGCGCTATCAAAACGAGAGTATTTGCGCAGAATGGCCACCAGCTGCGCATACACGCGCGGGTTGGCGGCCAGGCACTCGGGCTGGTCGATGTGGCCGGCCTCGCCGGCAAAGTTGCCGATCAGGCCGCCGGCCTCGGTCACCAGCAGGCTGCCGGCGGCCACGTCCCAGGGCTTGAGGCCGGTTTCAAAAAAGCCGTCGGTGAAGCCCGCGGCGACGTAGGCCAGGTCGAGCGCGGCGGCGCCCGGGCGGCGCAGGCCGGCGGTGCGCTGCATCACGTCGCCCATCATCTTGAGGTAGGTGGGGAAGTCGTCGCCCTTGCGGAACGGAAAGCCGGTGGCGATCAGGCATTCGGGCAGGTGCGTGCGCTTGCTGACGCGGATGCGCCGGTCGTTGACGTAGGCGCCGCGACCGCGCGTGGCGGTGAACAGGTCGTTGCGCGTGGGGTCGTACACGACGGCCTGTTCGATGCGGCCCTTGACGCTGAGCGCGATGCTCACGCAATAGACCGGAAAGCCGTGGATGAAGTTGGTGGTGCCGTCCAGCGGGTCGATGATCCAGACGTGGTCTGAATGCGGGTTGCCGCGCGAAGTGCCCGACTCTTCGGCGTGGATGCCGTGCTGGGGGTAGGCGGTCAGCAGCGTGTCGATGATCGCGTTTTCGCTGGCGTGGTCGACCTCGGTGACGAAGTCGTTGACCTGCTTCTGCGAGATGCGCACGGCCTCGACGTCGAGCGCGGCGCGGTTGATGATGGCGCCAGCGGCGCGCGCGGCCCGGATGGCCACGTTGAGCATGGGGTGCAGGGAGGACGACATGGATTGTGCGAAGAGCAGCGGGGCGACGGGCCCCGGAACGGCGGCGCACGATGGCGCCGCAAAACGCGTATTTTCCCACGCTTTGGTCGGCGGCTGCCACGGGCGGCGCCCTTGAAATCGCCGGCGGGCGAACGCATGTGGGCATCAGCGGCACCCCCGCCGCGTTCACGCATCAATGGAGACCACCATGGCCAACCCTTCGACACGCAGCAACCTGTTCGACGACCTGTTCAAGGAATTTGCCCCGGGCTTCTTCATCAAGCCCTTGCAGGCCGACGCCACGCCCACCACGGCGCAGATCCGCATCGACGTGCGCGAGTCCGACAGCGCCTACACCGTGCTGGCCGAAGTGCCCGGCGTGCCCAAGGAAGACATCCACGTCGCCATCGACGGCAGCGTGGTCACGCTGCGCGCCGAGATCAAGCCGCAGGACCATGCCGCCGACGGCAGCAAGCTGTTGCGCAGCGAGCGCTACTACGGCGCCGTGTCGCGCAGCTTCCAGCTGCCGCAGGACATCGATCAGGCCACCGCCAAGGCGCGCTATGAAAACGGCGTGCTGCAGCTGACGCTGCCCAAGAAGACGGCCAACGGCGCGCAGAAGCTCACGATCGAGTGACCACTACGCCATGAAGCCCAGGTTGCGGCTGGCGTAGTTGGCGAGGTTGGGCATCACCAGCGGCAATTCGGTGTCGCTGACCCCGAACCAGCGCGCCAGCGTGGCGGCGTACTGGTCCACCGCCGTGCTGGGCAGCAGCCGGCCCTGGCCGACGTCGTCCGGCCCGTTGATGACCAGTTGCGGCGGCGTGCCGTAAAAGGCCGCGCCCTTCACGGCGCCGCCCAGCACGAAATGCGTGCTGCCCCAGCCGTGGTCCAACCCGTCGCCGTTGGACGTGAGCGTGCGGCCGAAGTCCGACGCCGTGAAGGCAGTGACGTTGGGCGCCAGCCCCAAGCTGTCGATGGCGGCCTGAAATCCGGTGAGCGCGCTGGCCACCTGGGCCAGCAGCGGCGGCTGCCGGGCCAGCAGGCCATCGTGCGTGTCAAACCCGCCCAGCGACACCAGGCACCGACTGCGCCTTGAACTGCGCCACCGTGGTCGGCTGCACCAGCGTGCCGACGTTCAGTTGCACCGCCAGCCGCCCGCCGTCGAACAGGGCCTTGAGCGGCGCCAGCGACGGCGCCAGCGCGTATTGGGCACCGCCTGCCAGCGCGCTGCGCGGGCTGAGCGCCGTGGCGGCCAGAGCATCGCGCGCCAGGGCCATGTTGGTGCGCACGCCGGCGTATTGCGCGTAGCCCGTGGCGTCGTAGGGGATGAGCGTGTTGCCGTTGTCGTTGCCGCCGTAGAGGAAGACGCAGACCAGCGCCTTGTAGTCGCTGGCGGTGAAGGCCGCCGCCTCGCCCATGGCGGCCAGGTTCAGCGCCCAGGGGGTGGCGGTGCCGGCCAGGCCCAGCTGGCCCAGCCGTTGCAGAAAGGCGCGCCGCGCCGGTTGGTGGTGGGTCGTCATGGCGCCGGTCCTTATTTCTGCACGATGTATTCGGGGCAGCACATCACCATCAGGATGGCGGCCCACACGCGGGTGTTCTTGCCGGCGTCGCTGCCGATGGCGATGCTGGCGATGGCGTCGCGGATGGTGCTGGTGGTGGCGCTGGACAGCTGCCCCGCCGCCAGCAGCAGGTTGAGCCGGTCGACCAGCGCCGCCGGGTTGGCCACCAGGGCCAGTTCGGCCGTGTAGCTGCTTACCCACAGCTTGCTGGTGCTGTTGCCGTACAGGCCGTAGGCGATGGTGTTCTGCATGAAATTGACGTAGCCGGCCACCGAGCTTTCGTTGGTGATCTGGAACTCTGGCGCCGGCTGCCCGGTGGCCGCCAGGGCCGTGCCCGGCGGCACGTAGCCAGGGCGGAAGAAGTTGAACACCGACGGACTGCGCAGCGGGCTTTGCGCCAGCGCGGTGGACGGGGTGGACAGGTCATAGATGGTCCACGTGCCGTCGTTCGAGGTGGCGCCGAAGGTGCGCGCCCATTGCACGCAGCGGATCATCGGCTCGCGCAGCTTGCCCCAGCTGGGTGCCGACAGGCCCGCGGCGGCGCGCGCCTCGGGGTCGAGCAGCACCGCCTTGGTGACGGCGCGCAGGTCACCGCGCACGCCGGCGCCGTTGTTGGCAAACGCGGCGGCCACGCGCGCAATGTAGGCCGGGCTGGGCGCGCTGGTCACCAGCCGCTGGATCAGCGCCCGTGCGATGAAAGGCCCGGTGTTGGGGTGGTTGTGCAGCGTGTCCAGCGCGGTCTTGAGCGCCTGCGCACCGGGCGTGCTGCCGGCCACCGTCACGCCCAGAAAGCTGGCGTCCTGCGTCGAATGCCGGGTGGCGTCCAGCACCATCGGGTTGCGATAGCGCAGCGGGTTGGTGGCGCGCACGTGGCCGGTGCTGTCCCAGTTGTAGCCGGTGAACACCCGCGCCAGCCCGGTCACGTCGGCCGGTCCATAGGTGTAGATCGGCTGGCCCGCCGCGTTGAGCTTGGCGCTGCCATCGGCATTGAGCTGCACCAGGCCGATGGAGAACAGCTGCATCACTTCGCGCGCGTAGTTCTCGTCGGGGTGACGACCGGTGGCGGGGTCTTCCTTCAGGCTGCCGCGCATGTTCAGGTAGCTGCCCATGGCCGGGTTGAGCGTGACGGCCTCCAGCAACTGGCGGTAGTTGCCGAGCGCGTGGGTGTTCAGCACGTCCCAGTATGCGGCCATGGCGAACGAGGGCGATTCGCCGTCGATGCCGACCCCCGACACCACCATGATCTCCGACCAGGCCAGCGCCAGCCGCTTGCGCAGCGCGTCGGGCGCGGTGATCAGCTGGTTCCAGACCATGTAGTTGGCGTATTCGCCGTTGAAGATCACGTCGACCCGGTTGTAGCCCTGGCCCATCAGCCAGTCCCAGCCGGTGCCGGCGATGGGCTGGTTCATCTGCGCGTCGAGCCACGCGCTGTAGCCCATGGTGCGAACGGACTCGATCTCGGCGTCGGTGGACGAAAACTGCGCCTGCTGCAGAAAGCGCGCGGCCTCGGCCGCGGTGATGGGCGGGGGTGCTGGCGTGGGGGCCGGTGCGGGCGTGGGCGCTGGCGTAGCTGCAGGCGCAGGCGCAGGTGAAGGGGTGGGCGCGGGTGCGGGGGATGGCGCGGGGGATGGCGTCGGTGCCGGGACGGGTGAAGGCGTGGGCGCGGGCGCTGGTGTGGGCGCAGGGGACGGCGTGGGCGATGGCGTCGGGGCAGGCGCTGGCGAGGGCGTGGGGGTCGGGGTCGGCGCAGGCGTAGGCAGCGGGTCGAGCGTTGGCGTGGGCACAGGCGCCGTGTCCGCCGCTGGTGTCGGCACGGGTGAGGCCGGCGTGACGCCACTGCTGCCGCCGCCGCACGCGGCCAGCACGGCCGACATCAGCGCGGTCAGGCCGGTCAGCTCGGCGGTGCGGGCGGTGAACGGGCCGGCGGCGTCGGGCGCCAGCGTGTCGTCGGCGCGTTCGGGCAGCGCGGGGGCCGTTGCGGCGCCATCGGGCGCTGCGTCTTGGGTTTGCATCATCAAAATCGCTCCTGCAGGCGGGTCCGGCAGCCGCGGCGCGGCTCGACGGTGATCGTGTCCGCGCGGTCATGTGCCAAACCCTGACCAGCGGGCGAACGGGTGCAATTTCGATGCCAGACCCGCGCGCCGCGCGGGCGGTGGCGGTGACTGCGCACTAATGACTACAGGTTCGGCAAAAAATGCCGCTTCAGGGCGCGTCTGGCCGGCGCCAGTTGACAATCTGGCGCAGCCATTCGCGCACCGTGGGCGGCGCCTGGCTGTCGAGCACGAGCCGGCGCGGCATGCTGCGCAACCAGGTCAGCTGGCGCTTGGCCAGCTGGCGCGTGGCGGCGATGCCGCGCTCGCGCAGCGCGGCCATCTGAGGGGACGTCAGCGCATCGGCAGGCGCGGCCTCATCCAGCGCCGTCCATGCCTGGCGGTAGCCGACGCAGCGCATCGACGGCAGGTCGGGCGACAAGTCGCCCCGGGCGCGCAACGCCACGACTTCATCCAGAAACCCGTCGGCCAGCATGGCGTCAAAGCGCTGGGCGATGCGGTCGTGCAGCCAGCCGCGGTCCGCCGGCTCCAAAGAAAAAACGGGGATAGCGCTGGCCAGATCAGCGCTGGCAGCTCCTGATTTTGTAGTGTGAAAGCTCGACAGCGGCCGCCCGCTGATGTGCCACACCTCCAGCGCACGCTGAATGCGCTGGCTGTCGGCCGGTGCCAGGCGCGCGGCGGTGGCGGGGTCGACCCGCGCCAGTTCGGCGTGCAGCGCGGGCCAGCCCTGCTGCAGCGCCTGCGCCTCCAGCCGGGCGCGCACCGCCGGGTCGGCGGGCGGCAGTTCGTCCAGCCCTTCCAGCAGCGCCTTCAGGTAAAGCAGGGTGCCGCCCACCAGCAGCGGCAGGCGGCCGCGCGCGGTGATCTCGTCCATCAGCCGGCCGGCGTCGCGCGCGAAATCGGCTGCGCTGTAGGGGTGCAGCGGGTCGCGGATGTCGATCAGGTGGTGCGGCACGGCCGCGCGCTCGGCCGCGCTGGGCTTGGCGGTGCCGATGTCCATGCCGCGGTAGACCAGCGCCGAATCGACGCTGATGATCTCCAGCGGCACGGTGTCGGCCAGCTGCATGGCCAGCGCGGTCTTGCCGCCCGCCGTGGGCCCTGTCAGCACGACGGCGCGCACGGGCAGGCTGCGCGGATTCGGGTCAGCGGGCTGCGGGTTCGCCATGGCGCTGCACCAAAGTCCAGGCGGTGACGGCGATCACCGTGCACCACAGCAGAAAGCCATAGGCCAGCGGCCGCGCCGTGCCGTCCATGGCACGCCCCAGCCACAGGCCCATGGGAAAGGCCACCGCCATCATCACGAAGCCGTTGAGCGCCGACGCCGCGCCCGCCATCTGCGGAAACGGCGCCACCGCGCCGCTCTGGCCCACCGGCTGGTGCACGCCGTGCGCCAGGATGAACAACCACTGCGGCACCACCACCGCCCACGCGCCGTACCACGGACGGCCCCAACCGGCCCAGGCCAGCGCCGCCATCAGCACGCCGGCGGCAAAGGTGACCCAGCCCGCCGCGAACACCGTGCGGCGAATGCCCCAGCGCACCAGCAGCCGCCGGCAGCCGATGGTGCCGGCGATGTACACCACCGAGCCCGACGCCATCACCGCGCCATAGGCGGTGCGCGACAGACCCAGCGCCTCGATCAGCACGAAGGACGAGCTGGCCAGAAACGTGAACAGCGCCACGTACGACGCCGTGGCCAGCAGGCAGTAGGTGATGAAGACCGGGTGCCGCGCGATGCACACCCACGACCGCCACAGCGTACCGGGCGACAGCGCGTCGGGGTTGCGGCGCGCCAGCGTTTCGTTGAACTTCAGCGCCAGCAGCGCCAGGGTGGCCGCACCCGTCACCGCCTGCACGGCCAGCGTGGCGCGCCAGTGCAGCGCGTCGGTGAGCAGGCCGCCCAGTGGCGCGCAGCAGATGGCGATGACGCCCAGGCCGGTCAGCCCCTTGGACATCATGCGTGCGCCTTCCAGCGGCGCATACAGATCGCGCACCACGGCGCGCGCGCCCATCACCGCCGCACCCATGGCCGCGCCCTGGGCGATGCGCGCGGCGATCAGCCAGCGCATGTCCGGCGCCAGCGCGCAGGCGACCGACGCCGCCACGTACGCGCCCATGCCCGCCAGCAGCACCGGCCGGCGGCCAAAGCGGTCGGACAGCGGGCCCCACACCAGCTGCGACGTACCAAACGCCAGCAGCAGCGCGGCAAAGGTCATCTGCACCTGCGACATGGTCGCGCCGAAATCGGCCTGCAGGGCCGGCAGCGCGGGCAGGTAGACGTCGGTCGTGATGGGCTGGATGCCCAGCAGCAGCGCCAGTATCACGACGACAAGAAACGGGGACATGGCCGACCGGCCCGTGCGGACGGCGGCCGCGTCACTGGGGGCGGTGGTCACGCGGCGAGGGTAGCAGAGATGGGTGTGATTGATTCGCGCTTGGCGCTAGATCGGTCGGCGGAGACAACGCGCGGCGTCGGCCCGGCCCTGTTTTCTCGTCATTCCCGCGCAGGCGGGAATCCAGAGCGGCTGGCCCAGCGCGCTGTCGGTGAAAGCGTGGATTCCCGCCTGCGCGGAAATGACGGCTTTGCGCGGATGCTTCCCGATCACGCCCCACGCGGCAGCGCCCACACGCGGCCCGCGCCGACGGCGTAGCGCGTCACGTCATGTGCCGCAGCCGCGGCGTGGCCGCCGGTGAAGGCGCCGAACGCCGGCAGCACCAGCAGACCCGGCGCGTGGTGAAAGCAGGGCAGGCGCAGGCCGTCGCGGCCGCGGCCGGGCAGGGTGACGGTGGGGTGCCAGTGGCCGGCCAGCACGGTGGCGTTGGGCAGTGTCTTGGGATGGTGGCAGGCCGCCAGCGGCCCCAGGGGCAGCGGCTCGTCCACCACGTCGATGCCCAGCCACGGCGGCGGGTCGCCCGCGTGGCTGTCGTGGTTGCCGCGCACCAGCGTCATCGCCACGCCCGCATGCTGGGCGCGCCAACCCTGCAGCGCCTGCAGCACCACGGGGTGGTGCGCTTCGCGCGCATGCAGAAAGTCGCCCAGCAGCACCAGCTGGCGGGCCGCGTGCCGGTGCAGCAGGTCGGTCAGGCGCGCCAGCGTGTCGCCGGTGGTGGCTTCGGGCACCGGCAGGCCGCGCGCGCGAAACACGGCGGCCTTGCCCAGGTGCACGTCGGCCACCAACAGCGTGTGCCGCTCGGGCCACCAGACGGCGCAATCCGGCAGCAGCAGCACGTCCGCACCGGGCAGCGGCAGCGCGTGGGCGCCTGCGCTGGCGCAGACGGCGGACGGGTCGGGATCGAAGCTCGGCGGCATCACGGACGCGATGATGCACCGGCCGCGCCGTGGTGGCGGTCAGCGACGCGGCCGCCGCGGCCGCCGCGGCCGGCGGGCAGGGCGGGCCGCACCGTCGCGCGGCGCGGCGGCCGGTGCGCCGCCCTCGGCCAGGCGCAGCGACGCCGCCACGTCGCCCGCGCGCTCGGCCAGCGATGCGGCGGGCGCGTGGTCGGTGCCCACCAGCTCGCCGCCGGCCGCCTGTTCCAGCTCGGCCACCATGCGGGCGATGCGCTCGGCCAGCGGCTCGTTGCTGAGCTTTTCGCGAAAGCGCTCGACCATCAGCGGAAACGACAGCGGCGTCGGCCGCTGCAGCGCCACCACCTGCAACCGCTGGCGCTGCATGGCGGCCAGCGCGGCGGCCAGCCGGTCGATGTCCAGTTCCTGGTCCAGCAGTTCTTGCCGGGCCTGCCGCAGCAGCTGGTTGCCGGGGTCGTATTTCTGGAACACCTCGTAATACAGGCTGGCGCTGGCCTGTAGCTGGCGGCTGCTGCGGCGCTCGCCAGGGTGGCTTTGAAAGATCAGGCCCGAAATGCGCGCGATTTCGCGAAAGCGCCGACGCGCCAGCTCGCCCGCGTTCAGGCTGTCCAGCACCTCGGCCAGCAGGCGCGGGCGCTGGCCGGTGGCGTCGTCGTCTTCGGCAGGCAGCGCGATCAATCCGGGCAGCAGCGCGGCCCAGTCGATGGGTCGGGCCGACAAGAGCTCCAGCCCGTAGTCGTTGAAGGCCAGCGAAAAGGTGCCCGGCTCGCCGCGCGCCGCACGCCACGCCAGCAGCCCGGCCAGCCCCATGTGCACCAGCCGCCCCGCAAAGGGGTACAGAAACAGGTGCCAGCCTTCGCGCGACTTCAGCGTTTCGGCCAGCAGCTCGCCCGGCACCGGCAGGCGCGACCAGCGCTGCTGCAGCGCCAGCAGCGGCGCGGCGCAGGCCAGTTCGGGGCTGTCCAGCCGCCCTTGCGCGGCAGCGGCAAACTGGCGCACCAGCGCCTCGGCCAGCGTGTTGGACAAGGGCATGCGCCCGCCGTTCCAGCGCGGCAGCGCGGCGCTGCCGGCCGCCGCGCGCCGCACCTGCGCCGTCATCTCGTGCACGCGCACCAGCTCCAGCAGGCGGCCGGCGAACATGAACACGTCGCCGGGTTTGAGCCGCGCGATGAAGCTCTCTTCCACCGTGCCCAGGCGCGCGCCGCCGACGTACTGCACGCTCATCGCCGCGTCGCTGACGATGGTGCCGATGTTGCTGCGGTGGCGCCGCGCCAGCCGCGCGTCGGTCATGCGCCACACGCCGTCTTCGTCGGGCGCCACGCGCTGGAAGTCGGGGTAGGCGGCCAGCGACTGGCCGCCCTGGCGCACGAAGTCCAGGCACCACTGCCATTCGTCGTCGGTCAGCGCTGCATAGGCGGCGGTGCGCTGCACCTCGCGCCGCAACGCGTCGGGCTGAAAGCCGCCGCCCAGCGCCACCGTCACCAGGTGCTGCACCAGCACGTCCAGCGGCGCGCGCGGGGTGTGGCGCGATTCGACCTGCCCCGCCTGCACCGCCTCGCGCGCCGCCGCGCCTTCGACGATCTCCAGGCTGTGCGTCGGCACCAGCGTGATGCGCGCCGTGCGCCCCGGCGCGTGCCCGCTGCGCCCGGCGCGCTGCAGCAGCCGCGCCACGCCCTTGCAACTGCCGATCTGCAGCACGCGCTCGACCGGCAGAAAGTCCACGCCCAGGTCCAGGCTGCTGGTGGCCACCACGGCTTTCAGGCTGCCTTCCTTCAGGCCCAGTTCCACCCAGTCGCGCACCGACTTGTCGAGCGAGCCATGGTGCAGCGCCAGCGCGCCCGCCAGGTCGGGCCGCGCCTCGATCAGCGCCTGGTACCAGCGCTCGGCCTGCGAGCGCGTGTTGGTGAAGACGAGCGTCGAGCCGCTGCCCTCGATCGCCTGCACCACCTGCGGCAGCATCTGCAAGCCCATGTGCCCGGCCCAGGCAAAGCGCTCGGCGCGAGCGGGCAGCAGGGTGTCGATGACCAGCGGTTTGTCGATGCGGCCCTGGACCAGGGCGGGGCTGGGCGGTGCGGCGATTTTTGAACGTTTTGTGCCCCTGGCGATTGCCGGACGTGCGCGAGCAGCTATCGATTCAGTAGTATCCGGCGGCCGTGGCAGCAACGCCTGCAGCGCCTCGGGCAGATTGCCCAGCGTGGCCGACATGCCCCACACCATCAGCTGCGGGTTCCAGCCCGACAGGCGCGCCAGCGCCAGCTGCACCTGCACGCCGCGCTTGCTGCCCAACAGCTCGTGCCATTCGTCGGCCACCACCAGCTGCACCGATTGCAGCGCCTCGCGCGCATCGGCCCGCGCGAGCAGCAGCGACAGGCTCTCGGGCGTCGTCACCAGCACGGTAGGCAGCCGGCGGCTTTGCGCCGCGCGCTCGCCGCTGGCCGTGTCGCCCGTGCGCAGCCCGCTCGTCCAGTGCGGCGCCAGATCGGCCAGCGGCCCGCGCAGCGCCCGCAACGTGTCCGCCGCCAGCGCGCGCATGGGGGTGAGCCACAGCACGGTGAGCGGCGGGGCTTTGGCCGGATCGGCGGTTGCTTCTGATTCAATAGCTGCTTGCGCTTGACGGGCAAGCGCTGGCGGCACAAAACGCGTCAAGGCGCCAAGCCACACCGCCAGCGTCTTGCCCGCACCCGTGGTGGCGTGCAGCAGGCCGCTGCGCCCTTCTGCGATGGCTTGCCAGACTTCGAGCTGGAACGGGAAGGGTTGATGGCCGCGCGCGGCGAGCCAGTCGGTGGTCCGGCCGAATTGGGGGTCAACGTGCTCGGGCGAGCTGGGGGAGGGGCGGGCCATGAGGCATTGTCAGTGCTCATTCGCCGGACACGGGTCAGACGAAGCCGCTGATGGCTTGCGTTGCATATACCTGTTGGATATACTTTCCTCGCTAAGGAGAGTAGCCATGATCCAAGCCAGCGTTTTTCTGAACAACCGCACCCAAGCCGTTCGCCTGCCCAAGGCGGTCGCGCTGGACGACGACGTGCACCAGGTCACCGTGGTCGCCGTGGGCCGCGCACGCGTGATCGCGCCTGTCGGCGAGAGTTGGGACAGCTGGTTCGATGGCCCCGCCGTGTCGCCCGACTTCATGGCCGAGCGTGACCAGCCCGCCATGCAGGAGCGGGAGGCGCTTTGATGCTGCGCTTCATGCTCGACACCAATATCTGCATTTACACCATCAACAACCGGCCCGAGGCCGTGCGCACTGCCTTCAACGCCCACGAAGGCCAGTTGTGCGTTAGCGCCGTGACCCACATGGAACTGGTTTTCGGCGCCGAGCGCTCGGCCGCGCCAGCGGCCAATCTTCAGGTGTTGGAAGGATTTTTCGCCCGGCTGGAAGTCTTACCGTTCGATATACCGGCGAGCGCCCAGGCGGCGCAGATTCGTGCCGACCTCGCCGCCAGGGGCACACCCATTGGTCCCTACGACACCATGATCGCCGGTCATGCGCGCAGCCTCGGGCTGGTGCTGGTGACGAACAATGTGCGGGAATTTGAGCGAGTGGAGGGGGCTCGGATCGTGAATTGGGTGGAGCGGGAGAATTAATGCGTTGAATGCTGATAAGCAATCTGATGATGTTGCGCATGTATGTGGAGTGTCGATTGAAACATTGAGCGCATCTACCCGGCAATCCACACGGCTCACTACTTTTTATATAGGGCGCACAATCTAAAAAAATCTTATGGATAAACATCAAGCAATATCCATTCTCATTTCTATTGTTGCACTCCTCGTCTCTTTTGTTACTGGATATTTTCAATATCAGTCAAGACAGGATGCAGTGGAAGAGAAGATAAAAATGGAACTAAAAATGGCGCATCAGACGTCTCCTCTGAGTCCACTTGACTTAAGAATAATTAGTGGAGTGGACGAAAGAAAAGACCTAAAGGCTGCCATTATGCTCACAAATATGGGAAGCACGACTGTCCGAATCACGGAGGTTGGATATGACGATTATGAGCTGCCGCAATTTGCATTTTATGCTGGCGGGAGCGATCCGAAGGTCTTGTCGCCGGGTGAACAGGCGATGTTTATCGTGCCAGATCTGATAAAGATAGATCGCCAATTGACTGAGCACGTGCTTCTGGGTAAAGAAAAAGGTGCGAAGGTATTTGCCACATCCACCAAGGGCAAGCGCTTTGAAAGTCAGGCCATCATTGAAGTCGCAAAGTAGCAGGATTACCGAACTTTCATGCCAAATCAGCAATCGTCAACTTGACTGGCCCGCAACTCAAGGAGATTCGTCGTGCCCTCGAAAATTAAAAAAACCTTGTCGCTGGCTGAACTGGAGCAATACGAACCAGGCCGCGATCTCGCGGCCGATTTGTTGCAGGCGGTGCGCGAAATGAAGGCCGGCCAGGTGCATGTGGTGCACACGCCGGCAGTGGAGGCAGGGCGCAAAACCGGCTTGTCGCAATCGCAGTTCGCCAAGTTGATCGGCGTTTCGGTGCGCACCTTGCGAGGCTGGGGCATATGGGCGCAAGGAGCCGAGCGGCGCGGCGCGCACGCTACTTACCATCGCGGCGATGAACCCGCAAGCGGTTCTGGCGTTGGCGGGTGGGGCGTGCTTGCCGCCCGATTGAACCCGCAGCGGTCATGCGCGCCTTTAAGCGGGCAGCAGAGCCGCCAGCGTTTGAAGGGTATCGGCCTCGTTCACGGGCTTATCCACCCGCCACCTCAGCATCCTAGGAAACCGCACCGCAATCCCACTCTTGTGCCTTGCCGAGCGGGCGATGCCTTCAAAGCCCAGTTCGAACACCAGCGTCGGCTCGACGCTGCGCACGGGGCCGAAGCTTTCGCGGGTCGTCTTGCGAACGATGGCGTCGACCTGGCGCATTTCTTCGTCGGTGAGGCCCGAGTAGGCCTTGGCGAAGGGCACCAGCGTGCGGGCGGGGTCGTCGGGCGGGCCGCTCCAGACGGCGAAGGTGTAGTCGCTGTACAGGCTGGCGCGGCGGCCGTGGCCGCGCTGGGCGTAGATGAGGACGGCGTCGACGCTCATGGGGTCGATCTTCCACTTCCACCACACGCCGACGTCTTTGGTGCGGCCCACGCCGTAGGCCGCGTCGCGGCGCTTGAGCATAAAGCCTTCGGTGCCCAGGCGGCGCGCGGCGTCGCGTTGGCGGGCCAAGTCGGGCCAGTTGGGGCCGTCGATGTGCGGGCTCAGGTGCAGGGCGGGGTGCGGGTGGGCGGCGACCAGGGCTTCTAGGCGGGCGCGGCGCTGGTGCTGGGGCAGGGCGCGCAGGTCTTCGCCGCCATCTTCCAGCAGGTCGTAGGCCAGCAGGGCGGCGGGTTGTTCGCGCAGGATCTTGGGCGTGACGGTCTTGCGGCCGATGCGCTTTTGCAGTTCGGCGAATGGCTGCACGCAACCCGCCAGCACGGCCAGCGCGTCGGCGTGGTCGGGGTCGGGTTGGGCATCGAATGCCGCCCCCGCGCTGGAGGGATGTGCGGATGCAGCTATGGTTTCAGGAGCTTTCCAGACCACGATTTCGCCGTCGACCACCGTGCCTTCGGGCAGCGCGTGGCCCATGGCCTGCAGTTCGGGAAAGCGCTCGGTGATCAGTTCTTCGCCGCGCGACCACAGCCAGACGTCGTCGTCGCGCCGCACCAGTTGCGCGCGGATGCCGTCCCACTTCCATTCGATCAGCCAGTCGGCGGGCGCGCCCAGCAGTTCGTCAAAGCGCGCCAGCGGCTCATTGAAAGGGTGTGCCAGAAAGAACGGGTAGGGCTGGCCGCCGCGCGCGCCCAGCAGCGACGGCGCGTCGTGCGGGGCGATGAGGGCCAGGTAGTCGCGCGCCGTGGGCTGCGCGCCGATGGCGGTGTAGCCCATCAGGCGCTGGGCGACTATTTTTGCGTCCAGCCCGCCCACGGCGGCCAGCGCCTGCGTGACCTGCAGCTTGGACACGCCGACGCGAAACGCGCCGGTGATGAGCTTGAAGTAGGGCAGCCGCTCGCCCGGCGCCAGCCGCTGCCATTGCGCCAGCAGGCGCGCGCGCTGCGCATCGGGCGGCAGGCCGCGCAGGGGCAGCAGGTCGTGCGCCATCCAGTCGGCCAGGCCGCGGTCGTCGGGCTGCGTGGGCGCGGGCAGCAGCAGGCTGATGGTTTCGGCCAGGTCGCCCACGGCGTCGTAGCTTTCCTCAAACAGCCATTCGGGCAGGCTGGCGGCTTCGCGCGCCAGATCGCGCAGCACGCGCGTGGGCACCAGCTGGCGCGGCTTGCCGCCGGCCAGAAAGTACACGGCCCAGGCCGCGTCCTGCGGCGCCGCGTCGCGCAGATAGGCCTGCAGCGCGGCCTGCTTGGCGTTGCTGGACGTGCTGGCGTCGAGCGCGTGGTACAGGGCGGCGAAGGCTTTCATGGGTGGCGCCTTTTTTTGAACGCAAAGGGCGCAGAGGCTTCGCAAAGGGCGCGAAAAACGGCGGGAGGGGTGGGAGGCGAGTCGCGGCGCGTGATGTCCGCGCCGGGTGCAGCCGGTGCATGCGAGGGTGATCGCTTCTGGATTCCCGCCTTCGCGGGAATGACGGGGAATAGGTCGCGTGCGGGATGGCCGTCCATCGTCGAAAACCACCATTGTGTTAACGCAGCGGGTGCCGCACCACACAGCGATTCAGCCCTTTTCGGCTGTTCTTTCGCGTCCTTCGCGAACCCTTCGCGCCCTTCGCGTACGGCTGTGCGGGTTTTCATACGCCAGCCTCCACAGGTAAATCCGGCAACCCATCGTCGTCATCGCCGCCGTACGCCGTGTCGAACGATCCCGCGTCCAGCCCCTGCTCGCGCAGCCAGCGCACCATGACCGGGATGCTGCCGTGGGTGACGATGACGCGCGGCGCCTCGGTGGCGGCGATGGCGCGTTGCAGGCTGGGCCAGTCGGCGTGGTCGCTCAGTACAAAGCCGCGGTCCACGCCGCGCCGCCGGCGCGCGCCGCGGATCTGCATCCAGCCGCTGGCAAAGGCGTCGGCGTGGTCGCCAAAGCGCCGCAGCCAGGGCGTGCCGGCGGCCGACGGCGGGGCGATGACCAGCGCGCGCTTCAGGGCGGCCTTGTCGACGTCGGTCACGCGCTGCGTGGGCGGCAGCGCGACGCCGCTGGCGCGGTACGCGTCGTTCAGCGCCTCGACAGCGCCGTGGCACACGATGGGGCCGATGGACGCGTTCACGCCCGCCAGCAACCGCTGCGCCTTGCCGAAGGCGTAGGCGTAAATCAGGCTGGGTCGCCCCGCATCGGCCTGGGCGCGCCACCACGCGTTGATGTCGGCGAACAGCTGCGCCGCGTCGGGCCAGCGGTAGATGGGCAGGCCAAAGGTCGATTCGGTGATGAACACGTCGCAGCGCACCGGCTCAAAGGGCGCGCAGGTCGGGTCGGCGTCCAGCTTGTAGTCGCCCGAGGCGACCCACACGCGGCCCGCGTGTTCGACCCGCACCTGCGCCGAGCCCAGCACATGCCCCGCCGGGTGCAGCGACACGCGCACGCCGTTGAGCATGACCGGTTCGCCATAGGGCAGGGTCTGCAGCGAGATATCGGCGCCCAGCCGCGAGCGCAGCACGTGTTCGCTCTGTGTCTGCGCCAGGTACGCGCCATGCCCGCGCCGCGCGTGGTCGCCATGCGCGTGCGTGATGACGGCCCGATCCACCGGCCGCCACGGGTCGATGTAGAAATCACCCGGCGGGCAATAAAGGCCGCGCGGCGTGGCGACGATCAGGTCGGCCGGGCGGGAGGACGTGGCGGGGTCGAGGGACACGGCGCATTGTCAACAGCGGCCTGATTGGCGTCTGTCGGACGGCGGCGCGAGCGGGGTGGGGTGGATGGCGGCTGGCTCGGGATGTCTGAACGGGCAGGGCGCAGCGGGTGCGGGCCTGGATGTCATCGCGCATGGCTGTGCGCGCACGCCAACGGACGAACAAAAACACCGTCATTCCCGCGCAGGCGGGAATCCATGCCTTCACGGGCAGCCGTTCTTGGCAAAGGCCGTTGGATTCCCGCCTGCTCAGGAATGACGAGGGAGAAGGGCGGTTTCAAAGAGGCGACCTACGCACCCAACTATCCCTTCAACCGCCTCACCGCCCCCGCAAGAACAGCCCGTCCAGCTCCTTCATCGACAGCTGCCGCCAGGTCGGGCGCCCATGGTTGCACTGGTCGCTGCGCTCGGTGGCTTCCATCTGGCGCAGCAGGGCATTCATCTCCTCGTGCGTCAGGCGCCGGTTGGCGCGCACGGCGCCGTGGCAGGCCATGGTGGCCAGTAATTCGTCGCGGGCGCGTTCGATGACGCTGCTGGCGTCGTGCTGCGCCAGTTCGGCCAGCACGCTGCGCGCCAGCGCCACCGCGTCGCCGGCGGCCAGCGACGTGGGCACGGCGCGCACGGCCAGCGTGCGGGGCGAAAACGGCGTCACCTCCAGCCCCAGGCGCTGCAGCACGGCGGCGGCGCTTTCGGCGGTGGCCACTTCAAGCGGCGTGGCGGCGAAGGTGGCCGGAATCAGCAGCGGCTGGCTGGCCACCTGCGCGCCGTCCAGCTGCGTCTTGAGCCGCTCGTAGACGATGCGCTCGTGCGCGGCGTGCATGTCGACCAGCACCAGGCCGGCGCGGTTCTCGGCCAGGATGTAGACGCCGTGCAATTGCGCGATGGCGCGGCCCAGTGGCCAGTCGTGGGCGGCTTCCACCGGCGCGGCGGGCTCCGCCGGCGTGGCCGACGGCTGCCACAGCGCGCGCAGTTCCTCGACCGCGTGGCGGCCCGCGTTTGCTTCAAAATGAATAGCTGACTGCGCTGTATAGCTGTGCGTGGGCGGCCTGAAAGGCTTGAAATCCCCGGACGGCGGCGGAGATTCGGGCGCGCGCCAGGCGGGCGCGTCAGCGGCCTGGCCGGCCAGCGCGGCGCGCGGGGCGGCCAGCGCGTTTTCGATGGCGTGGCGCACGGCCTGGTGCACTTCGCGGCTGTCGCGAAAGCGCACCTCGATCTTGGTCGGGTGCACGTTCACGTCCACGCGCGCGGGGTCGATCGTCACGTGCAGCACATACACCGGCTGGCGCTGGCCGTGCAGCACGTCCTCGTAGGCGGCGCGCGCGGCGTGGGCGATGACCTTGTCGCGCACGAAGCGGCCGTTGACGTACGCAAACTGCTGGTCGGCGCGCGACCGCGCCACGTCGGGCAGGCCGGCGCGGCCGGTGATGTGCACCGGCCCGGCGCGGTAATCGATGGCCACCGATTCGGCCAGAAAGTCCTCGCCCAGCACGTCGGCCAGGCGCTGGGCGCGGCCGGCTTCGCCGGGGTGGGCACGCCATTGCTCGATCAGCTTGCCTTCGTGCCAGATGGCGAAGCCGACGTCGGGCCGCGCCAGCGCGTGGCGGCGCACGGCCTCGATGCAGTGCGCCAGTTCGGTCGCGTCGGTCTTGAGGAACTTGCGCCGCGCCGGCACGCTGAAGAACAGCTCCTTCACCTCCACGGTGGTGCCCTGCGCGCGCGCCACGGGCTTCATCTCGCCCGTGCGGCCGTCCAGCAGATGGGCAGATGACTGGCCGCCCGCCCTGGACAGCAAAGCGACTTCAGCTATGGAGTTGATAGCTGCCAGCGCCTCGCCGCGAAACCCCATGGTGCCGACGGCTTCCAGCTCGGCCAGGCTGGCGATCTTGCTGGTGGCGTGGCGGCGCAGCGCGGTCGCCATCTCGTCGGCGGGGATGCCGGCGCCATCGTCCTCAACGCTGATGAGTCGCACGCCACCGGCCAGCAGGCGCAGTGTGATCTGGGTGGCGCCAGCGTCCAGCGCGTTGTCGAGCAGCTCGCGCACCACGGACGCGGGCCGCTCGATCACCTCGCCCGCGGCGATCTGGCTGATCAGTTCATCGGGTAGATCGCGGATGGGACGGCGCGGCGCATTCACCCGCGCATTCTAGGCAGCGCCAGCGATGCGATTACTGGCGCTTGGGTTGTTGTTCACCGGGGGACGGTTGCTGCAACTGGGGCGCGGCCGAGGTGTCGGGCCGGCCGCGGCGCGCATCGTCAAAGGCCGACTGCGCTTCGGGCGTCTGGTGCTGCCCGGCGTCGGGGCCTTGCTGGCTGGGCTGCTGGTCGCGCTCGTGCGGCAGTCCGCCGGGCTTGCGCTGGCGCGTGTCGTCCAGATCGACGGTGGGCTGCTCGGGCGCAGCGGGTGGTGGTGTGGCGGGCATGCAGGCTCCTGATATGTTGTGTTGCGTTGGAGTGTCGCCCGCGCCGCGGCAAATGCCTGTCGGACGGTGCCCCTCACCGCCGTGGGCGCAGGGGATTGCCGTTCAGCACCGATAATCGCCGCCCATGGATATCGTGATGCAACTGGTCGACTTCATCCTGCACGTCGACAGATACCTGGGTGCGTTCGTGACGCAATACGGCGCGTGGGTCTACGCGCTGCTGTTTCTCATCGTGTTCGTCGAAACCGGCGTGGTGGTGATGCCGTTTCTGCCGGGCGATTCGCTGCTGTTCGTGGTGGGGGCGCTGGCCGGCGCGGGGCTCATCAGCTACCCGCTGGTGTGCGTGATCCTGCTGGTGGCCGCGATCCTGGGCGACCAGTGCAACTACAGCATTGGCCGCTATTTCGGGCCCAAGGTGTTTCAGTGGGAGGACTCGCGCTTTTTCAACCGGCGCGCCTTCGACAAGGCCCATGCGTTCTACGAGCGCTATGGCGGCGTGACGGTGATCCTGGCGCGTTTCATGCCGTTCATCCGCACCTTCGTGCCCTTCGTGGCGGGCGTGGCCGAAATGACGCGTGGCAAGTTCACCTTCTTCAACGTCACCGGCGCGCTGATCTGGGTGCTGGGCATCGTGACGGCCGGCTACGTGTTCGGCAACCTGCCGTGGGTGCAGGCCAACCTCAGCAAGATCATCTGGGGCCTGATCCTGGTGCCGGGCCTGATCGCCATCTATGGCGGCTGGAAGGCCGGGCGCGCCGAAAAGACCGCGGCCAGTCTGTAAAGCCGCCTCCAAAAGAAAAACGGGCGAGTCGTCAAACGACATCGCCCGCACAAATTTTGGAGGAGAACTTACAGAGAAACTGGCTTTCGCCAGCCCCTATTCAACGCGCGAGCCGGGGTGTTGGTTGTCAGACGAAGCAGACGCATCGCGTCGTCAGCGGTCTTTTGCCCCAGAAATGGTGAGTTTTGCACGCAAACCTGTGTCTTTTGACACCCAAGTGTGCCGAAGCACTTCACACCTGCCGGTTGCGCGCCAGCGGCGGGTTGGCCGAAAAGTATTTCTGGATGCCGCCAATCAGCGCGTTGGCCAGGTCGTTCTGGTAGCTTTCGCTGCGCAGCTTGCGTTCTTCGTCGGGGTTGCTGATGAACGCGGTTTCGACCAGCACGCTGGGAATGTCGGGGGCGCGCAGCACGGCAAAGTTGGCGCGCTCCACGCGCGGCTTGTGCAGGCGGCCCACGCCGCCGATTTCGCGCAGCACCGAATCGCCCAGCATCAGGCTGTCCTTGATCTGCGCGGTGGTGCTCATGTCCAGCATGGCGCGCTGCACCAGCGAATCGCGCACGCCCAGGTTGACGCCGCCCACGCGGTCGGCGTTGTTTTCGTTGGCGGCCAGCCAGCGCGCGGCGGCGCTGGACGCCCCGCGCTCGGACAGCGCGTACACGCTGGCGCCCGCCGCCTCCGACCGCATGAAGGCGTCGGCGTGGATGCTGATGAACAGGTCGGCGCCCACGCGGCGCGCCTTTTCGACCCGCGTGGCCAGCGGCACGAAGTAGTCGCCGTCGCGCGTAAGAAACGCGCGCATCGGGTTGCCGCCGACGGTGGTGTTGTTGATGCGGTCGCGCAGCTTGAGCGCGACCTGCAGCACCACGTCTTTTTCGTAGGTGCCGCCGGGGCCGATGGCGCCGGGGTCTTCGCCGCCGTGGCCGGGGTCGAGCGCGACGATGATGAGCCGGTCGGTGCCGGCGCGCGCGGGGGCCTGCGCCACGGCGCTGGGCGCGGGCGCTGGCGCTGGTGTGCGCAGCGTCAGGCGCGGCGGTGCGGGCGGGCTGGGCGCACGTGCCACGGCGCTGCCGGGGCGCGACATCTCGTTGGCGCGCTCGATCTGGCGCGCGATCAGGTCGCCCAGTGAATCGGTGGCCTCGGCCGACATGCCGCGCGCCGCGCCGCCCGGTGCGCCTGCGGCGGGGCCGCCCAGCTCCTTCATGCGTTCGGCGATCAGCTGCTCCAGCGGATCAACCGGGTGGGCCGGGTACAGGTCGAACACCAGCCGGTGCCGGTACGCCGCCACCGGCGCCAGCGTGAACACCTGCGGACGGCTTTCCTGCTTCAGGTCCAGCACCAGCCGCACCACGCCGGGCGAGTTCTGGCCGACGCGGATGCCGGCGATGTTGGGGTCGTCGGCGCGCACCTTGGCGACCAGCTCGCGCAGCGTGGGGTTCAGCTCCAGCCCCTCGATGTCGACGGCCAGGCGCGGTGGCATGCCGACCATGCGGTGCGTGGCCTTGAGCGCCGTGTCGGATTCGATGGTGACACGGCTGTAGTCCTCGGCCGGCCAGATGCGCACCGCCACGATGCTGGCGCCGCGCGCGATGTGGTGCGCCGTCAGCAGCAGCACCAGCGAGCCGCCTTGCAGCAGCGCGCGGCGGCGGCCGGGCAGGCGCGGGGCGGGCGCGGGCGGCGTCATGGGCTCACCTCGCGCAGGCCTTGCAGCAGCAGCGCGCCGCGCGCGGTGCCGGCCTGAGCGCGTACCGCGCGTTGGTCATCCTGCGCCAGCCAGTCGATGTGCAGCGTCAGGTCGGGCACGGGCAGCAGGCCGGCGGCCTTGTCGGGCCATTCGGCCAGCTTCAGGCCGGGCGCGGCAAACAGGTCGCGAAAGCCGGCGTCTTCCCATTCGCGCGGGTCGTTGAAGCGGTAGAAGTCGAAGTGAGACACCGCCAGGCCGTCGGGCGTGGCGTGCGGCTCGACCACGGCATAGGTGGGGCTCTTGATGCGGCCTTGGACGCCCAGCGCGCGCAGCAGGTGGCGCACGAAGGTGGTCTTGCCCGCGCCCAGGTCGCCCTGCAGTTCGATGAAGGCGTCGCGCAGCGCGGGCAGCGCGGCCAGGCGGCGCGCAAAGGTGGCGGTGTCGTCCTCGGTGCGCCAGGTGAACGACGCGGACGGTGCGGTTTCTACAATCTGGCCGTGGCTGGCAGTGGCGCTCAACTCGATTCCCTTGAACTGTGGACGCAGGTGCAGGACGCGGCGCGGGCGCTGGGGTTTTCGCACGTCGGCGTGGCGGACGTGGACCTGTCGAGCGCCGAACCCGGCCTGCTGGCCTGGCTGAACAACGGCTTTCATGGTCGCATGGATTACATGGCGGCGCATGGCCTGAAGCGCGCACGCCCGGCCGAGCTGGTGCCCGGCACCGTGAGCGTGATCACTGCGCGCATGGACTACCTGCCGCGCGATACGCCGCCCGGCTGGCAGGCGGTGGAATTCGACCGCCTGCAGCGCCCGGGCGAAGGCATCGTGTCGATCTACGCCCGCGGCCGCGACTACCACAAGGTGCTGCGCGCGCGGCTGCAGAAGCTGGCCGATCACATCGCAGACGCCGTGGGCCCCTTCGGCCACCGCGTGTTCACCGATTCGGCCCCGGTGCTGGAGGCCGAACTGGCCGCGCGCAGCGGCCAGGGCTGGCGCGGCAAGCACACGCTGGTGCTGTCGCGCGAAGGCGGGTCGATGTTCTTTCTGGGCGAGATCTATGTTGACCTGGCGCTGCCCCGCACCGCGCCGACCAGTGAACACTGTGGGCAATGCACGGCCTGCATTGACATCTGCCCCACGCGCGCCATCGTGGCGCCGCACCAGCTGGACGCGCGGCGCTGCATCTCGTACCTGACCATCGAGCACGACGGCGCGATTGACGAGGCGCTGCGCCCGCTGATCGGCAACCGCATCTATGGCTGCGACGATTGCCAGCTGGCCTGCCCCTGGAACAAATACGCCCAGCGCAGCGCGCTGCCCGACTTCGACGTGCGCGACGGCCTGCGCGGCGGCGAGCTGGCGGCGTTGTTCGGCTGGAGCGAAGAAGAATTCCTGCGCCGCACCGAAGGCGGCCCGATCCGCCGCATTGGCCACGTGCGCTGGCTGCGCAACATCGCCGTGGCGCTGGGCAACGCCCTGGCCGCGCTGCCCGCCGGCGACGCGCGCCGCGCGCCCTTGCTGGCCGCGCTGCAGGCCCGCGCCGACCACCCGCACGCGCTGGTGCGCGAGCATGTGCAATGGGCGATGGGGCGTTGACGACGTCACGGCGCTGCTGCGATTTTTAAGTGTGGGGCTGGCGCCGCGACTGTGCGGCAAGCTGCCATTTTCATAGCATAGACGATGTGCGTCAACCTGAGGCGGGCAAACGGAGGGCGCCTTGTCCGACACCGGGGTGCTCATGGTTTGCATAGCATCAATGGCTCGCACCGCCACGCTCAGAAGGCGGTACCCCATTCATCCGCCCGTCGCCCTGGGTGCCGCGGGCCAATACACAAGGAGCTGCCGTGCGCTATACGCTGAGACAAGTCCAACCCCTCTTGACCAAGCCCGAACTCGAACTGTTTCACGCCAGCCGCGCCGGGGCCGTGAAGGAACTCACCGCACGCCAGCTCGCCAGCAAAGTCACCCGCGCCCGCGCGCTGCGCGACAAGTACCGCGACACCTATCGCCGCCAGACCGTGGCCACGCGCACCGGCCCCGCCAACGAGCGCAAGCAGATGGGCGGTGAGAACAACCGCACCGAAATCAAGGCCGACATCCTGGCCGACGTGTTGCAGCGCTTTGAAGCGCAGCATGAAAAGCTGGAAGCGCGCCTGGCCAAGGCGACCACGACGCGCGGCGCCCGTCCGCACAACGCGCCGGGCGTGCCCGCCAAGCGCACCAACCCCAAGTCGGCGCAGCGCAGCCGCCGCACCACCGGCGATGCCGCGCCGGGCGAGGGCGCTGACTTGGCCATGCGCAACGCCACCACCACCAAGCCGCGCCAGGTGGCACGCAAGCAGCGCGCCGCCGACGACCTGGGCTATGCGGTGGTGACCGCGCGCGGCGCCAAGTCGACCCGCGCCGCCAACGGCGCCGAGCGCCCGGCGGCCAAGACTGCGGCCAAGAAGGCCACCGCCAAGAAAACGTCTGCCAAGAAAATGCCCGCCACCAAGGCCATCACCGGCGCCGCCCAGCCTGCCGCCAAGCTGATGAAGCAGGTGCGCTCGGCCGTGGCGCGCCAGCAGCAGGCCGCGCCGGCCGAAGGTACGCCGACCGCACGGCGCGGCAGCCGCACGCTGGTGGGTGGCTCGGCCAGCGACCTGGCGCAAGGCGCGGTGCCGACCCACATGCCGGCGGCAGCGCAGCGCTACAACCCGTTGAAGGCCGAGCCGGTCAACAAGAAGATCCACGCATCGGCGCGCGGGCGCAACAAGGTGGTGACGGCCAAGCGCGACGGGCGCTGATTGGTTCGTATCTGCCCCGTTTGCACCACACAGCCGCGCGGCGGGCGTCGCGCGGCTTTTTGTTGTTCAAATCGTGCGCTGGCGCTCAACTGGCAAGCGCATTTAGCTATTCAAACGATAGCAAACATCACCCCGGCAAGCCTCGCAACACCCCCAGCGCGAAGGGCAGGCTCACCATGCCCAGCACGGTCGACAGCGTGACCAGCCCTGCCACGTAAGGCCCGTTGTAGCCCATGCGCGCGGCCAGCACGTAGCAGGTCGATGCGGTGGGCAGCGCCGAAAAGATGAGCAGCACCATGGTCTCGTCCGCGCCCAGCCGGAAGGCGCGCGCCAGCAGCCACGCGGCCACCGGCATCAGCAAGTGGCGGATGGTGAGCACGCCCACGCTCAGGGTCTTGCCGCTGGCCAGGCTCTGAAACTGCATGCCCGCGCCGGCCGACATCAGCCCCAGCGCGATGGACGCCGCGCCGATGCGGGTGACCGTGGGCACCAGCCATTCCGGCATCGTGAACCCGGCCAGGTTGGCCAGCAGGCCCGACGCCGTGGCCAGGATCAGCGGATTGCGCGCCAGCTCGCCCAGAAAGCCGCGCCCCGCGTGGCGCGCCATGGGCCACACGGCGCCGATGTTGCACAGCGGCACGCACACGCCGATCAGCACGGCCACCAGTTGCAGGCCCTGCGCGCCGCCCAGCCGCTCGGCCAACGCCAGGCCGATGAACGAGTTGAAGCGGAACGCCACCTGCGCGCTGGCGGCGTGGTCGCGCAGGTCGATGCGCCCGCGCAGGCCCGGCAGACGCGGCAGCGCATAGGCCAGCATGATGCCGGTGGCGACCAGCCCCAGGCCGGCGCCGATCAGGCTCGACGCCGCGCGCACGTCCAGCGGCGTGCGCACGATGGACTGGAACAGCAGCACCGGAAACAGGAAGTAATAGACCAATGCCTCTGCCGACTGCCAGACCGGGCGATTGAGCGCGGTATGGCGGCACAGCAGGTAGCCGATCAGGATCAGCGAAAAGTCCGGAAAGAGCAGTTGGGCGTAGTACACGGCGGCAGAGCATAACGGGCCTGCGGGTAATCCCTTGCAATTAGCGGGCTGCCGTGCGGAACCAGCGCCATCGTTTCGCCGTCTAATCGCGGTTTCGTGTTTAAGCAAGACTAACAAGGAGTTTTCCGACGATGCAACGCCGTCACCTGATCGCGCTCGCCGCCACTGTCGCTACCTTTACTGCCGGCAGTGCCTTTGCCCAGGCCTGGCCTGCCAAGCCCATCCGCCTGATCGTGCCCTTTGCCGCGGGCGGCACCACCGACATCATTGCCCGCGTGGTCGCTGAGCCGCTGGGCCGCGAACTGGGCCAGCCGGTGGTGGTCGACAACAAGGGCGGCGCGGGCGGCGCCATTGGCGCGACCGAAGCCGCGCGTGCCGCGGCCGACGGCTACACGCTGAGCGTGGCCACGGTGTCGACCACGGCCGCCAACCCGGCCATCAACCCCAAGATCCAGTACGACCCGGTGGGCGACTTCATGCCGGTGATCAACATCGCCGCCACGCCCAACATCATCGCGGTGCACCCCAGCTTCGCGGCCAAGAACTACAAGGACTTCGCCGCGCTGGTCAAGCAGCAGCCGGGCAAGTTCAGCTATGCGTCGTCGGGCACCGGCGGCATCGGCCACCTGCAGATGGAGCTGTACAAGAGCCTGACCGGCATGTTCGTCACCCACATCGCCTACCGCGGCGCCGGCCCGGCGCTGAACGACGTGGTGGCGGGCCAGGTGCCCATCATCTTCGACAACGTGCCGTCGTCGCTGCCCTTCATCAAGACCGGCAAGCTGGTACCCATCGTGGTGGCCGCGCCGCAGCGCCTGAAGGACCTGCCCGACACGCCCACCTTCAAGGAAGTGGGCCTGGAGCCGGTGAACCGCATGGCCTACTATGGCATCCTGGCGCCCAAGGGCACGCCCAAGGACGTGGTCGACAGGGTGAACGCGGCGGCCAAGAAGGTGCTGCAGGATCCGGCGGTGAAAAAGCGCATCGAAGAGACCGGTTCGTTCATCATCGCCAACTCGCCCGACGAGTTTGCCAAGCAGATCAAGGACGAACTGGCCGTCTACAAGCAGGTGGTGGCCAAGCAGAAGCTGACGCTGCAGTAAACTCTGCGCTCGCACAAAAACCCGCCGTGGCCCGCGCCCGGCGGGTTTTTTTTTTGCTATCAGAAAATGAATCACCCGCAGCGGCGGCGCGCGCGCCTGACGCAGCGGGTGCGCTTTGGTATCTTCGCCGCGTGACCGCCGCTTCGCCCGCCGCTCCTTTTACCGACGCCAGCATCGACGCCTTCATCGACGCCCTGTGGCTGGAGGACGGCCTGTCGCCCAACACGCTGGCCGCCTACCGGCGCGACCTGACGCTGTACGCGCAGTGGCTGGCCGCTGAAGACGGCCTCAAGCTGCCGCAGACGCAGGAGCAACACCTCAACGCCTACATGGGCGTGCGCGCCAAGGTCAGGCATGAACGCGACCAGGGCAAGGCCACGTCGGCCAACCGGCGCCTGACGGTGTTCAAGCGCTACTTCCGCTGGGCGCTGCGCGAAAGGCTGATCAGCGCCGACCCCACGCTGAAGCTGCTGACCGCCAGGCAGCCATTGCGCGTGCCCAAGACGCTGAGCGAAGCCCAGGTCGAGGCGCTGCTGGCCGCGCCCGACACCGACACGCCGCTGGGCCTGCGCGACCGCACCATGCTGGAGCTGATGTACGCCAGCGGCCTGCGCGTCAGCGAGCTGGTGTCGCTCAAGACCTTCGACGTCGCCTTTGCCGACGGCGTGCTGCGCGTGCTGGGCAAGGGCAGCAAGGAGCGCCTGGTGCCCTTTGGTGAAGAAGCACGCGACTGGCTGCAGCGCTATGTTTCAGAGAGCAGGCCCGCCTTGCTGGGCCAGCGCCAGACCGAGGCGCTGTTCGTCACCAGCGCCGGCCGCACGCCCGGCACGGCGATGTCGCGCGTGATGTTCTGGACCCTGGTCAAGCGTTATGCGCGCCAGGCCGGCATCCATACGCCGCTGTCGCCGCACACGCTGCGCCACGCCTTCGCCACACACCTGCTCAACCACGGCGCCGACCTGCGCGCCGTGCAGATGCTGCTGGGCCACGCCGACATCTCGACCACCACCATCTACACCCACATCGCGCGCGAGCGGCTGAAAGACCTGCACGCCAGGCACCACCCGCGGGGGTGAGACGTTCCGCACCGGCAGCGGGCGCGCCAGCGCTTCTTCGCCGACGCTGGCGCACAATCGCCGCATGACTTCATTGACCCGTTTCATCACTCGCCGCGCCAGCCTGGTCGCGGCGGCCGCGCTGGCGCTGACCCCCGCGCTCACGCAAGCCCAGTCCTGGCCCGCCAAGCCGATCAAGATCACCGTCGCCTATCCGCCCGGTGGTGTGGCCGACAGCGTGGCGCGCCTGCTGGCCGACCGGCTGGCGCCGGTGCTCGGCCAGAGCGTGCTGGTCGACAACAAGGCCGGCGCCAGCGGCACCATCGGCATGGACGCTGTGGCCAAGGCGCCGCCGGACGGCTACAGCTTCGGCTTTTCGGCCATCAGCCCGCTGGTGCTCAACCCGCACCTGGGCAAGTCGCCGTTTGATCCGGCCAAGGACATCGTTCCGGTGGTCAGCGTGATCGCTTCGCCGGTGCTGCTGCTGGGCACCTCGGCACTGCCCGCACGCGACTTCAAGGAACTGGTCGCTGCGGCCAAGGCCCGCCCAGGCGCCGTACGCTGGGCCACGTCGGGGCCGGCGTCGCTGGGCCACATCGTGCTGGAGCAAGTCAAGTCGGGCGCGGGCGCCGACATTACCCACGTGCCCTACAAAGGGGGCGGGCAGCAGATCAACGACGCGCTGGGCGGCCAGTTTGAGGTGCTGAGCGTGAACGCCGGCCCGGCCGTCATGGGGCACATCAAGTCCGGCAAGCTGAAGCCGCTGGCCGTGGGCGCCCCCGGGCGGCTGGAGGAACTGCCCGCCGTGCCCACGCTGGCCGAGCTGGGCCTGCCCGCCGCCAACCTGGCGTCGGTGTTCGGTCTGTTCGCGCCCGCCGGCACGCCGCCTGCCGTCATCGAGCGCCTGAACACCGAGGTGAACAAGCTGCTGAAGGACAAGGACGTGCGCCAGAAGATCGAAGCCGCCGACAACGTGCCCACCGGTGGCAGCGCGGCCGACTTTGCCAGGTTCATCGCCGCCGAATCGGCCAGCAACGCGCGCATCATCAAGGCGGCGTCGATCAAGGCAGACTGACGGCTTGCTTCATAAAATATAGCAAATAACGCAGGCTGGACAAGCGCAGGTCGCCTGTTTCATCAAGACTTCAGCGGCTCACGACATGGAAACCGTCGCTCCCTGGCTCTCGCAACCGGCGCTGCAGGCCGCGCTTCTGGCCGCCGCCGGCGCGCTGGCCTACTGGCTGAAGGACGTGCCCGGCCTCATCCTGCGCTGGGCACGGCGCTTTTTCGTCAGCACGCTCACCGTCGATTCGCGCGACGACTTCCTGTTTCCGGCGCTGGTCGAATACATGGACCAGCACCCCGGACTGCGCGGCGTCAACCAGTTCACCGCGCGCAGCGTGCGGCGCGGCACCGAATACCAGAGCCTGGCTGAAGACCTGCGCAACGGCCAGCTGCCACGCGCATATCTGTCGCCGGGTGAGGGCGTGCACATCCTGCGCGCGGACGGCCGCTGGCTGTGGCTGCGCCGCGACCTGCAGGTGACCCAGAGCGTGTTCGAGAAAGTGAGCCTGTCCACGCTGGGCCGCTCGCCGCGCTATCTGGAAGGCTTCCTGCAGGCCGCCATCGACGCCCGCGCCGCGCGCGAGACCGACACGCTGTCGGTCTACATCCCCAACCCCTTCCACGGCGGCGACTGGATGCGCGCGCGCCTCGGGTCACGCCGGCCGCTGGCGTCGGTGGTGCTCAAGGCGGGGCAGGGCGAAGCGCTGCTGGCCGATCTGGAAAACTTTTTCCGCAGCCGCGAGCGCTATGCCACGCTGGGCATACCGTGGCGGCGCGGCTACCTGCTGTACGGCCCGCCCGGCACCGGCAAGACCTCGCTCGTCACCGCGCTGGCCAGCGAACTGCGGCTGAACGTGTGCACCCTCAGCCTGGCCAGCCCCATCGTCACCGACGAGAAGATCCACACCCTGCTGGCCTCGGTGCCCCAGCGCTCGCTGCTGCTGATCGAGGACGTCGACGCCTTCTTCCGCGAACGCGACGCCGCGCACGCGCAGGTCAAGCTGTCGTTCAGCGGCTTTCTCAACGCGCTGGACGGCGTGGCCACGCAAGAAGGCACCGTGCTGTTCATGACCACCAACCACATCGAACGGCTCGACCCCGCCCTGATCCGCGCCGGCCGCATCGACGAGCGGGTTGAACTGGGCTATGCAGACGAGGAACAGTTGCGCCGGCTGTACCGAAAGTTCCACGACGACCCCGCGGCGGCCGACGCCTTCGCGCGCGAGAAAGCCGGGCAGAACCTGTCGCCGGCGGCGGTGCAGGGGGAGTTGATGAAGCGGTTTGGGGCGGCTGCAAGGCCGTGACCGGCCGGGCCTTGCGGGCTGCTGGCCATCCATCTCTACCGGAGGGCCGGTTCAGGGCGCGCAGATGGCGGGCGCGGTTGCGTTGCGCCAGCTTCGCGCCCGCCGTCTGATCAGGCGTGCTTGTCCGGCTTTGCGCTGGGCGGCTGCACCGACCACTTCGGCGGCTCGTCGTTGCCGCTGTCCTCATCGCGCTCGGCATCGTCGAACGTGGCGTGCACCTTGCCCGCCGCGTGGTGCACGGGCGCGTAGATGGCGTACAGGCGCATCGGCTCGTTGCCGGTGTTGACGACGTCGTGCCAAGTGCCCGCGGGCACGGTGATGCACCAGCCGTCTTCGACGTCCTGCACGAAGTCCAGCTTGTCCTTGGCGGGGCCCATCTTGCATTGGCCTTGGCCAGCGTCCAGGCGCAGGAACTGGTCGGTGTCGGGGTGCACTTCCAGGCCGATGGACTGGCCGGGTTCGATGGACATCAGCGTGACCTGCAGGTATTTGCCGCTCCAGGCCACGGTGCGGTAGTTGGCGTTGTCCTTGGTGGCGGTTTCGATGTCGAAGGCGTTGGGCTTCGGGCCGATGTCCTGGACGACGGGTTTCTGGGGCATGAGTGACTCCTTCTTTGAAGTGGCAAGGGGCAGGGGCGACGATCCGGCCGCAGGGCGCGGGCGTCGGCAAAGGGCCATCGTAGCCGCTGGCGCGCGGCGCGGGCCGGCGATGCGGTTCAGCCAGCCGGCGTGTCGGCCAGCGCGGCCAGTTCGTCGGCGGTAAAGCCGGCCTGCTGGCGCGCGGTGGTGTTGAACGGGCCTTTGAGCCGCGGGGCGCCGTACTGGCGCGCCAGCACGCGGTAATGCGCCAGCGGCTCCAGGCCGCGCTGGTCGCACAGCCAGCGGTACCAGTGGTTGCCGATGGCGACGTGGCCGATCTCGTCGCGCAGGATGATGTCGAGGATGTCGCAGGCGGCCAGCGCGTCGGGCGTGCCGACGGCGCGCAGCTTGCGCTGGATGAGCGGCGTGGCGTCCAGGCCGCGCGCCTCCAGCGTGCGCGGCACCAGCGCCATGCGGGCGGTGATGTCGCCCTGGGTTTTTTCGCACATGGCCCACAGTCCGTCGTGGGCGGGAAAGTCGCCGTACACATGGCCCAGCCGCGTGCGCAGGTGGTCGTGCAGCAGGCTGAAGTGGTAGGCCTCTTCCCGGGCCACGCGCAGCCAGTCGCCGTAGAAGGCGTCGGGCATGCCGTCAAAGCGCCAGACGGCGTCCAGCGCCAGGTTGATGGCGTTGAATTCGATGTGGCAGATGGCGTGCACAAGGGCGGCGCGGCCTTCGGGCGTGTGCACGCTGCGCTGCGGCACCTGGGCGGGGTCGATCAGTTCCGGCCGGGCGGGGCGGCCGGGCAGGTGGGCGGGCGCCGGGGGCGCTGACTCGGAAGCTATCGAAACAGTAGCTGGCGGCGCTTGCAGGGCCAGCGTCAGGGCCAGTTTTTTTTCAACATCGGGCTCGCAGAGAGCCTGCAGGGCAAGAGAGCGCAGCGCCATCCCTAGAATTGTAGGCAGCGCGCCCGGCCGTCCGGGCGCACCCATTGGATGGCAGCAACCGCAGGAGACATCAGCACATGGCCGTATACGAAGTGGATGGCAAGGCACCGCAGGTCGATTCCACCGCCTGGATCGCCGATTCGGCGCAGGTGATGGGCAACGTCACGCTGGGGCCGGACGCCAGCGTGTGGTTTGGCTGCGTGCTGCGCGGCGACACCGAGAGCATGACCATCGGCGAGGGCAGCAACATCCAGGACCTGACCGTGATGCACGCCGACGTCGGCATGCCGCTCACCGTGGGCAAGCACGTGACGGTGGGGCACAAGGTGATGTTGCACGGCTGCACCATCGGCGACGAGTCGCTGATCGGCATCGGCGCCGTGGTGCTGAACGGCGCGAAGATCGGCAAGCATTGCCTGGTGGGCGCCGGCTCGCTGGTGACCGAGGGCAAGGAATTCCCGGACGGCAGCATGATCATGGGCACGCCGGCCAAGGTGGTGCGGCAGCTGACGCCCGAGCAGATCGAGGGCCTGCGCATGAGTGCGCAGCACTACATCGACAACGCGCGCAAGTTCCGCGCCACCTTGAACAAGCTGGGCTGAGCCTCCATCTGCGCAGGATGTCCGAACTCCACAAATTCATCTTCGACGGCCTGCCGGTGCGCGGCCAGCTGGTGCGCCTGACCGACGCCTGGCAGGAAGTGCTGCGCCGCCGCGCCGCCAACACCCAGACCGGCGCCTACCCGCCGCCCGTGGCCGAAATGCTGGGCGAAATGGCCGCCGCCGCGGTGCTGATGCAGGGCAACATCAAGTTCGACGGCGCGTTGATCATGCAGATCTTCGGCGACGGCCCGGTGAAGGTGGCCGTGGCTGAGGTGCAGTCCGACCTGCGCCTGCGCGCCACCGCGTCGGTGGTGGGCGCGGTGACGCCGGGCATGCGCCTGCCGGAGATGGTCGACGCGCAGGGCAAGGGTCGCTGCGCCATCACGCTCGATCCGCAGAACCGCCAGGAAGGGCAGCAGCCCTACCAGGGCGTGGTGCCGCTGGCCGACGAGGGCGGCGCGCCGCTGATGGACCTGGCCGCCGTGGTCGAGCACTACATGCGCCAGTCGGAGCAGCTGGACACCACGCTGGTGCTGGCCGCCGACGAGCAGGTGGCCGCGGGCCTGTTGATCCAGCGGCTGCCGGTGCAGGGGCAGGACAACCTCTCGCAAAGCAGCGTGGCGCGCGAGGACGACGCCCGCGAGGCGGCCGAGGACGACTACCAGCGCATCGCCATCCTGGCCAAGAGCCTGAAGCGCGACGAGCTGCTGGGGCTGGATGCCGACACCATCCTGCGCCGCCTGTTCTGGGAAGAAAGCCTGATGCGCTTCGAGCCGCAAGCCGGCGCGCAGGGGCCGCGCTTTGCCTGCTCGTGCAGCCGCGAGCGCGTGGGCGCCATGCTGAAGGGCCTGGGCCAGCACGAGGCCGAGGACATCCTGAAGGAGCAGGGCCAGATCGAAGTGGGCTGCGATTTCTGTGGCCAGCAGGAACGCTTTGACGCCGTCGATGTCGGCCGCCTGTTCACGCCCGCCGCGCAGCAGCTGCCGCAGCCGGGTTCGGTGCAGTAGCAGGGTGGGGGAGTATGTGGCTTTGGCGCGTGACTGGCGTGCGCTGGCGGCCGCGTGCAGGGGGAGTATGTGTCGATGAGCGCTGATCCGGCCTCTGTTCCCCCGCGTGCGCTGCGCTTCGACGTGCTGACGCTGTTCCCCGAACTGTTTGCTCCGTTTATTGAAGCGGGCATCGCCCGCCGCGCCTACGCCAGCGGCCAGATCGTGCTGAAGCTGTGGAACCCGCGCGACTTTGCCGAGGGCAATTACCGCCGGGTGGACGACCGGCCCTTTGGCGGCGGGCCCGGCATGGTCATGATGGCCGAGCCGCTGGCCCGCTGCCTGCAGGCGGCGCAGGCCGACCGCGCGCAGGCGCAGGCCGGCGAAGCGCCCGTGGTGCTGTTTTCGCCCATCGGGGCGGCGCTGAACCACGCCGCCGTCGAACGCTGGTCGGCCGGCGCGGGTGCCATCCTCATCTGCGGCCGCTACGAGGGCATTGACCAGCGCTTCATCGACCGCCACGTGACGCACCAGGTCAGCCTGGGCGACTTCGTGCTGTCGGGCGGCGAAATCGCCGCGCTGGCGCTGCTGGACGCTGTGGCCCGTCTGCAGCCCGGCGTGCTGAACGACGAGGGCAGCCACCAGCTGGACAGCTTCAACCCCGCCGTCGACGGCCTGCTGGACTGCCCGCACTACACCCGCCCCGAGGAATGGGACGGCCAGCGCGTGCCGCCCGAATTGCTGAGCGGCCACCACGCGCAGATCGAGCGCTGGCGGCGCGAGCAGCGGCTGGCGCTGACGGCCCGGCACCGGCCCGACCTGGTGGCCTCCGCGCGCGCCCAGGGCGGGTTGAGCCGCGCCGACGAAGCCGTGCTGGCGCAGCTGGGCGAAGCCGCCCGCGCCGGGCTATAATCAAAGGCTTTTCGATCCTCTGCCGGCCGCGGCCCAGAACAAGGCCTTGAACCCCGTTTTCAAGGTTGC
This sequence comes from Ottowia sp. SB7-C50, assembly GCF_033110285.1. Classification (NCBI taxonomy): domain Bacteria; kingdom Pseudomonadati; phylum Pseudomonadota; class Betaproteobacteria; order Burkholderiales; family Comamonadaceae; genus Ottowia; species Ottowia sp. SB7-C50. The sequence continues at coordinate 1,391,944 of NZ_CP136995.1, forward strand.
CGCCCCTAGCGTAGCGTGTGCACGATCGAAAATGGAACTGCAATGAACCTGATCCAGACCCTCGAAAAAGAGGAAATCGAGCGCCTCGGCAAGACGATCCCCGAGTTCGCCCCCGGTGACACCGTGATCGTGTCCGTCAACGTCGTCGAAGGCAGCCGCAAGCGCGTGCAGGCCTATGAAGGCGTGGTCATCGCCAAGCGCAACCGTGGCCTGAACAGCGGCTTCACCGTGCGCAAGATCTCCAGCGGCGAAGGCGTCGAGCGCACCTTCCAGACCTACAGCCCGCTGATCGCCAAGATCGAAGTCAAGCGCCGCGGCGACGTGCGCCGCGCCAAGCTGTACTACCTGCGCGGCCTGTCGGGCAAGAAGGCCCGCATCAAGGAAAAGCTGCCCGGCCGCGTGGCCAAGGCCGGCGCCGAAGCCGCCACCGAATAAGCTGGCGCACCGGCAGCCCCTGCCGCCGCCATCACCGACCGCCTGCGGCCCTGGCCCAGGCGGTTTTTTCATGGGCGCACGCGGCAGCGCTGGCCGGCGCACAATCGCTGCCTGCCCGACCTGCGCGTGACATGACGACGTTCACCTCCCTGTCCAAGCTGCCCCACTTCAACCCGCGCGAGGTGCCCGTCACCGGCGTGGACGCGCACCTGCCCGCCGTGCCCGCCGAGCGCCTGACGCCCCAGGCGCTGCGCCACCGCTTTGCCGTGCCCCCGGTATGGCAGCCCGAATTGCGCCAGGAGCCGCGCTTTGCCGACCGCGCCCCCGCGGCCGCGTCGGTGCTGGTGCCGCTGGTCGACCGGCCCGGCGGCCTGACGGTGCTGCTGACCGAGCGCACGGCCAACCTGTCGACGCATTCGGGCCAGGTCGCCTTTCCGGGCGGCAAGGTCGACCCGGAAGACCGCAGCGTGGTCGACGCCGCGCTGCGCGAGGCGCAGGAAGAGGTTGACCTGCCGCGCACGCACGTCGACGTGATCGGCCAGCTGCCGGTGTACGTGACCGGCACGCAGTTCATCGTCACGCCTGTGGTGGCGGTGGTGCGGCCGGGCTTTGTGCTGCACCCCAACCCCCATGAGGTGGCGCACGCCTTCGAGGTGCCGCTGGCCTTTCTGATGAACCCGGCGCACCACCGGCGCCACCGGCTGGAATGGGAAGGCCAGTTGCGCGAATGGTTCTCGATGCCCTACGTCGAGCGCGTGCGGGTCGAGCCTGGCACGGGCGAATCGCCGCCCATGCCCGACAGCGAAGTCGAGCGCTTCATCTGGGGCGCCACGGCGGGCATGTTGCGCAACTTTTACCGCTTCCTGTCGGCGTAGCCAGGGCGCCGCCGTGCGGCGCACCACTATCATCCCCGGATGGCATTTTTTGCGATTGCGCTGGCCCTGCTGCTGGAACAGGTGCGCCCGCTGGCGGCCAACCATGTGGCGGCGGTTGGGCTGCGGCGCTGGCTCAGCGTGGTGGGCCGCAACGTGGACGCTGGCGCAACCCAGCACGGCTGGCTGGCCTGGGTGCTGGCCGTGGGCGTGCCCACGGCGGCGGTGGCCGCGGTCAACGCCCTGCTGGGCTGGCTGGGCGGCTGGCCCTTGGTGCTGGTGTGGAACGTGGCCATGCTGTACCTGACGCTGGGGTTCCGGCAGTTCAGCCACCACTTCACGGGCATCCGCGAAGCGCTGGAAGCGGGTGACGAGGACCGCGCACGCACCCTGCTGGCGCACTGGCAGCAGGTGGACGCCAGCGCCGTGCCACGCAGCGAAATCGTGCGCCACGTCATCGAGTATTCGGTGCTGGCCGCGCACCGCCACGTGTTCGGCGTGCTGGTGTGGTTCTGCATCGGCGCCGTGCTGGGCCTGGGGCCGGCGGGCGCGGTGTTCTACCGCAACGCGGAATACGGCGCGCGCTACTGGCGCCGCCGGTCTGAATCGGCCGACCACCCGACCAGCCCGGCGCTGCGGTCGGTGGCCGACGCGGCCTGGCACGCCATCGACTGGCTGCCGTCGCGCGCCACCGCGCTGGGCTTTGCCATCGTGGGCAGCTTCGAGGACGCCATCGACGTCTGGCGCAACCACGCGGCGCGCTTTGCCGACGGCAACGACGGCGTCGTTCTGGCGGCGACGGCCGGCGCCATCGGCGTGCGGCTGGGCGGCCAGTCGCTGCGCCCGCTGTCGGTGGATGCGGTCGGCCCGCCCAGCGCGGCGGCCGGCGCGCCGCCGGGCAGCGAGGGCCTGCCGGGCGAACCGGCACGCACCTCGCACTTCACCCAGGTCGTCGGCCTGGTGTGGCGCACCGTCGCTCTCTGGCTGCTGCTGCTGGTGCTGCTGACGCTGGCGCATGTGCTCGGGTGACCGCTTGGCAGGCGTTGCCCCCATGGGAGGCAACAACGGCTGAGTCGAGAACCCCTTCTTCCTCTGGGAGAGAGCTTGCCCCCGCGAAGGCCGGGGACAGGGGTGAGGGCCAACGGCGCGTCATCCTCACGCGACATTCCAACCAAAATGGCCTTCAGCGCAGGACTGTAGAGCGCAACCAGCTATCTATTTGGTAGCTTGTTCGACGGCCTGAGCGCTCGCCACCAGGTGATCCACCAGCAGCCGCGCCGCAGGCGTCAGCGCCTGCGGGTCGCGGCAGCAGATCGCAAAGCGCCGCCGCGCCCAGGCGTCGGTGAGCGGGATCACGTGCAGCCCGAAGGCGTCGGCGTAGGGCGTCGACAGCTCGGCCGGCAGCACGGCGATGGCCAGCCGTGAGCGCACCACGCGCAGCGCGGCATCGAAGGTGGCCGCCACCACGCGGTAGCGGATCGGCTGGCCGGCCAGCGCGGCGGCGCGCTGCAGCATCACCTGCACCGCGCTTTCGGGCGGCAGGCTGACCTGTTCGTAGGGCAGGGTATCGGCCAGCGCCAGCCGCCGGCGCCGTGCCAGCGCGTGGTCGCGCGGCACCACGGCCGCCAGCTGGTCGCCGCGCCACGGCCAGTGGTGCAGGCCGCGCAGGTCGGCGGCGTCCCAGCAGATGCCAAGCGAGGCGCTGCCTTCGCGCACGGCGCGCAGCACCTGCGTGCTGACGGCCTCTTCCATGTCGACGCGGATGTGTTGGTGCCCCGGCGCGCCCAGGAAGGCGGCCACGTCGTCAGCCAGCGATTCGGCCATGGCCGACTGCGTGGCCAGCACGCGCACGTGGCCGCGCACACCGGCCGCGTAGCCGGCCATGTCGCGCTCGATCTGCGCCGCGCGGGCCAGCAAAGCACGCGCATGTTCCAGCAACGTTTCGCCCGCGGGCGTGGGCTCGACGCCGTGGCGGCGACGCGTCAGCAGCGGCGTGCCCACTGTGTCTTCCAGCGCCGCCAGCCGCTTGCTGATGGCCGAGCCGACCATGGCCTGTTGCTCTGCCGCGCGGGCGATGTTGCGCGCTTCGCAGACGGCGACGAACAGGCGCAGGGTGGTCAGGTCAAGATCGCGGGCCATGCTCCCCCCTGTGGCGCTGACGCGCCTTCCCACTGAGGGGGACAACGCTGGCGGCCGGTGCAAGCCCGGCCGCGGCGTTCTGGCGTGGCCTGCTCCGCGGCCATGGGGGCGGGCTTGCTGCGCCGCCGCTGTTGCTGGCCTATGGCGTTTTAGATATTCCATTCAGGAATCATAGGGCTTCCAAGATACCGCTAGCGATCTCTCGTGGAATACCTAGACTTGGGTGCACACATAAAACATTCCGCAAGGAGACAACCCATGACATCCACGCTGCCAGCGCGCGCCGTGATCCGCGAAGTCGGCCTGCGCGACGGCCTGCAGGCCATCGCACGCACGCTGCCGACCGCGCACAAGATGGACTGGCTACGCGCCGCGCACGCGGCCGGGCTGCGCGAGATCGAGGTCGGCTCGTTCGTGCCGGCCAGATACCTGCTGCAGCTGGCCGATACCGCGGAGCTGGTGGCGTTCGGCAGGACGCTGCCCGGGCTGTCGGTGTCGGTGCTGGTGCCCAACCTGCGCGGGGCCGAGGCGGCCATCGCCGCCGGGGCCGACCTGATGGTGCTGCCGCTGTCCGCCAGCCACGCGCACAGCCTGGCCAACCTGCGCAAGACGCCCGACGAGGTGGTGGTCGAGGCGGCGCGCATCCGCGCCGCGCGCGATGCCGCCGGCTCGAAAACCTTGCTGGAAGGCGGCGTCGGCACGGCGTTCGGCTGCACGCTGCAGGGCGAGGTCCAACCGGCTGAGGTGCTGCGGCTGATGCAGGCCTTGCTCGACGCCGGCTGCGACCGCGTGAGCCTGGCCGACACCGTGGGCTATGCCGACCCGGCCGCCGTGGCGCGGCTGTTCGAGCAGGCGCGCGCCATCGCCGGTGACAAGCTGTGGTGCGGCCACTTCCACGACACGCGCGGCCTGGGGCTGGCCAACGTGTATGCCGCGCTGCAGACCGGGGTGACGCGCTTCGACGCCTGCCTGGCCGGCATCGGCGGCTGCCCGCACGCGCCGGGCGCCAGCGGCAACGTCACCACCGAAGACCTGGCCTACCTGCTGCGCAGCATGGGCATCGACACCGGCGTCGACATCGACGCGCTGCTGGCGCTGCGCGAGCGCATGGCCGGCTGGCTGCAGGGCGAGACGCTGCACGGCACACTGTGGCGCGCCGGCCTGCCCCGCACGCTGCAAGGCATGAACTCTGATGCTATAAAAAAATGAGCAAACAACCCAATTCCATCAAGCGCCAGCGGCCTCTGGAAGGCCTGCGCGTCGTCGAATTCACGCACATGGTGATGGGCCCCACCTGTGGCCTGGTGCTGGCCGACCTGGGGGCCGAGGTGATCAAGGTCGAGCCGGTGGACGGCGACCGCACGCGCCACCTGCTGGGGTCGGGGGCGGGCTTCTTCCCCATGTTCAACCGCGGCAAGAAAAGCATCGCCATCGACCTGCACCAGCCCGAAGGCGCGGCCGTGGCGCGCCGGCTGGCGGCCAGCGCCGACGTGGTGGCCGAGAACTTCAAGCCCGGCACGATGAAGAAGTACGGGCTGGACTACGAAAGCCTGTCGCGGCAGAACGAGCGCCTGATTTACGTCAGCTGCAAGGGTTTTCTGCCCGGCCCGTACGAACACCGCACGGCGCTGGACGAAGTGGTGCAGATGATGGGCGGGCTGGCCTACATGACGGGCCGCCCGGGCGACCCATTGCGTGCCGGCACCAGCGTGAACGACATCATGGGCGGCATGTTCGGCGCCATCGGCGCGCTGGGCGCGCTGGTGCAGCGCGGCATCACCGGCAGGGGGCAGGAAGTGCAGAGCGCGCTGTTCGAGAACAACGTATTCCTGGTCGGCCAGCACATGATGCAGTACGCCATCACCGGCCAGCCCGCCGCGCCCATGCCGGACCGCATCAGTGCCTGGGCGGTCTACGACGTGTTTACCGTCAAGGACGGCGAGCAGATCTTTCTGGCCGCCGTGAGCGACGCGCAATGGCGCACGTTCTGCGACGTGCTGGGTTTCAGCGACTTGCGCGACCGGCCCGATTACGCCACCAACAACGACCGTGTGCGTGCGCGCCCCATCCTGCTGGCGCTGCTGCGCGAGCGGCTGTCCACGCGCAGCGCGGCCGAACTGGCGGCGCTGTTCGAGCAGGCGGGCCTGCCGTTTGCGCCGATCCGCAAGCCCGAGGAGCTGTACGACGACGAACACCTGCGGGCGACCGGCGGGCTGGCGGAGGTCACCCTCACCGACGGCGCGCGCGCCGGCCAGACGGCGCAGACCACGCTGCTGCCGTTCACGATGGACGGCCAGCGGCTTGGCGCCGGCACGCAGCCACCCGCGATGGGGCGCGATACCGATGACTTGCTGGCCGCCGTGGGCTGCACGCCGGCGGAGATTGCGGCGTTGCGCGCGGCGCATGCCGTGGCGTGACCGATGACCGATTGCTATTGATATGAGAGCTGGCGGCGCTTGCCTGTTGGCGGCGGAGCCACTTTTCGGCTGGATTCGATTGCCACATGTGTTGAAGATAAACGGAGACTGTTGATGACCCCCTTTCTGCCTGCAATGATTTCCCGCCGCCGCGCGCTCTCGTCCATTGGCGCCGCAGGCCTGGCCACGCTGGCGCCCGGCGTGCGGGCGCAGGGCGACAAGCCGGTCAAGTTCATCCTGCCGGTCAGCGCCGGCTCGGGTGTCGACGCCATCGTGCGCGGCGCCGCGCCGTCGCTGGGCAAGGCGCTCGGCGCGCCGGTGGTGGTCGAAAACCAGCCCGGCGCGGGCGGCGTGGTGGGCACGCAGGCCTTCATCAAGGCCCCGCCCGACGGCCACACGCTGGGCGTGGTGTCGAACAACCACGTGATCTATCCCAGCGTGCTCAAGTCGGTGCCGTTCGACCCGGTGGGTGACATCACGCCGATCACCATCATTGCCACCTCGCCGATGGTGCTGGTGGTCAACCCCAAGCTGCCCGCCAGGAACATGAAGGAACTGGTGGCGCTGCTGAAGGCGAATCCGGGCAAGTACAACTACGCCTCGTCGGGCAACGGCACCATCCTGCACCTGGCGGCAGAGATGTTCAAGGGCGTGACGGGTACGCACATCACCCACATCCCGTACCGCGGCACGGGTCCGATGATGGCCGACATCATCGGCGGCCAGATCGACATGGGCGTGATCGCCATGCCCGCGGTGCACGGGCAGATCAAGACTGGCGCGCTGCGCGCCATCTGCGTGGCGTCGGCCAAGCGCTCAACCGGCGCGCCCGACGTGCCGACGGCGGCGGAGCAGGGCTATCCCGCCTACCTGGTTGAAGGCTGGTCGGCCGCCGTCGGCCCCAAGGGGTTGCCGGCCGAGCAGGTGCGGCGCATCCACCAGGCCTTTGCCAGCGCGTTTGCCACCGCCGAAGTGCGCGAAGCGATGGACAAGCAGGGCAACACCATCGTGCTGAGCACGCCCGAACAGGCGCAGGCCCATTTCAAGAGCGAACTGGCCAAGTACGCCGCCATCGTCAAGCGCGCCGGCGTGACGCCGCAATAGTCTTCGCCACACCGTTGCTAGGGGTAATTCCCAAGCGATCCGGGGCTGGATAGGCGTGCCCGCGCCCGTAGAATCATTAGCCGACCGATCGGTCAGTTAATGGCCTCGGGCGTGACCGGGTCACGCAAATTCATCACCCTCTTCAGGTTGGAGACATCCATGCAATTGAAAAAGCTGGCGCTGCTGTGCGTCGCGTCCCTCGGCTTTTCGGCCACCGTCTGGGCAGACATCAACGTCGGCGTCACGCTGTCGTCCACCGGCCCCGCGGCATCGCTGGGCATTCCCGAGCGCAACACCATCTCGCTGCTGCCCACCACCATCGGCGGGCAGAAGGTCAACTACATCGTGCTGGACGATGCCTCTGACACCACCGCGGCCGTCACCAACACGCGCAAGCTGATCTCCGAGCGCAATGTCGACGTGATCGTGGGTTCGTCCACCACGCCGGCGTCGCTGGCCATGATCGACGTCGTCGCCGAGGCGCAGACGCCGATGATCACGCTGGGCGCATCGGCCGCCATCATCGAGCCGCAGGACGCCAAGAAGAAGTGGGTCTTCAAGACGCCGCAGAACGACATCATGATGGCGCTGGCCATCGCCGAGCACATGGCGTCCAACGGCGTCAAGACGGCGGCTTACGTCGGCTTTTCGGACGCCTACGGCGAAGGCTGGGCCAGGGAATTTGCCAAGGCGCTGGAGCTGAAGAAGATCAAGCTGGTGGCCAACGAGCGCTTCTCGCGCACCGACACCAGCGTGACCGGCCAGGTGCTGAAGATCATGGGCGCCAAGCCCGATGCGGTGCTGGTCGGCGGCTCGGGCACGCCGGCTGCACTGCCGCAAAAGACGCTGAAGGAACGCGGCTACGCGGGCCAGTACTACCAGACGCACGGCGTCGCCAACGCCGACTTCCTGCGCGTGGGCGGCAAGGATGTGGAAGGCACCTATCTGCCCGCGGGCCCCGTGCTGGTGGCCGACCAGCTGCCGGCCGCCAACCCGGTGCGCAAGTCCGCGATGGAATACATCCAGGCGTACGAAGGCGCCCACGGCAAGGGCAGCGTCAGCACCTTCGGCGGCCACGCGTGGGACGCCGGCCAGATCCTGAAGGCGGCCATCCCGGTGGCGCTCAAGGGTGGCCAGCCCGGTACGCCGCAGTTCCGCGTCGCGCTGCGTGACGCCATGGAAAAGGTGCGCGAAACCCCCCGGTGCACACGGCATCTTCAACATGTCGCCCACCGACCACCTGGGCCTGGACCAGCGCGCGCGCGTGATGGTCAAGATCGAAAATGGCCGCTGGAAATACCAGGAAACGAAGTAAGCTAACGGCCTGTTGAGGAAGGGGTGCGGCAACGGAAGGGTTGCCGCACGGGTTTTCACCACATCGAAAGCGCCGATCGCACGGCCCGGCTTGCATGGATCTTCAAATCGCCCTGTTGCTGGTGCAGGACGGCATCGTCAATGGCGCCATCTACGCGCTGATGGCGTTGGCCCTGGTGCTGGTGTTTTCGGTGACGCGCGTCATCTTCATCCCGCAGGGCGAATTTGTCGCCTATGCCGCGCTGGCCATGGCGGCGCTGCAGTCGGGCAAGCTGCCGGCCGTGCTGTGGATGCTGCTGGCGCTGGCGGCCATCACGTTGGTGGTCGAGGCGGTGCGCCAGGCGCGCGGCGCCGAGGTCGACTGGCGAAGCACCGCCGTCTGGGCCGTGGTGCTGCCCGCGCTGGCGGCGCTGATGCTGCTGGTCGTCAAGCCCGAGTCCATGCTGCTGCAGGTGCTGGCGGTGCTGCTGCTGGTGGTGCCGATGGGACCGCTCGTCTACCGCCTGGCCTACCGCCCGCTGGCGCATGCCACGGTGTTGATCCTGCTCATCGTGTCGGTGGCGCTGCACCTGGTGATGGTCGGGCTGGGGCTGTTCTTTTTTGGTGCCGAAGGCTCGCGCACCACCCCGTTTTCCGAAGCGCGCTGGGACATCGGCGGCATGACGATCACGGGGCAGTCGCTGGTGATCCTGGGCGTCACGGCGCTGCTGGTGGTGGGCATGTTCTTCTTCTTCGAGCGCACCATCGTCGGCAAGGCGCTGCGCGCCACCGCCATCAACCGCGTGGGCGCGCGCCTGATGGGCATCCCGACCTCGCTGTCGGGTGACCTCAGCTTTGCGCTGGCGGCGCTGATCGGCGCGGTGTCGGGCCTGCTGATCGCGCCGGTCACCACCATCTATTACGACACCGGCTTCCTGATCGGCCTGAAGGGCTTCGTCGCCGCCATCGTGGGCGGGCTGGGCAGTTATCCGCTGGCGCTGGCGGGTGCGCTGCTGGTGGGCCTGCTCGAATCCTTCTCGTCCTTCTGGGCCAGTGCGTTCAAGGAAGTCATCGTGTTCACGCTGATTATTCCGGTGTTGTGGTGGCGCTCGCTCAACACCCACCACGTGGAGGACGAGGAATGAAGCCGCTTCATCTCGTCATCGCCTTCATCGTGCTGCTGGCGGCGGCTTGGGGCTTCCTGCCGCCGTTCACCGTCACGCTGCTGTGCTACATCGGCCTGTATTCGATGGTCGCCGTGGGCCTGGTCATGCTGACCGGCGTGGGCGGCATGACTTCGTTCGGCCAGGCCGCCTTCGTCGGCCTGGGCGCCTATGCCACGGCGTGGATCTGCACGTCGCCCCAGGCGGCTGAACTGCTGGGTGCGCTGCCCAAGGGCGTCTACCCGTGGGTGGGGCTGCTGCTGGGTCTGGCCGTGACGGCACTGGTGGCCTGGGTGCTGGGCGCGGTGACGCTGCGCCTGTCGGGCCACTATCTGCCGCTGGGCACCATCGCCTGGGGTCTGAGCCTGTACTACGTGTTCGGCAACCTGCAGTCGCTGGGCGGCTTCACGGGGCTGTCGGGCATTCCGCCACTCGAATTGTTCGGGCTGTCGCTGGCCTCGCCGCGCGTGCTGGGCGTGGTGATCTGGGCGGTGCTGCTGCTGGCCATCTGGGCGCTGCACAACCTGCTGGATTCGCGCGAGGGCCGGTCCATCCGTGCGCTCAAGACCGGGCGGCTGATGGCCGAGTCAATGGGCGTCGACACCGCGCAGCAGCGCATCAAGCTGTTCGTGTTGGCGGCGCTGCTGGCGGCCGTGTCGGGCTGGCTGTACGCGCACATGCAGCGCTTCGTCAACCCGACGCCGTTCAACCTCAACATCGGCATTGAATACCTGTTCATGGCCGTGGTCGGCGGTTCCGGCCATCTGTGGGGCGCCGTACTGGGCGCCACGCTCATCACGCTGCTGAAAGAGCAACTGCAGGACTGGCTGCCGCGCCTGCTGGGCGCCACCGGCAACTTCGAGATCGTGGTGTTCGGCCTGCTGATGCTGCTGGTGCTGCAGCGCGCCTCTACCGGCCTGTGGCCGCTGCTGGCCGACGCCATGCGCCGCTGGGGCTGGGTCCGGCCCGAGCCACCGACCAACCCGCTCAACGGCGCTGTCGCCAGCCTCGAGCAACGGACCCTGCCGCCCGCGGGCGAACAGGTGCTGCAGGCGCAGAAGGTGACCAAGCGCTTTGCCGGCCTGGTAGCCAACAATGCCGTCGACATGGACGTGCGCGCCGGCGAGGTGCACGCCCTCATCGGGCCCAACGGCGCGGGCAAGAGCACCTTCTTCAACATGATTTCGGGCGTGGACGACCCCACCGAAGGCCAGGTGCGGCTGATGGGGCAGGACATGCAGGGCAAGCCCTCGCGCGCCTTTGCGGCGCTGGGCCTGGGCCGCACCTTCCAGCATGTGCGCCTGCTGGGCGAGCGCAGCGTGCTTGACAACGTGGCCCTCGGCGCGCATCGGCGCGGCCACAAGGGCTGGGTGGCGAGCATGCTGCGGCTCGACCGTGCCGAAGAAGCGGCGGTGCTGGCCGAAGCCATGCGCCAGATCGAGCGCTGCGGCCTGGCCGATGTGGCGCACACGCCCGCCGCGTCGCTGCCGCTGGGCCAGCAACGCATTGTCGAAATCGCGCGTGCATTGGCCGGCCAGCCGGCGCTGCTGCTGCTGGACGAGCCGGCCGCCGGCCTGCGCCACCTCGAAAAGCAGAGCCTGGCCGCGCTGCTGACCCAACTGCGGGCCGAGGGCCTGGCCATCCTGGTGGTCGAACACGACATGGAATTCGTCATGAACCTGGCCGACCGCATCACGGTGCTGGAGTTCGGCACGGTGATCGCCCACGGAACGCCGGCCGAAGTGCAGGCCGACCCGCGCGTCATCGCGGCCTATCTCGGGGGGGGAAATGCTGTGAGCGCGCCGCTGCTGACCCTGCCCAGCTTTTCGGTCTACTACGGGCCGGTGCAGGCCATTCATGGCATCGAACTGCACGTCAACGAAGGCGAAATCGTCACCGTGATCGGCCCCAACGGTGCCGGCAAGACGACGCTGCTGAACGCCATCATGGGCCTGCTGCCCTCGCAGGGCGGCCTGTCGCTGGATGGCCACGCCATTGCGCGGCCCACGGTCGAGGCCATGGTGCGCCACGGCGTGGCCCTGGTGCCCGAAAAGCGCGAGCTGTTCGGCGAGATGTCGGTCGAAGACAACCTGCTGCTGGGCGGCTTTGCCTTGTGGCGGCGCGGCCAGCGCGACCAGGCCGCGCGCATGAAGGAAATCTTCGCCATCTTCCCGCGCCTGGAAGAGCGCCGCGCGCAGATGGCGTCCACGCTGTCGGGCGGCGAACGGCAGATGCTGGCCATCGGCCGCGCGCTGATGAGCCGCCCCCGGCTGCTGATGCTGGACGAGCCGTCGCTCGGCCTGGCGCCGCTCATCGTGCGCGAGGTGCTCAACACCGTGTCGGCGCTGCGGCGCACCGGCGTGTCGGTGCTGCTGGTCGAGCAGAACGCGCGCGCCGCGCTCAACACCGCCGACCGCGGCTACGTGCTGGAGATGGGCGAGGTGGCGGTGCAGGGCGCCGCCCAGGACCTGATGCACGATCAGCGGGTGATTGACACTTATCTTGGGGTGGGCGGAAAGAAAGCTGACCCTGAGGCGCCTGCGGCGCCTTCCCCCTGAGGGGGACAACGCTGGCGGCCGGTGCAAGCCCGGCCGCGGCGTTCCGGCGTGGCCTGCTCCGCGGCCATCTGATGGGGCGGGCTTGCTGCGCAGCCCGGGCGCGTCGCTATTGAATGGAGAGCTGATCGCGCTGGCCACGTCTGGGGTTCTGATGTATTACGCTTGAAATCCTCGACAATAAAGCGCAAGCTGCTATCAAATCAATAATTTATCGGGATTTGGTGCTGTCAGGCATCGACTGTTTTTGACGTTTACGGAGACTTTTCAATGACTCAACTTCAAAGCTACATCGCCGGCCGCTGGATTGGCAGCGAACCGGCGCAGGCGTTGCGCAGCGCCATCGACGGCACGGTGGTGGCGCACAGCCATGCCGATGCCATCGACTTCGGCGAAGCGCTGGACCACGCCCGCCGCGTGGGCGTGCCGGCGCTGCAGAAGACCGACTTCCAGCAACGCGCCGGCATGCTGAAAGCGCTGGCCAAGTACCTGGGCGAGCGCAAGGAAGAGATGTACGCGCTGTCGTTTCACACCGGCGCCACGCGCACCGACGGCTGGGTCGACATCGAGGGCGGCAGCGGCACGCTGTTCGCCTACGCCAGCATGGCCAAGGAGCTGCCCAAGACCGGCAACCTGTGGCACGAAGGCCCGCAGATGCCGCTGGGCAAGACGGGCGCCTTCGCCGGCACGCACGTGCTGGTGCCGCGCGGCGGCGTGGCGGTGCACATCAACGCCTTCAACTTCCCGGTCTGGGGCCTGCTGGAGAAATTTGCGCCGACCTTTCTGGCGGGCATGCCGTGCATCGGCAAGCCGGCCACGGCCACCAGCTTTCTGACCGAGAAGCTGGTGCGGCTGGTCAACGAATCGGGCATCCTGCCCGAAGGCGCGCTGCAGCTGGTCATCGGCGGCACGGGCGACCTGCTGGACCGGCTGGATGTGCGCGACGTCGTGACCTTCACCGGCTCGGCCGACACCGCGGCCAAGCTGCGCGTGACGCCGAACCTGGTCAAGCACAGCATCCCTTTCAACGCCGAGGCCGATTCGCTCAACTGCGCGATCCTGGCGCCCGATGTCACGCCCGATGACGAGGAGTTCGATCTCTTCGTCAAGGAAATCGCGCGCGAGATGACGCAGAAGGCCGGCCAGAAATGCACCGCCATCCGTCGTGCCATCGTGCCGGCCGACCGCATCGACGCCGTCGCGGCCAGGCTGAAAGAACGCCTGGCCAAGACCACGGTGGGCGACCCGCGCCTCGACAACGTGCGCATGGGTGCGTTGGCATCCAAGTCGCAGCAGGCCGACGTGGCCGACCGCGTGGCGACGCTGAGCCAGGGTGCTGACATCGTGTTCGGCGGCGACGCAGGCTTCGCGCCGGTGGGCGAGGGCGTGGCCGAAGGCGCATTCTTCCAACCCACGCTGCTGCTGGCGCGCGACCCGCAGCGCCACGCCGCGCACGACGTCGAGGCCTTCGGCCCCGTCAGCACGCTGATGCCCTATAACGGCATCGACGAAGCCATCGCACTGGCCGCCAAGGGCCAGGGCAGCCTGGCCGGCACGCTGGTGACCAAGGGCGCCGACGTGGCGGCGCAAGTCATTCCGCAGCTTGCCGCGCTGCACGGCCGACTGCAGATCCTCGACCGCTCCGCCGCGCCGGAATCGACGGGCCATGGTTCCGCGCTGCCGTACCTCAAGCACGGCGGCCCGGGCCGCGCGGGCGGTGGCGAAGAGCTGGGCGGCCTGCGCGCCGTCAAGCACATGATGCAGCGCGCCGCACTGCAAGGGTCGCCCGCCATGCTGGGCGCCATCACCGGCGAAAGCGCGTAACGGCGCGCTGGCACGAGCGCATGTAAGCTATTAAAAATATAGCTGCAGACGCTGATCTGGAAAGCGCCGCTGGCGCATCGGGCGTCACCGCCTGATGAGGCCAATGCGCTGATGGCCTGCCAGCCTGATACTTCAGTTCAAGCACCCAAGCCGCCCGGCCCTGCCGCGGCGGCTTTGTTTTTTGGCGGCCTTCCTCAATATCCGACTTGAACCGTCGGGCATTCTTGACTTGCTTCAAGGACGCTGCGGGGGCGCGTTTCTACGCTATGCGGGTTACCACCAAGCGAGGGAAATCCCCATGAGCACAGCGACCAGCGGATTCACGAAGGAGATGGCGCGCAACATCTTCTACGGCGGCTCCTTGTTCTTCATCCTGGTCTTCGTCGGCCTGGTGTTCCACACCGAGCGCGAGATTCCGGCGCGCTCCAACCAGGCCGCGCTGACCGAGTCCGTGGTGCGTGGCAAGGCGGTGTGGGAGCAGAACAACTGCGTCGGCTGCCATTCGCTGCTGGGCGAGGGCGCCTACTTCGCGCCCGAACTGGGCAACGTGTACCAGCGCCGGGGCGGTGATGCGTCGGGCGGGGCCTTCATCAAGGCCTGGATGAAGTCGCAGCCCACGGGCACGCCGGGCCGCCGCCAGATGCCGCAGTTCAACCTGAGCGATCAGCAGCTCGATGACCTGGTCGAGTTCCTCAAGTGGTCGAACGGCATCAACACCGAAAAGTGGCCGCCCAACATCGAAGGCTGAACGCGAGGAGCAGATTCATCATGGCACACCTTCCTACCCTTAAGTACCAATCACAAGCGGTCGCCAAGCCGTACTTCATTGCGGCCATCGGCCTGTTCATCGGCCAGATCGTGTTCGGTCTGGTCATGGGCATCCAGTACATCTACGGCGACTTCCTGTTCCCCGCGATCCCGTTCAACGTGGCGCGCATGGTGCACACCAACCTGCTCATCGTGTGGCTGCTGTTCGGCTTCATGGGCGCGGCCTACTACATGGTGCCTGAGGAGGCCGAGACCGAGCTGTACAGCCCCCGGCTGGCATTGCTGATGTTCTGGATCTTCCTGATCGCCGGCGCGCTGACCATCGTCGGCTACCTGCTGGTGCCCTATGCGCGCCTGGCCGAAGCCACCGGCAACAACATCCTGGCGACCATGGGGCGCGAATTCCTTGAACAGCCCTTGCCGACCAAGGTGGGCATCGTCATCGTCGCGCTGGCCATGCTGTTCAACATCAGCATGACCTACCTGAAGGGCCGCAAGACGACCATCACCACGGTGCTGCTGCTGGGCCTGTGGGGGCTGGCGCTGCTGTTTCTGTTCGCGTTCGTCAACCCGCATAACCTGGTGCGCGACAAGATGTACTGGTGGTGGGTGGTGCACCTGTGGGTCGAAGGCGTGTGGGAGCTGATCATGGCCGCGCTGCTGGCCTACGTGCTGATCAAGACCACCGGCGTCGACCGCGAGGTGGTCGACAAGTGGATCTACGTCATCATCGCCTTCGCGCTGTTCACCGGTATTTTGGGCACGGCGCACCACTACTACTTCATCGGTCTGCCGGGCTACTGGCACCTGGTGGGCAACATTTTCTCGTCGCTGGAGCCGATCCCGTTCTTCCTGATGACGATGTTCGCCTTCCGCATGGTGCAGCGCCGCCGGCGCGACCACGCCAACCAGGCCGCCATTCTGTGGGCCGTCGGCTGCTCGGTCATGGCCTTCCTGGGCGCGGGCGTGTGGGGCTTCCTGCACACGCTGTCCTTTGTCAACTACTACACGCACGGCACGCAGATCACCGCGTCGCACGGCCACCTGGCTTTCTACGGCGCCTATGTGCTGGTGGTGATCGCCCTCATCAGCTACGCCATGCCCACGCTGCGTGGACGCATCGCCAACAGCTACAAGGCGCAGTCGGTCGAGATGTGGTCGTTCTGGGTCATGAGCATCGGCATGGGCCTGATGGTGCTGGCCCTGACCGGCGCCGGCATCCTGCAGGTGTGGCTGCAACGCATGCCCACCAGCGGTGCCATGCCCTACATGGCCGCGCAGGAACAGGCCATGTTCTTCTACTGGATGAGGCTGTGGGGCGGCGTGGCCTTCCTCGTCGGGGTGGTCATGTACGTGTGGAGCTTCTTCATCGGCGGCGCGCCGGCCGAAGAGGCCCTGGGCGCACCCCGCCGCGGCGGCCTGATGCCCAGCCCCGCGCAGCGCCGGTTGAAGCACGACTGATCTGAATCGAACAGCCAGAAACCGGACTTCCGGACGCAGAGGACGCAAAGGATTCGCAAAGGACGCAAAAGAAAACCCGGTGTGGGCTGTTTTTCTGCGTCCTCTGCGTCATCTTTGCGTCCTCTGCGTCCGGCTCTTGGGGTGGCGCTTCCCGTTCCATGAATCTCACTGATCCTCCTGCCCTCGCTGCCATTCCCTTCTATGCCGAGCAGCGCAACGAGTGCTCCCTATTCGAGCACGCCTACCGGCAAAAGCTGCCCGCGCTGCTGAAGGGCCCCACGGGCTGCGGCAAGACGCGCTTTGTCGAGCACATGGCCGCGCGCCTGAGCCGCCCGCTCATCACCGTCAGTTGCCACGACGATTTGACGGCGGCCGACCTGGTGGGCCGTTACCTCATTGGCGACGGCAACACGGTGTGGAACGACGGCCCGCTGGCGCGCGCGGTGCGCACGGGCGCCATCTGCTACCTCGACGAAGTGGTCGAGGCGCGCAAGGACACCACCGTGGTGCTGCACCCGCTGGCGGACGACCGGCGCCAGTTGCCCATCGAACGCACGGGCGAGGTGCTGCAGGCGTCGCCCGAATTCATGCTGGTCGTGTCGTACAACCCCGGCTACCAGAACCTGCTGAAGAACCTCAAGCCCAGCACCCGCCAGCGCTTTGTCGCATTGGTGTTCGACTACCCCGAGCCGCAGGTGGAGCGCCGCATCATTGCTGCGGAATCAGGAGCAAGCGAGCAACTGGCGACGCGCCTGGTCAAGCTCGCGTCGGCCCTGCGCCGACTGACCGACCAGGACCTGGAAGAAACCGTCAGTACCCGCCTGCTGGTGATGGCCGCGCGCCTGGTGGACAGCGGCCTGCCCGAAGTACCCGCCTGCCGCGCCGCCATCGTCGACGCCTTGACCGACGACGCCGATACCGCCGATGCGCTGCACGAAGTGGTGCTGGCGGCATTCGCGAGCGACTGACCCGCATGCCGCCTCGCTGCAGCTTTGTCCGATCAAAAGGCCGCGGAGCAGGCCACGCCTGCGAACGCCATGCCCGGGCTTGCACCGGGCACTGGCGTTGTCCCCCCTCGCGCAGCAGAGGGGGAAGGCGCGTCAGCGCCTCAGGGGGGTGTGATGGAGGAATGGGTCGGCGAACGCTGGCACCGATTCATCTGGCGCGCCGCCGACGCAAGCTTTCCGCGCGCCGCCGTCCAGTTGGAACAAGTTCAACGGCCGGTGCAGATGCTGTTTCGCGCCGGCGGTGGCGACCCGCTGGTCCGCGTGGTGCCGGCCACCGCGCAGAAGATCGGCGGCCCGCGCGGCTGGCTGCAGAAGCTGGCGGGGCAGGGCGAACGCGCGGCGGTATCCACGCTGGACGACCAGGCACTGGCGCTGCCCCCCACGCTGGCGGTGTTCGACGACCGGCAGCTGAACCGCGACCTGTACCTGTGGCTGGCGGCGCAGGGCGCCTGCCACCAGGCCACGCTGGCAGGTTGGCTGGCCGACAACGTCCAGGCCACGCGGCGCGCGCTGGAGCGCTTTCCGGGGCTGCGGTCGCGCTATCGGCGCCTGGTCGACGCGCATCTGGCGCAGCGCCCTGCGCCAGAGCGCCTGCGCGGCCTGGCGCGCGCAATGGAGCAGGCGGTGCAAGCGGCGCTGCGTGCAAGTCTTTGTTTTTCGCGCGATGGTTCCTGTCTGTCTCCTTCGCCCTCTGGGGGAGGTCAGGGGTGGGGGCAGCCCACGCCACCTGCCGCCGTCGCGGTCACCACCGCAACCTTGCCCCAGCGAGGGAAGGAGTGGATCGCCATCGCCCCCGTCTGGCTCTGGCTGCAGGCGCTGCAAGTCACGCCGGATGATTCAAAATCCATAGCGCCTCAGGCAGACGCAGAAAGCGCCAGCGCCACGTCAGAACCCAAAAAACCCGTCAAGAACGACCCAAAGCGCCGGCGCGCCCAGCGCACCGAAGACACCAGCAACAAGGACGGCCTGGTGATGTTCTTCCGCGCCGAATCGATCCTGAGCTGGAGCGAGTTCGTGCGCGTCAACCGCACCAGCGACGACGAGGACAACCAGGACTACAGCGAAGTCGCCGACGACATGGAGCAATTGGCCATTGCGCAGCGCAAGCCGGGCGAGACGCTGGCCGCGCGCATCAAGTTTGACCTGGACCTGCCCAGCGCCAGCGCCGACGACATGCCGGTGGGCGAGGGCGAGCCGCTGCCCGAATGGGACTATCAGCAGCAGCGCCTGGTGCCTGACCGCTGCCGCGCACAGCGCCTGCGCCATCAGCCGGCGGCGCACGATGCGGCGGAATCCGGAGCGCCCGACGACGCAGCGGCGCTGGCGCGACGCCTTCGCACCACCTCGCGCCAGGTGCGCCGGCGCTTCGAGGTGCTGCGCGCCGCGCCGCGCTGGCAACACGCCCTGACGCAGGGCGACGAACTGGATCTGGATGCCTGGGTGCGCCACCAGGTGGACCGGCGCGACACGCGCCACCCGCACGGCGAATCGCCGCCCATCTTTTCGCGCCGCGTGCGGTCTGAACGCAGCCTGTCCACGTTGATGCTGGCCGACCTGTCGCTGTCGACCGACGCCTACGCCACGCAAACGGCGCGCGTGATCGACCTGGTGCGCGACAGTCTGTTCGTGTTTGGCAACGCGCTGGATGCGGTGGGCGACCCGTTCGAGATGCTCGGTTTTTCGTCCGTGCGCCGTGCGGTGCGCATGCATGAGTTGAAGCGCTTTGGCGAACCATGGAACGACGCCGCCCGCCAGCGCGTGGCGGCCATCAAGCCGGGCTTCTACACCCGCATGGGTGCGGCCATCCGCTATGGCACGCTGCGCCTGGGCGAGCGGCCCGAGCGCCAGCGCCTGATGCTGATCCTGTCCGACGGCAAGCCCAATGACCTGGACCACTACGAAGGCCGCCACGGCCTGGAGGACACGCGCCACGCCGTGCAGGCCGCCCGCGCGGCCGGGCTGGTGCCGTTTTGCGTCACCATTGACCAGGAAGCCCACAGCTATCTGCCGCGTTTGTTCGGCAGCCAGGGCTTTGCGCTGGTCCATCGGCCTGAACAGCTGGCGGGTGGCTTGACACAGGTGTATCTGCGTTTGACTGCTTCGGTCAGATAAACTCAAGCGTTGCACAATTCTGGTGCGTGCCTTGCGGTCCGCGCCATCGAGCACGTCCGTGGATCTCGACAAGTTCAACTACCCGCGCTATCTCTCCACGCTGCCGCTGTTTTCCAGCATGCGCGAGGACGAACTCAAGCACCTGGCCACCGGCTGCCACCTGCGCCGCATGGAGCGCGGCAAGCTCATCTTTCGCGCGGGCGAGCCGTGCAACGAGTTCCACGTGACGGTGCTGGGCCAGGTCAAGCTGTTCGCCATCTCGCCCGCAGGCGTCGAAAAGGTCATCGAACTCTGCGGCCCCGGCCACTCCTTTGCCGAAGCGGTGATGTTCATGGGCGCGCCGTATGTCGTGTCGGCCCAGACGTTGACGGACTCGCTGATCCTCACGGTCGACAAGGAGATGGTGGTCTCCGAAATCCGCCAGAACCCCGACTTCTCGCTGCGCATGCTGGCCGGCCTGTCGCGCCGCCTGCACGGCCTCATCAAGGACGTGGAAGGCTATGCCCTGCACAGCGGCGTGCAGCGCGTCATCGGTTACCTGCTGGGCGACCGCATGAACGAGAGCGAAGCCGCCTCCGAAGCCATCACCGTGTCGCTGCCCGTCAGCAAGGCATCCATCGCCTCGCGCCTGTCGCTCACGCCCGAATACTTCTCGCGCGTGTTGAACGAGCTGGAGACAGCGGGGCTGATTCACGTCGACAAGCGCGACATCCACATCACCGATACGGCGCGGCTGGCGAATTACCAGCCGAGATAAGGACGCTGCTCAGCGTGTGGCGCGCTGCATGGCGGCAACGATGCGCTGCGTTTCCACGCTCACCGTGGTCACCCGCGCCAGCAGGTCGGCCACCTTTTCCTTGTAGTCGGCAAAGCGGTAGGTGTCGAACTTCTCGCGGATTGTGGGGTCGCGCGGCTTTTTTTCCTTGTACTGGTCCAGCACCCAGTCGATCGCGCAGCGGTTGCCCAGCTTGTAGGCCCAGACTTCGGGCGGCACGCCGCGCAGCATGGTTTCGGTGTCGAGCGTGATGCTGCCCGCCGCGTGGTCGCTGCGCAGCAGGGCCTTGGGTGGCAGGCCGGCTGCGCGCGCCTTGGCATCGGGCTCGTCGTGGCGCTGCAACGCGAAAGGCTCCACCTGCTCGTAGTCGATGTGCAGTCGCATCAACTCGGCACCCCAACCGGCCCATTGCCAGAAGCCGGCGTAGAACGGAATGCGCGGAAACTCGCGCTTCAGGTTGAGCGCGTACTTTTCGCGGTACACCGGGTCGTGCAGCACGGCGTAGCAGTAGTGGAAGATGGCTTCCTTGTCGATCTTGCGCGCGCCTTTGCCCTTGCCGATTTCGCTGGCGTAGTGGGCAGCAAATTGCTTGAGAGCCCAGTCGGTGATGTTGTCGATCGAGTTTCCTGCGGCGTTGCGTGTGATCGAATACTGTTGCGTATCACCCAGAAAGTGCCAATCGGCAAGTTGATCAACCGCTAAGGCAGAGAAGGCCTTTGATGCGCCGGGTGCGGTGAGTGCAATAGTCGATACACGCTGCGAGTAATCGTTGCCGAACATGTCGGCGTGGTTCCCGGTGAGTCGATCAGAGAAGATAGGGTCGGCGTAATAAGCGAGGCTGCAGTACGGCCGATACATGGACTTAACGACTCGAGTCTTCGCGTAACTAGCCGCGCTCGTCCGCGCCAGATTGCCGAGTAAGCCAGCGCTCCATTTGATCGACTTGCGTAGCGTTTTGGGATCAATGTTTCCGGCCTTTTGAACACGAGCGCGCTCTTCGTTATAGGTTTCGATCAGAAATTCGGTTTTCTTCCTTAGCGAAAGCACCGTGTAGTCGTAGGCCCACTCATCTCGGGCTGTATTGACGCCATTGGAGAACAACTTGAAAACTGCACGCTCTTTCGCCGCCGTCTTCGCCGCCTTCGTCTCCTTGCTAGCCAACGGAATCAGCGTCTCGAAATCGTTGTTGGCCTGATTGATCCAGTTGCTCTTGGCGTCAGGGCGAACCACGTCAAACTGCCGACTGCGCAAGGGCCGCGTGCTGATGAAAGACAGCTTTTCTTCGGCTTTCGCGTAATCGCGCGCGGCCTCGTACATGATCTTGCAGCCGTGTGTGCCGTGCCTCCTGACGCAGAACCAGATCGCGACGCCCACACGAATCTGGTCGTGAAAGATGTTGCCGCCTTCCTGCCGCCGACGTTCGCCGCTGGTGCGTGCGTTTCCCTTGAGGTCAACAATCCAGATTTCGTTGAACTCCTGCGCGAGCACTTTGCGAAAACCGTCAAAGGTGCGGCTGTCGATGAATGAACTGTTGCTGACGAAGGCGATGATGCCGTTGTCGGCCAGGCGGTCGCTGGCCCAGCGGAAGAAGCGCGCGTACATGTCGTACAGCTTGGTCTTCTGCGCGGTGCTTTCGGCGATGTAGGTGGCCTTGATCCGCTTGTCGATGGCGGGGTATTCGCGGTTCTTGTTGTTGTCGTTTTCATTCGCCTGGTTGGCGTTGTACGGCGGGTTGCCGATGACGACGCTGATGCGGCGGCTGTTCTGGCGCCGGATGCGCTTGACGTTTTCTTCGCTCACGCTGCCGAACAGCTCGGCCGTAGTGCCGCGCGCGGCGGTGTGCAGGCCCACGTTGTCGAGCGTGTCGACAAAGCACAGGTTCTCGAACTCCTTGTAGCCGCCGGTGATGGCCGCATATGTGGCCTCGATGTTCAGGTTGGCCACGTAATAGGGCAGGATGGCCACCTCGTTGGCGTGCAGTTCGGTGGTGTACTTGTGCTCCAGCTTCTTGGGCTGGCCGCGAAAGTGCTCCAGCAACTCGCAGATGAAGGTGCCGGTGCCGGTGGCGGGGTCGAGAATGTCCACGTCGCGGTCGATCAGGTTGCGGCCGAAGTGCTGCTCGCACAGCCAGTCGGCGCCGTCGATCATGAAGCGCACGATTTCGTTGGGCGTGTAGACCACGCCCAGCCGGTCGGCCGCCTTGACGTTGTAGACCTTGTAGAAGTTCTCGTAGATGACCTTCAGAAACGTCTGCTTCTCGTGGTGGTCGGCAATCTGCGCGGCGGTGGCGCGGATCGCGGCGTAGTACGACTCCAGCCCTTTGAGGGTGTTCTTCTTGAGCGCGCCAGTGAAGAAAGCCGCTTCAAGCGCGTACAGCTCGCGCGCGACGTTGTTGTGCTGGTGAAAGTCGCTGTCGTTGAAGACGTTGGCGAAGATTTCCTCGGTGAGGATGTGCTGGATCAGCATCTCGCGCACATCAGCTTCGCCCAGCGAAGGGTTGATGGCCTCCTGCGCATGCGCGAGGAATTTGGCGCTCGCCGCGCGGAAGGCGGGATTGGTGCGTTCCTGCGTGTCGATCATTTCGCGCAGCGCCTGCAGCACGGCGGGCAGGTCGGCCTTGAATTGCTCGACAGCGGCGCGAAAACCCGCGATCTCGGGGCGCTCGTAGCTGAAGAACAACTTGAGCAGCTTTTCCAGCGCGGTGGTGTCCTCGACGGTGCAGCGCATCACCTCCTGCCGGTGCTGCCAGAGCACGACGGTGTGGTCGTCGCTGAAGATGATGTTGTCCTGCGGGTAGCCCTTGTGCTGTTTCTTGGCGATCTCCTGGTCCAGATCGTCGGCAGCGTCCTTGGCTTCCCAATACCCGAGCGGCATGCGCAGCTCGTGCAGCAACGCGCCGTCGACACTGATATTGGTCTTGGTGGCCGTCTTGAGCGGGTATTCGGCGAGAAACGTGAGGCCTTGCTGCTTGCCCCAGGTCTTGAGCAAGTCCTTGAACGCCTCACGGATGATGGTTTCGCGCTGGCTGCCGCTGACCTTCTTGATGAGGTCGAGCTGGCGCAGGTAATCGTTGATGAAGAGCTGGCTCATGGCGAGCCAGTGTATCGGCGGTGGTGACGTGGCCGCGTCGTCAGTGCGAAGTCCCCTCCGACTTCGAAATCTTGTTGTGCAGGTTGTACTTGCCCACCGGCTTGCGCATCGGTAGCCGCTTGATTTCCTTGAACGTCGCCGCGTCGTAGACGATCAGGGCGCCATCGTCTTCCCACAGGCTGGCCAGGGCGTATTTGCCGTCGCGCGTGAATTCGATGTGCGCCAGCGTCTGGCCGGGCGGCCCCTTGATCTCGGCCACCGGCGCCAGCGTGCGTTTGTCGATGATGGTCATGATGTGCTTGGCCTTCGGGTTCATCATCGAATCGGTCCAGGCGTAGGGCGTGGCCTCGTGGCTGCGCATGAAGAAGCCGGGGCCGGGCGTGGCGATGTTCTTCACCAGTTTCCAGGTCTTCATGTCGATGACGCTGATGGTGCCGTCCTGCAGGTTGGGGCTGGCCAGCACGCGCGTGCCCTGCCAGTCGAACGTGATGCCCGAGCCCAGGTGCGGCATGCCGGCAATCGGCAGCGTGGCGATCTTGCGGCGCACGTCCAGGTTGACGACCTGGCCGCTGGGTGTGCCGTCGGCGTGCGGGCGCGCGGCGCCCAGGGCGTGCGCGTAGCTTTGATCAAAGAAAAAATCGTCCAGCGGCTCGTCGAGCGGCGTGCGGCGCACGCCCTGAAAGCCTGGTTTGGCGATGGCCTCGCCCATCTTGTAGTCGTGCACCAGGCCGTCGTAGATGGGCGCGGCCTTCGGGTCGTAGCTGATCTCCCACAGCTCGGGGATGTCCTTCAGTGCGACGACAAAGCTCTTGCGCGGCTCCGCGTCGTACACGGCCGACACGCGCGAGCTTTGCTTGCCGTCGAGCGTGGTGGCGGCATAGGTCTTGACCGGCTTCAGGTCGGCATCGAACAGCACCACGGTGTGCGGCAGGTAGTTGGCGGCCATCACCCACTGGCCGTCGCCCGACACGGCGATGTTGCGCATGTTGATGCCGGCGCGCACCTCGGCCACGGTCTTCAGGTTCCACAAGTCGACCTTGGTGATCCAGCCGTCGCGCGAGCCGAAGAACACGTAGCGCCCATCGGGCGTGAACTTGGGGCCGCCGTGCAGCGCAAAGCGGCTGGCGAAGCGGTGGATGGGCTCGAACCTGTCGCCATCGACCAGCGAGACATGGTGATCGCCACCCTCGACCACCACGAACAGGTTCATGGGGTCGGCCTTCCACTGCGGTTGGGCGGGCCAGTCCTTCCAGCCCGCGGTCTCCACGCGGCTGGCGGCGATGTCGGCGTCGGTCCATGCCGGCGCGGGCGTGACGGGCGTGTAGATCCAGTCGGTGAGCGCGGCGATTTCGTCGGGCTTCAACGTCGCCTTGAACGGCAGCATTTGCGTGGCCGCGCGTCCTTCCTGAATCACCTTCAGGGCCTCGGGCTTGCGCAGCCGTGCCAGGCTTTCGGGCAGCAGCGCCGGGCCCATGCCGCCCAGGCGCTGGGCGCCGTGGCAGGCGGCACAGTGTTGCTGGTAAAGCGCCTGAGGGGCGGCTGTGGAGGCCGGGGTTGGCGCCGGCGCAGGCGTTTGTGCGGTGGCGGCGCCGGTGGCGGCGAGCAGGCAGGCGGCGAGCGCGCCACGGCGTATCACTTCAAAAAACATAGCTGCTCGCGTTAATGGGACGGGCGCTGGGGGCCAAGTAAGTCAAGATTCTGTCGGCACCAGCTCGATCACGCGGCGGCGTGATGCAAACGCGGTGGTCTCCACTCGATGGGCGCCGGGTTCGACGCCGATCTCCTCGTCCGTCAGGTAGCAGCCCGGGTCTTCGGCCCAGGCGTCGCCCGTCACCTGCTGCGCGCGCACACGCGTGTTGCCGCCGCAGATGGCGAAGTGCGCGCACTGGCCGCAGCGCCCGCCCACGGGGCGCGGCTTGGCCTTCAGGCCGGCCATCAGCGGGTCGGACGTGTCCTGCCAGATCTCGGAAAACGGCCGCGCCTTGACGTTGCCCAGGCCGTAGTGCCACCACATGGTGTCGGGGTGCACGTCGCCCACGTTGTCGATGTTGGCGACGTTGACGCCGGATGAGTTGCCGCCCCAGGCCACCAGGCGCGCGCACACGTCTTCCGTCCAGCGTGGCAGGTGGTGCTGCACCCATTGCAACAGGTACACGCCATCGGCATCGTTGTTGCCGGTCACGTATTCGTGCGTGCCCCCGGTGCGGGCGTCGTCCCAGGCGGTCTGGTAGAGCAGGTCGAGCGCCTGGCGCGTGGCCAGGTGCCGCGCGTCCTTGCCGCGGTGGATGTTGCCGCGGCCGGCGTAGTTGAGGTGGCTGAAGTAGAACTTGCTCACATCCTCGTCACGCATCAGCTGCAGCAGGTTCGGCAGGTCGTGCGCGTTCAGTTCGGTCATGGTGAAGCGCAGGCCGACCTTGGTGCCCAGCTTCTGCAGGTGGCGCACGGCGGCCAGCGACTTGTCAAACGCGCCGTCGAGCCGGCGGAACTTGTCGTGCGTGGCGCCGATGCCGTCGAGGCTGATGCCGACGTAATCGAAGCCGTGGTCATGAATGCGCCGGGCCAGCGGCTCGTCGATGAGCGTGCCGTTGGTCGACAGGCCAACGTACAACTTCATCGCCTTGGCGCGCTCGGCGATCTCGAAGATATCGGGGCGCAGCAGCGGCTCGCCGCCGGAGAGGATCAACGCCGGCACCTTGAACGCCTTCAGGTCGTTCATCACCGTGAACACCTGCTCCAGCGACAGCTCACCGGGGTAGTCGTGGTCGGCGCTGAAGGCGTAGCAGTGCTTGCAGGTGAGGTTGCAGCGGCGGATCAGGTTCCAGATCACCACCGGGCCGGGCGGCCCGCCGCGGCGCGCGGGTGCCGGATACACGCCCGTGGCCTCGGCGCGCGCCAGTTCGTGCATGAATTGGGAGATGCGGAACATCGGACGTCCTTGTGCAGCGATGGGCTGTCAGTCATCTTAGGCCGGCGCGGGGTGGCGGCCATGATGTGAGTCAATTCTGGCGGCGCGGTGAATCGAACATCCGGACGCAGAGGACGCAGAAATTTCGCAGAGGACGCGGAAAAAACCAGAATCCACTGGCCTTGTGCAAAGGGTTATGCAGGTTGCTGAAGCCCATTGAGCGAAGGGTGACAGCCCACATTTTTTGAATTTTTTGCGCCCTCTGCGAATCCTTTGCGTCCTCTGCGTCCGGTATTCGGCAGTTTGCAAAATCTCACTCAGTCGGTGGCCGCAACCTCAGCCCCGTCTTCTTCAGGATCGCGCTGGAAAACAGCACGTCGTGCGCGCGGCACGCCGGGCCGAGCAGGGCGGCGACGTGGTCGGCCTGCGCCAGCACCTCGTCGCGCGTGTGGCCGTGCAGCATGGCGAACAGGTTGTAGCGCCACACGCCGGCCTTGCGCGGACGGCGGTAGCAGTGGCTCACGGCGGGCTGGCTTCCCAGCAATTCGCCCAGCCGGTCGACCTGTGCGTCATCGACGTCCCACACGCTCATGCCGTTGGCGACGTAGCCCAGCCGGTAGTGGTTGGGCACGGCAGCGACGCGGCGCACCACGCCAGCGGCCAGCAGTTCGGCCAGGCGTCCGCGCACCTGCGCGCCCGTCACGCCCAGCAGGGCGGCGACGCTGTCGTAGGGACGCGGCACCAGTGGCAGGCCGGCTTGCGTGGCGGCGATGAGCTGGCGGTCGAAGTCTGTGAGCGGCAGCCTCGGCCTGCGTTCGGTTCCTTCCCCCGCTGGGGGAAGGTAGGGATGGGGGCTGACCCGGTTGGCGAGCAGCGTGGCTTGCCCCCACCCCGGCCCTCCCGCAGTGGAGGAGGGAGGAAGACCCTCACCCCCGCTTTCTCCCGCACGCGGGAGCAAGTCCTGTCGCGAGTCGGGAATCAGCGGCAGATACAGGCCCACGAAATACTCGCGCTCCTTCGGAAACGCGTGCACGGGCAAGCCCGTCGCTGCTTCGATCTGGTCGCACGCAGCCCAGGCGGCATCGGGTGTTTCGGCGGCGACGACGAACCACATGTTGAGCGCGTGGTCGCGCCGGTAGTTGTGGGCCACTTCGGGAAGCGCGTTGACCAGCGCGCTCACTTTGTCATAGCGAACTTCGGGTACCGCCAGCGCGGCCAGGATGAATTGGCCGCCCGCTCGCTCAATGTGAAACAGCGGGCCAAAGCGCGTCAGCACGCCGGTTTCGAGCAGGCGGCCCAGCCGGTCGATGACCTGTGATTCAGTCAACTCCGATTCCGCCGCGATATCGGCAAACGGCCGTTCGGTCAGCGGCACGCTGCGTTGCAGCCGGTCGATCAGGCGCGCGTCGTCCATATCGATGCCGGCGGGCAGGCGCAGCACATCGGCGGCGGCATCAGGGCGCATGGGCGGGCTCCGGGGCGGCGCGGAAATAGCGGGCGCCGGTCTGCTTGAAGCGGCGGCGGCTGAACAGCACCTGGCCTGGCATGTCGGAAAGCCCCGCGCCCTGGATCGCCGCGCTCAGCAAACCCAGCGTCTCGTCGCGACTGCGGCCATGCACCATGCAGTACAGGTTGTAGGGCCAGCCCTCGGCGCGCGTGCGGCGGTAGCACAGGGTGACACCGGCTTGTCCCGCCAGTTGTTCGCCATAGGCATCAACCTGCGGGTCGGGTACGTCGAACACCGTCATGGCGTTGGAGGCGAAGCCCGCCTCGTGGTGGCGCACGACAAGGCCAAACCGGCGCAGCGTGCCGGCGTCGAGCCAGGATTGAAGTTGCGCGCGCACGGCATCTTCGGTGCTGGCCAGCGCGTCGGCCCAGACGGCATAAGGCGTGGGTACGAGCGGCAGTCCGGATTCGACCAGCGCGGCCAGCGGCACATCGGCCGCCTCCACGCGCGGCGCGCGCGCCTGCAGATGCGGGTTGGCGCGCGCGGGGCGGTGCAGGTCAAAGCCCAGGTCGATGCGGTAGGCGCGTTGCATGGCCAGGCGCAGCACGGGCAGGTTTGCTTCAGATTCGATAGCTGCCAGCGCAGCATCCACCAGCGCACGGTCGCTGCCAGTCATCACGAACCACAGGTTCAGGGTGTGCTCGCGCTCGTAGTTGTGGTTGACGCCAGGGTGCGCCGAGACCATGGCGGCCACGTCGTTCAGTCGCTCGGGTGGGACCGCCATGGCGCACAGCAGGGCGGCACCGCCCGCGCCGGGTGCCCACACGCCGCCCAGGCGGCTGGCGGCGCCTGTGTGCAACAGATCGCGGAAGGTGTTGAGGACTTCGGTTTCTGTAGCGCCTTCGGCTTGTGCGACGTCGGCAAACGGCGTGCTGGACAACGGGAAGCCGCGTTGCCAGTGGTTGAGCAGCCGGGCGCGTAGCGGTGCTTTTTCTCCTTCTCCATTTGGGGGAAGGTGGGGATCGGGGCTAGCGCGGTTGGCAGGGGGCGCGTGCTGCGCCCACGCCAACCCTCCCCCAGGGGGGGAGGGAGGAACACAGCCCTCACCCCCCACCCTCTCCCGCATGCGGGAGAGCAGGAAGGACCGCGTTGGCGTGACGCACGGCCCTAAAACCCCGTGCGCGCCGCGCGCGAGGTGAAGAAGATGCCGCTCGGCGACTTGGCCGGCAGCGTCGCGAGTGTCTGGAACGATTGCGTGTCGATGACCGACACCTTGTGATCGTCGCGCGTGCTGATCCACACCGCATCGCCGCGCGGGGTGAATTCCATGTGCAGCACGGCTTTCCCAGGCTTCAGGCTGTGCACGATCTGGCGCGTTTGTGTGTCGATGACCTGCACTGTGTCGTAATCGGGCACGGCAAAGTTGACCCACACCTGGCGCCCATCGGGCCGCGCCATCACGAACACCGGCTGGCCGGCGACGGGGATGCGGCCGACTTCCTGCCAGGTGTCGGTGTCGACCACGAGCACCTCGTGCCGTCCGATGGCGGGCAGGTAGGCGTGCTTGCCCGCGATGGACCAGCCGCGCAGGTGCGGCATCTTGAACACCGGCAGCGGCTGCTGGCCTTTGCCGTAGCCGGGCAGGATGCGCTCGACCTTCGGTTCGCGCGCCCACAGGTCGATCTTCGCCAGGCCGTCTTCGCCGAACAGGCCGGCGATGTAGGTGCGGCCGTCGGGAGAAATCAGCGCGTCGTAAGGCTGTTTGCCGATGCCCGCGTACTTGGTTAAAGCGGGGTTGGTCGGGTCGGCCAGGTCGGCAATCCAGATCTGGCCGGCGTCGAACAGCGAGAAGATGAAGCGGTTGCGCGGAATGTCGGCCAGGCCGACCACGCGCGACGGCTTGCCATCGACCACGGCGGGGATGTCGGCCAACTGTTTGAGCGTGCGGGCGTCGAACACCTTCACGCCGCCCGGCTGGTAGTTTTGCGCCACCACCAGCGTGCCGTCGGTCGAGATGGCGCCGCCAATCGAGTTGCCGGCCTGCATCACGCGGCCTTCAACTTGGCCGGTGCGCAGGTTGACCTTGGTGAGTGCGCCATCGCGCCCGAACACATAGGCCAGCGCGCCATCGCGCGAGAACACGACCGAGGCGTGCGACAGGTCGCCCAGGCCCTCGATGGTGCCGAGCCGTGTGCGCGCCGTGGTGTCGAGCACGCCGATGCTGCCGCTTTCGCGCTCGATCACCAGACCCAGGTCGCCGTTGCCGCGGCTCGGTTCGACGAGCAGCTTCGGCGGACTGGCGCAGGCGCCGAGCAGGGCGGCGGCAGAAAGCAGGGCCGCCACAGCGGCGCGGCGAGAAATGATCGTCATGGTTTTGCCTTGCCCGCTTCAAGCGGAAAGCCGGCCTGCAGTTGGTGGGCAATCCAGTGGGCGTCGGCCTCGGAGAGCATGCTTTTCCAGCCAGGCATCGCGGTGCCGGGGCGGCCTTGGTAGATAACGGCGATCAGGCTGTCCAGCGGAATTTCAACCATGCGCTCGCGCGTCAGCGCCGGCCCCAGCCCGCCGGTCAGCTGGATGCCGTGGCACGAGCCGCAGTCTTGCCGCACCATGCGGATCAGTTGCGTCTGGCGTGCACCGTCGATGGTCACCGCGTCAGATTTCAAGTCTTTTGCGTGTCCTGCGCTGGCCCATAAAGCGCCAGCAGCTATCAAAAACAAAGCAGAACGAAACATCGGTTGAGCCAGGGGCTGAGGTGAGGGCGGCGGCATTCTGGTCGCCGCTGGCCCTCACCCCAACCCCCCGCCTTCGCGGGGGCAAGCTCTCTCCCAGAGGGAGAGGGAGAAAAGCCGGGGCTGCGCAGCAAGCCCCATCAACAAACCAAAGGCCGCGGAGCAGGCCGCTTGGGGCGCGCATGGCCGGGGTCCCCCCGGCCACTGCGTGCGTCCCCCTGCGGGGGAAGGCGCCAAAGGCGCCACAGGGGGGATTAATAGACGTCGTGCTGCGTGTTGTACACGTTGAACTTGCCCGTGGGCGTGATGAGCTTCGGGTCGTTCAACACGGCCTTGCAGGTGCGCGTCTTGTCGTCCACCACCACGATGGCCGACTGCTTGTTCTTGGCGCTCCACACCGAGAACCACACCTCGTCGCCCTTCTGGTTGTACTCGGGCTGCACCACGCGCTTGGCACCGTCGTCGCCTATTTTTGCGCAACCGGCGATGTCGATGATCTGCGGCGCCTTGCTCAGGTCGCGGATGTCGTACACGGCCACGCTCTGGCTGATCTTCGGATCGGGGTTCAGCGCCGTGTCGACCCACAGGTTGGTCGATTTCGGGTGCGTCTTGATGAACAGCGAACCGCCGCCCTGGCCCTTCAGGCTTTGCACCACCTTCCAGGCGTTGGCCTTGTTCTTCTGCGGGTCGGTGCCGATGATGGCAATACTCTCGTCGCCCAGGCCCGACGTAGCCCACACCGGGCCGAACTTCGGATGCTTGAAGTTGGCGCCACGGCCGGGGTGCGGGATCTTGCCCACGTCCACCAGCGCAGCCAGCTTGCTGGTCTTGGTGTCGACCACGGCGATCTTGTTGGACGCGTTGGCGGCCGTCAAAAAGTAGCGGCGCGTGGCGTCAAAGCCGCCATCGTGCAGGAACTTGGCGGCGTTGATCTGCACCGTCTTCAGGTTGTCCAGGTCGGTGTAGTCCACCATCCAGATCTTGCCGGTTTCCTTGGCGTTAACGAGGAACTCGGGCTTCTGGTGGCTGGCCACGATGGCGGCCACGCGCGGCTCGGGGTGGTATTCGTTGTCCACCGTCATGCCGCGGGTCGAGACCACTTCACGCGGCTTCAGCGTGTCGCCGTCCATCAGCACGAATTGCGGCGGCCAGTAGGTGCCGGCAATGGCGATCTTGTCTTCCCAGCCCTTGAACTTGGATGTCTCGACCGAGCGCGCTTCCAGGCCGATCTTGATCTCGGCCACGTTGTCGGGCTTTTCCATCCACAGGTCGATCAGGTTCAGGCGCGCGTCGCGGCCGATCACATAAAGATAGCGCCCGGACGCCGACAGGCGCGAGATGTGCACCGCGTAGCCGGTCTTGACGATGTTGATGATCTGCTTGGTGTCGCCGTCGATCAACGCCACCTCGCCCGCGTCACGCAGGGTGACGGAGAAGATGTTGTTGATGTTGTAGTTGTTCATCTTTTTGGTCGGCCGCTGGGCGACGGGCACGTATTCCTTGCGCGTCTTTTCCATGTCGGCCAGGCTGAATTCCGGCGGGGTCGGCGCGTCGTGCTGGATGTAGCGGGCCATCAGGTCGACGGTTTTTTCGTCGAAGTCGCCCGAGGTCAACCAGTTGGGCATGCCGGCGGGCGAGCCGTAGCCGATGAACACTTTGAGGTAGTCGGTGCCCTTGGGCACGGTCACGTCGGGCGTCAGCGGCTTGCCGGTGGCGCCCTTGCGCAGCACGCCGTGGCAACCTGCGCAGCGCTCAAAGTAGATCTGGCGCGCCTTGTCGAACTCGGCCTGCGTCATGGGCGGGGCCTTGGGGTTGCTCGTCTGGTGCATGGGCTCGTTGGCCAGGGGCGAGGCAGCACCCTGGTACTTGGCCTCGGCGGAGTTCAGCGTGGTGGTCGGGGCGCCCGGTTTGGCGGGCTCGCCGCCGGCTTGCGCAAACGCGAGGCTCGTGCCCAGCAGCAAGGCCGTGGACAGCACCGCGGTCAGCGGGGAGAGTGTGGACTTCCTCTTTGGCGTTTTCATCGTGATTTTCCGTGTCACCGGAGCGGCCTGAAATGGGTTTGCCCGTCGATGGCCGCTTGAGATCTCCCGGGCACTGGGAATCATCCGCCTCAGGCCTTGGGGGCGTCCTTGACTTGGTTCAATTCAGTCCAAGGGCGGCGGCCGCGCCTGCGTCTGTTGCTGCGGTTTAGATAGCGAGAGATCCATGCGGCATCAGCGCAGGGGCACTGAAATGGCGGCTGTCGAATGCCTGCGGCACGTGCGGTCGGCTGAAGCCCAGCGGCAACGGCCGCAGCGGGGCCCGAGAGCCGCCCGGCGGTTTAGAAAGTCGAAACGGCTGGCTTCTCAGCCAGCCAGACGCTATCAACGATATAGCGTTATACGCTGATGCAGCAAGCGCTGCAGCGTGATCGGATGCCTAAAAGGCGACCAGAAGCGGGCGTGCTTACTGGCGCAGCGCCGCCGCCGGGCTGGCGCTGAGGGCCGTCACCGGCACCAGCGCATCCAGCGCCCCCTGCACTTCGTCGGCCGACACCGGTTTGACGTGCGGGTGGCCAACCACGGCCGAAAACGCCAGCACGACAGCCGCCGCGACGGCAGCGGCTGCGCTGAGGTGGCGAAGGTGGATGCTCGGGCTGGTCGGGTTCATGGACGCCTCGCTTCGGTGAGTGGGTCGGCTTTCAGGGTGGTGACGGCTTGATCTTCGCCCGCGTGCGGTCGCCTGTCTGTCGGAAAAAGCCGCTGTTGCCACCCCGCGGCGGCCGACAAGGGCCAGCGCCCTCAGCCCGCCCGCGCGCGGCTCGCGCTGGCCCGCGTGCGGGCGCGCGGGGGCGCAGGGGGCGCCGCCGTCACCGGCAGGCGCACGTCGGCCTTGACTTCCTTCAGCACGATGGACGAGCGCACGTGCGTCACGCCGGGCAGCTTGAACAACTGGTCGTGCAGAAAGCGCTCGTATTCGGCGATGCCCGGCACCAGCACGGTGAGGATGTAGTCCGACTGGCCGGTGGTCGACAGGCAGCGCACGATGGCCGGCGTGGCCTGCACGGCGCGCTCGAACGCCTGCACCACGTCTTCGCTGTGCTGGCTGAGGTTGATCTCGGCCACCACCAGCAGGTTCAGGCCCACGCGCGTGCGATCGACCAGCGCGCTGTAGCCTGTGATGACGCCGGCCGCTTCCATGTCCTTGATGCGCTTCCAGCACGGCGTGCTGGACAGGCCCACGCGCTCGGCGATCTGCTGCACGGTCTGGCGGGCGTCGCGCTGCAATTCGCGCAGGATGGCCAGGCTGTAGGTGTCGAGAAGAATGTTCTCTTTCATGTCGAATCGATGGAAATTTATTCTTTAATCTTCGCATAAACAAGAGCAATGGAGAACCCGCTTCTTGCCCGCTCGCCCTACAGTCAAGGCGTGACCGCCGCCCTTTGATGGCGCCGGCAAGGAGACACAACCCATGCACGCCACCGCCGAATCGCGCGCCACCGCCGCACCCACCGCAACCCCCGACGTGCGCCGCCCGGACTACCGCCTGAGCGACAACCTGTGGGCGCGCCAAGGCCAGGTCTTCATGACCGGCACGCAGGCACTGGTGCGGCTGCCGCTGATGCAGCGCTGGCGCGATGAGGCGGCGGGTCTGGACACGCGCGGATTCGTGTCAGGCTATCGCGGCTCGCCGCTGGGCATGGTGGACCAGCAGATCTGGAAGGCCGGCCCGAAGTGGAAAGAGGCGGGCCTGGAGTTCGTGCCCGCCATCAACGAAGAGCTGGCCGCCACCCAGGTGCTGGGCACGCAGCGGGTCGAAAGCGATCCGCAGAAGACCTGCGACGCCGTGTTTGCCCTGTGGTACGGCAAGGGCCCGGGCGTGGACCGCGCGGGCGACGCGCTCAAGCACGGCAACGCCTATGGCTCGTCGCCGCACGGCGGCGTGCTGGTGGTGGCGGGCGACGACCACGGCTGTGTGTCGTCCAGCATGCCGCACCAGAGCGACCAGCTGTTTCAGGCCTATCACATGCCCGTGGTGGCGCCGGCCACCGTGGCCGAGCACCTGGAGTTTGGCCTGTACGGCTGGCAGCTGTCACGCTTTTCGGGCAACTGGGTCGGGCTGACCTCACTGTCGGAAGTGGTGGAGTGCGGCGCCACGGTCGACCTGGATGCCATCAACGCGCGCGTGGCGGCGTGGAAGGGCAATGACCAAGTGAGCGCGCTGACGCGCCACCTGCCGCCCGCCCAAGGCCTGCACTACCGCTGGCCCGATTTCCCGTCGCTACAGATTGAGGAGCGGCTGCAGCACAAACTGCAAGCGGTGGCGGCGTTTTCGTCCATCAACAGCATCGACCGCCACGTCATCGAGTCGCCGCACGCCACGGTGGGCATCGTCACCTGCGGCAAGGCGCATTACGACCTGATGGAAGTGCTGCGGCGCCTGGACATTACGCCGGCGATGCTGGCCGACGCGGGCGTGCGGCTGTACAAGATCGGCCTGTCCTTTCCCATCGAGACCACGCGCGCGCTGGCGTTTGCGCAGGGACTCACGGAAATCCTGGTCGTCGAGGAAAAAGGCCCGGTGGTTGAGACGCAGCTGCGCGAGCTGTTCTACAACGCGCCCGGCGGGCTGCGCCCCGCCATCCTGGGCAAGAAGGACGCGCAGGGCGCGCCGCTGGTCAGCAGCCTGGGCGAATTGCGCCCCTCGCGCCTGATCGAGCTGACGGCCAACTGGCTGATCCGCCACTTTCCGGCCCGCTTTGCCGACCGGCGCGCGCTGGTGCGCGACTTCACGTTGCCGCAACTGCTCAGCAACGATTCCGACAGCGTCAAGCGCATGCCGTACTTCTGCGCCGGTTGCCCGCACAACACGTCGACCAAGGTGCCCGAAGGCTCGACGGCGCGCGCCGGCATCGGTTGCCACTTCATGGCCAACTGGATGGACCGCGACACGGCGGGCCTGATTCAGATGGGCGGCGAGGGCGTCGACTGGGTGTCGCACTCGCGCTTTACCCAGGTGCCGCACGTGTTTCAGAACCTGGGCGATGGCACTTATTACCACTCGGGCTACCTGGCCATCCGCCAGGCCGTGGCGGCCACGGCGCGCATCACCTACAAGATTTTGTTCAACGACGCCGTGGCCATGACGGGGGGGCAGCCGGTCGATGGCGTCATCAGCGTGGATGCCATTGCCCGCCAGGTCGAAAGCGAGGGCGTGAAGCAGGTGGTGATCCTGTCGGACGACATTGGCAAGTACGACGGCGTCAAGGGCAAGTTCCCGGCCGGCACGCGCTTCTTCGACCGCGCCGAGCTGGACCGCGTGCAGCGAGAGTTGCGTGAGGTCGATGGCGTCACGGTGCTGATTTATGAGCAGACCTGCGCCGCCGAAAAGCGCCGCCGCCGCAAGAAGGGCGAGATGGCCGACCCGGACAAGCGCCTGTTCATCCACGAAGCCGTGTGCGAAGGCTGCGGCGACTGCAGCGTGCAGAGCAACTGCGTGGCGGTGCTGCCGCAGGAGACGCCGCTGGGCCGCAAGCGCAAGATCGACCAGACCGCCTGCAACAAGGACTATTCGTGCGCCAAGGGCTTCTGCCCCAGCTTTGTGGGCGTGAGCGGCGGCAAGCTGCGCAAGAAAGCCGGCGCGCTGGCCGGCGCCGGCGCGGGGCAGGACGCCTTCGCGCGCCTGGTGGCGACCCTGCCCGAGCCCGCACCGCACGTGTGGACCGGCCCGTACGACCTGCTGGTCACCGGCGTGGGCGGCACGGGGGTGGTGACGGTGGGCGCCGTCATCGCCATGGCCGCGCACCTGGAAGGCAAGTCCGCCAGCGTGCTCGACTTCATGGGCTTTGCGCAGAAGGGTGGGGCGGTGATGAGCTTCGTGCGCCTGGCCGACATGCCCGAGCGGCTGAACCAGGTGCGCATCGACACCCAGCAGGCCGACGCCGTGCTGGCCTGCGACACCGTGGTGGCGGCGCAGCCCGAGCCGCTGGCCGCCGTACGCCACGGCCGCACGCGCATCCTGGCCAACGTGTACGAGACGCCCGTGGCCGAATCGCTGAAGAACCCCGACGCCGATCTGAAGACCGAGCTGCTGCTGGCCAAGCTGCGTTTTGCCGCGGGCGAGGACCGCGTGGAAACCTTTGACGCGCAGCGCCTGGCCGAAGATTTTCTGGGTGACACGGTGACGGCCAACGTGCTGGCCATGGGTTACGCGTGGCAGCGCGGGCTGGTGCCCATCAGCCTGGCGGCAATGCAACGCGCGATTGAACTCAACGGCGTGGCCGTGCCGGCCAACCTGGCCGCGTTCTCGCTCGGCCGCCTGGCGGCCCACGACCCGGGCGCGTGCGCGGCGCTGCTGGGCGAGCGTGCAGAGGCCGCCGACGACTCGCTCGACGCGCTGGTCGCGCGCAGCATGAGCCACCTCACGGCGTACCAGAACGCGGCCTGGGCCGAGCGCTATGCCCGACTGGTGCGCGAATCCCACGCGCGCGAGCAGGCGGTGGCGCCCGGCAGCGAGGCTTTCACCCGTGCCGTGGCGCGCAGCCTGCTCAAGCTGATGAGCTACAAGGACGAATACGAGGTGGCGCGGCTGTATGCCGACCCGGCATTCCGCGCCGCGCTGGAACAGCAGTTCGAGGGCGACTTGCGCCTGAGCTTCTACATGTCGCCGCCCCTCATGGTGCGTGGCCAGGGCGACGAGCCGCCGCGCAAGATCGAGTTGGGCCGCTGGATGCTGCCGGCCATGCGCTGGCTGGCCAAGGGCAAGGGGCTGCGCGGCGGCGTGTTCGACATCTTTGGCAAAACCGACGAGCGGCGCATGGAGCGCGAAATGATTGTCCGCTACGAAGCCCGCGTGCGCGAATTGCTGCCCCAGTTGAACGCCGAGCGCCTGAAGACCGCCACCGACATTGCCGCGGTGCCGCTGGCCATGCGCGGCTTCGGCCACGTCAAGCACGCCAACGTGCTGCTGGCCCGCGTGCGCGAGGCCGAACTGCTGCACCGCTTTGACGCCGTGCGCTACCCGGCGCCGGCACGGCAGCCGCAGGCGGGGCAGCTCCGGGGCATTCCCGTCGTCAGCGCCTGACGGACGGCGCATCGCGCGCGCCGCACGCGCTCAGGCAGCAGCGCATCAGACCCGCGCGGGCTGCGCCACCGCCAGGCGCTGCGCCAGGGCGGTGTCGTCGTCCTGGCTGCCCGGCGCTGCCGGGTCGGCGGGACGCAGGTGCAACGTCTGCGTGGGGTAGGCGATTTCCACGCCGGCCTGGTCCAGCACCTTCTTGACGGCGACGATCACGGCATCGGTCGCCAGCACCAGGTTGCGGCCGGTGTTGGGTCCGACCCAGTAGCGCACCACCAGGTTCACGCTGGAATCGCCCAGTTCAGTGGCCATCACCACCGGCTCGGGTTTTTGCTCGATTTCGGGCAGCTGGCGCACCGCGTCCAGAATCAGGCGCTTGGCGTGCTCGATGTCCTCGCCGTAGCCGATACCGACATTGATCTGACCGCGTCGCTCGGGCTTGGCCGAAATCACGATCACGCGGTTGGTGTAGAGGTCGCTGTTGGGCACCACGACCAGGCGGTTGTCGTAGGTGCGCACCAGCGTCGCGCGCACCTGGATGTCTTCCACCGTGCCTTCGTGGTTGCCGCTGACGATCACGTCGCCGATCTGGAACGGCCGCGTGATGAGCAGCAGCAGGCCCGCCAGCAGGTTCTGGAAGATGTCCTTGAAGGCAAAGCCGATGGCCACGCCGCCCACGCCCAGTGCGCCGAGCAGCGAGCTTGCGCTCATCGACGGCACCACGATGGTGACCGCCACCATCGTGCCCAGCGCCAGCACCAGCCAGCCGGCCAGGCGGCTGAAGATCAACGCCACACTCAAGGGGCGGTGGGCTTTTCGCAGCACGCTGCGCACGCCCGTCGATACGCCGCCGGCCAGCAGCCAGAACACGGCAAAAACGACGCAGGCGATGACGAGGTTGGGCAACAGCGCGATCGTCTCGCGCGTCATCTGATCGAGGGTGTGAAAGGCAGCACTGAGGTCCATGGGTCTCCTTGGGAAGCGTGGGAGGCCCGTGCCGCATGCAAGTCAATTCGCTCGCCGAAGTGGCGCGGCGCCAGGTGCGGCGGAATGGCGTGGCGGCGATGGTGCGTGCAGGGCCTCGTGATATGTGAACCCCAAGACTAGCAGTACTGGCGCGCGACGCGCGTAGGACATGGCCGCCCATGCCTTGGGCAGCGCCCGGCGGTTTCAGCCGCCGATGTCAGGCCAGCGCTGGCGCAGCCACAGCCAGGCCAGCAGGCCCACGGCCATGAAGGTCGACGACACCAGCGCCAGCCCAATGGCCGAATGCATGACCAGCGGCGCCACCACGCCAGCCACCACGCCGTTGGCGGTGGAGCCGACCACGGCCTGCAGCGACGACGCCATGCCGCGCCGCTCCGGGTGCAGGTCGAGCACCAGCAGGGTCACCACCGGCACCATCAGCGCCCAGCCGAAGGCGAACACGGCAATGGGCCACAGCGACCACCACGCATGGGGCTCGAAGAGCAGGTTGGCAACGATGTTGATGGCCGACACCGCCAGCATGATGCGAAAGCCCTGGAGGATCTGGTTCTTGGGCCGCACCCGGCCGGCCATGCGGCCCGACAGCCACGACCCGGCCATGATGCCGCCGATCGTCATGACGAAGAACCAGAAGAACTGCGTCGGCCGCAGGTGCAGGATGTCGCCCAGGAACGCCGGCGCGCCCAGCACGTAGAGAAACATGCCGTTGAACGGCACGCCCGAGGCCAGCGCCAGCAGCAGAAAGCGCGGATCGGACAGCAGTTGCCCATAGCCCCGCATCAGGTTGCCCACCTGGAACGGCTGGCGCTGCTCGACGTGCAGCGTCTCGGGCAGAAGGCGCCAGTTGGCGGCCCACAGCACGATGCCGACGCCCACCAGAAACCAGAAGATGGCGTGCCAGTCGAGGTACTCGGCGATCAGCCCGCCGATGATGGGCGCCACTGCGGGCGCCACGCCGAAGAAGATGGTGATCTGGCTCATCACCTTTTGCGCGTCGGCGGGCGGGAACATGTCGCGCACCACCGCCCGCGACACCACGATGCCGGCGCCGGTGGACAGGCCCTGCAGCGCGCGGAAGAAGATCAGCTGCCCCACTGTTTGCGACAGCGCGCAGCCCAGCGACGCCAGCGTGAACAGCGCCAGCCCCCACAGGATCACGGGGCGGCGGCCAAAGCTGTCGGACAGCGCGCCATGAAACAGGTTCATGAAGGCAAAGCCGAACAGATAGGCCGACAGCGTCTGCTGCATCTGCACCGGCGTGGCCTGCAGCGACTGCGAGATGGCCGAAAACGCCGGGATGTAGGTGTCGATCGAGAACGGCCCGAGCATGCCCAGCACCGCCAGCAGCACGGCCAGCGCCCAGCGCGGGGCCTTCCACAGTTGTTGGGCGTCGGGGTTCATTCAGGCATTTCTTGAACGCAAAGGACGCAAAGGCCCGCAAAAGCCGCCAAAGAAAACCATTCAAGATTTTCTTTTTGGCGACTTTTGCGAAACCTTTGCGCCCTCTGCGTTCGGCTGTTGGTCTTTAAAGCGAATCGATGAAGCTGCGCAGCTTGTCGCTGCGGCTCGGGTGCTTCAATTTGCGCAGCGCCTTGGCTTCAATCTGGCGGATGCGCTCGCGCGTGACGTCGAACTGCTTGCCCACTTCTTCCAGCGTGTGGTCGGTGCTCATCTCGATGCCGAAGCGCATGCGCAGCACCTTGGCCTCGCGCGGCGTCAGGCTGTCGAGGATGTCCTTCACCACGTCGCGCAGGCCGGCCTGCATGGCGGCATCCACGGGCGCAGTGTTGTTCTGGTCCTCGATGAAATCGCCCAGATGCGAATCGTCGTCGTCGCCGATCGGCGTTTCCATGGAGATCGGCTCCTTGGCGATCTTCATGATCTTGCGGATCTTGTCCTCGGGGATCTCCATCTTCTCGGCCAGGATGCCGGCGTCGGGCTCGAAGCCGAACTCCTGCAGGTGCTGGCGCGAGATGCGGTTCATCTTGTTGATGGTCTCGATCATGTGCACCGGGATGCGAATGGTGCGCGCCTGGTCGGCGATGCTGCGGGTGATGGCCTGGCGGATCCACCACGTGGCATAGGTCGAGAACTTGTAGCCGCGGCGGTATTCGAACTTGTCCACGGCCTTCATCAGGCCGATGTTGCCTTCCTGGATCAAATCGAGGAACTGCAGGCCGCGGTTGGTGTACTTCTTGGCGATGGAGATCACCAGGCGCAGGTTGGCCTCGATCATCTCCTTCTTGGCGTCGCGCGACGAGGCCTCGCCCTCGTTCATGCGCTTGTTGATGTCCTTCAACTCGTCCAGCGGCACCACCACCTGCGCCTGCAGGTCGATCAGCTTCTGCTGCAGGTCCTGGATAGGCGGGATGTTGCGCTCCATCACGGCGCTC
Source organism: Ottowia sp. SB7-C50 (assembly GCF_033110285.1). Lineage (NCBI taxonomy): Bacteria > Pseudomonadati > Pseudomonadota > Betaproteobacteria > Burkholderiales > Comamonadaceae > Ottowia > Ottowia sp. SB7-C50. The sequence continues at coordinate 1,432,476 of NZ_CP136995.1, forward strand.
CACGGCTTGCCTGCGGCGGCCTGCTTCTCGACCCACTTCAGGTTGAGGATGTGCGAGCCGATCTTGTTGCCGTTGCGGTCGCGGCCGGAGAAGTCGATGATGAACTGCTCCTGCGGGTAGCCGCACTTGTCGACGATGATGCGGCGCAGTTCGCGCTCGTACTTGCGCACGTCGTCGACCTGGCTGCGCAGCATGTCGCACAGCTTCTCGATGGTCTTGGCGGTGAAGCGGATGGTCATCAGCCGGTCCGACAGCGCACGCTGCGCCTTGACGTAGTTGGCCGAACCCCAGCCTTCCTTGTCGTAGGCCTTGTGCACCTTGTCGAACAGCGCGGCGATTTCGTCGAAGCGCTGCAGCGCCTCGGTCTTCAGCGCTTCCAGCAGGCGCGTCATGGCCTTGGAGCCGCCCTTGCCGTCGTCGTCGTCCTCTTCGTCGTATTCGTCGAAGTCTTCCTCGGCCACGTAGTCGTCGTTCTCGTTGGCGTCGGCAAAGCCGTCCACGATGGTGTTGATGACGACCTTGCCCTCGCGGATTTCCTGCGACATCTTCAGGATTTCGGCGATGGTGGCGGGGCTGGCGCTGATGGCTTCCATCATCGCCATCAGGCCGCCTTCGATGCGCTTGGCGATCTCGATCTCGCCCTCGCGCGTCAGCAGTTCCACCGTGCCCATCTCGCGCATGTACATGCGCACAGGGTCGGTGGTGCGGCCGAATTCGCTGTCGACGGTGGACAGGGCGGCTTCGGCGGCTTCTTCGGCTTCTTCCTCGCTGGCACCGGTGGGCGCGTTGGCGGTGATGATCAGCGCCTCGGCGTCGGGCGTCTGCTCGTACACGGCCACGCCCAGGTCGTTCAGCGTGGTGATGACGGCTTCGAGCGTGTCGGCGTCAAACAGCTTGTCGGGCAGGTGGTCGGAGATTTCGACGTGCGTCAGATAGCCGCGCGTCTTGCCCAGCTTGAGCAGCGCCTTCAGGTTGGCGCGGCGCGCGGTCATTTCTTCTTCGGACAGGACGGTCTCGTCCAGGCCGAATTCCTTCATCAAGGCGCGTTCCTTCGCCTTGCTGATCTTCATGCGCAGGGGCTTCGGCTTTTCAACGCCGGGCTCGGGCGTGACGACTTCGGGCTCGCCTTCCAGGTCGCCTTCGATGTCGGACAGGTCTTCTTCCTCGACATCGCGCGCGCTGGTCTTGCCGGGGCGGCCGCGCTTGGCCGGGGTCGACTTTTCGGCCGCGGCGGCGCCCTTGGCCGGCCGGCCGGCCTTCTTGGCGGGTGCCGGGGCAGCGGCCTTCTTGGCGGGCGCGGCGGCGGCCTTGCGGGTTGGCAGGTCTTCGGCTTCTGCCGCAGCGGCGGTCTTCTTGGCCGTGGTCTTGGCGGCGGTCTTGGCAGGGGCTTTCGCGGCGGGCTTCTGGCTGGTCGGCATCCAATGCACCTCAGGGCTGTGAGCGAACGCGCGCGCAGACAGCAGCGCGAGCGGGCGGCTCGGGATCAATCGGTAAAACGTGACTCAACAACGGACGCCGTGGCCAAGGGGCTGACCGGCGTCGGTGGGCAAGATGGGTGGGCGAACATTTGGGATGCAGTCCTTGCGATAGGTGGCCATCCCGGGGGCTGCGGGAAGTGCGCCGCTGTCTGTGCGCGTGGCCGGTTCGGAGGTGCTGCTGTCGCTCTTGCCGGTGACAAGCCTGACATTATAACTTTTCGGGCAGATTTCAAGGGGCCGCTGGCGGTTTTTTCACCGCTGGCGCCAGAACGCCGGTCAGTCGGGGCGCGAACGGGCGCGCTGCAGGGCCTTGAGTTGCTCGTACGCGTCGGCGTCGCCCGCCGCGGCGGCTTCGGCCAGGCGCTGGCTTTCGGCGGCGTCGCGCTCCTTGCGCACCTGCGCCAGGATGCTCAGCAACTCGTCGGGGTCGTTGACGATGTCGGGCAACACGCGGCCCACTTCGTCGACCGCGAACTGCTCGTGCGGATGCTCGCGCAGGCCTTCGCGCAGCGCGCCCCAGGGCTGCGGCCCGTGGTCCAGGTGCTGGCCGGCCAGCCAGGTGAACAGCGCGCCATGCGGCGCCGGCAAGTCGCACAGCAGCGCGTGGTCGGCCTGGCTGATCGAATCCCAGGCCGCGGCGTCGGTCAGCACGATCTGCAGTGCACGACTGGCGCGGCTGGCCGGCGCCTGGCGCGTAGGGCGCAGCCGCGGGGCGGCGGGTGTTTCACGTCTTTTGATGGGCTGGCGCTCGTCCCTGCTGCGCGGGTAGCTCTCTTTTTCATAGCTTCTGCGGGTGGGGCGGCGCAGGCCCCAGAGCTGCTCCAGCTCGTGCACGCCGATCTGCACCTGCCCGGCGATGTCGCCCAGCAACTGCTGCGCCAGCGCGCCAGCGGGCAGCTGCTGCCACAGCGGGCGCGCGTTGGCCGCAAAGCGCGAGCGGCCCTCGGCCGTGTCCATGTCGCAGTCCTCGGCGGCAGCGTCCAGCAGAAAGCGCGACAGCGGCACGGCGCCTTTCACCGCGGCGCCAAAGGCGTCAGCACCCTCGGCGCGGATGAAGCTGTCGGGGTCGTGTTCGGGTGGCAGGAACAGAAAGCGCACGCTGCGCACGTCGGTGGCCAGGGGCAGGGCGGCTTCCAGCGCCTTGCGCGCGGCACGCCGGCCGGCGGCGTCGCCGTCGAAGCTGAACACCACCTGCTCGGTGAATCGGAACAGCTTGTGCACGTGGTCCGACGTGCAGGCGGTGCCCAGCGTGGCCACGGCATTGCCAAAGCCCAGTTGGGCCAGCGCCACCACGTCCATGTAGCCTTCGGTGACCAGTGCGTAGCCGTGTTCGCGCAGGGCGTTGCGGGCCTCGAACAGGCCGTACAGCTCGCGGCCCTTGTGAAACACCGGGGTTTCGGGCGAGTTGAGGTACTTGGGCTTTTCGTCGCCCAGCACGCGGCCACCGAAGCCGATCACTTCGCCCTTGACCGAGCGGATGGGGAACATGATGCGGTCGCGGAAGCGGTCGTAGCGCTTGGCCTGTCCCGAGCTTGTCGAAGCGTCATCCTCGCCCGCGATGACCAGGCCGCTTTCTTCCAGCAGCGGATCGGCATAGTCGGCAAACACGCTGGCCAGGCTGCGCCAGCCTTCGGGCGCGTAGCCCAGGCCATAGTCGCGCGCGATGGCGCCCGACAGGCCGCGCTTTTTCAGGTAGTCGATGGCGTGCGGCGCCGACTTCAGGTGCTTGCGGTACGCCTCGCCCGCGCGCGCCAGCACGTCGGTGAGGGTGTGGCGCTTTTCGGTTTCCTGCGCGGCGCGGGCGCGTTCGGCCGGGCTGCGCTCGTCTTCGGGCACCACCATGCCGTATTGCTGCGCCAGGTCGTGCACCACCTCGACAAAGCCGGCGCCGGTGTGGTCCATCAGGAAGCCGATGGCGTTGCCGTTCTTGCCGCAACCGAAGCAGTGATAGAACTGCTTGGACGGGCTGACGGTGAACGACGGCGACTTTTCGCTGTGAAACGGGCACAGCCCCGAGAAGTTGGCGCCGGTCTTTTTCAGCTGCACATAGCGGCCGACGATCTCGACCACGTCGGCACGGGCCAGAAGTTCCTGGATGAAATGCTGCGGAATCGCCACGCGCTATTCTGGCCGATGGGCCGCAGGCCCTTTCAGACGGCCCCCAGCCGCCTGCCTAGAATGGCCCGAAACACCACTGGAGACACGTCATGGCCAGCATTTTCGACACCGACCTGCCGCGCACCGAAGCCAACTTTGCCCCGTTCACGCCGCTGGCCTTCATCCAGCGCACGGCCGAGGTCTACCCCGACAAGCTGGCCATCGTGCACGGCGACCTGCGCCAGAGCTGGGGCCAGACCTACGCGCGCTGCCGTCAGCTGGCCAGCGCGCTCACAAAGGCCGGCATTGGCAAGAACGACACCGTGGCCGTGATGCTGCCCAACACGCCGCCGATGGTGGAGGCGCACTTTGGCGTACCCATGGCGGGCGCGGTGCTGAACACGCTCAACACCCGGCTCGACCCTGAGGCCGTGGCCTTCATGCTGGACCACGGCGAGGCCAAGGCCATCATCGTCGACCCGGAATTCGCCAGCATCGTCAAGAAGGCGCTGGCGCTGCGCGAATCCAAGGCGCCGCTGCTCGTCATCGACGTCGAGGACGTGCTGTACGGCGAGGGCCAGAAGATCGGCAGCACCACCTACGAAGCCTTCGTGGCGCAGGGCGACCCGAAATTTGACTGGAAATACCCCGCCGACGAGTGGGACGCCATCGCGCTCAACTACACCTCCGGCACCACCGGCAACCCCAAGGGCGTCGTCTACCACCACCGCGGCGCGGCCACCAACGCGGTCAGCAACATTCTTGAATGGGACCTGCCCAAGCATGCGGTGTACCTGTGGACGCTGCCCATGTTTCACTGCAACGGCTGGTGCTTTCCGTGGACGGTGGCGGCGCGCGCGGCGGTCAACGTGTGCCTGCGCCGCGTGGAGGCCAAGGCGATCTTCGACGCCATCCGCCAGCACGGCGTCACGCACTACTGCGGCGCGCCCATCGTGCACGGCCTGCTGGTCAATGCGCCCGACGACATGAAGCAGGGCGTGCCGGAGGGCGTGAAATGCATGGTGGCCGGCGCCGCGCCGCCGGCGTCGATGATCGAGGGCATGGAAAAGATGGGCTTCGATCTGACCCACGTCTACGGCCTGACCGAGGTCTATGGCCCCGCCACCGTGTGCGCCAAGCACGACGCGTGGGACGAACTGGACATCGGCGAGCGTGCGCGCCTGAACGCGCGCCAGGGCGTGCGCTACCACCTGCAGCGCGACGCGCGCGTGCTCGACCCCGTGACCATGCAGCCCGTGCCGTGGGACGGCGAGACCATGGGCGAGATCATGTTCCGCGGCAACATCGCCATGAAGGGCTACCTGAAGAACCCCAAGGCGACGGAAGAGGCGTTTGCCGGTGGCTGGTTCCACAGCGGCGACCTGGCGGTGCAATACCCCGACGGCTACATCAAGATCAAGGACCGCAGCAAGGACATCATCATCTCGGGTGGCGAGAACATCTCATCCATCGAAGTCGAAGACGTGCTGTACCGCCACCCCGCCGTGCTGGCCGCCGCCGTGGTGGCCAAGCCCGACGACAAGTGGGGCGAGACGCCCTGCGCCTTCCTGGAACTGAAGGCCGGCGCCGAGGTGACCAGGGAAGACATCGACGCCCATTGCAAGCAGCACCTGGCTGGCTTCAAGGTGCCGCGCTTCATCGTGTTCGGCGAGCTGCCCAAGACCAGCACCGGCAAGATCCAGAAGTTCGAGCTGCGCAAGCAGGCGGGGTCGGCGACGGCAATTGATGTATGAATGGCGCCGCTGCGCTGATTTGACCTGGGTTTTATGCTATCAATAAACTAGCAAATTAAGCTAGCCGCCCGGAAAAAGCGCCGCGACGCGGCTGCGCAGCCAGCGCTGCGCCGGGTCGTGCTCGAAGCGACGGCTCCAGTGCATGGCGACGCTGAGCTCGCGCATCGGCAGGACCGGGTCGAACAGCGCGAATTGACGTTGGGGCGCAATGCCGACGGCAATGGAGCGCGGCATCAGCACCGCCAGGTCGGTCGTCTGCACCGTCATGGGCAGCGAGAGAAAGTTGGCCGCCGTCAGCCGCACGCGATCCTGCAGGCCAAGCAGGTTCAGGATGCGCAGCGTGTCGGCGTGTGAGCGCACCGTGGCAAATTCCAGTTCGCCCAGCGCGTCGTGGCCTGGCGCTGTCCTGCTGCGTCGCCAGCGGCGCGCCACCGGGTGGTCGTGTCGCAGCATCACCACGTACACATCGGTCAGCAGCGCGCGGGTCGACGTGTCGGTCACCTCGCGCAGATAGCCGATCGCCAGGTCGATGCGGCCGGCATGCAACGCTGGCGCAATCTCGGCCTGCGGCAGCGGCGCGGTTTCTATTCGGGTGAACGGCGCCTCGTGCCGCAGCAGGGCCATCAACGCAGGCAGAAAGCGCGCTTCGCCGATGTCCGACAGATGCAACCGGAACACGCGGCGCGATTGTTGCGGCACGAACGCGTCGGCCGGTGCCTGCAGCGCGCTTTCAAGCAGCGACAGCGCGGACTGGATCGCCGCGGCCAACTGGTCCGCGCGGGGCGTGGGCTGCACGCCGCCGGGCGCTCGGTGAAACAGGGCGTCGCCCAATTGCCGGCGCAGCCGGCCCAGGCCCTGGCTCGCGGCGGGCTGCGACAGTCCCAGTTCCTCGGCGGCCTGGCTCACGTTGCGGCGGCGCCAGATGGCGTCGAACAAGCGCAGCAGATTGAGGTCGATCGATTCGATATTCATTCAGTGCATGTCATTTATCAGTTTCATTGTATTGATGGATGTCGCACCGCGGCCGACACTGCGTGCCAGGAGACAACATACGCATGGAAGTTTCATTCGCGCACGAGATCGAATCGCTGCGACTGGGCGCGGGCGACACGTTTCATGGCGAGGGCATCCTGGCCATCACCAAGGGGCTGCTGCAATCGGGCGTGGCCTACGTGGGCGGCTACCAGGGCGCGCCGGTGTCGCACCTGATGGATGTGCTGGTGCAGGCGAAGGGGCTGATGGGCGAGCTGGGCGTGCATGTGGAAGCGTGCTCCAACGAAGCCTCGGCCGCCGCCATGCTGGGCGCGTCCATCCACTATCCGCTGCGCGGCGCTGTGACGTGGAAAAGCATCGTGGGCACCAATGTGGCGGCCGATGCGCTGTCCAACCTGTCGTCGCCCGGCGTCACGGGTGGCGTGCTGATCGTCGTGGGCGAAGACTACGGCGAAGGCGCCAGCGTGATCCAGGAGCGCACCCACGCCTACGCCATCAAGTCCGGGATGATCCTGCTCGACCCGCGGCCCGACCTGGCGCAGATGGTCGACATGGTGGAGCATGGCTTTGCCCTAAGCGAAGCCAGCAACATGCCCGCCATGATGGAGCTGCGCATCCGCGCCTGCCACGTGCGCGGCAGCTTCACGGCGCGCGACAACCGCGCGCCAGCCATCTCCACCCGTGCGCTGATGGAAGACCCGGCGGGCTTCAGCTACGAAAAGCTCGCGCACCCGCCCGTCACCTTCCGGCACGAGAAGCTCAAGTACGACGAGCGCATTCCGGCCGCGCGCCGCTACATCGTGCAGCACGGTTTGAACGAACTGCACGCGGCGCAAAAGGGCGATCTGGGCCTGATTGTGCAGGGTGGCCTGTACAACACGCTGGTGCGCGCGCTGCAGCAGTTCGGCCTGGCCGATGCGTTTGGCGAACTGGCCGTGCCCACGCTGGTGCTCAACGTGACCAGCCCGTTGGTGCCGCAGCAGATCACCGACTTCTGTGCGGGAAAGCGCGCCGTTCTGGTGCTGGAAGAAGGCCAGCCCGAATACATCGAGCAGGAAATTGCCACGCTGCTGCGCCGGCAGGACATCCAGACGCCGCTGGCCGGCAAGGACGTGCTGCCCATGGGCGGCGAATACACGGTGGAAGTGATGGCCGCGGGCCTGGCCAAGTGGCTGACCAAGGTGGCGCCTGACGTCGATACGCAGGCCGTGGCCGACTGGCTGGCCGCCAACCAGCAGCGCCGCGCCGACGTGGCCAAGGCGCTGCCCGAGCCGCTGCCGGCGCGCCCGCCGGGCTTTTGCATTGGCTGCCCGGAGCGGCCGGTGTTCAGCGCGCTCAAGCTGGCGCAGCAGACGGTGGGGCCGGTGCACGTGTCGGCCGACATTGGCTGCCACTCATTCGGCACCTTCGAGCCCTTCAACACCGGCCACACCATCCTGGGCTTTGGCATGAGCCTGGCCAGCCGCGCGGGCGTGTCGCCGCACATGAACCGGCGCGTGCTGGCCATCATGGGCGACGGCGGCTTCTGGCACAACGGCATCGTCACCGGCGTGCAGGCCGCGCTGCTAAATGGCGACGACGCCGTGCTGCTGATTTTCAAGAACGGCTACACCTCGGCCACGGGCACGCAGGACATCATCTCCACGCCCAGCGAAGACGCCAAGTTCAACGCCGACGACAAGGGCCAGAGCCTGGTGCACACCAACCAGACCATCGAGAACGCTTTGCAAGGCCTGGGCGTGAAGTGGCTGCGCGTGGTCAACAGCTACAAGGTGGCCGAGATGCGCGCCACGCTGGAAGAAGCTTTCACCAGCCCCTTCCACGGCCTGAAGGTGGTGATTGCCGAAGGCGAATGCCAGCTCGAACGCCAGCGCCGGTTGAAGCCGTGGGTGGCCAGCCTGCTCAAGAAAAAAGAGCGCATAGTGCGCGTGAAATATGGGGTGGACGAGGATGTGTGCACAGGCGACCACGCCTGCATTCGCGTCTCGGCCTGTCCCACGCTGACGCTCAAGGACAACCCCGACCCGCTCAAGGTCGACCCGGTGGCGACCGTGATCGACGGGTGCGTGGGCTGCGGCCTGTGCGGCGAAAACGCGCACGCCGCCACGCTGTGCCCCAGCTTCTACCGCGCCGAGGTGGTGCAGAACCCGCGCTGGCACGAGCGGCTGCTGCACGGCCTGCGCGGCGCGCTGGTGCGTGCGTTGCAGCCAGCAGAGGTGCGCGCATGACGACCCAACCCATCACGGTGTTGCTGTGCGCACTGGGCGGCGAGGGCGGCGGCGTGCTGGCCGAATGGCTCACGGCCGTGGCACGCCAGGCCGGCTACCCGGCGCAGGCCACGTCGATTCCCGGCGTGGCGCAGCGCACGGGTGCCACCACTTATTACCTGGAGTTCTGGCCCCAGTTGCACAGCGAACTGGGCGGCCGGCGCCCGGTGTTCGGCCTGACGCCGCTGCCCGGCAAGCTGGACCTGCTGGTGTCGAGCGAGTTGCTGGAAACAGTGCGCCAGATCGGCAACGGCATGAGCGCGGCCAACCGTACCACGGTGATCGCCTCCACCGCGCGCGCACTCACCACGGCCGAGCGCATGGAACTGGGCGACGGCCGCTGGGACGATGCGCAACTGGCGGCCATCATCCAGTCCCACGCGCAGCGCCACCACATCCTGGACATGGCGGCGCTCACGCGCGAGGCCGCCACGGTGGTCAGCAGCGTGATGCTGGGCTGCGTGGCGGCCAGCGGCGTGCTGCCCTTCATGCGCGTCGACTACGAAGCCGTGGTGGGCGCGGGCGGCGCCAGCGCTCAGGCCAGCCTGCGTGGCTTTGCACTTGGGTATGCGGCGGTGGAGCAACAGCGGGCGCGGGTTGATTCGGTGCGTGATTTGCTATCAACAAAAGAGCTGTCCGGCCAAGCTGGTAGAGCGCCCGCGCCCGCTGAGCTTGTTCACCCCATCATCCAGACGTTTCCGCCTGCGTTGCAAGAACGTTTGTCCCAAGGCCTGGCGCGCGTCACGGAATACCACGACGCCGACTACGGCGCGCTGTACCTGAAGCGCATGCAGTCGCTGTGGACAGCCGAGCAGGCCGCCGGTGGCCACGCGGGCGATGCCACGCACGAGGCGGCGCGCTGGCTGGCGCTGTGGATGGCGTTTGACGACATCGTGCGCGTGGCGCAGCTCAAGGCCGTGGCCTCGCGGCGCGAGCGTGTGCAGCGCGAGGTGAAGGCGGGCGAGGGCGATCTGCTCAAGGTATACGACCACTTCAAGCCCGGCGTGCCCGAGTTCGCCGGCCTGCTGCCCAAGCCCTGGGCCGATCGGCTGACGCGCTGGGACGCGTCGCGGGTGGCGCGCGGCCAGGCGCCGTGGTCGCGCCCGCTCAAGGTGGGCACGCACACCGTGCTGGGCATGGCGGCGCTGCGCGTGCTGGGGTCGTTGAAAGGCATGCGCCAGCGTGGCTCGCGCTGGGCCGAGGAGCAGGCGCTGATCGAGCGCTGGCTGCAGGGCATCGAGCGCTCGTTCAAGGCCAGCCCCGCGCTGGGGCTGGAAGTGGCGCGCTGCGGCCGCCTCATCAAGGGCTACGGCACGACCAATGAGCGCGGCAAGGCCAACCTGCTGCACGTGATCGACCACCTGGCGCTGACCGGCACCGTGGGCGACGCCGCCGCGCGCGCCGCCGCCGTGGCCACCGCGCGTGAAGCCGCGCTGAAAGACGAAGCCGGCACGCAGCTGGACGCCGCGCTGCGCGCCCACGGCGCCCCCGCGCGGCCGGTGCGCGAGCAACCGATCCGCTGGGTGCGCAAGCCGGCGGGGCTGAAAGGGCGGGCGTGACGCGCGTGGGCCGAATCCGCTGTGCAGCACATTTTCGGCCGCACGTTGGCGCGCTGTCCTGATTTATTGCTCTTGTTTAAATAGCAAACCGCATGATCGTCGAACTGGTCGAATTCACGCATCCGCCGGGCAGCACGCGCAGCGCGATCGATGAAGGGGCGCGCGCCACCGTGCCCCATTGGCGCGCCAACGCCGACTTGCTGCGCAAGCACTATCTGCTGGGCTCCGATGGTCAGACGGGTGCCGGCATCTACTTCTGGCCGAGCGTGGAAGCCGCGCAGCGCGCGCACGATGCGGCCTGGATCGCGCAGGCCGAGCGGCGCACCGGGCAGTCGGTGCGCATTCGCCATTTCGAGTTGCTGATGACGCTGAACAACCAGGCTGGCAGGTTGACGGAAGGCGCCGCCGGGCCACCGCTGACATGACGCACAGCCACGGGGAAAACACCCTGTCGCTGTAGCCTGCACCCAAGCAAGATCAGATGTGTTTATGTATTGACCGCTCAGGTCCATTTCAACCAAGGAGACAAGCCATGAAATTCGTGAACCGCACCGCCCGCGTGGCCGTTGCTGCAGGCCTGCTGATGGCTGCCGGCGCCGCCGTGGCGCAGGACAAGCCGGTCGAGTTGCGCTTTGCGCATTGGCTGCCGGCCAGCCACCCGCTCGCCAAACTGGGGTTCGAGCCGTGGGCGAAGTCGGTGGAGGCGGCTTCCAAGGGCAGCATCAAGGTGATGCTGTTCCCGGCCCAGCAACTGGGCAAGGCGGCCGACCACTACGACATGGCGCGCGACGGCATCGCCGATCTGACCTGGGCCAACCCGGGCTACCAGGCCGGGCGCTTTCCGCTGTTTGCCGCGGGTGAGCTGCCCTTCCTGATCGCCAAACCGGGCCCCGGCTCGGCCGCGCTGGACCAGTGGTACCGCGCCTATGCCGGCAAGGAAATGAAGGACGTGAAGTTCTGCCTGGCGCACCTGCACGTGGGCACCATGCACTCCAAGAAGCCCATCGACAGCCCCGAGCAGCTCAAGGGCATGAAGATCCGCTCGTCCAACGGCACCGCGTCGCAATACATGAGTGCCGTGGGCGCGACCAACGTCCAGGTGTCGGCGCCCGAGTCGCGCGACGCGCTGGAAAAGGGCGTGGCCGACGCCATCATGTTCCCGTGGCATTCGATCATCACTTTCGGCATCGACAAGGCGGTCAAGTACCACACCGACACGCGCATGTATTCGTCCGACTTTGCGTGGACCATGAACCCGGGCTTCTACAACAAGCTCTCGGCCGCGCAGAAGAAGGTCATTGACGACCACTGCACCAACGAATGGGCCGGCAAGATCGGCGCTGCCTGGGGTGACGATGAGGATTCCGGCCGCGAGAAGATGATCAAGCTGGGTGGCCACACCATGGTGCCCGTGTCGCCCGCGCAGCTGGCGGCGTGGCAGAAGTCGGCCGAGCCGGTCTACACGCAATGGGCGGCCGATGTGACCAAGGCAGGCACCGATGCCAAGAAGGCGCTCGATGACCTGCGCAAGGAGCTGGCAACCCGCAAGGGTGGCCATTGATGCGCCAAGGCATGGGCCGGCGCCTGCTCGTCGTCACCGAAGTGGTGGCGGCGGTGTTCCTGCTGCTGATCGCGCTGCTGACGGCCGCCAACGTGATGCTGCGCGACTTCGGCGGCCCGTCGCTGCCCGACTGGTATGACGGCTCGCGCATGTTGCAGGGCATCGCGCTGTTCTGGGGTATCGCGCTGACGACCTATTACGGCAGCCACATCTGTGTCGACATGCTGTGGGAATACCTGCATCAGCGCGGCCGGCGGGCGCTGGATGTGCTGGCGACTTCGCTGACGGCGGCGTTCCTGATTCCCACCGCGTGGATGGTGTGGGAGAAGGTGGCGAGTACCGGCACGCAGGGCACCAACGACCTGCGCCTGCCGCTGGTGTGGTTCTATGCCGCGGCGGCGCTGGGCATGACGGTGGCCGCCGTGTTGTGCGTGGCGCGCCTGGCCCTGCTGGCACGCGGGCACGCGCCGAGTATGGCCGACGCTGCTGCACTGCCTGAGCACGAAGGACGCGTATGAGCATCAGCCGCGAAATGGTGGCCCTGCTGGGCTTCGTCGGCATGTTCGCCCTGATGGCGCTGCGTGTGCCGATCGGGGTGTCGATGGGCATCGTGGGCGTGGTCGGCTTCGGCGCCCTGTCGGGGTGGAAGCCCGCGCTCAACCTGCTGTCCAACGTGCCGCTGTCCGTGGTAACGGACTACAACCTCAGCGTGATCCCCATGTTCATCCTGATGGGCGCGTTTGCCACGCGCTCGGGCATGAGCAAGGAGCTGTTCGCGGCCGGTCGTGCGTGGCTGGGCCATCTGCGCGGCGGGCTGGCGATGGCGTCAATTGCGGCGTGCGGCGGCTTTGCCGCCATCAACGGCTCGTCGGTGGCCACGGCCGCCACCATGACGCAGGTGGCGCTGCCGGAGATGCGGCGCGCCGGCTATTCGGGTGCGCTGTCGGCCGGGCTGATCGCGGCGGGTGGCACGCTGGGCATCATGATCCCGCCCTCCGTCATCTTCGTGCTGTACGGCATCATGACGGAAACCGACATCTCCAAGCTGTTCGCGGCCGGCGTTCTGCCTGGGCTGCTTGCTATCGTTTTTTACTTCATCGTGGTGCAGATCATCGCCTGGCGGCGGCCTGACCTGATGCCCCGCGGCGATAGCCACAGCTGGTCAGAGCGCTTCAGCACCCTGCGCGGCCTGTGGGCCACCATCCTGCTGTTTGCCTTCGTGCTGGGCGGCATCTACGGAGGGCTGTATACGGTGACGGAAGCCGCGGGCGTGGGCGCGGTGGGCACGCTGGTGATTGGTCTGCTGCGCGGTCGGCTGGGGCCGCGCGGCATCAAGGATGCGCTGGTCGACACACTGCGCGTGTCCTCGGCCATCATGACCATCGTCATCGGCGCCTACCTGTTTGGCTACTTTCTCACCATCACGCAGTTCACGCAGCAGGCGGTGGAGTTTCTGGTGCACCTGCCAGTGGGCAAGTACGGCGTGCTGGCCCTGGTGTTGGTGGGCTACTTCATCCTGGGCGCGGTGATGGACGAGCTGGCCATGATCCTGCTGACGGTGCCCATCGTGTTCCCGGCCATGATGCAGCTGGGGTTTGATCCGATCTGGTTCGGCGTCATCATCGTGATGGCCGTCACCTTCGGCATGATCTGCCCGCCGGTCGGCATCAACGTGTTCGTCATCAACTCCATCGTGCGCGACATCTCGCTGACCGACATCTACCGCGGCACCATGCCCTTCATTGCCATCGACGTGGTGCGGCTGGTGATCTTGTGCGCGTTTCCGGCCATCTCACTGTGGCTGCCGAGCTTCGTGCAGTAGGGCAGGTCTTTCAAAAGAAACGGCGCCTTGCGGGCGCCGTTTCTGCGTAAGATGCTATGCTAAATGTAGCAATGGCCGCCGGGCAGCCAGCGGGCATCCGCGTCAGTCGCCCATCACCACGCCCTCGCGGCGCGGGTCGGCGCCGCCCAGCCACAGCTTCTTGCCGTGCACTTCGGCGCGCGTCAGGGCCTGCAGGCCGCTGGTCATGTTCATCTCGCGCACCTCGGCGCCGCGCGTGCGCAAAGCTTCCACGGTGGCGGGCGCGAAGCGCTTTTCTTCCAGCACGCTCGGGCCGTTGGTGGAGCCGAAGTTGGGCAGGTTGATGGCCTGCTGCGGCGTCAGGCCCCAGTTGAGTACGCCGTACAGCGTCTTGGCGGTGTAGTGGATGATGAGCGCGCCGCCTGGGCTGCCGGCGCTCATCACCAGCGGGCCGCGCGTGCCGTCGGCGCCTTTCTCGAACACCAGTGTGGGCGCCATCGACGAGCGCGGGCGCTTGCCCGGCTGCACGCGGTTGGCAATCGGCTGGCCCTGCGCGTCGGTGGGGGCAAAGCTGAAATCGGTCAGCTCGTTGTTGAGCAGGAAGCCTTTCACCATCTGGCGCGCGCCGAACTGGTCTTCAATGGTGGTGGTCATGGCCAGCGCATTGCCGTAGCCGTCGACGATGCTGATGTGGCTGGTGCCGTATTCGGGCTGGTCGGGCATGGGCGCGTGGCTGGTCTTCACTGCGCCGGGGTTGCCGGGCTGCGCCAGCTTCAGGCTCTGCGCACCGATCAGCGCGGCGCGGCTTTGCAGGTAGGCGGGCGCCAGCAGGCTCGTCCAGCTGCCGCCGGGCGGCTGCACGAAGTCGGGGTCGGCCACGTATTGAGCGCGGTCGGCAAAGGCCAGGCGCGCGGCATCGGTGTAGTAGTGCAGCCAGTCGGCGGTGGGCAGGCCGTCGGCGCCTGGCTTCATCTGCGCGGCGGGCGTGCGCGCCAGGATGCCCAGGATCTGCCCGATGGCGATGGCGCCCGACGACGGCGGCGGGAAGCCGCAGATCTCGTACGTCCTGGCCGCTGGGGCCACGGGATAGTCAAAGCACAGCGGCGCGCGGCGCTTGGGTTGATAGCCGGCCAGGTCGGCCAGCGTCATCTGGCCGGGGTTGGTGGGGTGCTTGGTCACCTTGTCGACAATGGCTTGCGCGACCGGGCCTTCCAGCAGCGCGCTGGCGCCACGCGCGGCAATGCCCTTCAGCACGGCGGCGTACTCGGGATTCTTGAGCACGTGCCCGACTGGCCAGGGGTTGCCAGCGGCGTCGTAGAAGAAGGCCGCGGCGACCGGGTCTTTCTTCAGATGTTGCTCGTTTTTCAGCAGCGTGTTCAGGCGCGGGCTGACCTGGAAGCCCTGCTCGGCCAGCAGGATGGCGGGCTGGAGCAACTCGGTCCACGGCAGGCGGCCATGCACCTTGTGCGCCTGCTCCAGCATGCGCACCGTGCCGGGCACGCCGACCGACCGACCACCCACCACGCCGTCGTGGAAGGCCATCGGCTTGCCGTCGGCGCCCAGAAACAGCTTTTCGTCGGCCGCCGCCGGCGCGGTCTCGCGGCCGTCCCACGCCGTGACGTCGCGGCCGGACGAATGCAGCAGGAAGGCACCGCCGCCGATGCCGCTGGACTGCGGCTCGACCAGCCCCAGCACCAGTTGCACGGCGATGGCCGCATCCAGCGCGCTGCCGCCGGCCTTCAGCACCTGATAGCCGGCGTCGGTCGACAGCGGGTTGGCCGAGGCGACGGCGAATTGCTCGGTGGCCCAACCCGGCTTGTCGGTCCAGCCCGAGCCGCCTTCGGGCGTCACCGGCGTGCTGGGTGGCGTGTAGCGCAGGCCGCTGGCGCAGCCGGCGAGCAGGGCGGCGCTGGCCAGGGCGCTGACGACGAACAGGTGGCGTGGGGTCATGCGAAAAGCTCCTCCAGATAGGGTGTTGGCAAGCCCATGGTAGCGCAGCGAACGCCCCGTCTCACACGATGGATTCGACAACAAAATGCCCTGAGCGCTTGCTACAGAAGGCTGATAAGCTATTAATAAAATAGCATTCAGGGCTTGACAGACGTAGCGCGCTTGCGCGGCGCGGCGGCCTTGGTGGACTTTGCCGGCGCTGCCGGTTTGGCGGTCTTGCGCGGCTTGGGCGGCGGCAGCGCGTAGGCCGTCGCGCTGATCAGCGCGCGCATCCAGTCCCGATCGTCCCACCGGTCGGGCGTGACCAGCAGGTGCGGCTTGGCCTTGTCGTAGAAGCGCCCCCACACCGGCGGCGCCATCAGCGCCTCGCCAGCAGCGGTCGGCTTGACATACAGCAGGTCGTCGCACACGAAGGCGACCGGCTTGTCGTCCACATACACGCAGTATTCGCCGAACATGCGCCGCGTGCGCAATCCCGGCCAGTCGCCGAGTTGGTCGATCAGGAATTCGAGCGTTTCGGGGCGGGTGGACATGGGAACGCGCTTGTGGAAACGACAGCAAAAACGGCTTTTATAGCGGCCCAGCAGACCGCGGCGGCGCTTAAAAACCAGTGCTCTCGTGGCCGGGGTCCCCCCGGCCACCGGGAGCGCCCCCTTGAGGGGGAGGCGCGCCAGCGCCTCGGGGGGGGAGCGTTACCTTGGCGCCAGGCGAATCGCACCGTCCAAGCGGATCACCTCGCCGTTCAGCAGGTCGTTCTCGAAGATGTGCACGGCCAGCTTGGCGTAGTCCTCGGGCGTGCCCAGGCGGCTGGGGAAGGGCACGCTGGCGGCCAGCGCGTCCTGCACTTCCTGCGGCATGCCGAACAGCATGGGCGTGCCCATGATGCCGGGGGCAATCGTCATGTTGCGGATGCCGGTCTTGGCCAGGTCGCGCGCGATCGGCAGCGTCATGCCGACGATGCCGCCCTTGCTGGCGCTGTAGGCCGCCTGGCCGATCTGGCCGTCGTACGCCGCCACGCTGGCGGTGCTGATCATGGCGCCGCGCTCGCCGGTCGGCTCGGGCTCGTTCTTGCTCATGGCCTCGGCGGCCAGGCGGATCATGTTGAAGCTGCCGATCAGGTTGATCGTCACCGTGCGGGCAAACGCGCCCAGGGCGTGCGCGCCGTTCTTGCCCACCGTCTTCTCGGCCGTCGCCACGCCGGCGCAGTTGACCAGCCCCATCAGCTTGCCCAGCGACGTGGCCTTGGCCACCACGGCCTGGCCATCGGCCTCGCTGGCCACGTCGCAGCGCACGAAGGCGCCGCCAATGTCCTTGGCCACGGCTTCGCCGCGCTCGGCGTTCATGTCGGCGATCACCACCGTGCCCCCCCTTGGCCGCCAGCGCGCGCGCCGTGCCTTCACCCAGGCCCGAAGCGCCGCCGGTGACGATGAAAACCTTGTCCTTGATCTGCATGCAATCGCTCCTCGATTCAATGGGATTTGCCCCCACATTATCCAGCGCTGGCCTGCCAGATCTCAGTCGCGCTGGCCGGGGTCTGCCGCCGCGGCGACGCCCAGCAGGCGCTGCAGCCGCGTGCTGCTGGTGGTGTACTGAAACGGCACGTCGTGGCCGGGCGCAATGATCGTCTGCGCCGCATAGGCGGCCAGCGTGGCCTCGTGAAAGCCGCACAGGATCAGCTTGCGCTTGCCGGGATAGGTGTTGATGTCGCCAATGGCGAAGATGCCCGGCTCGCTGGTCTGGAACTTCTCGGTGTCGACCACCAGCTGCTTGCGCTCCAGCGCCAGTTGCCAGTCTGCGATGGGGCCCAGGCGCGGACTCATGCCGTGAAAGACGAGCAGCGTGTCCAGTGGCAAGGGCGTGGTCTGGCCGTTGGGCCCCAGCACCTGGATGGCGGCGAGGCGGTCGTCCTGCTGCTCGATGCCGTCGACCTGGCCGACCACGAAGCGCAGGGCGCCGGCGGCGACGAGTTCACGCATGCGTGCCACGGAGGCCGGTGCGGCCTGAAAGCCGTCACGGCGGTGCAGCAAGGTGACGCTGGCCGGTGCGTGGTCGGCTGCCGTGGCAAAGTGAATCGCCCAGTCCAGCGCCGAATCGCCGCCCCCGACGATGACCAGCCGCTGCCCGGCAAAGCGGGCCGCGTCGGCCACGCTGTAGAACAGTTGCCGCTCCTCCAAGGCGTCCAGCCCCTCGACCTTGAGCTTGCGCGGCACGAAGGCGCCGACCCCGGCCGCGATGAACACGGTGCGCGCCACAAACTGCGTGCCCCGGTGCGTGCCCACCTGAAAGCGGCCGTCGGCCTGCCGCTGAAGCGTGCTGACCTGGTGCCCCATGTGAAAGTGCGGCGCAAAGGGTGCGACCTGCTTCATCAGCCCGTCCACCAGCTGCTGCCCGCTGCACACCGGAATGCCGGGAATGTCGTAGATCGGCTTGTCGGGGTACAGCTCGCCCGGCTGGCCGCCGACCTGCGGCAGCGCGTCGACCACGTGGGCGGAAACTTCCAGCAGCCCCAGCTCGAAGATGGCGAACAGGCCCACCGGGCCGGCGCCGATGATCAGGGCGTCGGTTTCGATAGACGTGTAGTGGTCGGGCATGGCGTGCTACAAAAACAAAAGCGGCCTGCGCAGGTGGGGCCTGCGCCAAGCCGCTTTGGGTGGGTTATTTCTGAAAGGCGGCGGGTCAGCGGATCAGTTCTTTCAGCTTGTCCGTCTTGTTGGCCCAGTCTTCGTGGTCGGGCAGCGGGTCCTTGCGCTTGGTGATGGTCTTCCAGTTGGGCAGCCGCGACAACTCGGCGTTGATCTCGGTCATGTGCAACTGGTCCTTGGGCAGGTCTTCCTCGGCGTAGATGGCGTTGACGGGGCATTCGGGGATGCACACGGCGCAATCAATGCACTCATCGGGATCGATGGTGAGGAAATTGGGGCCTTCCTTGAAGCAATCGACGGGGCAGACGTCCACGCAATCGGTGTATTTGCAGCGGATGCAGGCTTCGGTGACGACGTGGGTCATGGGGTGATGGAGAACTTCGGGTAAACGGCTGGCGGCGTCCGCAACACAGGCGTCGGCGCCAGAATGTCGATTTTAGGCGTTTCGCGCGGCCACCTCGCGGTAAGCCGCATGGCGCAAAGGGTCGCCTGCGGGTGGGGGCTTTGCGCGCGCTCAGCGCACCAGCAGCGCGCCGGCGGTCTTGTGGCTGGCCGTGTCGACCAGGATCAGCGAGCCCAGCACGCGGCTGCGCTCGAAGGCGGCCGCCGGAATCGGCTCCTGCAGCATCAGGTCGACGTGGCCGATGGCGTTGGGTTCCAGTTGCGTGGCTTCTTCGCGCGCCAGGGTGTGGATGTTCAGGCGCTCCACGATGCGCGCCACCTTGGCCTTGACCCAGCGGTGCCCGTGCAGCGCCCAGTAGACGCGGCCAGCCACCAGCGGCTCGTCGTCCATCCAGGCCACGGTGGCCGACAGCTCGCGCCGGCTGGGCCACGCGGGCGTGGTGGCGGGCTCGTCGAAGTCGTCGGCGGCCACCACGGCGGCCGGGGCGGGCGCGGCCACGATCCAGTCGCCGCGCGAGACGTCCACTTCACGGTCCAGCACGATGCCGGCGCTGTGCCCGGCGCCCACCCCGCGCGGCGTGCGCGCGTGGTCGAGCACCTGCGCCACCACGGCGCCCTGGCCGCCCGGCAGCACCTGCACGCGCGTGCCCGGCGCCACGCTGCCGGTGGCCACGCGGCCCCAGAAGACGCGCCGGCCCTGGTGTGTGTCGGACGACGAAGAAAACTTCTCGACCCACTGCACCGGAAACGCCAGCGGCAGCGCCGTCTCGCGCGGCGTCACGGGCAGGCGCTCCAGAATTTCGAGCAGCGTGGGCCCGGCGTAGCCGCACCAGCCCGGGTTTTCGTGACCGAAGTCGACCACGTTCCAGCCCTTCAGCGCCGACACCGGCACGATGGCGGCGGGGTTGATGCCGGCATCGCGCGCAAACGCCTGCAGCGCGTCGCGGATGTGGGCAAACGCCAGCGACGGATCGGCCACGGCATCGAGCTTGTTGATGGCAAATACCACCGACGGCACGCGCAACAGATTCAACAGCAGCGAATGGCGCCGGGTCTGGGGCAGCAGGGTGAGCGCCGGATCCTGCCAGTCGAGCTTGGTGGCATCGACCAGCACCACCGCCGCATCGGCCTGCGACGCCGCGGTGACCATGTTGCGCGTGTACTGCTCGTGCCCCGGCGCGTCGCCGATGATGAACTTGCGCGCCTCGGTATTGAAGTAGCGGTACGCGACGTCGATGGTGATGCCCTGCTCGCGCTCGGCCTGCAGCCCGTCCGTCAGCAGCGCCAGGTCGGCCTCGCCCCCGCGCGTGACGCCCGCCAGGTGGTCCTGCAGCACGGCCTTGCTGTCCACCAGCAGGCGGCCGATGAGTGTGCTCTTGCCGTCATCCACGCTGCCGCAGGTGATGAAGCGAAGGGCGGTTTGGGTGTCGTTTGCGGCTTCAGCGCTTGTGGGGCGGGCGCGGGAAGCTATGGATTCTGTAGTAGTCATGCGAGAATTCTCTAAAACCGGACGCGAAGGACGCGAAGATCACGCGAAGGACGCAAAAAAGACAAATTCGAAAGGTTTTTCTTTCGCGTTCTTCGCGAAACCTTTGCGTCCTTCGCGTCCGGATGTTGGGTTTTCTTAGAAATAGCCGTCCTTCTTGCGCTTTTCCATCGACGCTTCGCTGGTCTTGTCGTCCATGCGCGTCGCCCCGCGCTCGCTCACGTCGGCGGCCAGGGTTTCGATGACGATCTGGCCCGGCGTGGCGGCGTCGCTCTCGACGGGGCAGGTGCAGGTGATGTCGCCCACGGTGCGAAAGCGCACGGTGCGCGTCTCGGTGGTCTCGCCATCCTTGTGCGGCGTGAGCGGTGTCACCGGCACCAGCAGGCCGCGGCGCTCCACCACCTCACGCTTGTGGGCGTAATAGATCGATGGCAGGGCGATCTGCTCGCGCTCGATGTACTGCCACACGTCCAGCTCGGTCCAGTTGCTGATGGGGAACACGCGGAAGTGCTCACCCGGCGCCAGCCGCGTGTTGAACAGCGTCCACAGCTCGGGGCGCTGCGCCTTGGGTTGCCACTGGCCGAAGCTGTCGCGGTGGCTGAAGATGCGTTCCTTGGCGCGCGCCTTTTCCTCGTCGCGCCGCGCGCCGCCGATCAGGGCGTCGAAGCGGAATTCGTCGATGGCTTCCAGCAGCGTGACGGACTGGTGCACGTTGCGCGATTCGCCCGGGTGCGCCAGCCGCACCGTGCCGCGCGCCATGCTGTCTTCGACGCTGCGCACGATCAGCTCGGCCTTCAGCTCCGCCGCGCGCTGGTCGCGGAAGTCGGTCACTTCGGGGAAGTTGTGGCCGGTGTCGATCATCAGCAGCGGGTAGGGAATGCGGCCGACGCCAAACGCTTTTTCGGCGCAACGCAGCATCACCAGCGAATCCTTGCCGCCTGAAAAAAGGAGCGCGGGGCGCTCGAACGCGGCGGCGACTTCGCGCAGGATGAAGATGGTCTCTTCTTCCAGCGCGTCGAGGTGCGCGTTGCTGAGGGTGTGCGGCTCGGTCACGGCGGCAGCTTGCAGCAGTTCGGGGGGCGGTGCGCGCGTTCATGCGGCGACTCCTTCGGGATTTTTCACATGCAAGCCACACTCCTTTGCGGCCTCGTCTTCCCACCACCAGCGCCCGGCGCGGAAGTCTTCGCCCAGCGTGATGGCGCGGGTGCAGGGCGCGCAGCCGATGCTGGGGTAGAACTGGTCGTGCAGCGGGTTGTAGGGCACGTTGCGCGAGGCGATGTAGTGCCACACGTCGCCCCAGGTCCACTCGGCCAGCGGGTTGTACTTGAGCAGGCCTTTGCTCTCTTGTTCAGAGCGGTCCACCAAGGGTACATCAGCGCGGGCGCCGGATTGTTCGCGGCGCAGGCCGGTCACCCAGGCGCGCTTGCCGGCCAGGGCGCGGCCCAGCGGCGCCATCTTGCGGATGCCGCAGCAGGCCTTGCGCAGCTCGATGCTGCGGTACATCGCGTCCTGGCCTTCGCGGGCGACGAACTGCACCACCGCCTCGTGATCCGGCCGGTAGACCGTGAGCGGCGCGTGCGGGTGCTCGGCCTGCTGCGCGGTCAGCTGGTCGAGCAGCGTCAACGTGGGGGCGTGCAGCGCGCCGGTGTCGAGCACGAAGATGCCGATGGGCAGCTTGTGGGTGTTGATCAGGTGCGTGATGACCATGTCCTCGGCGCCGAGGCTGTTGGCCTGCGTCACCGGGCCGGTGGACGCGGCCTTGAGCAGCGTCACCACGGTTTCGTGCAGCTTGGCGTCAAAGCCGGGGCTGGGCGTGGCGTACAGGTCGATGGCGGACGCGGCGGGCGCGTCGGCGGCGGGCAGCGGGGCGAAGCCGTTCATGCGGCCTCCGGCGCGGCGTCCTGCCGCGCGAAGCGGGGGCGCGGCTGCAGGGCGTCACCCTGGTAGAAGGCGCTGTAGCGGGCAAACTGCCGCTCGGCCGCCGCAGCGTCCACGCCCGGCGCCAGCACGGCGCTGGTGAAGCCGCTGCGCGCCATCTGCACCAGCTGGTCGATCAGCACGTCGCCCGTGGCGCGCAGGTCGCCCGCAAAGCCGAAGCGGCGGCGCAGCAGCACGGCCTGGCTGAAGGCGCGGCCGTCGGTGAACTTGGGAAAGTCCAGTTCAATGCGATCCACGCCTTGCAGCGCGCCGTCGGCCGCCAGCTGGCCCAGGTCGGCATCGGGCGCAATCTTCAAGGTATTTTGGGTGCCAGCGCTGGTCTGGAGGGCGCTGTTAGCTATTATTTTCATAGTGTTCTTTGGCGCCGATCAGGCGGTGGCTTCTTCGGCTTGCCGCGCGGCGCGGTGATCGATAAGGCGGGCGCCGTTGGCGGCCTGCTTGAAGGGCTCGTGGCCCACGCGGCGCACCGTCTGGACGAAGCGCTCCTGGCTGCCCAGGCGCAGGTCGCGGTAGGTGTCGAGGATGGCTTCGACCACGCCCGGCACCTCGGCGGCGCTGAACGACGGGCCGACCACCTTGCCCGGCGTGGCGGGCCCGGACAGCGCCGAGCCGTCGCTGCCGCCCAGCGTGACCTGGTACCACTCCTTGCCGTCCTTGTCGACGCCCAGGATGCCGATGTGGCCGCTGTGGTGGTGGCCGCAGCTGTTGATGCAGCCGCTGATGTGCAGGTCGATGGGGCCCAGGTCGGTCACCTCGTCGATGTCCTGGTACAGCTCGGTCAGCGCGGCGGCAATGGGGATGGCGCGCGCGTTGGCCAGCGAGCAGAAGTCGCCGCCGGGGCATGCAATCATGTCGGTCAGCAGGCCGATGTTGGGCTGCACCAGGCTTAAGCGTTTGGCGCGCTCGTACAGCGCCGGCAGGTCGCTGGCGTGCACCCAGGGCAGCAGCAGGTTCTGCTCGTGCGTCAGGCGTGCCTCGCCGGCGCTGAAGGTGTCGGCCAGTTCGGCCAGCGCGTCCAGCGTGTCGGCGTCGGCGTCGCCGGGCGCCCATCCGGGGCGCTTGAACGACAGGGTGACCACGCTCAGGTGCGACAGGCGGTGCTTGCCCACGTTCTGCGCCAGCCAGCGCTGGAAGGGCTTGGCCGTGATGCCGGCTTCGCTCGGCACATGGGCGGGGCGCAGCGGCGGGACGACGAAGCTGGCGGCCACGCGGTCCAGCTCGGCCTGGGTGATGGTGTGCGGCGCGCCGTCCTGCTGCACGATGGCGGCGTATTCGGCCTCGACCTCGTCAACGAAGCGCTGGCCTTCGGCCTTGACGAGGATCTTGATGCGCGCCTTCCACTTGTTGTCGCGCCGGCCATAGCGGTTGTAGACGCGCACCACGGCTTCGATGTAGTTCAGCAATTCGGCCCACGGCAGGAATTCGCGCACCACGCTGCCGATGATGGGCGTGCGCCCCATGCCGCCGCCGACCTGAAGTGTGAAGCCGACTTCGCCCGCGGGGTTCTTGCGTGCCTGAATACCGATGTCGTACCAGCCGGTGGCGGCGCGGTCTTCGGCAGCGCCGTTGAAGGCGATCTTGAACTTACGCGGCAGAAACGCGAACTCGGGGTGCAGCGTGCTCCACTGGCGCAGGATTTCGGCAAACGGGCGCGTGTCGACGATCTCGTCGGGGGCGATGCCGGCCAGCGCCTCGCAGGTGATGTTGCGGATGGCGTTGCCGCTGGTCTGGATGCCGTGCATGTCCACGCTGGCCAGCAGGTCCATCACGTCGGCCGCCTGCGTGATGGGAATCCAGTTGAACTGCACGTTGGTGCGCGTGGTGAAGTGGCCGTAGCCATGGCGCAGCGGCGGCGCGGCCAGCGTCAGGCCGGGTTGCGAGGCCTGCAGTTCGTCCTGCGTCTGCTGCGCGTGTGCCAGCAGGTCGGGGTCGGGCCGGTCGTAGTAACGCGCGATGCGCGCCAGCACGCGCAACTGCGCGCTGCTGATCTCGCCATAGGGCACGGCCGCGCGCAGCATGGGCGCGTAGCGCTGGATGTACCAGCCGTTTTGCAGGCGCAGGGGAAGAAATTGTTCGTCGGTCAGCTCGCCGCGCTGCCAGCGCTCAAGCTGGTCGCGGAATTGCTGGGCGCGCAACTGGACGAATTGGCGGTCGAATTCGGTGTATTGGTACATCGGGCAGACAAAAAAGCGGGCGCAGGGCCGTGGGGTCAGGCGGCAATGTAACCGTCGCTTATGCAAAAACAAACCAATTGTTTGTTGTTGATATATGCCAATGAGATATAAGCAGATGGCGCCCGGCGCCGACGGCCATGTCAGCCAAATGCCCACAGGCCGGGCGCCGCTGCCGGCCTAGAGTGGTGGTTCATTTCATCCCGCCCGCATCGGGGCGATCACCCAGGAGAAAAACCATGTCCGTTGCCAAGGTCATCGAAATCAGCGCGTCCAGCTCCAAGAGCTTCGAGGACGCCATCCTCACCGGCGTCGCCCGCGCGGCCGACACCATCGATCAGGTCAAGGGCGCCTGGATCAAGGAGCAGAAGGTCGTGATTGAAGGCGGCAAGATCAAGGAATACCGCGTCAACATGAACGTGACCTTCGTGGTGGGCGAGGTCGACAAGTAAACAAGCGCACGGCCGGGTGATCGGCCACCAACGAAAAAGCCGACCCGCAGGTCGGCTTTTTTATGGGTTGTATGCCTTAGGCGCAGTCTGGACAAGCACTTCAAGCTATCAAAACAGGAGCTTGTTGCGCTTTCAGTCAGTGCGCGTCGGCCTGCTTTGCCGCGCGGATGCTGCCTTCGGCGTCGCCCTTGGCGCCGTTGAAATACAGGTTGAGCATCACCGCCACCATCGACGCCAGCAGAATGCCCGACTCGATCAGCGGGTGGATGGCGTGTGGCATCCATTGCAGGTAGCGGGGCGCCACCAGCGGGATCATGCCGAAGCCGATCGAGATCGCCACGATCAGCGCGTTGTTGCGGTTGTGCGTGTAGTCCACGCCGCCCAGGATGCGGATGCCCGTGGCTGCGACCATGCCAAACATCACCAGCCCTGCGCCGCCCAGCACCACGGTGGGCAGCGATTCGACCAGCGCCGCCATCTTGGGCAGCAGGCCCAGCACCACCAGGATGAGGCCCGCCGCCACGCACACAAAGCGGCTCTTGACGCCGGTCACGGCGACCAGCCCCACGTTTTGCGAAAAGCTGGTGTACGGGAAGGTGTTGAAAATGCCGCCGATCAGCGTACCCAGCCCGTCGGTGCGCAGCCCGCGCGCCAGCGCTGGCTGATCGACCTTGCGGTCGGTCATCTCGCCCAGGGCGAGAAACATGCCGGTCGATTCGATCATCACCACGATCATCACCAGCACCATGGTCAGCACCATCACCGGCTCGAAGATCGGCGTGCCGAAGTGAAACGGCAGCACCACGTCGAACCACTTGGCCTTGCCGACCTTGTCGAAATGCATCATGCCGGTGGCGGTGGCGACGATGCCGCCGATGACGATGCCCAGCAGCACCGAGATGTTGGCAACGAAGCCCTTGGCAAACTTGGCGATGAGCAGGATCGACGCCAGCACGATGGCGGCAATGCCCACACCTGGCAGCGCGGCGTAGGCCGGATTGGGTGCCGTGGGCGCCAGCGCCAGGCCCTGCGGCACTGGCGGAAAACCCGGCTGGCCGACCGCGGCAGAGCTTCGCACGGTGCTGAGCCACTCTGAATGCTCGGGTGTGACGACCAGCGGCGCCGTCGGCCCCACCGGGTTGCCGAAGATCCAGTTGACGCCCACGCGCATCAGGTTGATGCCGATGACCGCGATGATGGTGCCCGTGACCACGGGCGGAAAGAAACGCAGCAAGCGGCTGATCAGCGGTGCGATCAGCATCGAGATGATGCCGGCGCCGATGATGGCGCCGAAGATCATGCGCGCGCCGTCCGGCCCTGGGTGGCTGTTGGCCATGGCCACCATGGGGCCGACGGCGGCAAAGGTCACGCCCATCATCACCGGCAGGCGGATGCCGAACCACTGCGTCATGCCGAGCGACTGGATCAGCGTGACGATGCCGCAGCAGAACAGGTCGGCCGAGATCAGCAAGGCCACCTCTTCAGGCCCGAGCTTGAGCGCGCGCCCGACGATGAGCGGCACGGCGACCGCGCCGGCGTACATCACCAGCACGTGCTGCAGGCCCAGCGCGGCCAGTTTGCCGGTGGGCAGGACTTGGTCGACGGCGTCGTCGGCAGGTTTCATGGTGTCTCCTGGGTTCAATGGGTTTTCAGGCTCTGGCGCTTTCTGGGCAAGCGCTGTACGCTCTTTTTAAGATAGCAAATCGGCCAGCGTGCGCGCCACCACCTTGGTCGCGCGGCGCAGGTCTTCCAGCTCAACGCGCTCGTCGGCGCGCTTGGCGTGGCTTTCCAGCACGGTGCGCGGGCCGGCGCCGTAGATGACGCCGGGAATGCCGCGCTCGACGTACAGGCGCACGTCGGTGTACAGCGGCGTGCCCACGGCGGCGGGCTTGTCGCCAAACACCGCTTCGCCATGCTTCTGGATCGCATCGACCAGCGGCGCGTTGCCGGGCAGCGGCGTCATGGCGTTGGCCAGCAGCAGGCGCTTGATGTCGACGCGGATGCCTTCGTCAGGCCGGCCGGCGTTGAAGCCGTCGACCGCGTCGGCAATCACCTGGCGGATCAGCGCCTCGACATCGGCCGGGTTTTCTTCGGGGATCATGCGGCGGTCCAGCTTGAACACCACCTTGCCCGGCATCACGTTGGTGTTGGTGCCGCCTTCGATGCGGCCGATGTTGAGGTAGGGGTGCTTGATGCCCGGCACGCGCGAGCTGATGCCCTGGTAGCGCCGGTTTTCGGCGTACAGCTTGTTCATGATGGCGACGGCGCCCTGCAGCGCGTCGATGCCGGTGTGCGGCACGGCGGCGTGCGCCATCTTGCCGTGCACGGTCACTTCCATCTGCAGGCAGCCGTTGTGCGCGGTGACCACTTCGTAACTGAAGCCGGCGGCGATCATCAGGTCGGGGTGGGTCAGGCCTTTTTGCAGCAGCCAGCCGGGGCCGAGTTCGCCGCCGAATTCCTCGTCGTAGGTGAAGTGCAGTTCGATCGCGCCGTGCTTCGGCTTGGCGACGGCTTCGAGCGCGCGCAGCGCGAAGGTGAAGGTGCCGAAGTCGCTCTTGCTGACGGCGGTGGCGCGGCCGTACATTTTACCGTTGTCGATCGTGGCGCCGTAGGGGTCGTGCGACCAGCCTTCGCCCGGCGGCACCACGTCGCCATGGGCGTTGAGCGCGACGGTCGGGCCGCCTTCGCCAAAGCGGCGGCGCACGATCAGGTTGGTGATGCTTTCCATGCCGTAGGCGCGCACGTCGGCGTCGGGCACAGCGTGCTTTTCGACTTCGTAGCCGATGCCTTGCAGCAATTCGGCCGCCTTGTCGGCGTGGGGCGCGTTGTTGCCCGGCGGCGTGTCGGTCGGCACGCGCACCAGCGCCTGCACAAAGGCGACTTCTTCGTCAAAGTGCTGGTCGATCCAGGTGTCGAGGGCGGAGTAGGTGGGCATGGTGTGTGGAGGAGGGGTTGCAAGAAATCCGGACGCGAAGGACGCAAAGGGTTCGCGAAGGACGCGAAAGACAACCAAAAAACTTTTTTTTTGAATTCTTTCGCGTCCTTCGCGCAGCTTTCGCGTCCTTCGCGTCCGGCTGTTGGGTTTTATTCGGCCGCCAAGTCTTCCAGCAGCCGCTGCATGGCGCGCACCGCGAGGTCCATGTCTTCGGCGTTGGTCGATTCCAGCGGGTTGTGGCTGATGCCGGCGTTTTCGCCGCGCACGAACAGCATGGCTTGCGGCATCACTTCGTGCAGTTTCATGGCGTCGTGCCCGGCGCCGCTGGGCATGCGGAAGATGGGCAGGCCGAGCGATTCGACGGCGCGTTCCCAGCGCTGCTGCCATGCGGGGTCGCTGGGCGCGGCGCTGGCGCGCAGGGTTTCTTCCAGCGTATAGGTCACGCCGCGGCGCACGCTGATCTGCTGCAGTTTTTCGAGCACGTCGGCGGCCAGGGCGTCGCGCTGCGCGTCGTTGGGGGCGCGCAGGTCGAGGCTGAAGGCGCAGCGGCCGGGCACGACGTTGATGGAGCCATTGGGCACGTTGAGCAGGCCCATGGTGGCGACCGAATCGCCATCCTGGGCGGCACGCGCCTCCAGATAAAGCGCCAGCTCGGCCGCCGCGCAGGCCGCATCGCGCCGCCGGTCCATGGGCGTGGTGCCGGCGTGGCTGGCCTGGCCGATGAATTCGCCGACAAAGCGGATGCTGCCGTTGATCGAGGTGACCACGCCCAGCGGCAGGTTCAGCTCGTTCAGCACCGGGCCTTGCTCGATGTGGACTTCGATGAAGCCGAGGTAGTCCTTGGGGTTGCGCTGGAGCCTGGGGATGTCGTCGATGGCGAGGCCCGCGTGTTGCATC
The DNA here is from genome assembly GCF_033110285.1 of Ottowia sp. SB7-C50. Classification (NCBI taxonomy): domain Bacteria; kingdom Pseudomonadati; phylum Pseudomonadota; class Betaproteobacteria; order Burkholderiales; family Comamonadaceae; genus Ottowia; species Ottowia sp. SB7-C50. Next base: position 1,460,859 of record NZ_CP136995.1, read on the forward strand.
GCGTCGCGCATGGTCACGCCGTCGGCATCCTGCTGGTCCAGCCAGTCGGGGTTGAACTGGCCGATGAGCGCGCCCGAGCCGAGGAAGGTAGCCTTGTAGCGCTGGCCTTCTTCTTCGGCAAAGCCGATCACCTCGACGTCGAACGGCAGGCGCCGGCCCGCGCGGTGCAGTTCGCGCACGCAGGCGATGGGCACGAAGATGCCCAGTCGTCCGTCGTACTTGCCGCCGTTGCGCACGGTGTCGTAGTGGCTGCCGGTCATGAGCGTTTTGGCGCTCCTGCGCTCGCCGGTACTGCGCGAGTAGCTATCTGAATAATAGCGTCCCACCACGTTGCCGACGGCGTCGATGCCGACTTCGTCGAAGCCCGCCTCGCGCATGGTCTGGGCGATGAAGGCGGCGGCGGCGCGGTGCGCGTCGGTCAGGTAGGTCACCGTCAGCTGGCCCGCCTCGGCAAAGCCGGGGTCGCTGTGCAGGGCCAGCTTTTCGTGCCAGTCCCACACGTCGTTGCCCAGTGTCGGCTCCACGCCAAACTTGTCGGCCAGGCGAATCTCGACGATGCGGTGGATGTTGCGCAGCGCCTCGGCCAGCTCAAAGTCGGGGTGGTTGGCCAGCCGGCGCGCAAAGGTGTCGATGATCTGCTGCTTGTTCAGCCCCGCGCCGCGCGGCCCGCGCACGGCCAGGATGAAGGGAAAGCCGAACCTGGCGTTGTAGTCGGCGTTGAGCTTCTGGATGCGCGCAAATTCGTCGGGCGTGCACTCGGTCAGCCCCGCCTTGCCTTGCTCGTTCGTGGATTCGGCGGTGAGCGTCTTGGCGACCATCGCCTTGCCAGCCAGTTCGGGGTGGGCGCGGATGAGGGCCAGTTGCGCATCCTGGTCGGCGCGGGCCAGCACCTGTGTCATCACGTGCTTGAGATGCGCCAGCGACCGGAAGGGGCGTTGCTTCAGCGCTTCGGCGGCGATCCAGGGCGTATGCTCGTACAGGCCGTCGAGCATGCGCTGCGCTTCGTCGGGCGAGGCGGTGTTGAGTTGATCCAGTGTGTAGGCCATGCGTTCAATCCTGAAAGGGGTGCTGCGCGATCCAGTGTTGCGCAATGTCGATGCGGCGGCAGACCCACACATCCGGGTGCGCGGCGACGTGCGCCATGAAGCGCTGCAGCGCCGTGATGCGCCCTGGCTTGCCGAGCAGGCGGCAGTGCATGCCGATGCTCATCATCTTGGGGCGGTCCAGGCCGCGCGGGTCGCCTTCGGCATACAGGGCGTCGAAGCTGTCCTTCATGTACTGGAAGAACGGGTCGGCGTGGCTGTAGCCCTGCGGCAGGGCGAAGCGCATGTCGTTGCAGTCGAGCGTGTAGGGCACGACCAGGTGCGGAACCACCTGGCCGTCGGTGCGCTGCACCTTCATCCAGAAGGGCAGGTCGTCTCCGTAGTAGTCGCTGTCGTACAGCAGCCGGCCGTCGTCCACCACCAGGCGGCGCGTGCGCGGGCTGTCGCGGCCGGTGTACCAGCCCAGCGGGCGCTCGCCAGTCTGGTGCTCGATCATGTCGAGCGCCTCGGCCATGTGGGCGCGCTCGGTGGCTTCGTCGATGGACTGGTAGTGGATCCACTTCAGGCCGTGGCAGGCGATTTCGTCGCCGCGCGCCTGGAAGGTCTTCACCACGTCCGGGTGTCGCGCCATGGCGGTGGCCACGCCAAAGACAGTGAGCGGCCAGCCGTGCGCATCGAATTCGCGCAGGATGCGCCACACGCCAGCGCGCGAGCCGTATTCGTAGATGCCCTCCATGCTCATGTGGCGCTCGGGGTAGGCGGCCGGGTTGAACATTTCGGACAGGAACTGCTCGCTGGCTGCGTCGCCATGCAGCACGCAGTTTTCGCCGCCTTCCTCGTAGTTCAGGACAAACTGCACCGCAATGCGCGCGCCATTCGGCCAGCGGGCGTGCGGCACGTCGGCCCCGTAGCCCACCAGGTCGCGCGGGTAGGGCGCGGTGCTGTCGTAGGGAAGATGCTTCATGCTATTGAATTGGTAGCTGCGACCGACCTTGCATGGCGCGCTGGGCGGGTTTTTTGTTGGGGTTCGGCAGCGGGACGGTCCAGGTTCAGCCCCGCTTCCACGTGGTCGAGGTGCTCACGCATCAGCTTGACGGCCTGCGTCACGTTGCCGCTGGCAAAGCAGGCCACCAGTTCGGCGTGCTCGGCGGCGGAGTCGTGGGCGGCGCTGCGGCTCTGGTACATCAGCGTGGCCACCGCGCAGCGGGCCAGCAGGTCGCGCAGCACCTGGGCCAGCACCTGGTTACCGATCAACTCGGCCATGCGCACATGAAAGTCGCCCAGCAGTTCGGTGCGGTCGGCGACGTCGTCGCGCGCGACGGCGGCCTGTTCCTGCGCCACGTGGGCACGCAAGGCATCGATCTCCGCCGGGCCCGCCGCGCGCACAAAGGCGCGCGTGAGTTCGACTTCGAGCATCCGGCGCACGGCGAACACCTGGCGCGCCTCGTCGGCCGACGGGCAGGCGACAAAGGCGCCGCGCGCCGGTGCCAGCGTGACCAGGCGCTTTTGCGACAGCTGAAACAGCGCCTGCCGCACCAGCGTGCGCGACACGCCGAACTGGTCGGCCAGCCGCTGCTCGGCCAGCTTGCCGCCCGGCTGCAGGCGATGATCGACGATGGCCCGGGTCAGGGCGGCGACGATCTGGTCGGTGCTGGAGCTTGCTTCCATGGCGCGCCATCATAGGCAGTTAGGCGAAAAGTGTATACACTTTTGTGAACGCAATGGAAGGAGCCACAGGCATGGGCTTGAGCACGCACGTTCTGGACACGGTACACGGCACGCCCGCCGCAGGCATGCGGGTGACGCTGTATGAAACGCATGGCGATGTCGCCACGCTGGTCAGGCGCTTCACGCTGAACGCCGATGGCCGCAACCCCGACGGCCCGCTGTACGACGACGCCAGCCTGAAGACCGGCACCTACCGGCTGGCGTTTGAGGTGGCGGCGTACTTTCGCGCCAGGGGCGTGGCGCTGCCCGATCCGCCTTTTCTCGACGTCGTGCACATCGACTTCGGCGTCGCGCACGCCGACCAGCACTACCACGTGCCGCTGCTGTGCAGCCCGTGGAGCTATTCGACCTATCGGGGGTCGTGACGCGTCGCGGCACCCGTCAATCCTGGCCTTCGGTCAGCGTGTCGAGCTGCCATTTGCCGCTCTTGTGCCAGAGCCAGGTGTCGGTGTAGATCAGCCCGCCGATCAATTTGGGCGGCGGAAACGGGTCGGCGGCGCGCACGATGCGCTCGATCTGGCGCATCACCTCGGGCGCATGGCGCGGCGCGCGCATCCAGCTGATCGTGCCCACGCGGCCCTGGCCGTCCACGTGCACCTGCAGCACGCCGATCGCGTACAGCAGCGGCGGCATGCGGCCCTGGTAGATGCTGTCGGCATTCATGCCGTAGATGTGCCGCGCGGCGTCCTTGCGGTAGGCGCGCGCCGTGGCCGCGTCCGACGCATCCGGCACCGGCACCGGCCGTGCGGACGATTGGCCCGCGGCGGGCCGTACGCGTTTGCGTGCCTTGATCGGGGCGGCCTTGCGCGCCGGCTTGGCCTGCGGCTTGCCCTTGGCCACTGGCGCGGCGGCCGGGCGCACCTGGCCCACGGCGACGTGGCTCAGGCACGCGCTCATCGCCACGCCGGCGCAGGCCAGCCACCAGGCGATGGAACGGCGCAGGGGGTGAATGCGAAGGGGTGCGGGCAAGGACTCGTCTCCGGCATCGGGCGGCGAATCGCGCCCGCGTGCATACTTTCTGCAACGCCATGTCGCTTGTCAATCGGAGCAAGACCCATCCCGTGCGCGATATCGATGAACTATTGAAGCAACTGCGCCAGGGCGCGCGCGCGGTGCTGGTGAGCGTGGCGCAGACCGAGGGCTCGACCCCGCGCGAAGTGGGCGCGTGGATGGCGGTGCTGGCCGATACCACCGTCGGCACCGTGGGCGGTGGCCAGCTGGAGTGGCAGGCCATGCAGCATGCGCGGCAACTGCTGGTGGATGCGGGCGGGGCGCTGCGGCAGCGCTATCCGCTCGGGCCCAGCCTGGGCCAGTGCTGCGGCGGCGTGGTGCACCTGGATTTCGAGCGACTCGATGGCGCGTCGGCCGACGCGTTACGACAGCGCCTGGCGGGGCATCGCCGCCACCTCGCCGTGTTTGGCGCCGGCCACGTGGGGCAGGCGCTGGTGCGGATGGCGGGTGAACTGCCTTTGACGATCAGCTGGATCGACAGCCGCGACGAGCCTCCGCTGCAGGACAGCGTGCCGCTGCGGTGCGAACATTCAGACCCGCCCCAGGCGGCGGTGCGCGACCTGCCTGCCGGCGCCAGCGTGCTGATCATGACCCACAGTCACGCGGAAGACCTGGATATCGTGGCGGCCTGCCTGGTGCGCCAGCGCGATCAGGGTGATCTGGGCTACATCGGCCTCATTGGCAGCGACACCAAGTGGGCCTCGTTCCGGCAGCGCCTGCTGGCGCGCGGCCTGTCGAACGACGACCTGCGGCGCGTCACGTGCCCCATCGGCGTGCCTGGCATCCAGGGCAAGCAGCCGGCGGTCGTGGCGCTGGCGGCGCTGGCGCAGGTCATGCAGACGGTGGCACCCGCCCGTTGATCGCGCGGACAAAAAAATGGCGCCGTCCTGCGGCGCCACGGCGGGTTCACGCCGGCCCCTGCCGGCGGTCCGCCATCAACCCTGGTGCGGGCGCTTGCCGGGGTTCTTCTTGCTGCGGGTGTGCGAGCCGCGCTCCTGGCTGCGGCGCTGACCAACGGCCAGCTTCTTGACCGGGGCGCCGGGCAGCGGTGCGGTGGCCTTGCGCATGGCTTCGGTGACGATCTTGTTGCCCATGATGTGGTGTCCTTGTGTGTGCGTTGGATGGAAAACCCGTCATTTTCGCCGATTTTGCAGACACCCGGCTCGGGTCGCCGGCAAAGCGGCGCCGCAGCCGCCCGGCTCCAGGCTCAAGCGCTCGCCAGCGCGGCGCTGTCGCTCTGCAGAATGGCATGCGCCGCCTGCGCCAGCGCCGGGGGCGAGCGGTCGGTCAGCGGCGCGACCAAAGCCTGGTCGAACTGGGCGAAGTTGCGGCGCGTCGATGTGGCGTAGCCGGGGTCGTAGTGCCGCGCCAGCAGATCGCGCACCACGGCTTCGGTCCGTCCGGCGGCCACCTGCGCCTTCCAGTCGTCGATGACGGCATGGCCGCGCAGGGCGACCAGCGTGTCCAGCCGCTGGCAGAAGAAAACCGGGTCGCTCACAAAGAAGGGGTAGTCCTCAAGCAGCAGCGTCACGCGTTCGTCGTCCGACAGTTCGACCCGCACGCAGGGGCTGGCGCGCATGGCGTCGATCAACGCATCGGGCAGGGTGCAGTTGCCGACTTTCTTGCTTTCCGCCTCGACGTACACGGTGCGCGCGGCGTCGAAGCTGCGCAGCGTGTCCCACACGCGCATCTCGAAATGCTTCTGGCTGGGCTGCGGCCGGCCCGGGATCAGGCCCAGCACCGACGCGCGGTGGCTGGCCAGGTCTTCCAGGTCCAGCACCTGGGCGCCCGCGTCGCGCAGCGCATGCAGCAGCCGGGTCTTGCCCGAGCCCGTGGGCCCGCACACCACGCGGTAGCGCAGGCGCGCGGCCTGCGCGGGCAGGTCGTCGCGCATGGCCGTGCGAAAGGCCTTGTAGCCGCCTTCGATCAGCGTGACCCGAAAGCCGATCTGCCCCAGCACCAGCGACAGCGCGCCGCTGCGCTGGCCGCCACGCCAGCAATACACCAGCGGCTGCCAGCTTTTTGGCTTGTCCATGGCGTCGCGCTCGATGTGGCTGGCGATGTTGCGCGACACCAGCGCGGCGCCCAGCTTGCGGGCCTCGAAGGGGTTGACCTGCTTGTACAGCGTGCCCACGCGGGCGCGCTCCTCGTCGTTCAGGCTCGGCCAGTTGACGGCGCCGGGCAGCCGGTCGTGCGCGTATTCGCTTTCACTGCGCGCGTCGATCACGGCACTGAAGCGGTCCAGCTGCGCCAGCGCGTCGCTGGCAGAAATCGAATGCACGCTCACTTCGTCTTCAACAGCTTCTGAAGTTCGGGCCAGACGTTGCCCAGGATGATGGGGTGCGCCTCGGCCAGCGGGTGGATGCGGTCTTTCTGGAACAGTTCCACCGGGTTCGCCCGGTCGGCCACGCCCTGCAGCAGAAACGGCACCAGCGCGGCACGCTGCGCCTTGGCAACCTGGGCAAACAGCGCGCGAAAGCGCTGACCGTAGTCCGCCCCATAGTTGGGCGGCACCTGCATGCCCACCAGCAGCACCTTGGCGCCCGCAGCCTGCGCGGCCTGGGTCATGGCGACCAGGTTGGCTTCGGTCATGTCCAGCGACAGGCCGCGCAGCGCGTCGTTGCCGCCCAGCTCGATCACCACCACCGCGGGCTGGTGTGTCTTCAGCAGCGCGGGCAGGCGCGCGCGGCCACCGGCCGTGGTGTCGCCCGACACGCTGGCGTTGACGACCTGCCCCACGATCTTTTCTGCCGCCAGCTTGTTCTGCAGCAGCGCCACCCAGCCCGTGCCGCGGGCGATGCCGTATTCGGCACTGAGCGAATCGCCCACCACCAGCACGGTGGGCGCCCCGGCCGCGCCGGCCAGGCGGGTGACGCCTGCCCCCAGCACGGCGAACAGGCCCGAGCGGATAAAGTGTCGTCGGTTCAAAAAAACGGCTCTTTCAATGACGGATTCAACGCCCGACCCACGGCCCGACGCCCCTCGCTCCCAGATCGTGGCGGTGGAGCACGTATTCAAGTCGGTCACCGACTCCACCGGCACGCTCGATATTCTGCGCGATATCCACTTCGACCTGGCCGAGCGCGAGACGGTGGCCATCGTGGGCGCTTCGGGCTCGGGCAAGAGCACGCTGCTGTCGATCATCGCCGGACTGGACACGCCCACGCGCGGCACGGTGCGCATTGCCGGCGAAGACCTGTTCGCCGTGGGCGAGGACGCGCGGGCCGCGCTGCGCGCGCGGCGCATCGGCTTCGTGTTCCAGAGTTTTCAGCTGATGGGCAACCTGACCGCACTGGAAAACGTGATGCTGCCGCTCGAACTGGCGGGCCGCCGCGACGCCCGCGCCGCCGCCACGGCGATGCTGGTGCGCGTCGGGCTGGCCGAGCGGCTGGGTCACTATCCCAAGGTGCTGTCGGGCGGCGAGCAGCAGCGCGTGGCCCTGGCGCGCGCCTTTGTCGTGCACCCGGCCGTCCTGCTGGCCGACGAGCCCACCGGCAGCCTGGACTTCGCCACCGGCGAAAAGGTGATGGAGCTGATGTTCGAGCTGAACCGCGAGCAGGGTACGACGCTGGTGCTGGTCACGCACGACCGCGCCATCGCCGCGCTGTGCCAACGCCGCCTGACGGTGGAGGCGGGCCGCATCGTGCTGGACGAGCGCGCGGGCGAATCGGGGTTCAGCGCTTAGCGGCTGGCGTTCAGTACAAGAGGGGGCGGCGTCATCGGTACGCGCCGCGACGACCTGTTGCAGCTATGACGCGCGTCATGCTCCCGACGCATTTGCTGCTATTTAAATAGCAATAAATCCTTGCAAGGCAAGCGCTGCGGGCTGCTTTGTGGGTTGGTGCTTCACAGAGGCCCTTGGGCCATCCGTCATCGCGTCCATCACTTAGCGCACACCGCGCGTCGGCGCCGGCTGACAAGACCGGCGCATGGCCCTGCGCACACTCCATTCACCGATGCGACAAGCACTCACCGAGATGCCGCGTCGGGACGAGGTGACCTCGTCTGGCTTTTTTCAACCGACATACCCGTATGCAAGGAGCATCACACCATGGCAGCAGATCGCATCGCGGCGGACCGCAACGAAGATCCCATCACCGGCGAGCCCGGCGCGCACCCTGTCGGCACAGGCCTCGGTGCAGCGGGTGGCGCAGCAGCCGGCGCGGCGCTTGGCACGGCTGTGGCCGGCCCGGTGGGCACCGTGGTGGGCGGCATCATCGGCGCGGTGACCGGTGGCTTGGCCGGCAAGGACGTGGCCGAAAGCCTGGATCCGACTTTGGGCGGCGAACCGTCTGAACACAAGGTGGCCACGGGTGTGGGCGCCTCGGGCGGCGCGCTGGCTGGTGCGGCCATGGGTTCTGTCGCCGGCCCGTTGGGCACGGTGGCGGGCGCGGCCATTGGCGCAGCGGCGGGCGGCCTGGCCGGCAAGGGTGTGGGCGAAGTGGTCAACCCCAAGGCAGATGACCAACTGAACGAACACCACCTGGCGACCGGCACGGGCGCTGGCGCCGGCGCGCTGGCCGGTGCCACCGTGGGCCTGGCAGGCGGGCCGGTGGGTGCCATCGTCGGTGCGGCCGTCGGCGGCATCGCCGGCGCCAAGGCCGGTGAAGGCCTGGGCGAGGTGGTCAACCCCAAGGCCGGTGACCAACTGCACGAGCACCAACTGGCCAGCGGCACGGGCGCGGGCGCCGGTGCGCTGACCGGCGCCGCCGTCGGCGCCGTGGCCGGCCCTGTGGGTGCTGCCGTGGGCGCTGCCGTCGGCGCAGGTCTGGGTGCACAGGCTGGCAAGGGCCTGGGTGAGGCGGTGAACCCCAAGGTGGGCGACGAGGTGGGTGACCACAATCTGGCGACCGGTACCGGCGCTGGTGCTGGCGCTGCCACGGGCGCTCTGGTGGGCGCCGTGGGGGGGACCGGTCGGCATGGCGGTTGGCGCCGCTGTGGGCGGCCTGGCGGGCGGTGCCGTGGCGCACGGCGCTGCCGAGGTGGTGAATCCCGCCGCCGAGGATGCCTACTGGCGCACGGCCTACGCCACGCGCCCCGGCTATGTGGCCGGCTATGACTACGACGCCGACTACGCCGGCGCTTATCGCATGGGCTACGAAGGCCGCGGCCGCTACGCCGGCCGCCGCTGGGACGACATCGAAGGCTCGCTGCGCGCCGACTGGGAACGCGCGAAGGACCGCTCTCGCCTGACCTGGGACCAGGCCCGCTACGCCGTGCGTGACGCATGGGACCGTGTGGATGGCCATGACGCCGCTGGCGCGCCGAAAATGACAGACACCGCAGCCGGCATGGTGGACAACCACCCGGTCGGCACGACGGTCGGCGGCCTGGGTGGCGCGGCGGCGGGTGCGGCCATGGGCGCTGTCGCCGGCCCGGTGGGCATGGCGGCTGGCGCGGTGGCTGGTGCGCTGGCTGGCGCCGCCGCAGGCCACGGTGTGGCCCGCGCGGTCAACCCGACCGCTGAAGACGCGTACTGGCGCGACAGCTACACGCTGGCGCCCGGCTACCGCGACGGCTACACCTACGACGATTACGGCCCTGCCTATCGCCTGGGTTACGACGGCTACGGCCGCTACACCGGTCGCACGTACGACGAAGTCGAGCCCACGCTGGCCCGCGAATGGGACGCCATCAAGGGCAAGTCGCGTCTGACCTGGGAAGAGGCCAAGGCCTCCACCCGCGCGGCGTGGCACCGCATTGAGCGGGCGCTGCCGGGCGACTTTGACGGCGACGGTCGTTGATTCCGGCGCTTCGGTAAAAAAGCGGCGCTTCGGCGCCGTTTTTTTTGCGTGCCATGCGCCTTCAGGCACAGGTTTTCACGCCGGTCACAACTGAAACGCCACCGTCGCCACGACGCCTTCCAGAATGTCGCGACCCCACCCCGGCGGTTGTGCATCGGCGCGCTCGCCTTCGGCGGCCGTGCGCGAAATCCAGTCGGCCAGCCAAGCAATCTCGTTCTGGCCGTAAAACGCGGCCATGGCTTCGTAGTTGATGAACAGGCTGCGGCTGTCCAGGTTGGCCGATCCGCAAAGCGCCAGCACGTCGTCCACCACCACGGCCTTGGCATGCAGCATGGCAGGCACCAGGCGCACGTCGACGCCGTTTTCGGCCAGTTCACGCACCGCCCGGCCGCGTGCCCAGTCGGCCAGCCGGTGGTTGGACTGGCGCGGCAAGGCCAGCGTGACTTGCACGCCGCGCTTTGCCGCCAGCAGCAGGGCCTCGATCAAGCCTTCGTCGGGCACGAAGTAGGGCGTGGCCAGCAGCAGGCGCTGCTCGGCGTGGAAGGCCGACGAAATCAGCAGCGCGTGCAGGATGTCTTCGTGAAAGTCCGGGCCGCTCGGCACCCAGTGCGCCAGCGCGATGTCGTGCGACGAGCGTCGTGCGGACAGGGTGGCCACGGCCTGCAGTGCGGTGGCCGCCAGCCGCGGGCCGGTCAGCGCCTGCGCGGTGGCATGGAATTCGGCGTCGTAGTGCGCGGCCCGCTCGGCATAGCCGCTGCGGTGCGCGCGCCGCAGCCCCAGCGCGATGCGCCAGTCGCCGTCAAACAGCGCCAGGGCCTGCGTGGCCAGCGGCCCCTCGACCGTGAAGCTGAGGTCGCGCCAGGGCGGCTCGCCCGCCTGGCCGATGAAGTATTCGTTGGCCAGGTTGCGCCCGCCACCCCACAGGCGCACGCCGTCGGCCACCACCAACTTGCGGTGGTTGCGCAGGTTGGTGCGCCCGCGCCGCGGGTTGCGCAGCGCCGGCATGAAGCGGCGGATCTGCACGCCCGCCGCCCGCAGCACCTTGTCGTGGCTGCGTGAACTCTTGAGGCTGCCGATGCTGTCGACCAGCAGGCGCACGCGCACGCCCGCTCGGGCCCGCTCGGCCAGCTGTGCGGCCAGCGCGGCGCCCACCTCGTCGTCGCCCAGCACGTAGGTGCAGATGTCCAGCGTGCGCCGCGCCGAGCCAATCACTTCGCCCAGTGCGCGCAGCGCCTGCTCGCCGTCCGCTTCAAAACGCACCGAAGCCTGGGGCCGCGCGCCGGCCACCCCCAGCGCGGCGAGCAACTGCGTGGCCCACAGCGGTGCCAGCGCGGCCCACGGCCCGGCCGGCGCGGGCTGGCGCCGCGTGGCGGGGCGCACCGTCTTGCGCGTGCCGAACAGCAGGAACACGGGCAGCCCCAGGTACGGGAACGCGGCGATGCCCATGACCCAGGCCAGCGCCGCATAAGGGTGGCGCCGCTGGCGCCGCACGCGCGTGACCACCACGTACGTCAGCAGGCCCACGGCCACAAAAGCGGCGTGTTCCAGCGGACTGAGCGTGGGCAGGCGGATCATGCCGGGCGAGGGGAGCGCAAGGGTCTGGTGCTGTGAAAAAGAGAGCAGGCCATGCCCGCTGGGTCGGCGGCGGGTTCAAGTTGATTATGCGGTGCGGGCGCACGGCGCGCTGCAAGGCCGGGCCTCGCGCCAGCCGCTCGGATGCTATGAATAAAGTAGCTTGATCCGCGCTTCAGGCAAGGGCTGGACGCCAAAACGACCTGAAATGCGGCGCCGTCGATAATGCAGCCCATGTCCAGCCCCAAAGTCCTGTTCGGCTTTCACGCCGTCGGCGTGCGCCTGAAGACCGCGCCGGCTTCGATCATCGAGGTCTACGTCGACCCCACGCGGCGCGACGCGCGCATGAAGCAGTTTCTGACGCGCGCCGCCGAAGCCGGTGTGCGCGTGATCGAGGCCGACGGCCCGCGCCTTGTCAAGCTGACCGGCAGCGCCGGCCACCAGGGCGTAGCCGCGCGCGTGCAGGCGGTGGAGGGCGTGCGCACGCTCGACGAACTGCTGGACGATTTGCAGGAAGCGGGCACAGTACCGCTCTTGCTGGTGCTGGACGGCGTGACCGACCCGCACAACCTGGGCGCCTGCCTGCGCGTGGCCGACGGCGCCGGTGCGCACGCCGTCATCGCGCCCAAGGACCATGCCGCGGGCATCAACGCCACCGTCGCCAAAGTGGCCAGCGGCGCGGCCGAGACGGTGCCGTACTTCATGGTCACCAACCTGGCGCGCACGCTGAACGAGTTGAAAGAGCGCAGCATCTGGGTCACCGGCACCAGCGATGACGCCGACCGGACGCTGTACGACGTCGATTTCAAAGGCCCCACCGCGCTGGTGCTGGGCGCCGAAGGGCCGGGCATGCGCCAGCTCACGCGCAAAACCTGCGACCAGCTGGTGCGCATCCCGATGATGGGCGCGGTGGAAAGCCTGAACGTCAGCGTGGCCAGCGGCGTGTGTCTGTATGAGGCACGGCGCCAGCGCGGGGTTTGAGTCATGCAGGCGCGGGCGCCGATCCCCATCCTGCGGATGTTCGACGAGGCGGCGGCGCGCGCGTTTTACGTCGACTTTCTGGGCTTTCGCCTCGATTGGGAACATCGTTTTGAGCCGGACCTGCCGCTGTACATGCAGGTGACCTTGGGCGATTGCGTGCTGCACCTGTCCGGCCACCACGGCGACGCCACGCCCGGAGGCCATGTGCGCGTGCCGTGCACCGGGCTGCGCGAGTTCCAACAAGCGCTGCTGGCGAAGGGCTATCGCCACGCGCGCCCTGGCATCGAGGTGCAGCCGTGGGGGCTGGACATGACGGTGAGCGACCCGTTTGGCAATCGGTTGACGTTCACGCAGGCGCTTGAATAAATTCGCTTAAAATGATCGAATCGAACGATTGGATCGATCAAGATGAGCACCTACACTGCCAACGAAGCCAAGGTCAATTTCGGCGCATTTCTGGACGCGGCGCAGCGCGAGCCGGTGCGCGTGACCCGCCGTGACCGTGTGGTGGGCGTGATGGTCTCGGCACAGGATTACGAATCCATGCGCGCCTTTTATGCCAACCGGCTGCAGCACACGCTGGCCGAGACGGGCGCGCATGCCACGGCGCAAGGTCTGACGCCCGAGGCGCTGGACGATTTGCTGGCCGACGAGAGCTGATGGCCGCGCCCGCGCCGCTCCGCGTGGTGGTCGATACCAATGTGCTGATCAGCGCGGCCTTGCTGCCCCAGTCGGTGCCGGCCTTGCTGTTGCACCATCTGCTCGCGCATGCCCGGTTGGTGTTTTCGGCGGCGACATTTTCTGAACTGGAAACCCGTCTGTGGAAGCCCAAGTTTGATCGCTACCTGACGCTCGACGCGCGACGCCGCTTGCTGGTCGATCTCGGCGCCGTAGCCGATTGGGTCACGCCGACCGAACAGACGCGCTTCAGCCGCGATGGGGATGACGACGCATTCATTCAAGCAGCGCTGGCGGCCGACGCCGAGTGGCTGGTGAGCGGGGACGACGACTTGCTGGTACTGGACCAGGTCCGGTCCGTTCGCATCCTCACGCCGAGGGCGGCACTGGATCTGTGGGCGCGCTGAACGTGGCGCCGCCGTAGGTCGGCTGGTCAGACCCGCCCTTCAACGTGGCGCGCAAAGTTGTCCAGGATGGCTTGCCAGCCCTGGCGCTGCTGCTCGGCGCTGTGCATGTTCTCGGCATCAAAGGTTTCGCGCACCGTCACGGTGCCGCCCGTGGTAACGAACTCGACGCGCACCTTGCGGCCGTCGCCGATCACGTATTCGATCAGGCGCTGCGGCTCAATGCGCGTGTACGTGCCCTCAAAGTCGAAGCCGGCGCTGCCGTCGCGCGCCTCCATGCGCGAGCAGAAGCTGCCGCCCTCGCGCAGGTCGACGCGGGCACGCGGCGTGTGCCAGTCGGGCGAAGCGGCGTTCCATTGCTCGATGGCGCGCGGGTCGGTCCACGCCGTCCAGACGCGGTCAATTTGGGCGTTGACGGTGGTTTCGATGGTGATGTTCATGGCGGTTCAAACGTTGGGTGGGTCGGCCATCGGGTGGCCGCGGAGCAGGCCATTCCAGCAACCGCCCGAGCCGGGGTTCCCCCGGCGACCAGCGGTGTCCCCCTTTGAGGGGGAAGGCGGCCGCAGGCCGACTCAGGGGGTGGCCACGTTCACCATCCAAGGCGTGCCGAAGCGGTCGGTCACCATGCCGAAACCGGGCGACCAGAAAGTCTTTTCGAAGGGCATCGTGACCTGGCCGCCCTGGGCGAGGGCGCTGAACACGCGCTGGCCTTCCGCCGCGTCGGCCACGCCGATCGATACCCACAGGCCTTGCGGCTTGACGTAGCCGCCGGCGCAGCCTTCGCCCGCGCCAGGCAGGGTGTCGGAGCCCATCAGCGCCTGCGGGCCGATCTGCAGGTGCACGTGCATGATGCGTTGACGGGCTTCGGGCGGCAGGGGCGGCATGTTCTCGCCGGGCGGCATTTCGCCGAACCTGCTGCTGTGCACGATCTCGCCCTTGAACAGGTCCTTGTAGAAGGCGAAGGCCTCGGCGCAATGGCCGTCGAAGTTGAGGTAGGGGGGCAAATTGCATGGCAAATCTCCTTGGGATTGAAATCAGTACAGCCGGCTCAGTGGCCACGATACGCCGTCATTGAGCCAGCCGAAGCCGCGGCTGAAATCGTAGGCGCCGACCGGCATCGGCACGCCGCCGCCGGTGGGCGCGGGGTGGCGCTTACGTGCAGCGCGCGCTTTGGACCCGGTGGCCGTATACAGGTCGATGGCGCGCTGCGCCTCGTCCTGCAGCATCAGGCACGGCGTGCCCGTGGTCATGCGCTGCCTTCAAACGCCCGGCGCAGGCGCGCCAGGTCAAGTTTCTTCATCGTCATCATGGCGCTCATGTACCGCTCCACCGCCGCGCGGTCGGGCGAGGTGATCCATTCGGCAAACGCGGCCGGCGTGATCTGCCACGACAGGCCATAGCGATCCTTCAGCCAGCCGCATTGTTGCGCCGCCGGATCGCCGCCTTGTGACAGCGCGTTCCAGTAGTGGTCGATCTCGTCCTGCGTGTCGCACAGCACCATCAGCGACAGCGCTTCGGTGAACCGGAAGATCGGCCCGCCGTTGAGCGCCAGCATCGGCTGGCCGAGCAACTCGAAGCTCACGCTCATCACGCTGCCGGGCGTCTGGCCGTGCTGGTCCTGGCCGGCTTCGGTGTAGTACGACAAGGGGCCCAGGCGCGATTGTGGGAACACGCTGGTGTAAAAGCGTGCGGCTGGCTCGGCCTGGCCGTCAAACCACAGGCAGGGCTGTAGGCGGTGTTGCAGTTGCGGCATGTTGACTCCGGATGCAGTGCGTCACGTTTCGGTCAGCAGTTGAAAACCGCCGTAGATCAGCCGCTGGCCGTCGAAGGGCATGTCACGGGGCATCTCGGGGTCGTCCATCATCGCCTTCCAGGCGCTGTCGCGCACCGCCTTCGACGGCCAGGTGACCCAGGAGAACACCACGGTTTCGTCTGGCTGGCGCTGCACGGCCAGCGTGAACGAGGTGCGCTTGCCCTCGGGCACGTCGTCGCCCCAGCATTCGACGACGCTGAGCGCGCCGTGCTTCTTGAAGACGCGCGCGGCGTCGATGGCATGCCGGCGGTAGTCGTTGCGCCGCGCGGTGGGCACGGCAGCCACGAAGCCGTCAATGTACGTGTCGGGTTGCATGTGAATTCCTTGTTGGGTGTGTATGTGAACACCGTCCACTTCATTCTGCACTAAAATGGACGCTGTCCACATTTAACCCCGCCAGCCCGATGGTCAAGCGCGCGACTGCAGCCCCTGCGGCGGCGGCTACGGCCCGCCGCGAAACGTATCGCCATGGCGATCTGCGCCGGGCCTTGCTGGACGCTGGCGTGGCGCTGGCGCGCGAGGGCGGCCCGGACGCCGTGGTGCTGCGCGAGGCGACGCGTCGTGCCGGCGTGGCGCCCAACGCGGCGTACCGCCACTTTGCCAACCACCAGGCGCTGTTCGACGCCGTGCGCATGCACGCGCTGGGTGCGCTGGCGGCGGCCATCGAGCGCGAATGGGCGCGCGCGCTGAAGGTGCGCGACCCCAAGGCGCGCGCCAGGGCGCTGCTGCGCGCCGTCGGCACCGGTTACCTGGGCTTTGCGCAGGCCGAGACCGGGCTGTTCCGCACCGCCTTCGTGTTCGGCGAGCACGACGTTGAAGTGCCACCCGATCCCGCCCGCGCGGCCGCGCTGGGCTTGAACCCGTTTGAATTGCTGGGCGCCGCGCTGGATGCGCTGGTCGACACGGGCGCGCTGCCGGCAGACCGGCGGCCCGGGGCCGAATACCTGGCCTGGTCGGCCGTGCACGGCCTGGCGCTGCTGATCATTGACGGGCCCTTGCGCGCCGCGCCCGCCAAGGCGCGTCGCGCCCTGGGCGAACGCCTGCTGCGGATGGTGGAACTCGGTCTGTAGATGCGGCGCGGGCGAATCGGCGGTTGCAATTGGTGACGAACCGGCAGCCTGCGCGTCTACCCGCGGCCGTCGCTGGCACGTTGAGGGCGAGGCCGATCCTGGCCGCTACCGCGCTGCCCGCATGACGTTGTTCCGCCGTTTGCCAAGCCCCTTGCGCCGCCTTGCGGTGCAGGCTGGCGCCTGGGCGGCCGCGTTGTTGCTGGTGGCATGCGGGCCGCAGCCCGCGCCGCCGCCGGCGGTACTGGGCGTGGCGCAGATCCACGCACTGATGCGCCAGGCGGTGCCGCAGCGCCGCGTCGACGCGGGCTGGGCCGCCGACATGCAGACGGCGTTTGCCCGGCTCGACTTGCCGGCCACGCGCCAGAACGTGTGCGCGGCCGTGGCCGTGGTGGCGCAGGAAAGCGGCTTCGTCGCCGACCCCGAGGTGCCCGGCCTAGCCGACATCACGCTGCGCAAACTGCAGCAGATTTCGCAGAACCCCGCTGCCTGGGCCGCCATCAATGTGCGGCTGCGCCAGCAGGCCGAAGACGGGCGCACGTACTACGACCAGCTGCTGAAGATCCGCACCGAGCACGACCTGGAGCGCTGGTATCAGGCCTTCATGGGCGCGCGGCTGACCGGGCGATTGCTCAAGCTGGTGGGCAAGGACGTGGACACGCTGATCTCCACGCTGGGCTCGATGCAGGTCTCGGTCGCCTTTGCGCGCGGCTTTGCGCGCGAGCACGACATTCCCGAAAGCGACATCCGCGAGCGGCTCTACACCCGCGCCGGCGGACTGTTCTACGGCATGGCGCACCTGCTGAAGTACGAATACCACTACGCCGACCTGAAGCACCTGTTTGCCGACTACAACGCCGGCCATTACGCCAGCCGCAACGCCGGCTTTCAGCGCATGGTGTCGGCGCTGTCGGGCGTGCGGCTGGTGGCCGACGGCGACCTGCTGTCGTACGCCGGCGGCCGCGCGTCACCGTCGGCCACGCTGCAGGCGGTGCTGACGGCATTGGCGCGCCACGGCGTGCCCGCCGACCCGCAGGCCGTGCTGCGCGATCTGCGGCAGGAAAAGCAGTCCGCCCTGTTCGACACGGCGACTTACCGCCAGATCGCCGATCTGCACCGCCAGCGAGTAGGCTACGCCATCACCGAAGCCATGCCGCAGATCGACCTGCACAGCGACAAGATCCAGCGCCCGCTGACCACCGCCTGGTTCGCCGGCCGCGTGAACCAGCGCTTTCAGCAATGCCTGCGCGCCGCGCTGTGAGGCGGCGCACGCCATTCGGTAAGCTGCGCACATGACCATCGATTCATCGCCGGCACTGCAGCAGGTGCGCCAATGGCTGCAGGATGCCGCCCACATCGCCATGCTGACGGGGGCAGGCGTCAGCGCCGAATCGGGCGTGCCCACCTTTCGTGACGCGCAGACCGGGCTGTGGGCCCACTTCAGGCCGGAAGATCTGGCCACGGTGGACGCCTTCCGGCGCGACCCCGCGCGCGTGTGGGACTGGTACGCCGAGCGGCGCGTGAACATGCGCGAGGTGCAGCCCAACGCCGGCCACCGGGCCGTGGCCGACTTTCAGCGCCGTCACCCCGGCCGCCTGACGCTGGCCACCCAGAACGTCGACGGCCTGCACCAGAAGGCCGGCAGCGCCGACGTGCTGGCGCTGCACGGCAACATCTTTGAAGACCAGTGGCTCGACCCCTGCGCGCTGGCGCGCCGCCCGCAAGAGGGCTGCAGCCCCGCGCAGGCCGAGCCGGGCCGGCCGCCGCGCTGCGTGCAATGCGGCAACCTGGCGCGGCCGGCGGTGGTCTGGTTTGGCGAAATGCTGCCGCACGACGCGCTCGGCGCCGCCGAACGCGCGGCCGCGCGGTGCAACGTGATGCTGGTGGTCGGCACGTCGGGCGCGGTGTACCCGGCGGCGGGGCTGGCGCATGTGGCGCGCGCGGCCGGTGCGCGGGTGGTCATCGTCAACCCGCACCCGAGCGAGCTGGACGACTGGGCCCACGCGGTGCTGCCGGGCACATCCGCGCAGCTGCTGCCTGTGCTGCTTGACTTCTGAGGATGACTTTACTATGAAAACAAGAGCAACCCGCGCAATCCTGACGTGCGCCAGCGCCATTTTTTTATTGATGGGCTGCACGCAGGAGCAGCAAAACAAGATCAACCGCGACATCCAGAACTGGACCGGCACCAACGGCGTGCTCGAGGTCTACGCCGGCGACAAGCTGGTGCGGCGCTTTCTGAAGGTCGACAAGATCAGCACCGCGCTCGGCACCGACGACGGCAAGCCGCGCGCCTACCGCTACGGTTATGGCGTGCTGGATGAAAACCTGAACATGCAGGTCGACCCGGGCGAGAAGAAGGTGTATTTCGAGATCAGCGACTACACCAACGCGGTGTTCTTCGAGAACCCGCGCTGAGCGCTCGTGTGACGGCGGACCCACACCGGCGCTGCTGTTCACCGCTTTGAACGGCGGCGCCTCGCTGTGGTTGAGGCTGCACTGGTCTGGGGTTTTGGGGTTCAAGGTGGGTGCCGGCGTCATGGCTGTGGTCGCCAACCTGTTCTGCATCAACCTGGTGCGACGACGCCAGCAAAAAGCCGAGGCCGGTGACTGGGCTGGTTTTGCCCGCCTCGACGCGGCGCAGCATCGCTGGGGCGCTGGGGTTGATGGTGGCGCTGGGGCTCGGCGTGGGGATGCGCGCCTAAACCGCGCCCAGCATCCCCAGCACCGCGCCCGCGCCGATCAGCCACAGCAGGTGCAGCTTGGTGCGCCACACGATCAGCGCCGTGATCGCCGTCAGCAGCCACAGCGGCCAGTCGCGCGCCGGCTGGTTGTGCGCGGCCGTCAGCAGCCAACCGGTGGCGATCAGCAGCGCCACCACCAGCGGCGCCATGCCGGTCTTGAAGGCGCGCACGGCGCGCAGCTCCCGATTGCGGTGCGCCCAGCGCGTGGCGGTGTAGGTCAGCACGCCCGAGGGGATCAGCATGCCCAGCATGGTGGCCACCACGCCCAGCAGCGCCAGCGCGTAGGCGTGCCAGCCGCCCAGCGGACCGCCGCCGGCGTTCATGCCCACGTTCCAGCCCATCAGGCCGACAAACAGCACGTTGGGCCCCGGCGCGGCCTGCGCGATGGCAATGGACGAGGTGAACTGCTCCTCGCTCAGCCAGTGGCGCGCATCGACCAGATAGCGGTGCATGTCGGGCGCCGCGGTGATGGCGCCGCCCACCGCCAGCAGCGACAGCGACAGAAAGTGCGTGAACAGCGCCAGCCAGTCGGCAGCGGACAGCGTGATGCTCATGGCCGTGGCACCTGGCCGGAATCGGCGTCGGTCAGCGCCGGGTCGCGCAGCGACGGCGTGGGCGTGGGGCCGGGCGGCGGCGTGCGTGGCCCCAGGCAGCGCCAGGCCCAGGCGCAGCCGATGCCGCCGATGCCGAGCAGCACCCAGCCCAAGGGCCAGCGCAGCACCGCGATGGCGACGAAGGTGGCCGCCGCCAGCAGCGCGCAGGCGGTGGTGCCCATGGCGTTGCTGCGCAGCGCCGTGACCAGCTTGATGCCGGTGGCGATGATCAGCCCCGCCGCCACCGCGCCCATGCCGCGCAGCGCGCGCTGCGCCAGCTCGTGGTCGGCCACCGTGGCGAACAGAGCCGCCAGCGTCAGCACGATGACGGTGGGAAACGCCAGCATGCCCGCCAGCGCCGCCAGCGCGCCCGACAGGCCGAAGCAGCGGTCGCCGATCATCATCGACAGGTTGACCACGTTGGGGCCGGGCATGATCTGCGCCACCGCCCAGTCCTCGACGAACTGCTCGCGCGTCATCCAGCGCTTTTTCTCGACCAGCTCGCGCTGCACCACGGCCAGCACGCCGCCAAAGCCCTGCAGCGCCAGCCAGGTGAACGACCAGAACAGGTCGCTGCGCGAGCGCGGGGCGTTCAGGGGCGGTTCGGCGGGGGCGGGCATCGCATGATTATTGATGCGTTTTTGGGATGGCAGCGCTGAAGGAACAGCCGGACGCGAAGGGCGCGAAGGGTGCGCGAAGGGACGCGAAAGGAACACCCGAAAGTCATATTTTGATAGCGGGTGGCGCTTGCCCTGAAAAGGTTTCAGAAATTTTTCTTCAGACGTATTTGCGTGGCAAGCGCGAGCAGCTACAAAAAATATAGTTTTTGCGTCCTTCGCGTCCGGTATTGAAGTCTCAGCTCGATCGCACCCGCACCACCTCACCGTCTTCCTTGACGAAGTCCTGCGCCAGCGGCTGCGGCAGGATGTCCAGCACCGTTTCAGAAGGTCGGCACAGGCGCGTGCCGCGCGGCGTGACAACGATCGGGCGGTTGATGAGGACCGGCGTGGCGACCAGGGCGGCGGCCAGTTGGTCGTCGGTCAGCTGCGGGTTGTACAGGCCTTGCGCCAGGTACTCGGCCTGCTTGGTGCGGATCAGCGCGCGCAGCGGCTCGCCGGTGGCGCGGGCCAGGGCCTTCAGTTCGTCCGCGCTTGGCGGCGTCTTCAGGTATTCGACGACCTGCGGTTCTGCGCCGCTGGCGCGGATCATGGCCAGCACGTTGCGCGACGTGCCGCATTTGGGGTTGTGGTAGATCGTGATGTCGCTCATGGATGACTCCTGTTTTCTATGAAAACGATAGCTGCTCGCGCTTGTCAGTAAAGCGCTGGCGGCCGATCACATATCAATACAGCAGATGCGGCGCCCGCACCTGCCGCCACGCCGCTTCGTCGGCGCGCGCCAGCACGTCCAGGTCGCCCGGCTGGGCATTCCCATCGTCCACCCACTCGCGCAGCAGCGGGCTGCCGTTGATGACGTCGATGGGCAGCTTGCCCAGTTCGTATTCGTACGGAAAGTCGCGCCACAGCGGATAGTCCGGCGCCTGCATGCGCAGCGCCTTGAACGCCAACGTCTGCAGGCGCCACGGCTGAAAGGCGGCGTGGTCGTAATGCGTGGGGTCTTCCACGTGGATCTGCACGCCAGCGCACAGCTGGCCGACGTGCTTGTGAAAGGTCGGTTCGAACCAGCATTCGCGCAGCACGCAGCCGCGCAGCCAGTCGGGCGCCAACGCGCGCATGTCGGCCACCAGGCGGCGCGTGTCGATGTCGGGCGCGCCGAACAGCTCCAGCGGGCGCGTGGTGCCGCGGCCTTCGCTCAGCGTGGTGCCTTCCAGCATCACGGTGCCGGCGTAGGCGCGGGCCATCGACAGGTTGGCGGCGTTGGGGCTGGGGTTGACCCACGTCCGCTCGGTGGGCCAGCCAAAGCCGGGCGCCGCGTCGGGCTGCCAGCCTTGCATTTCGATCACGCGGTATTCGACCTGGAGCTTCAGCAGGTCAATGAACCAGTGCCCCAACTCGCCCATCGTCATGCCATGGCGCATGGGCATCGGGCCGGCGCCGACGAAGCTTTCCCAGCCTGGCCGCAGCGTCAACCCTTCGACCGGGCGGCCGGCGGGGTTGGGGCGGTCGAGCACCCACACCGCCTTGCCGTGCTGCGCCGCGGCTTCCAGGACGTAGCGCAGCGTGGTGATGAAGGTGTAGATGCGGCAGCCCAGGTCTTGCAGATCGACCAGCAGCACGTCGAAGGTGCTCATCATGGCGTCGGTTGGCCGGCGCACCTCGCCGTACAGGCTGAACACGGGGATGCCCAAACGCGGGTCGGTGAAGTCGGGCGACTCGACCATGTTGTCCTGCTTGTCGCCGCGCAGGCCGTGCTGGGGGCCGAAGGCGGCGGTGAGCTTCACATCCGGCAGCGCGGCCAGCGCGTCGAGCGAATGTGTCAGGTCGCGCGTGACGGAGGCGGGGTGTGCCAGCAGTGCCACGCGCCGGCCCTGGAGCGGCGCGCGCAGGGCAGGGTCTTCAAGGAAACGTTCAAGGCCGAATTTCATGGGCAATACTTCTGTTTTTATAGCTTTTCACGATGGATTGACGCCGACGTGCGGCCGTTTTGATGCGAAAAATCCGCGCAGGCCACCCAGCCGCCCCGGTGGTGAAAATCGGGGCGCGGCGCGGGGTGGTGCAGCGCCCAGTAGGACAGGCGGCCGTCGGTGGATTCGATGACGGCGGTCAAGCCCAGTTGCCAAGGCCTGTCCCCCGCGCCTGGCAGCCAGTCGGCCGGTATCTCGGCGCCCAGCGTGAACACGTCCGCAGGGCGCGAGCGGCTGGTGACGATGCGGGGCGGCATCAACGCATCAGCCGTCTCCGCTGCCGCATCCCGCACTCGCTCGGCGCTGAAGCGGTAGGCCGCCCAGTCGCCCGAGGGCGAGAAGTTGAATTCGCGGTAGCCCGCAGCGCCTTCTGTCCCCACGAAGGCTTCGAAACAGGTGTGCTGCCACAGACCATCGGTGCGGGCCGGAACCGAAGTCGTGGCGGGTATCCGCAGCATGTTCAACGCACACCGCACCGTGTAAACCAGCAGCAGCACCGGCTGTGGCGCGGCTTGCCAGTGCAGCTCGACCTCGATCCCACGCACCGCCGCGCACGGCGTGGCCGGGTGGCAGGTCAGAGGGTCGGTGGACAGCAGGCGCGCGTTCATGGTCCTGCATTCTGTCAGGCGGCCGCGGCCGCCAGCCCCTCGGCCAGCCCGTCGAACACGGTGCGGATGCGGCGCGAGGTGCGCAGCTCGCGGTGCGTCACCAGCCAGATCGGAAAGCGCAGCGGCGGCACGTCGTCCAGCACGCGCACCACGCCGGGCGTGACCGCGGCGATCTCGTCCATCATCGCGCCGATGCCCAGGCCCTGCTGCACCAGCGCCCAGTGCGTGGTGGTGTGGTCCACATAGCAGCTGAAGCTGGCCTCGGTCACCGGCAGGCCATGGTGGCGCAGAAAAGCCAGGTAACGGCCCGAGCGGTCGCTGCCGACAAAGGCGGGCCCGGCCGCGTCGGCGGCGCTGCGCGGGTGGCCATGCGCGCGCACCCAGTCCTCAGCGGCATAGAAGTGCGCCGTGGCCTGGCGGATGAAGCGCGCGATCAGGTCGGGTTGCTCGGGCTTGACGTTGCGCACGGCAATGTCGGCCTCGCGCCGGCGCAAATCGCTCAGCGCGTCGGAGGCAATCAGCTCGACGGCGATGCCCGGTGCCTGCTGGCGCATGGCCCGCACCAGCGGCGGCAGCAGGCAGGTCGCCACGATGTCGCTGGCCGACACCGTCACCACGCCTTCGACCGCCTGCGCGCGCCCCGTGGCCGCGAGCGTCAGCGACTCGGCCGCCGCGCCCATGGCGCGCGCGTGCTCCAGCAGATCCAGCCCGGCGGCGGTCAGTGCCATGGCCTTGCCCACGCGCTCGAACAAGGTCACACCCAGGCTCGCCTCGATGGCAGCCACCTGGCGGCTCAGCGTCGGCTGGGTCAGCCCCAGCTTGCGCGCGGCGGCCGAGAGCGAGCCGGTGTCGGCCGTCTCCAGAAAGGCATGCAGCTGGTTCCAGTCCAGTCTTTTCATGCAAAAAAGTATATGACCAATACGGTTTTCTGATATTCCATGCGATAACGCATATCGATAGCATCCGCGCATCGTGAAATTCATCGCCATGCCGCACCCATCCTCCTCCGCGCGCTTCTGGGACCGCATCGCCCGCCGGTACGCGCGCGCCACCATCGCCGATCAAGCCGGTTACGAAAAGACGGTGCAGCGCGTGATCGGCCTGCTGTCGCCCGCGCACGCGGTGCTGGAGATCGGCTGCGGCACCGGCACCACCGCGCTGCGGCTGGCGCCGCACGCGGGCAGCCTGCTGGCCACCGATGCGTCGTCCGAAATGATCGCCATCGCACACGAGCGCCTGCACGCGCAACCCACGCCGGGCCTGCGTTTTGCCGTGGCCGATGCCGACCGCGCGCTCGACACGGCGCGCTACGACCGGGTGCTGGCGTTCAACGTGCTGCACCTGCTGGGCGATCTGGACCGGGCGCTGGCTGCGGTCGCCGCGGCACTGTGGCCGGGCGGGCTGTTCATCTCCAAGACGCCGTGCATCGCCGAGATGAGCCCGCTCATCACGCACCTGGCCGTGCCGTTGATGCGCGCGCTGGGCAATGCACCGCCGCTGCGTAGTTTTGACGAATTGCACTTACACGCAGCGATCTGGCGCGCCGGGCTCGAAGTGATCGCCGCCGAGCGGCACGGCACGCGCGGCAAGGACGTGCGCGCCTTTGTGGTGGCGCGCAAGCCGGCGGCGGCGCGCGCCTGATTTTTTTCCAACCTTGATCGGAATCGCAAGCCATGCCTGGCTTTCCCTGTTTCATTCGCGCATCCCGGATGCCTTTGCCGCTGGCCGGCGCCCTGCTGGCCGCCGCCGCGCTTTCCGCCTGCGGCGGCAGCGACGAGCCGGCCGGCACGCTGCGGCTGGGTGGTACGGTCACCGGCCTGGCCGTGGGCAAGAGCGTGGTGCTGCAAAACAGCGGCGCCGACGAGTTGCGCGTGAGCGAAAACGGCCGCTTCAGTTTCAGCAACCTGCTCGCCAGCGGCGCGGCCTACGCGGTCACGGTGAAAACGCAGCCCGACGGCAAGACCTGCCGCGTGGCGCACGGCAGCGGCACGGCCACGTCCGACGTGGGCGACGTGGCCGTCGATTGCGTGGCCGGCAGCACGCCGCCGCCGCCGACACCCGCGCCGCCGCTGGGGGCGGGCACTGCGGCGCTGGAAGGCGAGTGGATCAATCCCAAGGTCTGCACGCCCGTGGGCGGCGGCCAGTCCGCGCGGCAGCTGCTGAAGCTCGTGCGGCAGAGCGACACGGGGGTCGAATACCACGGCGGCACGCTGGTCTACGGCAACGCCACTTGCCAGGGCGCGGGCAGCGCGCTGCTCAGCCCGATGGGCAGCGTGACGTTCTCGCGCATCGAAAGCAGCCCCACGCTGGCCGCGCACTGGGGCAGCTGGCGCCTCATCACCGGCACCACCAGCTATCTGGTGTGGGCCAAGCCGGGCAACGACAAGCTGTGCCTGCTGGGCGACGAGAACCCCTCCATCCTGCCCACGCTAGACCGCGTGGCGCAAAGCGCGGCGGTGCAGGATCAGCAGAACGCCTGCTTCGTGCGGCGCTGAGGTCCGGCGTGGCGGCACCCCGCATCGACCCGCCCCGCGCCCGTGCGACGCTGGCGCTGATGGTGTGCGCGCTGCTGGCCGCGTGTGCGAGCACCCGCGTCAGCTTTCAGCCCGCCGCGCCCGGCCCGTGGTGTGAACCTGCCGCGCCCGCCGTGGTGCTTTGGGCGACCCGCTGGCGTGCCGACCAGAAGGATGTGGCGGCGCGCGAATCGGCGGCCGCGGTCGGGCTGCGCGACTTCTTCGCGCCCGCCGGCTGCTTCGCGCACACGGAGCTGCGCCGGGTCGATGCGCTGCCGCCCGCGGCCGTGCCGGGGGCGCCGGATGGTGCGCGGCTGATCGGCATCGAGGTGCAGGAGCTCGGCCCGGTCGTCAAACTGTTGTCGTCGGCCGCGCTGGTGGAAGGCGGCACCGAAGTGGTGTTCCGCGCCGTGCGCTACCCGGCGCGCGCGGACGGCGAAGCGCAAAGCGTGACCGTGCACTGGCGGCACGGCGGCCCGGGCGTGGTGACAGGGGTGGCCAGTTTGCCGCAGGACCTGCGCGCGGCCCTGCAGGCGGGCCTGAGGGCAGGCGGCGCCGCGCCTGAGCGGTAGACGCGCGCCTAGCCTGCGCGCGGCACACCGGCCCCGCGCTCATACCACCCCTTGCTGCCATTGACGATGCGCACCACCAGCAGCATCACCGGCACCTCGATCAGGACGCCCACCACGGTGGCCAGCGCAGCGCCGGAATTCAGGCCGAACAGCGCAATCGCCGCCGCCACCGCCAGCTCAAAGAAGTTGCTGGCGCCAATCAGCGCCGAGGGGCAGGCCACGCTGTGCTTTTCGCCCAGGGCGCGGTTCAGGCCATAGGCCAGCGCCGAGTTGAAGAACACCTGAATCAGGATCGGCACCGCCAGCAGGGCTATGACCAGCGGCTGGCGGATGATCTGCTCGCCCTGGAAGGCAAACAGCAGCACCAGCGTGGCCAGGAGCGCCGCCATGCTCCACGGGCCGATGCGCGCCATGGCGGCATCGAACGCGGCCTGCCCTTTGGCCAGCAGCGCGCGCCGCCACAGTTGCGCAATGATCACCGGCACCACGATGTACAGCCCCACCGACACCACCAGCGTGCTCCACGGCACGACGATGGCGCTCATGCCCAGCAGCAGGCCGACCAGCGGCGCGAAGGCGACCACCATGATGGCGTCGTTCAGCGCCACTTGGCTCAGCGTGAACAGCGGATCGCCGCCGGTGAGCCGGCTCCACACGAACACCATGGCGGTGCACGGCGCGGCGGCCAGCAGGATCAGGCCGGCGATGTAACTGTCGATCTGATCGGCGGGCAGCAACGGCGCGAACAGGTGGCGGATGAACAGCCACGCCAGCAGCGCCATCGAAAAGGGCTTGACGGCCCAGTTGACGAACAGCGTGACGCCGATGCCGCGCACATGCTGGCGCACCTGGTGCAAGGCGCCAAAGTCGACCTTGACCAGCATCGGGATGATCATCACCCAGATCAGCACGCCCACCGGCAGGTTGACCTGCGCCACTTCCATCGCGCCGATGGCCTGGAACACGCCGGGCATGAAGTGGCCGAGCGCCATGCCGACCAGGATGCACAGAAATACCCAGACGGTGAGGTAGCGTTCAAAGACGTTCATGGCAGAAATTTGAATCAAATAGGGCGCTGGCGCTTGCTGGACGTGCGCAAGCAGCTATGAAAACAGGAGTTATCGAACTGCGGTCAGTGGCTGGTCAGCGCACGCGCCGCGTCTTGCAGCATTGTTCGGGCGAGCTTTTCGGGCGGCAGGGCGACGAGCAACTCCAGCCGGCGCTTGATGGCGAACATGGTTTGGCGGAAGGCTTCGAGTTTTTGCTCGGGCGTGCCTTCAATGTCGGACGGGTCGGGGTAGCCCCAGTGCGCGGTGGCGGGCTGGCCGGGCCAGTAGGGGCAGGCTTCGCCGGCGGCGTTGTCGCACACAGTGATCACCAAATCCATGTGCGGCGCGCGTTCGCCGCCAAACTCGTCCCAGCTCTTGCTGCGCAGTCCTTCGATGTTGACGCCGGCGTGGTTCAACACCTGCAAGGCCAGCGGGTTGGGCTGCTGGCCGGCGCGCGGTGTGCTGCCGGCGCTATAGGCTTTGAAGCGGCCGGCGCCGATGTGGTTGAGCAGCGCTTCGGCCAGTATGCTGCGGGCCGAGTTGTGGGTACACAGGAAAAGGACGTTCAAGGGCTGGTCGGACATGGTCGATGCTTGGTGTCGTTGAGCGGAATCGCTATGCAAAAAATAGCTGGTGGCGCTTGCTGCTAGCGCGCCAGCGGCTGATGAACATCCAACTCGGCGGTGGCCGACGCCATGGAACCCGCCAGCTCGCGCAGCCGCGCCACGCCCACCGGCTCGTCGGCCAGCAGCGGCACCACCGCCCAGCGCGGCGCGTGGTGGGTGCGGATGGCGTCGATCTCGCGCAGTTCGCTTTCGGCGCGGCGGCGCAGCAGCGGTGAGGCCACGGGCGCGGCGGCGAGGCAGTTGTTGACCACCCAGGCCCAGGGCTCGATGCCGGCGCGGCGCAGGTCGTCTTGCAAATGCGCGGCTTCCAGCACGGGCGTGGTTTCTGCCAACGTGACGATCAGCACCTTGGTGCGCGCCGGGTCCTGCAGCTGCATCATGGGCGTGGTGAAATGGCTGCCCGCCGCCATCTGCCGCGCCACGTCGCGGTGGTAGGCGCCGGTGGCGTCGAGCAACAGCAGTGTGTGGCCGGTGGGCGCGGTGTCCATCACCACGAACTTTCGCCCCGCCTCGCGGATGGCGCGCGAGAAGGCCTGGAAGACGGCGATCTCCTCGGTGCAGGGCGAGCGCAAGTCCTCGGCCAGCAGCGCGCGGCCCGCGTCGTCCAGCGCGGCGCCCTTGGTGGCCATGACGTGGGCGCGGTAGGCCTCGGTGGCGGCGTGCGGGTCGATGCGGCTGACGGTGAGGTTGGGTAACTCGCCGGCCAGCGTTTCGGCGAGGTGCGCGGCGGGGTCGGACGTGGTCAGGTGCACGGGCAGGCCGCGCGCGGCCAGTTCCACCGCCACGGCGGCGGCCAGCGTGGTCTTGCCGACGCCGCCTTTGCCCATCAGCATGACGAGGCCGTGGCCGGGCGCGGCGATGTCGTCCACCAGCGTGGCGAGCGTGGGGGCGTCGGGCAGGGCGGTGTGCGGCGCGTCGGCGGTCGATCCGGCGTGGTGCGCATCGGGTTGCAGCAGCGCGCGCAAGGCGTCCAGCCCGACCAGATTGAAGGCTTTGAGCGCGATGTGATCGATCGGTAGATCGCGCAGCGCTGGTGGCAAGTTGGCCAACGCCGCCTGCTCGCGCCGCAGCACGGCGGCGGCCAGCGGATCGTGCGCGGCCTCGCCCTCGGGCAGCAGGCCGTTGACGACCAGGTACTGCCGCGTCAGCCCAATCGCCGTCAGCTCCTCATGCGTGCGCGCGGCCTCGCGCAGCGTAGCGCCTTGGCCCCGCGCCACCAGCACCAGCCGCGTGCGGGCGCCGTCCTGCAGCGCGGCGACGGCGGCCTGGTATTGGGTGCGCTGCTTGTCCAGCCCGGCCAGCGGGCCGAGGCACGACGCATCGCCCTGACCAGCCTCCAGAAAGCCACTCCACGCCCCGGGCAAGCTGAGCAGGCGGATGGTGTGGCCGGTGGGCGCGGTGTCGAAGATGACGTGGTCAAAGCCTTGCGTGGCCGCATCGTCGGCCAGCAGGGCGGTGAATTCGTCGAACGCGGCAATCTCGGTGGTGCAGGCGCCCGACAGTTGTTCTTCAATGCCCTTGACCACCGCATCCGGCAGCACGCCGCGCACCGGGCCGACGATGCGGTCGCGGTAGGCCTGGGCAGCGGCGGGCGGGTCGATCTCCAGCGCGCTCAGGTTCGGCACCGACGGCACGGCGACGATGCGGTTGCCAATCGTCAGGCCAAACACCTGCCCCACGTTCGACGCCGGGTCGGTGCTGACCAGCAGCACCTGCTTGCCCGCATCGGCCAGTTGCACGGCGGCGGCGGAGGCGATGGAGGTCTTGCCGACACCGCCTTTGCCGGTGAAGAACATGAAACGGGGTGCGCTGTGCAGGAACTTCATGATGTGTCGGTAAGCTATTGAATAGATAGCGCGTAACGCTTATGGGTGGAGCGCTGGAGGCCGATACGATGCTTATTCCGTAGCCATCCGCTGCTGCCGCGGTGACGCCTGCGTCGCAGCAACCGTCCGCTTGGCACGCGCCGGCACGCCGTCGTCCGTCGCACACGGGCCCGCGCCGGGGCCGCGCAGTTCGCTGCATTGCTCCGGGTGCCCGGCGCAGCATTCGGCCGTGAGGTAGTCCACCAGTGCCTGCATCCACGCCAGATTGGCGCGGTAGCGCTGGTAGCGGCCTTCCTGCGTCACGGTCAGCAGCCCGGACTGCGTCAAGGCCTTCAGATGGAACGACAGGTTGGTGGGCGGAACCTGCAGCGCGGCGCCGATGTCGCCTGCCACCACGCCTTCGGGGCCGTGCCTGACCAGCAGCCGATAGATGTCGAGCCGCAGGCCGGAAGCCAGCGAGGCGAGGGCGGTGATGGCGGCGTCTTTTTCCATATTTCAATTATTGTTGAATTGTTGAAGCGATGCAAGGCGCCCGCCGGGCGTCACAAACAATTCACGAACCTGCCACGCGCCTGTCACCCGCGCCGCGCACCATCGCTGCAGATGACCGAGATGGACCGCAAGGAGCGACCTGCCATGAAGGAACTGCCCACGCCCACGTTTGCCCTGTCGCCGCCCGCCGCGCTGCCACGGGGGTCGCTTCACCGGCGCGACACGGCTGCGCTGGTGGCGCCGCCTGCCGCGCGTGGCATTCAGGTGGCCTGGGCGCGCCATCACGACGAGGTGAGGGCCGCGCAGCGCCTGCGCCATGACGTGTTTGCCGGCGAAATGGGCGCGCGCCTGAACAGCCCCGTGCCCGGCCACGACATCGACCTGTTCGATGACTACTGCGAGCACCTGCTGGTGCGCGACGAGGTCACGCAGGACGTCATCGGCACCTACCGCGTGCTGACGCCGGCGCAGGCGCGCCGTCTGGGCAGCACCTACAGCGACACCGAATTCGACCTGACCCGCCTGCGCGCACTGCGCCCGCGCATGGTCGAACTGGGCCGCAGCTGCGTGCACCGCGACCACCGGCACGGCGGCGTCATCATGGCGCTGTGGACGGCGCTGGGCGAATTCATGACGCGCAACCAGCTCGACACCATGATCGGCTGCGCCAGCATTCCCATGATGCAGGGCGGCGTGTTCAGCGGCGACGTGGCGGCCAGCATCTGGCGCCAGGTGCGCGAAAAGCACCTGGCCCCCATTGAATGGCAGGTGCGCCCGCGCCTGCCGCTGCCGCTGCAGACACTGAACGACCAGCTGGCCGTGGAGCCGCCCGCGCTCATCAAGGGCTATCTGCGCCTGGGCACCAAGGTGCTGGGCCCGCCGGCGTGGGATCCCGATTTCAACAGTGCCGACCTGCCGATGATGATGCGCATTGGCGACCTGCATCCGCGCTACCGCAAGCACTTTCTGGGATGAAGGCGCCGCCGGCGTGCCGCGGGCGTGTGGCGCACCGCCGCCCGGCACGTGGGCGGCGCCGGTGACGGATCGCATGGCGTGCAGCCGCCTGTTGTATCCTGCCGCGATGCTCCCCTTTTTGAAGTGCCGCCATGCCCGCCGCCGTTGATGCCGCCACGCTGCTGGCGCGTTATCCGCTGCTCGACCGCGATGCCAGCATCCTCGATTTCAACCACCGCGTGCTGCACTGGTCCGAGCGCGCCGACGTGCCGCTGCTGGAGCGCCTGCGCTATTTGTGCATCGTGTCGTCCAACCTGGACGAATTCTTTGAGGTGCGCGCCGAAAGCCACCTGGCCGCCTGGCGCGCCGGCACCGATGCCAGCGGCATGCGCCGCCTGATGGCGGCTGCGCACGCCCTGGTGGAGCGGCAGTACGGCATCTACAACGACGTGCTGCTGCCCGCCCTGGCGGCCGAGCGCATGCGCATCGTCTCGCATGTCGACCGCACCGAGGCGCAGCGCCGCTGGGTGCGCGAGCACTTCCAGCGCGAGGTCAAGCCGCTGCTGGTGCCGGTGGCGCTGGACCCGGCGCACCCGTTTCCCCAGGTGGCCAACAAGTCGCTCAACTTCATCGTGCAGCTGAAGGGCAAGGACGCCTTTGGGCGCAGCAACGAAATCGCCATCGTCAAGGTGCCGCGGGTGCTGCCGCGCGTGCTGCGCCTGCCCGAGCGGGTAAGCGGCCACGAGACCCTGTTCGTGATGCTGTCCAGCGTGATCCGCGCGCACCTGGCGGATTTGTTTCCGGGCCGCGAGGTGGGCGACTTCTCGCATTTCCGCGTCACCCGCGATTCGGACCTGTCGGTGGATGAGGAAGAAGTCAAGAACCTGCGCACGGCACTGCGTCAGGAACTGCACCAGCGCAACTACGGCGACGCCATGCGGCTGGAGGTGTCGTCCGCCTGCTCGGACGAACTGGCGGACTTCTTGCTGCGCCAGTTCAGGCTGCCGGCCGAAGCCCTGTTCAAGGTGCAGGGCCCGGTCAATCTGGTGCGGCTGCAGCAGCTGATATCGCTGGTCGACCGGCCGGCGCTGCTGTTTGCGCCGTACCGCGCCAGCTACCCGGTGCAGCTGTCGCGCGGCGAATCGGTGATGGAGCGAATGCGGCAGGGCGACGTGCTGATTCATCAGCCGTTCGAAAGCTTCGACGGCGTGATCGACTTTCTGCGCGAAGCCGTGTACGACCCGCACGTGCTGGCCATCAAGCAGACGATTTACCGCACCGGCAACGACAGCCGCATGATGGACTTGCTCATTGAGGCGCAGCGCCGCGGCAAGGAAGTGACGGCCGTGGTCGAGCTGAAGGCGCGCTTTGACGAAGAGGCCAACATCAACTGGGCCGAGCGGCTGGAAAAGGCCGGCGCGCAGGTGGTGTACGGCGTGGTCGGCCTCAAGACGCACGCCAAGATGCTGCTGGTGACGCGGCGCGAAGGGCGCCAGCTGCGGCGCTACGGGCACCTTTCGACCGGCAATTACAACCCGCGCACGGCGGCGCTGTACACCGACCTGAGCATGCTGACGGCGGATGCGCGCCTGACGTCCGACATGGACCAGCTGTTCGTGCACCTGGCCAGCCACAGCCGCCTGCCGCGCATGCAGCGCATGCTGCTGGCGCCGTTCACCCTGCACAAGCAGATGCTGGCCAAGATCGATGCGGTGGCGCAGGCGGCGCGCAAGGGGCGGGGCGGGCGCATCGTGGCCAAGATGAACGCGCTGACCGACGAGGCGCTGATCGTGGCGCTGCTGCGCGCGGGCGACGCGGGCGTGAAGATCGACCTGATCGTGCGCGGCGCCTGCATGCTGCCCGCGCCGCTGACCAAGAACATCCGCGTGCGCAGCATCATCGGCCGCTTTCTGGAGCATTCCCGCGTCTTTTACTTTCGCGCCGGGGGCGACGAGCAGCTGTGGCTGTCGTCCGCCGACTGGATGAACCGCAACATGCTGCGCCGCGTCGAAACCGCGTGGCAGGTTACGGACCAGGCCCTGCGCCAGCGCATCGTCGACGAATGCCTGCTGGCCTACCTGCACGACGAGCGCGATGCGTGGCGGATGGGCGAGGGCGGCCGCTACGACAGCGTGGTGCGCCCGGGCGCCCAGGCCGGCCCGGGGGCGCAGCAGGCCCTGATGAACCGATACCGCGCCATTTGACGGAAGGAGGGGAAATGGACCTGATCCTGTGGAGACACGCCGAGGCCCAGGACGCCGAAGGCGACATGATCGACCGCAACCGCCCGCTGACGCGCCGCGGCGACCGCCAGGCGTCGCGCATGGCCGCCTGGCTGGACCGGCAGTTGCCCGACGGCACGCGCATCCTGGTCAGCCCGGCCGTGCGCACCGAGCAGACGGCCCGCGCGCTGTCGCGCAAGTACCGCCTGCACGACGAGCTGCTGCCTGGCGCCAGCGCCGATCAGCTGCTGCAACTGGCGGGCTGGCCCAACGCCAGGTCGCCGGTGCTGATCGTCGGCCACCAGCCCACGCTGGGCGAAACCATTGCGCGCGTGCTGGGCATGGCCGATGCCGAATGTTCGGTCAAGAAAGGCTCGATCTGGTGGCTGCGCAGCCGCGAGCGCGACGGCCAGCGGCAGGCCACGGTCATCACCGTGCTGACGGCCGAGATGCTCTGACCAGTCTGACCGGGCGGGCACAAAGGCTGTCGCCACTCCCTGGAGCGCGATAATTGCGGGCAATTGCCTATCGAGGAGTAGTCTGCATGCGTTCGATTCCGCTGGTTTCGTCCCCCATCGCCGCCGTGCTGGCGGCCGCGCTGCTGGCCAGCGCCTGCGCAACGGTCGACCTGGGCCCCCGCTACGACCCGCCGCCCATCCGCATGCCGCAGGCGCTGCCGCCCGCACCGGCGCCCGTGCCCTCGGTGGCGCAGCCGCAGCCGATTCCGCCGTCGGTGCCGATGCCGCAGGCGCTGCCGCCCGCGGGCCAGGCCGTGCCGGTGCCGGTGCCGATGCCTCCGGTGGTGGCGCCCGTGGCGGTGGACCCGAACGCACACCTGGTCACCTTCACCACGCGGATGGACGGTGGCAGCGTGGTGCCGCCCTCGCGCAGCGGCGGCAGCGCGCAACTCGACGCGCTGTACGACTCCAACACCCGCACGCTGCGCTGGAAGACCAACTGGACGGGCCTGTCCGGCGCGATCACCGCGGTGCAGTTCCACGGCCCGGCCGAACCGGGCCAGAACGCGCCCGCCGTCATGGTCTGGCCCGGCCCCTTCGGCCCGTCGTACGAAGGCCGCGCCACGCTCACCGCCAACCAGGCGGTCGATCTGGTCGATGGGCGCTGGTACGTCACCGTCTACACCACCAACTACCCGGCGGGTGAACTGCGCGGGCAACTGCGCGTGGTGAACTGACGCACCGGCGGCTGCCCGTTGCACGGCGGGTAAGCAGGCTGGTCAACACGTATCAGTGCGCAAACCGGCGCGGATCGCCGGCGGGTCGGTGCTATGGTGCGGGCCATGTCCACATCGACTGTTCCGATGCGGCCGCGCGCCGCGCTGGTGCCTGCCTGCATCGTCCTGGCC
The DNA here is from genome assembly GCF_033110285.1 of Ottowia sp. SB7-C50. Classification (NCBI taxonomy): domain Bacteria; kingdom Pseudomonadati; phylum Pseudomonadota; class Betaproteobacteria; order Burkholderiales; family Comamonadaceae; genus Ottowia; species Ottowia sp. SB7-C50. The sequence goes on from NZ_CP136995.1 coordinate 1,495,049, forward strand.
GCGGCGCTGCTGGCGTTGCTGGCCGCCTGCGCCGGTCCACCGGTGCGTACCGCGCCGCCGGTGCGCACCGAACCAACGCCCACCCAGCGCCTGCCTGAACTGGCCGCCTTCAGCGCGCGGCTGAGCGGTGCGGCCACCGTGCCCCCCCAGCGACAGCGCGGCCAGCGGCGAACTGGTGGCCGTGTTGAACCGCAACACCGGCCTGCTGCAGTGGAAGCTGAATTTCAGCGGCCTGAGCGGCCCCGTGACCGGCGCGCACTTCCACAGCCCCGGCATGAGCGGCGAAGTGGCGCCGCGCGTGATGATGCTCGGCCGCACCCTCGCCAGCCCGGCCGAGGGCCGCGCCATGCTCAACCCCAAGCAGCGCGCCGACCTGCTGGCGGGCCAGTGGTACCTCAACCTGCGCACCGCGCGCTATCCCGAAGGCGAACTGCGGGGCCAGTTGATCGAAAGGCATTGACCCCATCCGCGGAGCGCGCATTGCGCTCGTCGAGGCAAGGGCATCGCCCACGCACGGGGCACGATGGCGCCAACGTCCCTAAAATGCGGGCTTCTCCACCCCATCTGCCGCGCGCGCGCTCCTGGCGCCGCTGCCCGCGATGAACGCCCCCCTCGACGTTTCCTTCTTCCACCGCGACGCCAAGCCGCTGACCAGTTACAAGCCGCACTGGGCCAAGCGCTTTGGCACCGCACCGTTTCTGCCCATGAGTCGGGCCGAGATGGACGCGCTCGGCTGGGATTCGTGCGACGTGATCCTGGTCACGGGCGATGCCTATGTGGACCACCCCAGCTTCGGCATGGCCGTCATCGGCCGCGTGCTGGAGGCGCAGGGCTTTCGCGTCGGCATCATCGCGCAGCCCGACTGGCACAGCGCCGACGCCTTCAAGGCGCTGGGCAAGCCCAACCTGTTCTGGGGCGTGACGGCGGGCAACATGGATTCGATGATCAACCGCTACACGGCAGATCGCAAGATTCGCAGCGACGACGCCTACACGCCCGGCGACGTCGGCGGCAAGCGCCCCGACCGCGCCGCCATCGTCTACAGCCAGCGCTGCCGCGAGGCGTACAAGGATGTGCCCATCGTGCTGGGTGGCATCGAGGGCAGTCTGCGCCGCATCGCCCACTACGACTACTGGAGCGACAAGGTGCGCCGCAGCATCGTGGTGGACAGCAAGTGTGACCTGCTGCTGTACGGCAACGCCGAGCGCGCGTTGGTGGAAGTGGCGCACCGCCTGGCGCGGCGCGAACCCATCGAGCTGATCACCGACGTGCGCGGCACCGCGTTCGTCATGCGCAGCACGCCCGGGGGCTGGTTCGAGATCGACTCCACCGAAGTCGACCAGCCGGGCCGCGTCGAAGAACATATCAACCCCTACCAGACGACCGCCGAGCAGGCGGCGGGGCAGGGTGCGTCGTGTGAGGCGAATGCTCCGGAATCGATAGCTATTGGCGCTGATTCAACAAGCGCCGAAGGCCGATTGGGCTTGAAATCTGGCGAACAGCCGCTGCGCTTTGTGCCCAACCCTGCGCTGCGCCACAAAGCACCACCGCGCAACAAAACCGTCATCCGCCTGCCCAGCTACGAACAGGTCAAGCGCGACCCCGTGCTCTACGCCCACGCCAACCGCGTGCTGCACCTGGAGACCAACCCCGGCAACGCCCGCGCGCTGGTGCAGGCGCACGGCGAGGGCAGCACGGCGCGCGACGTGTGGCTCAACCCGCCGCCGATCCCGCTGACCACGGCCGAGATGGACCACATCTTCGACCTGCCGTACGCGCGCAGCCCGCATCCGCGCTACGCCGACGCGCGTGGCCGGCACGATGGCGAAACGAAGATCCCCGCGTGGGAGATGATCCGCTTCAGCGTCAACATCATGCGCGGCTGCTTCGGCGGCTGCACCTTCTGCTCCATCACCGAGCACGAAGGCCGCATCATCCAGAGCCGCAGCGAAAAATCCATCCTGCGCGAAGTCGAGGAGATGCGCGACAAGGTACCCGGCTTCACCGGCGTCGTCAGCGACCTGGGTGGCCCCACCGCCAACATGTACCGGCTGGGCTGCAAGTCGCCCGAAATCGAGGCCGCCTGCCGCAAGCCCAGCTGCGTCTACCCCGGCATCTGCCCCAACCTGACCACCGACCACGCGCCACTCACGCGCATTTACCAGCGCGCGCGCGCGCTGCCGGGCGTGAAGAAGGTGCTGATCGGCTCCGGCCTGCGCTACGACCTGGCCGTCAAGTCGCCCAGCTACGTGAAGGAGCTGGTGCAGCACCATGTGGGCGGCTACCTGAAGATCGCGCCGGAGCACACCGAGGAAGGGCCGCTGTCGAAAATGATGAAGCCCGGCATCGGCAGCTACGACAAGTTCAAACAGCTGTTTGAAAAGTTCAGTGCCGAGGCGGGCAAGGAGCAGTTCCTGATTCCGTACTTCATCGCCGCTCACCCTGGCACCACCGATGAAGACATGCTCAACCTGGCGCTGTGGCTGAAGAAAAACGGCTTTCGCGCCGACCAGGTTCAGGCCTTCTATCCGTCGCCCATGGCCACGGCGACCACGATGTACCACACCGGCCTGAACCCGTTGGCCGGCATTCACCGCGACGAGCGCGGCGAGCAGGTCGACACCGTGAAGGGCGAGCGCCGCCGCCGCCTGCACAAGGCCTTTTTGCGCTACCACGACCCCAACAACTGGCCACTGCTGCGCGAGGCGCTGAAGAAAATGGGCCGGGGCGAGCTGATCGGCAACGGCAAGCAGCACCTCATCCCCACTTGGCAGCCGGTGACCGATGGCACGTATCAAAGTGCGCGGCGCAAGAACTCGACCGATGCCGCCAGCGCGACCAACGCCCACGCGACGCTACGAAAAGAGAAGCGCCCTGCGCAATCCCAGCCAGCGCGCGGGGCCGTTTTGACCCAGCACACCGGTCTGCCCCCGCGCGCCGCAGCCGCGCGTTCGCCGTCGCCCCGGCGGGCGGCCAAGCCTGGCAGCCCGGTCGGCCGCGGCAAGCGTTGACAGGTCAGACGCGCAGCATGGCGGGCAAGCATTCATGCCCTTTGCTGCCACGAGCCTGCCCCATCCGCATGGACCACTTCACCAAGCGGTTCGCGTGCCGAACTGCGCAAACGCCTCGTCGCGTGTGATCAGAGTCAAACCTTCCAGGTCAGCCTGCGCGGCCAGCATGCGGTCAAACGGATCGCGGTGATCGGCCACATGGCTGCCTGCCCGGATGGCGTGCTGCCAAGTGATCGCCAGGTGCTGAAAGCCATCCGCCTGCGTCAGCGCATTGAAGCGCGGCAGCGCCGCGCTCACACTGCCCAGCTTGCCCAGCCGGTGCTTGGTCGCCATTTCCCACGCGCTGGCGGCGCTGACGAACACTGGCAACGATTCATCGGCGATGAGCGCGCGGGCCGATGCCGGCAGCATTGGGTCGTCGGTCCACCACCATATCAGCGCGTGGGTGTCGAGCAACAGCTTCAAGCACCGCTCCAAGCAGTCAGTTCGGCTTCAGGCAGGGCGTCGAAGAACGCGTCGTCCAGCAATTTTCCGGCCAGGCGACCCGGTTTGCGCTGAGCTGGCGATGGCTCGAGCGGCACCATGCGCGCATACGGCGTGCCGGCCTTGGCCAGGATCACCTCCTGACCCGCGTGCACTTGCTCCAGCAAGCGCGAGAAATGCGTCTTGGCGTCGTGCACATTGACGATGAGCGGTGTGGTCATGGTGGAGGCCCATTTGAACTTCCGGATATATTAGTCCATTGTATGGACTAAGTAAAATCCAGCCAACATGGCGTGATTAGCGCTCAAGGGCATGGCCGACAATGCAACGCGCCAGGGGTCTGGGCGCCAGAAGGCGTCGAAGCGAAACGTGCGAAAAACGAGGGCGGCGTGGTGATGCCGACCAGCCCATCACCGGGCTATGGGCGCCGGAGCCAGCGCCGCGATGGACCGTTTTCTTGTGCGTGGCAGCCGACGCATCTTCTGTCGCGCAGACTCCGACACGCCACCGCCAACAGGAAAGGGAGACATGGCCCTGCACGACCTCGACATCGCCCGCCGCGCCACGCTGCGCCGCATCACCGACCTGGCGCGCGAGCGCCTGGGGCTGGACGACGCGCACCTGGTGCCCTATGGCCACTACAAAGCCAAGATTGCGCTGCCCTTCGTGCAGTCACTGGATGAGCGGCCCGACGGCAAGCTGATCCTGGTCACCGCCACCAGCCCCACGCCGGCGGGCGAGGGCAAGACCACCACATCGATCGGGCTGGCCGACGGCCTGAACCGGCTCGGCCACCGGGCTGTGCTGGCGCTGCGTGAGCCGTCCATCGGGCCGGTGTTCGGCATGAAGGGCGGTGCGGCCGGCGGCGGGCACGCACAGGTGATGCCGATGGAGGACATCAACCTGCACTTCACGGGCGACTTCCACGCCATCGGCCTGGCGCACAACCTGCTGGCGGCGCTGCTCGACAACCACATTCACCAGGGCAATGCGCTCGGCATCGACGTGCGGCGCATCCATTGGCGCCGCGTGCTGGACATGAACGACCGCGCGCTGCGCCACATCACGCTGGGCCTGGGCGGCCCGGCGCACGGCGTGCCGCGCGAGGGCGGCTTTGACATCGTCGCCGCGTCGGAGGTGATGGCCATCCTGTGCCTGTCGCGTTCGCTGGCCGACCTGAAGGAGCGGTTGGGCCGAATCGTGGTGGCCGAAACGCGCCAGCGGCAACCCGTGACTGCGGCGGATTTGAGAGCGCACGGCGCCATGACCGTGCTGCTGAAGGACGCGCTGGCGCCCAACCTGGTGCAGACGCTGGACAACAACCCCGCGCTGCTGCACGGCGGCCCGTTCGGCAACATCGCGCACGGCTGCAACTCGGTCATCGCCACGCGCACGGCCATCAAGCTGGGCGATTACGCCGTCACCGAGGCCGGCTTCGGCGCCGACCTGGGGGCCGAGAAGTTTTTCGACATCAAGTGCCGCATGGCGGGCCTGAAACCCAGCGCCGCCGTGCTGGTGACAACGGTGCGCGCGCTCAAGATGCAGGGTGGCGTGCCGAAAGACGCGCTGGCGCAGGAGAACCTGGCCGCGCTGGACGCCGGCCTGGCCAACCTCGACCGCCACCTGCACATCGTGCGCGACGTCTTCGGCCTGCCGTGCGTGGTGGCGGCCAACCATTTTGTCGCCGACACCGCCGCCGAGCACGCGCTGCTGCGCAGCCGCATGGCCGAACGCGGCGTGCCGTATGCGGTGTCGCGCCACTGGGCCGAGGGTGGCGCAGGCGCGGTCGATCTGGCGCGCGAGGTGGTGGCGCTGTGCGATCAGCACGCCCCGCGCACGCCACGCTTTGTCTATGACACCGCCGACAGCCTGTGGGACAAGGCGGTGCAGGTGGCGCAGCAGGTCTATGGCGCCGCGCAACTGGTCGCCAGCCCTGAAGCCCGTGCGCGCCTGGACCAGCTGCAGGCCGAAGGCTGGGGCCACCTGTCGGTGTGCATTGCCAAGACGCCGTACAGCTTCTCGACCGACCCCAAGCTGCTGGGCGCGCCGACGGGCCATGCCGTGCACGTGCGCGAAGTGCGGCTGTCGGCGGGCGCCGGCTTCGTGGTGCTGGTCTGCGGCGACATCATGACGATGCCCGGCCTGCCGGCGCATCCGGGCGCCGAGGGCATGGATATTGATGAACGAGGGCAGGTGACGGGGCTGTATTGAACGGCTCGTCACATCGCGTCAAAACCGCCAAAGGCGCGAGATCGGCAGTGCGCGCTCGCCATCAGACTGCCAGTGCGTGCATCTCGCGAATCAGGTCGCTCTTGCCCTCGAAGCCGATGCCTGGCAACGCCGGCAAGTCAACATAGCCGTTCACCACTTTCACGCCATCGGGAAAGCCACCGTATGGCTGAAACAGGTCAGGGTAGCTTTCGTTGCCGCCCAGTCCCAGGCCTGCAGCAATCGCGAGCGACATCTGGTGGCCGCCGTGAGGAATGCATCGGCTGGGTGACCAGCCATGGGCCTTGATCATGTCCAGCGTGCGCAGGTATTCGACGAGGCCGTAGCTCAAAGCGCAGTCAAACTGCAACCAGTCGCGGTCTGGCCGCATGCCACCGTGCCGAATCAGGTTGCGCGCGTCCTGCATCGAAAACAGGTTTTCGCCCGTCGCCATCGGGCCCCGGTAGACCTCGCTCAGCCTGGCCTGCAGTTCATAGTCCAGCGGATCGCCAGCCTCTTCGTACCAGAACAGCGGGTATTGCGAAAGGGCATGGCCGTAATCGATGGCCGTTTGCAGATCAAAGCGACCATTGGCGTCCACCGCCAGTTGTTGACCAGGGCCGAGAATCTTCAGGACCGACTCGATGCGTTCGCAGTCGTCGGACAGCGTCGCGCCGCCAATCTTCATCTTGACCACGCTGTAGCCGCGCGCCAGATAGCTTTCCATTTCGTGCTTCAGGCCATCCAGGCCCTTGCCAGGGTAGTAATAGCCGCCGGCCGCGTAGACAAAGACGCGGGGGTTCGGTACGCCATTGCCATAGCGCTCGGCCAGCAACTGGTACAGCGGCTGGCGGGCGATCTTGGCCACGGCATCCCATACGGCCATGTCGATGGTCCCGACCGCCACAGAACGTTCGCCGTGGCCTCCGGGCTTTTCATTGGTCATCATGCGGGCCCAGACTTTGTGCGGGTCCAGGTTGCCGTCGGCGTCGTCCAACAGGCTGGCCGGATCGGCTTCCAGAATGCGTGGAATGAAGCGTTCACGCATCAGTGCGCCCTGGCCATAGCGGCCGTTGGAGTTGAAGCCGTAGCCGATCACCGGTTTGCCGTCGCGGACCACGTCGGTGACCACGGCCACCAGACTCAAGTTCATCTTGGAGAAATCGATGTAGGCGTTGCGGATGTCGGACTTGATGGGTCGGGTGGACTCGAGGATGTTGACAATTTTCATGGTCGTGGCGCAAAGGAGAAGGTCAATGCGGAAGCGAAGCGCCGCCGCAGATAGCGATGTCTTGCCCGGTGATGGCAGCAGCCGCAGGCGACAGGAGGAAATGCACCAGCTGTGCGATTTCGGCAGGCTCAATGAGGCGCCCGATGGGAGGCAGGCGAGGCGCGCTGGCCGCGCGCGCAGGGTCTTTCAGCATGCCGGTGGCGGTGGCGGCGGGCGAGACCACGTTCAGTGTCACCCCGTTGGGCGCAACTTCGGCCGCCCAACTGCGCGCCAGCGCGATCACTGCCGCCTTGGTCGCGGCATACTGCCCGCGCCCCGGCATGCCCTGGGCAACCCGGCTGCCAATGAATACCACGCGGCCATCGGCGCGCGCCGCCATGGCGGGCACCAGCGCTTTACACAACCGCGTCGCTGCATCCACGTGAACTTGCCACATGAGTGCGCCGTCATCTGCGCCGAGGTCTTGCAATCGACCCACGCGCAGTACGCCGGCGGCATGCACCAGGGCGTCGACTTCGCGCAGCTGAGCCACCACTTGGTCCACCTCTGTGGGGCTGGCCAGATTGACGGTCCAAGAGTCGAATGCCGCGTGCGTCAGAGTGGGCTTGGCCAGATCAAGCCCGGTCACGCGCCAACCAGCGTCGAGCAGCGATGCGGCGATGGCGCGGCCAATGCCGGAGGTCGTGCCGGTGACCACGGCATGACGAGCATCAGTCCGCATGAATCTTGCCTTCGGTGATGACCTTCTGGTATCGGGCCATTTCCTTGGCCTGGAACTTCAGAAAGTCATCCTGCGAACCGGGCGTGACCTCCAGGCCCTGTTGCGTGATCTTGTCGCGCATGGGGCCTGCCAGCGCCTTGTTCACTTCGGCATTCAGGCGCTGGGTGATCTCGGGCGGCGTACGTGCGGGCGCCCAGAGACCGTACCAGCTGTAGAACGAATAACCGGGAATGGTTTCGCCGACGGTGGGCACATCGGGCAGGCTGACGGCGCGCTTTTCGGAGGTGACGGCCACCACCCGCAGTTGACCGCTCTTGTGGAACTGCAGTGAGCCCACGATAGGGTCGATGAAGCCGTCGATCACACCGCCCAGCAGATCCTGAAATGCCGGACCGGTGCCCTTGTAAGGCACGATCATCAGGTCGAAGTTGCCTGCCTGGCGCAACAGCTCGGTCGACAGGTGCCCCGCCGAACCGGTGGAGCCAATGGCGAATTTCAGGCCACCAGGCACCGTCTTGGCGTGTGCAATCAGCGACTTGATGTCCGTGACCGGCAGGTTCTTGTTGATCGCCACGGACAACGGCGCCTTGGCCACCAGTGCCACCGGTGCGAAATCCTTGGTCACGCTGTAGGGTACCGACTTCATGGTCATCGGCGCGCTCGTGAAGGTGGATGCGTTGAACAGCAGCGTGTAGCCGTCCGGGTTGGCCTTGGCCACGGCGTTGGCGCCGATGGTGCCGTTGGCGCCCGGGCGGTTCTCGACGATGAACGTCTGTCCCATCTGTTCGCCCAGCTTCTGGGCCAGCGATCGGCCCACCGCGTCCAGCGTGCCGCCGGGCGGAAAGGGGATGATGAACTTCACCATTTGGTTGGGGTACGTCTGTGCCGACGCATCCATGGCAAGGCCGCACAGCAGCGTGGCGGCAAGGGTGCGGGCGACGAACTGTCGGCGTTGCATGGGGCGTGTCTCCTTGGGGTGTGGTGAGGGGTAGACGGCGGCGCGACGGGTCAGCGGGCCAGCAGGCCCGCTTGCTGCACCGCCGCGCGCAGGGCGGCCGTTTCCTGGTCGTTGGGCGCTTCTGTTGGCGGCCGCACGGTGGGCGCGTCCAGCACGCCGGCCAGGTACATGCCGCCCTTCATGCGGGCATGGGCTTCGCCGGTGGGTTCGCCGCCGCCGTACACGGCGTCTTTCAGCGGCGTGATGACCGCCTGAATCGCCTGGGCCTTTTTCAAGTCGCCCGCTTTCACGGCATTCCACAGGTCGATGATCAACTGGGGGATGAAGGTGGCGAACCCGACCAGCGCACCGTCTACACCCTGCACCATGGATGCCAGCAAATACTCGTCGTGGCAGGTGAGGATGGCTTTGCCCGTGCCGGTCTCGCGGATGGCCTGGATGTCGCGGGCGTATTTGTTCATGTCGCGCTGGCCTACCTTGAAGGCCTGCACGTAAGGCAGCTTGGCCAGGTCGGCCAGTAGCTGCGACGAGTAGGACGCGCGCGTCCACGCCGGGTACACGTGGCAGACCAGGTCGCAATCCGGCGCTGCCTGGTGGATGGCCTCGAAGTACTGCAGCGCGTGGCCCGGCGTGAAACCAAAGCGCAACCAGTGGTGCGGGGGCATCACGTCCAGCGCCACCGCGCCCGCGGCGCGTGCTGCCCGGGCGTGGTCGGCGGCGTCGGCCAGGCCTTCGCAGACGATGGACGAAATGACCGGCATGCGGCCTTTCAGTTCGTCGGCCACGATGCGCGTGACGTCGGCGCGCTCGGCGGGGGGTGAGCGAAAACACCTCGCCCGTGTGCCCGTTGGTCATGACGGCGACCACGCCATCGTGGCCAGCCAGCCAGCTGGCCAGCTTGCGCAGCGCTGGTTCGTCGATGCGGTGGTCTGCCGTGAACGGGCAGGATATGGCAGGAATGATGCCGTGATAATTTGCAATACTGGGCACAGGGCGCTCCGTGGATGAGGATGGACGAAGCGAATGATTGCCCGCCGCTTCCGACGCGTCCAATACTCGAATCGCATACAAGTATCTGCAGATCGACTGCGCAAGCAAGGCATGCATGGGCCCTGGTAATCGACCGCTCGACATGGAATGGCTGGAAGACTTTCTGGCGCTGGCCGACACGGGCAGCTTCTCGCGTGCCGCCAAGGCCCGTTTCATCGCTCAGCCCGCACTCAGCCGCCACATCCGGTCATTGGAAGAATGGGTGGGGGTCGACCTGTTCGATCGCAGCGCGCACCCGGTGGCGCTGACGGCCGCCGGCCAGCGCTTTCAGCCGTTGCTGGAAGAATTGCTTGGCCAGTTGGAGGCGGCGCGCATCAAGGCGCGCGCCGCACACGACGAAGCCGCCGCTGGCTTGCGTTTCGCGGCCACGCATTTGCTCTCGCTGGCGTTTTTCCCGGCCTGGTTTTCGGATCTGGAAAAGGCCCTGGGGCCGCGCACCGTGCAGATGTATTCGAACAACCTGGAGGCTTGCGAAGACCTGATGCTTCAGCGCAGCGTGCAGTTTCTGCTGTGCTACGGCCACCCCGACGTGCCGGGGCGGCTGGAAGGGGCGGCGTACCCCGTTGCTGTGATCGGCCGCGAAGTCTTGTTGCCGGTGGCTGCCGCGAGCCACGACGGGCAACCCGCCTGGCATTTGCGCAGCGGCGGTCACGCGCACTCAGAGGTGCCACTGCTGCGCTACCACGAGTCTTCCGGCCTGGGCCGCATCCTGAAGACCTGCCTGCGCACGCAAGTGCCGCAAGCCAGCGTCACGGTATTCACGGCGCACCATGCGGCGGTGCTGAAAGCCCTGGTGCTGGAAGGCCGGGGCATCGCCTGGTTGCCGCGCAGCCTGATCGAAGACGAGCTGAGGCAGGGCCTGCTGGTGGCTGCGGGCGATGCCCCGTGCGAAATCCCACTGGAGATCCGCCTGTACCGTCAACCTACGGCGATGATGGGGTCTGCGGAGCAGTTGTGGTCGCTGGCAGGCGGGGGCGCTTCCGCGGTGGGATGAACGCGTTCTGCATCTGCGGCGGGGCGACAACTTGGTGATATGGCGATGGAGCGCGCGGATGTGCGCAGTTTCAGAAGAAAAACGCTGCCTGCGCTTGCCCCTCAAGTGCAGGCAGCTATCAAAAACATATCAATCCTCCTCCTGCACCTTGTGCTGCGCCACCAGTTGCTGCTGCACCTGGGGCGGCACCACCTCGTAGTGCGACAGCGCCAGCGCGTAGCGGCCCTGGCCGGCGGTCATGGCGTTCAGGCGGGTCTGGTAGTCGGCCAGTTCGGCCACGGGCGCCTGGCCGTGCACGGTGAGCGTGCCCAGCTTGCCAGAGTCGGTGCCGCTGACCATGCCGCGCCGCGACGACAGGTCGCCGGTGATGGCGCCCATGGCGCTGTCGGGTGCGGTGATCTGCACCTTGGCGATCGGCTCCAGCACCACAGGTTTCGCGTCCCGGATGGCCGCCTGGAAGGCGCGCTTGCCGGCGGTGACGAAGGCGATTTCCTTGCTGTCCACCGCGTGGTGCTTGCCGTCGTGCACGATGACGCGCACGTCCTGCACCGGGTAGCCGGCGATCACGCCTTCGGCCAGCGCCTCGCGCACGCCTTTTTCGACCGCTGGCATGAACTGGCCGGGGATGGTGCCGCCCTTGACCTGGTCGACAAACTCAAAGCCCGCGCCGCGCGGCAGCGGCTCGACGCGCAAGTGCACTTCGCCGAACTGGCCGGCGCCGCCGCTTTGCTTTTTGTGGCGGTACTGCGCGGCCGCGTTCTGGGTGATGGTTTCGCGGTAGGCGATGCGCGGCGGGCGCGTTTCGACGTCGAACTTGTGCACTTCGCGCAGGCGCTCCAGCAGCGTGCGCAGGTGCAGCTCACCCAGGCCGTAGACGATGGTCTCATTGGTCTGCGCGACGTGTTCCAGTTTCAGGCACGGGTCTTCGGCCACCAGCTTGCCCATGATTTCCCACATGCGCTGTTCGTCGCCGCGCCGCTTGGGCGAAATGGCGATGCCGTGCACCGGCACGGGGAAGGGCAGCGGCTTCAGGTGAATGTGGTCGTCCTCCGCGGCGTCGTGCAGCACGGCGTCGAAGTGCAGCTCGTCAATCTTGGCCACGGCGCAGATGTCCCCCGGCCCGGCGCTGGGTATCTCGACGTGGCTCTTGCCCTGCTGCAGGTACAGGTGCCCCACCTTGAACGGCTTGCGCCCGTCGCCCACGTACAGCTGCGTGCCGGGCGTTATGGTGCCCTGGTGCACGCGCACGAAGCCCATCTTGCCGACGTAGGGGTCGATGCTGACCTTGAACACATGCGCCAGCACGTGCGCCGCCGGGTCGGGCTGGGCGTGCATCAGCGTGGCGGCTTCGCCTTCGCCGTTCAAGAAGTCGGGCGGGTTGCCTTCGGTGGAGTTGGGCAGCAGCCGGGCGATGATGTCCAGCAACTCGGCCACGCCGGCGCCGCTGCGCGCCGAGACGAAGCAGACGGGAATCAGATGCCCTTCGCGCAGCGCCTGCTCCAGCGGCGCGTGCAGTTCGCTGGCGTCCACGTCGCCTTCATTCAGGTAGCGGTCGACAAACGCGCCGTCGACTTCGACCACCTGCTCGACCAGCGCGCGGTGCGCGTCGGCGACGGCCCCAAAGTCGCTGTGCCCGTCGCGGTTGTAGAAGCAGTCGACCACCTGGGTCGCGCCGGCGTCGGGCAGGTTCAGCGGCAGGCATTCCTTGCCGAACGCGGCCTGCAGGTCGGCCAGCAGGGCGGGCAGGTCGGCGCCTTCGGCGTCGATCTTGTTGACGATGATCAGGCGGTCCAGCCCGCGCTCGGCCGCGTAGTCCATCATGCGCTGCGCCATCGGCTCGATGCCGGTGGCGGCGTTGATGACGATGGCTGCGGTTTCCACCGCCTCCAGCGCCGGCAGGCTCTGGCCGATGAAGTCCAGCCCGCCGGGCGTGTCGATCAGGTGGACGCGGCAGCCGGCGTGATCGGCATGCAGCACCGACGACTGCAGCGAATGCCCCGCCTTCACTTCCAGCGCGTCGTGGTCGCTGACGGTGTTGCCGCGTTCCACGCTGCCCGGGGTGCCAATGGCGCCGGTGCGGTGCAGCAGCGCTTCGGCCAGTGTCGTCTTGCCGGCAGCGGCGGGGCCGACGAAGGCCAGAGTGCGGATCTTGTCGACGGGCAGGGGGCCGGGGGCAGCTTGGGGCATGAGATCACTCCTGAATGTCTACCGCACATGCTACGCCGCGCGCGGCGGCGCAGGCCGCCCGCCGCCTTGATGCAGATCAGGCGGATGCCACGCCGCTGAGGGCCTGTTCACGCTGTTTCCAGCCCTGCGAACATGCTTGAAAAAGCGCCAATCCAGGCGCGCGACGACGCCCATAGCTCGGCTATGGGCTGGTCGGCACCACCACGCTGTCCTCGTTTTTCGCAGGTATCGCTTCGACGCCTTCTGCCGCGCAGACTCCTAGCGCGCCGCGCCCATCAGGTACTTCGCGAGCGCGTGGTACGCGGGCAGCGACGTGGCGTCGTTGCCCGCGTTGGCGGCGATGGGGTGCGAGGCGTAGCGCGCGATCACCATCTCGGCCGTCGGGTCGACGTAGATCGCCTGGCCGTGCACGCCGCGCGCCATGTACGCGCCGTGCTCGTTGTGCGTCACCCACCACATGTTGCGGTAGCTCCAGCCGGGCAGGGTGGCATAGCCTGCGGGCGCAAAGGCGGCGCGGTCGCCGCCGCGGCGGATGTCGTCGACCACCGCCTGCGGAATCACCTGCTCGCCGCCGAACAGGCCGCCCCAGCGGCCGCCGCGCCGCATCAGCTCGCCCATGCGCGCCAGGTCGCGCAGGCCGGTGTTGAGGCCCGCACCGGCAAATTCGGTGCCCGCCGAATCGACCAGGAAATACGCGTCCTGCTCCATGCCCAGGCGCGACCAGATGCGCTCGGACAGCACCTGCCCCACCGACTTGCCGGTGGCGCGGTGGATGATCCAGCCCAGCACGTCGGTGTTGACGGTCTTGTAGCCAAACGCGCCGCCGTGCTGGCCCTCTTTCTGCACCGTTTTCAGGAAGTCATAGAAGCTCTGCGGCCCCTGGTAGCCCGGCGGCCGGGGCAGCGCGCCACCGGCGCGCAGGTGCATCCAGATCTCGGCCTGGGGGTCGGCGTAGTTTTCGCTGTACTTCAGCCCGGTGCGCATGTCCATCACCTGGCGCACGGTGGCGTCACCGAAGGCGCTGTCCTTCAGCTCGGGCACGTATTGCACGACCTTGGCGTTCTCGTCCAGCTGGCCTTCGGCCACCAGCACGGCGGCGATGGTGCCAAAGAACGACTTGGTCAGCGACTGCGCCATGTGCTGGCCTTCCGGCTTCAGCGCGCCGGCATAGCGCTCGTACACGATGCGGCCCTTGTGCAGCACGACCACGCCGTCGGTGTAGTTGGCGTCGAAGGCCTGGCCCCAGGTCATGGGCTCGGTCTTGCCCAGCGGCACGAAGGTGACGGCATCAAGGTCGGCCCGCTCGGCGCGCTGCAGCGGCGACGGCGCGCCCAGGCCGCGCGACACGTTGGTGGTGCCGCCCAGCTGCCGCGCATGGGAGAAGTACCAGCGAAATTGCGGAAAGCGGTAGAAGCTGCCGTCTTCCTTGCGCACGATGCGATCGGCCGGCGGCGGCGAGCCCGCCATCCAGCCCAGCCGCGCCGGGTCGGACGCCTGCGCATCGGGCGCGGGCTGTGCCAGCGTGCTGGCGGCGGCCAGGCACGCGGCGGCCAGGCCGGCCAGGCGCGGCCCGGTGAAAGTGTCTCGAATCATGGGCGGGGTCTCCTCGGTTTGGTCTGCTTGTCTAGGCGAATGGCTCGCGCAGCCATCATAAATCTGCCCCGCGTCCCTTATGCTGGCCGCATGCATGATTCGTCCCTTCCCTCCGACGCGCAGGACGTGCTCGCCTTCTGGCTGGGCGCGTGGCCGGCCGACAGCGCGGCGCTGCAGCGCGCGCAGCCGACGTGGTTCCAGAAAAACGAGGCGTTTGATGCCGACCTGCGCCAACGGTTTGGCGGCACCATCGCCGCCGCGCTGGCGGGCCAGCATGACGCGTGGGCCGACACGGCGCAAGGGCGCCTGGCGTTGCTGATCGTGCTGGACCAGTTCACGCGCAACAGTTTTCGCGGAGAGCCCGAAAGCTTTGCCGGCGACGACCGTGCGCTGCGCATCGCGCTGGAAGGCATAGCGCGCGGGCACGATATCGCCGTGCCGCCGATGCCGCGCACCTTCTGCTACCTGCCGCTGGAACACGCCGAAGACGCTGCCATGCAATCGCGCAGCGTGGCGCTGTTCCAGGCGCTGCGCGACGCGCCGGACGCCCAGCCGAAGCCGTTTTTCGACGGCTCGCTGGACTATGCGCACAAGCACCAGGACGTGATCCGGCGCTTTGGGCGCTTTCCGCACCGCAACGCGATTTTGGGGCGCACCAGCACGCCGGACGAGCTGGCGTATCTGGCCCAACCGGGGGCGGGGTTCTGACGCTTCGGCCCGCGCCGCTGCGTCAACGCCAGAGCGCCGCCGGTTTCCCGGCACCGCCGGCAAGCACCGGGCTATACTGACTTGATGAACGAACCAGTTCATTCACCGCGCCACCGAGGTTCCCGCTTGGCCCAGGGCGGCGCCCCAGGCGCCCGTCCGAGCGACGTGCGCTCGCGCTCGAACGACCCCGAGCGAACCATGGCCAACATTCTGGAAGTGGCCACGGTGGAGTTTGGTGAAAAGGGGCTTGCGGGTGCACGCATCGACGAGATCGCGGCGGCGACGCGCACCAGCAAGCGCATGATTTACTACTATTTCGGTAGCAAGGAAGGGCTGTACATTGCCGTGCTTGAGGCGTCGTACCAGCGCGTGCGTCACACAGAGGCGGCGCTCCACCTGGAAGACCTGGCGCCCGAAACGGCCTTGCGCACGCTGGTCGCCTTCACCTTCGACCACCACCAGCGCAACCCTAATTACATCCGCATCGTGATGTCGGAGAACATCGAGCGCGGGGCGCACATCCAGCGCAGCCACACCATTCAGGAGATGAATGTGCCGGCGATTGCCGCCATCCGCGAACTGTACGAGCGCGGGGTGGCCGAAGGCGTTTTCCGTCCGGGGCTGGACGCGCTGGACATCCATGCCTCCATTTCGGCGCTGTCCTTCTTCAACGTGGCCAACCAGTACACGTTCGGGGCCATCTTCAAGCGCGACATGCAAAGCCCCGGGCACCTCGCCGCACGGCGCGAAGCGGTGGTGGACATGGTGGTCCGCTACGTCAAGGCCTGATCAGGCGGGCAGGGCGCATGGCGCCTTGAGACACCGCGCAGGGTCACCAGGACGGCCTTCAACGGAAAAATCGACGCCGCGTTAGATATTCGGGTTTTCCCGCATGGTTGAGAACTAACCAGTTCGTACATACTCCGGCCCGGAGACAAAATAATGATCAAAAGACTGATCAACGGCGCCTGTCACGCGATGGCGGTGCTCATGGTGGGCGCACTCGCCGTCATGGTGGTGCTGGTGTTTGCCAACGTCGTGTTGCGCTATGCCTTCAACTCGGGCATTGCCATTTCGGAGGAGCTGTCGCGCTGGCTGTTCGTGTGGATGACCTTTCTGGGCGCCGTCGTCGCGCTCAATGAACGCGGTCACCTGGGCACGGACGCGTTGGTCAGCCGCCTGCCGGTGGCCGGCAAGAAGCTGTGCCTGCTGGCCGGCCACCTGCTGATGCTCTACATCTGCTGGCTGCTGTTCCAGGGTTCGCTCGAACAGGCGCGGCTCAACTGGGAAACCACCAGCGCCGCCATGGAAGTCTCGGTCGGGCTGTTTTTCTACGCCTCGGGCGTGGTGTGCGCCGTGGGCTGCGGCGTGATCCTGCTGCATGAGCTGTGGCGGCTTGTCACCGGTCAGCTGCGCGATGACGAGTTGATCGGCGTGCGCGAATCCGAAGACATGCCGACAGGCAACCCCCACTGATCCCACCCCGGAGCCGACCATGACGATTGCCGTGTTTCTGGGCGCACTGCTGGGCGCGATGGCGCTGGGCATCCCGATTTCGTTCTCGCTGCTGCTGTGCGGCGTGGCGCTGATGTGGCACCTGGGTTCGTTCGACGCGCAGATCCTGGCGCAGAACGTCATCACCGGCGCCGACAGCTTTCCGCTGCTGGCGGTGCCTTTTTTCATGCTGGCGGGCGAGATCATGAACGCTGGCGGCCTGTCGCGCCGCATCGTGGCGTTTGCCATGTCGCTGGTGGGTCACGTGCGCGGCGGTCTGGGCTACGTGGCCATCGTGGCGGCGATCCTGATGGCGGCGCTGTCGGGCTCGGCCGTGGCCGACGCCGCCGCGCTGGCCGCGTTGCTGCTGCCCATGATGAAGGCCGCCGGGCACGACAAGGCGCGCTCGGCCGGCCTGCTGGCGTCGGCCAGCATCATCGCTCCCATCATTCCGCCGTCGATCGGCTTCGTCATCTTCGGCGTGGCGGCCAACGTGTCGATCTCCAAGCTGTTTCTGGCCGGGATATTTCCGGGGCTGATGCTGGGCGCGGCGCTGTGGGTCACCTGGTGGTGGGTCGCGCGCAAGGAAAACGTGACGCCCCCGCCGCGCAAGACCCGCGCCGAAGTGCTGGCCGCGCTGAAGGACGCCACCTTCGCGCTCGTGCTGCCAGTGATCGTGGTGGTCGGGCTGAAGATGGGTGTGTTCACCCCCCACCGAGGCCGCGGTGGTGGCGGCCGTCTACGCGCTGTTCGTTTCGACCGTCGTGTACCGCGAACTCAAGCTGGGCGATCTCTACGGCCTGTTCCTGGCCGCCGCCAAGACCACCGCTGTCATCATGTTTTTAGTGGCCGCCGCCATGGTCTCGGCCTGGATGATTACGGTGGCCCAATTGCCCGACGAGATCGTCGGCCTGCTGCAGCCGCTGCTCGACAAGCCCATGCTGCTGATGATGGCGATCATGGTGCTGGTCATGATCGTGGGCACCGCCATGGACATGACGCCGACCATCCTGGTGCTCACGCCCGTGCTCATGCCCATCGTCAAGGCCGCCGGTATCGACCCGGTGTACTTCGGCGTGCTGTTCATCATCAACAACGCCATCGGCCTCATCACGCCGCCGGTGGGCACCGTGCTCAACACCGTGGCTGGCGTCGGCAAGGTTGGCATGGACGAAGTCACGCGCGGCGTATGGCCCTTCATGCTGGCGCAGTTCGGCGTCATGTTTTTGATGGTGCTGTTCCCGCAGCTCGTCATGGTGCCCGCGCGCTGGTTCTACTGAATTCACACCCACCCTAGTCTTGGAGACAACCCATGAAACGCCTCTTCCTCAAAACCCTGATCGCCGCCGTGGCCGTGGCGGCTGCCAGTCTGGCCGGCGCGCAGGACGTCAAGGAGCGCACGCTCAAGCTCGCCACGCAAAACCCCAAGGGACACCCCACCGTCACGGGCATGGAAAAGTTTGTCGACCTGGTCAAGGCCAAGTCGGGCGGCAAGATCAAGGTGAACCTGTTTCCCGGCGGCGTGCTGGGGGGCGACCAGGCCAACGTGTCGGCGCTGCAGGGCGGCACGCTGGAAATGGTGGTGATGAACTCCGGCATCCTGGCCAGCCAGGTGAAGGAGTTTGCCGTGTTCGACTTCCCGTTCCAGTTTGCCAATAGCAAGGAGGCCGACGCGGTGGTCGATGGCCCCTTCGGCAAGGCCATGCACGACAAGCTGGGCGACAAGGGCCTGGTCGGCCTGGCCTACTGGGAGCTGGGCTTTCGCGACCTGACCAACGGCAAGCGCGCCATCCACAAGGTGGAAGACATCGCCGGCCTGAAGCTGCGCGTCATTCCCAATCCGATCAACCTCGACTGGGTCAAGGCGCTCGACGCCAACCCGGTGCCGATGGCCTTCCCCGAGGTGTATGCGGCGCTCGAATCGCGCGCGCTGGACGGCCAGGAAAACCCCGTGACGGTGATCCTCGCCAACAAGTTTGGCGAGGTGCAAAAGCACCTGACGCTGACGCACCACCAGTACAACCCGCAGTCGGTGCTCATCAGCAAGAAGGTGTGGGACGGCTTCTCGCCGGCCGAGAAGAAGATCATTGCCGACGCCGCGCGCGAGGCCACGCCCGCGCAGCGCCAGGCCGCGCGCGAGGCCACCAACACTGCACTGGACCAGTTGAAGAAAGCCGGCATGCAGGTGACGGAGTTGCCGGCGCCCGAAATGACCAAGCTGCGCGACAAGCTGCGCCCGGTCATCGCCAAGTATTCGGTGGCGGTGGGGCAGGAGACGCTGCAAGCCTTCCAGGCCGAGATCGCCAAGGCACGAAAGTAAACGCGATGGCCCCAGGCCACGGTGATCAGACGGCAGTTGCTATTTATTTGGTAGCTTCCCGCGCTTGTCTGAAGGTGGCTTTAGGCACATTTTTTCCATGAACGCCCCGCCGCACCCCATCGACGGCAATACCGAGCTGATCGCGCACATCGGCTTTCCCACGCACGCCTTCAAGGCGCCGCTGATCTACAACCCCTGGTTCGAGCAGGCGGGCATCAATGCGCGCGTGGTGCCCTTTGCCTGCCGGCCCGAGCATTTCGACGCCTTGCTGCCGGCGCTGTTTGCGCAAGACAACGTGCGCGGCGCGCTCATCACCATGCCGCACAAGGTCAGTGTGTTGCGCCAGCTGGCGCGCGTGGCACCGACCGCGCAGATCGCCGGTGCCTGCAATGCCGTGCGTCGCGGCGACGATGGGCAACTGGAAGGCGACATGTTCGACGGCGCGGGCTTCGTGCGCGGCGTGCTGCGCAAGGGGCTGGTGCTGACGGACGCCCGCGCGCTGGTGGTCGGCAGCGGCGGCGTCGGTTCTGCCATTGCCGCGTCGCTCGCGGCGGCGGGCGTGGGTGAGTTGCGCCTGTTCGACCTGAACTCGGCGGCCTGCGAGCAACTGGCGGATCGCCTGCGCGCCCACTATCCGGCGCTGCTGGTGCAGCCGGGCACGCGCGACCCGGGCGGCTGCGCGCTGGTGGTCAACGCCACGCCGCTGGGCATGAACGAGGGCGACCCGCTGCCGATGGATGTGACGCGCATTTCGCCCACCGCGTTGGTGGGCGAAGTGGTGATGCGCACGCGCATGACCGCTTTTCTGGCTGCTGCGGCCGCACGTGGCTGCCGCGTGCAGGTCGGCTCTGACATGTTGTACGAGCAGATCCCGGCGTACCTCGAATTCTTCGGCTACCCTACAACCACGGCGGAGCATCTGCGCGCCGTGTCGCTTATCCCGGCCTGAGCCGACCGACCGCACCCACCCGTCATGACCACCATGGATTCCACCACCGCGCTGGCTCGCGAGGCCGTGCCCGACCGCCCCAATCCGCTGGGCCTGGCCGGCATCGAATTCGTCGAATACGTGACCGACCGGCCGCAGGCGCTGGGGCAGGTGCTGGAGTCGATGGGCTTTCAGCCCGTGGCGCGGCACCGCTCGCGCGAGGTGCTGCTGTACCGCCAGGGGGGCATGAACCTGGTCGTCAACGCCCACCCGGAAGACGCACGCGTCAGCCAGGTGGCGCCGGGCAGTGCGCCGGTGCTGGCGGCCGTGGCATTTCGCGTGCACGACGCCGAGCGCGCGCACCGCCGTTGCCTGGACCTGGGGGCGTGGGACGTGCCGACGCACCCGCGCGCGATGGAACTCGTCATCCCCGCCATTCGCGGGCCGGGCAGCGCGCGCTTTCATTTCGTCGACCGCTGGCGCGACTTTTCGGTGTTCGACATCGACTTCACGCCGATCCCCACCGTGCACCAGCGCCCGCCCGCGCTGGCTGGCATGGACTATTTCGGCGTGGTGCAGTACATCGGCGCCTACCGCACCGAGGAATGGCTGGCCTACTTCAGCCGCCTGTTCGGCTTCGAGGTGCTGTCCGACGCGCAGCGCTTCGGCATCATGCCCAAGGGCACGCTGCTGCGCAGCCCGTGCGGACGCTTCTTCTGGCAACTGGTCGAGCCGGAATCGGTGGGCGACCAGCTGCAGGAGCAGGAAAGCCTGCAGCGCCTGGGCCTGGGCGTGGCCGACGTGGCCGAGGCCGTGGCGCTGCTGCGCGCGCGCGGCGTCGGCTTTGTCGATGCGACCGAGTTGCACCCTGACGACCGCGGCGCCATCACCCAGCCGGTGCTCGGCGGCGTGACCTTCGAGTTGGTGCACCGCGACCGCCACGTTCGCCCGGAGGCCGACGCATGAACGTGCGCGACGATGCTGCCCCGGCCCACCCGTTGCTGGCCAGCTATGGCATGGACACCATCACCCTGGCCGGCCCGCTGGAAGCCAAGCTGCAGGCCATGGGCGATGCCGGCTTCGGCCAGGTGATGCTGAGTGCGCGCGACGTGGTCGGCCACCCTGGCGGTGTGCAGGCCGCCGTGGCCGCCGTGCGCGCCAGCGGCTTGCGGCCCACCGGCTTTCAGGTGCTGCGCGACTTCGAGGGCCTGCCCGGCCACTTGCACGACTACAAGGTCGACATCGCCAAGGCCATGCTGGAGATGTGCGCGGCGCTGGGCAGCGAGGTGCTGCTGGTGTGCTCCTCGACCTCGCGCCACGGCAGCGACGACCCCGTGCGCCTGGCCGACGACCTGGCCAAGCTCGCCATGCTGGCGCTGCCGCTGGGCATCAAGGTGGCGTACGAGGGGCTGTCGTGGGGCCGCACGGTCAACGAGTTCACCACCGCATGGGACCTGGTCTGCCGCGCCGACATGCCCAACCTGGGCCTGGGGCTCGACTCCTTCCACATCTTCGCCGCCAACACGCCGCTCGACGCGTTGGACGAGGTGGATGGCGAGCGCATCTACCTGGTGCAACTTTCCGACTTCATGTGGCAGGACACGCCCACGTTCGAGGACCGCATCACCACCGCGCGCACCTTCCGCGTGTTTCCGGGCGAGGGCGTGCACACATCGGCCTTGGTGGACCTGACCCGCGCGCTCGACCGCATCGGCTTTGCGGGCGACATCAGCTTCGAAGTGTTCAACGACGACTACCAGCAGATTCCACTGCCCACCGTGTGTGCGCGCGCTAGGCGCAGCGCGCTGTGGTTGGCTGAAGCCGCCACCACATCGCGGCCCGGGTCGCCACTGCGACCGCGCGTGAGCGTCTGACGACGCCCCCGCGCGTGGCGCTCGTCAGCCAATCATCTCGAAGTCGATGAACCCGCGCTCGACGTGGGTGGACAGCAGTTTGGCGCGCACCTTGTCGCCCACCTTGACCTGACGCCCGCGCGCCACCAGCAGCTTGCCTTCGGCCGGCGGGTTGAAAATGCGCACCCACTGGTTGCCGTTGGCGCTGCCCGTCACCACGCCGTCAAACGCGTCGCCGATGCGCGATTCGAGCAGCATGGCGGCTTCGGACTTGCGCAGCTGGCGCTCGACCTTGTTGGCGGCGTCTTCCTGCTTGGTGCAGTGGTTGGCGAGGAATTCCAGCTCGGTGTGCGAGTAGGGCGACACCACATCCGCCAGCGCGGCCTTGATGAGGCGGCTGGTGATGAGGTCGGGGTAGCGGCGGTTGGGCGCCGTGGAGTGCGAATAGTCGCGCACCGCCAGGCCGAAGTGGCCGATGGTGGGGCCGCCGGGCCGCTCGACCACGTATTCGCCGCGGCCCATCAGCTTGACGATGATGAGCGACAGGTCCGGAAAGCGCAGCGGATCGCGCTTGCGCTCGGCGGCGAGGAATTGTTCCAGCGCCGCTGAGTTCGGTTCGGGCGGCAGCTGCCAGCCGCGCTCGGCGGCGACTTCGGCAATGCGTGCCCAGCGCTCGGGCGACTTCACCACGCGGCGGATGGCGGCGCGCTTCTTGCCGGCCAGAAAGCGCGCGGTGACGCCGTTGGTCGCCACCATGAATTCCTCAATCAGCTGGCGCGCACGGTTCTGCACCTGCTGCTTGATGGCGACCACCTGATCGCCGTCGAACTCGGCGCGCGGCTGGAAGGTCTGGAATTCGAGCGATCCCTGCTCGCGCCGCCGCGCACGCAACTGCTGCGCCACCGAATCCTGCGTGCGCAGCTGCTGGTCCATGCCCGGCGCGCGGTCGGCGGCCTCGGGCAGCGGGCCGTTGCCCTCCAGCCAGGCGGCGACCGAGTCGTAGGCCAGCTTGGCCTTGTTGTGCACGCGGGCGCGCGTGATGTGGCTGCGCACGATCTCGCCATCGGGCGCAAACACCATCTCGGTGACGGTGGCCACGCGCTCCTCGTTGGGGTTGAGCGAGGTGAAGTCGGTGCTCAGCTTTTCCGGCAGCATCGGAAAGATGCGCGCCGAGGTGTACACGCTGGTGGTGTTGATCTGCGCGTGGCGGTCGATGGGCGTGTCTTTGGCCACCAGCGTGTCGACGTCGGCGATGGCGACCATGATCTTCACGTGACCATCGGGCAAGACCTCGCTCACCGTGATCTGGTCCAGGTCGCGCGAATCGTCGTTGTCGATCGAGCACCACAGCAGGCCCGTCATGTCGACGATGCCGGCGCCGTCTTCGGCGCTCGGGCCGTCGATGGTCTTGAGCTGTTCGAGGGCGGGCTTGGGAAACTCCGGCTCCAGCCCGCGCTCGCGCATGGCGGCGACGGCCAGGTCGGCCAGTTCCTGTTTCTGGTGCGGGTGCAGGTGGTTGTTCATGACGAAGCCTTGTGGTCCGGGGCCATCATAGCCAGCGCGGCGGGGCGACGTGCGCGTCACCCGCGCCACAGCAACAGGCCCAGCGCGCCCAGGTTGACCAGCACGGTCAGCGCGTACACCGCCAGGAATTCGCGCTTGCGCGACTTGTGCCGCAGCGCGCGCTGCGCCAGCCAGGCGGCGGGCCAGCCGCCAGTGGCAGCCAGCGCATGCAGCGTGCTTTCGGGCGTGCGCCAGCGGCCCTGCTCGGCGGCCCACTTGTCGAACGCGTAGCTGAAGAAGGTGGCGATGTTCAGCGCCAGCAGGCTCGCCATCACCCACGGCAGTTCGACGGGCCACAGCCGGCGCAGGCTGATGGCCGCCAGCAGGCCGAGCCACGCCAGCACGGCCACGCCGAACAGGGCTGGCTGGCTGTCGACGCCTCGCGGCGCTTCGCGAAGCGCGCGGCGATCCGGGCCCGTCGCAGGCGGGCGTGCCACGGGCGTCTGGCGGCGACCGCGTTGCGAGGCGGCGGGCGCGGCGCGCGTGGCCGGCTGCACCGCCACGGCGCGCGGGCCCTTGCCGCCCACCTCGATCCGGTCGAAGCGCACCGTCATGCCCTCGGCAGGCTCGCCACCGCGAAAGTCGTGCATGTGGAAGAAAATGTTGCGCGCGCCCTCGGGCGTGGCGATGAAGCCGAACCCCCGCTCGGCGTCCCAGCGGGCGATCTGGCCTTGCTGGTGCATGTCGACGGCAGCGGAATTTGTTCAAAAAACAGCCGGTAGCGCTTGATTTACAAGCGCTGAAAGCTATTGTTTTGGAAGCGTGTGCAGCGGAATGTCGTGCTTCACCGCCAGCGCATCCAGCTGCCGGCGTGTCTTGCTGGCGGCCCAGGCGGCAATGGCGGCGCGCGATTCGGGGGCGAAGGGCGCGCGCAGGTCGGGCGCCGGCAGGCCCGCGACGGTGAACAGCGCACGGGCAAAGTGCGGCTCCAGGGCGGCAATGGCCACGCGGCCGTCCTTGCACGCATACACGCGGTAGCCGGCGTGCGCGCCGCCGACCGAGCCGCTGGGCAGCGTCAGCCCCCAGGTGCGGGGCAGCGCCAGCCATTCGGCGGCCGACGACAGCGCCACCTGGCGGTACTGGCCCTTGCCGGTGGCGCGCGCCTGCATCAGCGCCGACAGGGCGGCTTCGCTGGCCATCAAGGCGCCGGCCATGTCGGCCAGCAGGGTGGGGGGGCAATTCGGTGCCTGTGACGAGGCCGGCTTCGGCCAGGTAGGTCAGGTCGTGGCCGGGCTCGTCGGCCCGGTCACCCGGCGCGCCCACGATCTCGACCATGGACAGCTCGCGATAGGCGCGCCGCAGCGTCTTCCAGTCCAGCTTCAGCTTGGTCAGCGCGGACGGGCGGAACGACGTCAGCAGCAGGTTGGCGCTGCGCAACTCGCGCGCCAGCTGTGCCTGGCCGCGTTCGGATTTCAGGTCCAGCTGCACCACGCGCACGTTGTCGTGCATGACGTTGTACGCGCCGATGTCGTACTGGCCCATCGGGTCGCCGCTGATGGGGCGGCCGGTGGGCGTGGTGCCGGGGCCGGGCGGTTCCACCTTGAGGCAGCGCGCGCCCATGGCGGACAGGCGCATCAGCGCCGCCGGGCCGGGCAGGTTGAGCGCCAGGCTGACGATGCGGGTGCCGGTGAGCGGCTTGGGCGTGGAGCGTGTGGCCATGGGTTTACTATGAAAAAAATAGCTGTTCACGCAGGTTGGGTCTGCGCAGGACGGCAATTTAACTCATATTCATGGCGGTGCAATGGCGGGGCCAGCCGTGGCACCATGGGGTCGCCGCCGCACCCAAGCCCAGGGCGTCACACCACATCCGAACGCGAAGGACGCAAAGGATTCGCGAAGGACGCGAAGAACCCAGAACCCCCCATTTTTGGCTGCTCTTTTGCGTCCTTCGCGTGATCTTCGCGCTCTTCGCGTCAGGCTGTCAGGGTTGCTCCATCACTTGCGCTGCGCCCCAAAGTCCAGCGGCAGCCCGACGTAGTTCTCGGCGATGGTGGTCAGGCCGGCTTCGGAGTGCATCAGGTAATCCAGTTCGGCGTACTGGAACTTGGCCGTGATCTGCTCGTCGTGCGGAAAGCGGTGCATCAGCTGCGTGAACCACCACGAGAAGCGCTCGGCGCGCCAGATGCGCCCGAGGCACTTGCGCGAATAGTCGTCGATGCCGGCTTCCGTCTTGTCGCGGTAGAACTCGACGATGGCGTCGAACAGGTATTTCACGTCGGTGGCCGCCAGGTTCAGCCCCTTGGCGCCGGTGGGCGGCACGATGTGGCCGGCGTCGCCCGCCAGGAACATGCGGCCGAAGCGCAGCGGCTCGGTGACGAAGCTGCGCAGCGGGGCGATGCTCTTTTCCAGGCTGGGGCCGGTCACCAGCTGCTCGCGCGCCTCGTCGTCCAGGCGCAGCTTCAGCTCCTGCCAGAAGGCGTCGTCGCTCCATTCCTCTACCTTGTCGGTCAGCGGCACCTGCAGGTAGTAGCGGCTGCGCGTCTTGCTGCGCTGGCTGCACAGCGCAAAGCCGCGCGGGCTGTTGACGTAGATGAGTTCGTCGCACACCGGCGGCGTGTCGGACAGCAGGCCCAGCCAGCCGAAGGGGTAGACCTTTTCGTATTCCTTGATGGCGCTGCGCGGCGCGCTGGCGCGGCACACGCCGTGAAAACCGTCGCAGCCGGCAATGAAGTCGCAGTCGATGCGGTGCTGCTGGCCGTCCTTTTCGTAGGTGACGTAGGGCTTGGCGGTGTCGAAGTCGTGCACCTGCGTGTTCTGCACTTCGTAGACCGTCTTGAGCCCGGCCGCCGTTCGGGCCTGCATCAGGTCGCGCGTCAGTTCGGTCTGGCCGTACACCATCACGTTCTTGCCGCCGCTGTACTTGTTCAGGTCGACGCGATGGCGCTGGCCGTCGTACAGCAATTCGATGCCGCCATGCACCAGGCCTTCCTTGTGCATGCGCTCGCCCACGCCGGCTTCGTCCATCAGGTCGATGCAGACCTGCTCCAGAATGCCGGCGCGGATGCGGCCCAGCACGTATTCGCCGCTGACGCGTTCGACGATCACGGCGTCGATGCCGGCCTTGTGCAGCAGCTGGCCCAGCAGCAGGCCCGAGGGGCCGGCGCCGACGATGGCAACCTGGGTGCGGGTGGTGGTCATGGTGTGCTCCTTGGATTCTTCTGGTGGCGGAAAAGCACCAAGCTTAAGGCGCGGCGCGGTGCCTGCGCCAGCGGCGCGCAGCGGGCTTTGCGCGATCATCGAATCACTTGTGCGATCATCGCGCAATCATGACGCTTGCTGCCGCCGACACCATCGCTGGCCTAGCCAAGGGCCTGGCGGTGCTGGAGAGCTTCGACACCGAGCGCCAGCGCCTGAATGCCACCCAGGCCGCCGAGCGCGCCGGCCTGACGCGGGCGGCGGCGCGCCGGCACCTGCTGACGTTGGCGCACCTGGGCTATCTGGAGACGGATGGCAGCCATTTCTGGCTCAGCGCGCGCGTGCTGCGGCTGGCGGGCGCGTACCTGGCTTCGTCGCGCCTGCCGCGCGTGATTCAGCCCGCGCTCAACCGGCTGGCGTCGCAGACGCAGGACGTCTATTCGGCCGCGGTGCTGGACGGTGACGAAGTCGTCATCGTGGCGCGCAGCGCTGGCCTGGCGCCGGTCAATCCGCTGCTGGCTTACGGGCGCCACCTGGGCGCGCGGCTGCCGGCGCACGCCACCTCCACCGGCCGCGTGCTGCTGGCGGCGTTGCCGCGCGAACAGCTGGCCGCCTGGCTGCGCGGGCGCGAGCTGCGGCGCATCACCGCACACACCGTGACCGCGCCGCGCGCCTTTCGCGCCCTGCTGGCGCAGGTGGCCGAGCAGGACTATTGCGTCGCCACGGACGAGCACGAACTGGGCGTGCACGCCGTCGCCGTGCCGCTGCGCACGCGCGACGGGCGCACCGTGGCCGCCCTCAACGTGGTGCTGGCGCCGGGGCGGCTGAGCGATGCGCAACTGGCCGCCGACATCCTGCCGCGCCTGCGCGCCGCGGCGGGCGAGATACGGCAGCTGCTATAAATAAAGAAGCTGCTAGCGCTTTAAGAACAAGCACTGGAGGCAGAAAAGACTCGAATCCAAACAGCCGGACGCGAAGAACACAAAGGATTCGCGAAGGACGCGAAAAATTCAAAAAACAACTTTTGGCTGTTCTTTCGCGACCTTCGCGTGACCTTCGCGTCCTTCGCGTCCGGCTGTCCTCCCTGCCTGTCAAACACCCAGGTGCTGCGTCAGCAACTCCGGCTGCTCGATCAGCGCGGTGGACGTGCCTTCGAACACTACTTCGCCCTTGACCAGGATGACGTTGCGGTCGGTCACCTGGGTCACGTGGCGCCAGTTCTTGTCGACGATGATGCTGCTGATGCCGCTGGCGCGGATGACGTCGCAGATGCGCCAGATCTCGCGCGCGATGAGCGGCGCCAGGCCCTCGGTGGCTTCGTCGAGGATCAGCACGTCGGGGTTGGTCATCAGCGCGCGGCCGATGGTCAGCATCTGCTGCTCGCCGCCCGACAACTGCTGTCCGCCATGGCCCAGGCGTTCCTTCAGGCGGGGGAAGGTCTCCAGCACGCGGTCGTAGGTCCAGTCGCGCTGGCCGCGCGTGCCGGGGCGGGCGGCCATCTTCAGGTTTTCGACCACGCTCAGGTTGCCGAAGATGCCGCGCCCCTCGGGCACGTAGGCCACCCCCAGCTGCGCGATCTCGTACGGCGGCCGGCCGGTCATCGGCTTGCCCATCACCAGCACGCCGCCGCGGCGCGGTTTGACCAGGCCCATGATGGATTTGAGCAGCGTGCTCTTGCCCATGCCGTTGCGGCCCATCAGGCCAATGGTTTCGCCCCGCCGCACGGCAAAGTTGACGCCCTTCAGGATGTGGCTGGCGCCGTAGTAGGTGTGCAGGTCGATGGCGTGGATCAGCAGGTCGGGGTCGCCACCGTGCCGGGCATCGGGGGCGGTGTTGTGCGAGCGCGGCGCCAGCGGATTGCCCGGATCGTCCTGCAGGTTGGCGTTGTGTTGGGTGGCCATGGTCAGTGACTTTCGCCCAGGTAAGCCGCCTGCACGCCGCGGTCGGCGCGGATGGCGGCCGGTTCGCCGCTGGCGATGACGGTGCCGTTGACCATCACCGTCAGGTGGTCGGCCAGCGCGAAGATGGCGTCGATGTCGTGCTCGACCAGCATCATGGCGTGGCGCGGCTTCAGGCGCAGCAGCAGCTCGACCATGCGCTCGGCCTCGGCGACGCCCATGCCGGCCAGGGGTTCATCCAGCAGCAGCACCTGCGGGGCGGTGGCCAGTGTCATGGCGATCTCCAGCTGGCGCTGCTCGCCGTGGCTGGCGGCGCCGGCGATGAAGTCGCGGCGCGACGTGAGGCCGGCCAGTTCCAGCGCCTGCTCGGCGCGCTCGTTGACGGCGGCATCGCTGCGCGCGCCCTGCAGCCAGCGCACGGGATTCCACGGCTGCTGCGCGGCGCGCGACTGCGCGGCCAGGCGCACGTTTTCCCACACCGTGAAGGGCAGGAAGATATTGGTCTTCTGGTAGCTGCGGCCCAGGCCGCGGCGCGAAATTTGCTCGGGCGAGGCGGTGGTGATGTCGTGCGCGCCCAGCGCGATGCTGCCGCTGGTGGGCGGCAAATCGCCCGACAGCAGGTTGGTCAGCGTCGACTTGCCGGCGCCGTTGGGGCCGATGACCACATGGATGCGGTCGCGCCACAGGTCCACCGACACGTCGTTGACGGCGGCCAGCCCACCGAACTTCTTGGTCAGGTTTTTGGCGCTGAGCAGGACTTCACTCATGGTCGCCCCCCTTGCGGCCAAAGCGCTCCAGCAGGCCCAGCAGGCCGCGCGGCGCGAACACGATCACCGCCACGATGAACAGGCCCATCCACAACTGCCAGTGCTTGCCGGTGTTGAAGCCGCCGATGGTGGGCAGGTCCTTGAACAGCTCCAGGAAAAACTCGAACGCGAAGGCGCCGACGATGGCGCCGGCAAAGTTGCCCATGCCGCCCAGAATGACCATCATGATCGCGTGCGCGCTCATGTGAAAGCCCATCAGCTCGGGGTTGACGAAGCCCGTCTGCGCGCCCCACAGGTAGCCCGCCAACCCCGCCAGCGCGCCGGCCAGGGTGAAGGCCGTCAGCTTGTAGCCAAAGCTGCCAAAACCCACCGCGCGCATGCGGTGCTCGTTGACGCGGATGCCCGCCAGCGCGCGGCCGAAGGGGCTCCACAGCACGCGGCGCAGGAACAGGTAGACCCCGACCAGGCAGGCCAGCACGAAGTAGTAGAAGACCTTCTTGTTTTCCAGATCGAACAGCGTGGCGTCGGGCTTGAAGTTGATGTAGACGCCGTCGGAGCCGCCCAGCTTGAGCGGCAGCAGGCCGAACAGGTTCAGCTCCTTGTTGTCGAACACCAGGAAGAACAGCATCTGCGCGAACGCCATCGTCACCATGATGAAATAGATGCCGCGCGTGCGCACCACGAAGAAGCCGATCACCAGCGCGAACAAACCGGACACCAGCACGGCGGCGGGCAGCGTCCACCACAGGCTGACCGGGCCGTTGTCGGACGACATCAGCGCCAGCGCGTAGCCGCCCAGGCCGAAATAGGCCGCGTGCCCCAGCGACACCAGGCCGGTGACGCCCTGCAGCAGATCGAGGCTCATCGCAAAGATGGCCAGGATCATCATGCGCGCCACCATCTGCTGGTAGAACTCGCTGCCGACGAAAGGGAACACCGCCAGCGCGATCAGGCCCAGCACCAGCACCAGCTGGATGCTGCGCGGCAGGGTTTCGAGGTTGGATTGGGGGGGCGCTCATTGCTTGAACAGCCCCTCGGGCTTCCAGAGAAGAACAGCGGCCATCAGCATGTACACCAGCATGCCCGCCACCTGCGGCAGCAGCACCTTGCCGAAGGTGTCGACAAAGCCCACCAGCAGCGCCGCGATGAGCGCGCCGCGCACCGAGCCGATGCCGCCGATCACGACCACGACAAAGCACATGATCAGCACCGACGAGCCCATGCCGGGATAGACGCTGGAGATGGGCGAGGCGATCATGCCCGCGACCGAAGCCAGTGCCACGCCGATGGCGAACACCACGGCATGGATCAGCTTGATGTTGATGCCCAGCGATTCGGTCATGTCACGGTTGAAGGCGCCGGCCCGAATCTTCATGCCCAGGCGCGTCTTGTTGATCAGCAAATAAAGCCCGATGGCCAGCAGCACGCACACGCCCATCATGAACAGCCGGTAGATGGGGTAAGACTGGTTGTCCGTCAGCGCGATGGAGCCGTTGAGCAGCGCGGGAATCGCCACGCCATGCACGTCGTCGCCCCACAGCAGCGAGCGGAATTCCTCGAAGATGTAGATCAGCCCGAACGTGAGCAGCACCTGGTCAAGGTGGTCGCGGTGGTAGAAGTGGCGAAACAGCAGGCGCTCCAGCACCAGCCCGAACACCACCGACAGCACCGTGCCCACCAGGATCGCGGCCGTGAAGCTGCCCAGCCGCGACGACAGCGAAAACGCCAGGTACGCCCCCAACATGTAGAAGCTGCCATGCGCCAGGTTGACCACGCCCATGATCCCGAAGATCAGCGTCAGCCCCGCAGCCAGCATGAACAGCAGCAGCCCGTACTGCACGCTGTTGAGCGTCTGAATCAAAAAATTGGCGAAGTCCACGGATCAGCGGTGTGAATCAAGAAAATCGAACGGCCGCGGAGCAGGCCATGCGGGTGGACACCGTGGAGCG
The DNA here is from genome assembly GCF_033110285.1 of Ottowia sp. SB7-C50. Classification (NCBI taxonomy): domain Bacteria; kingdom Pseudomonadati; phylum Pseudomonadota; class Betaproteobacteria; order Burkholderiales; family Comamonadaceae; genus Ottowia; species Ottowia sp. SB7-C50. The sequence goes on from NZ_CP136995.1 coordinate 1,526,100, forward strand.
GGCTTCGCCCGGCCACTGGTGTCGTCCCCCTTGCGCAGCAAAAGGGGGAAGGCGCGTCAGCGCCTCAGGGGGTTCACGCCAATTTACACGCCGCCCCCGAATCCGCCACCGCCTTCGCGGCCACGCCCAGCACCTTGTTGTCGCCCTTTTCGACCACGCGCAGGTACATGTCCTGCACCGGGTTGTGCGCCTTGCTCATGATCCACTTGCCGCGCGGGCTGTCGATGACGGCGGTTTCCATGGCCTTGTACATGGCCGCCTTGTTGGACATGTCGCCCTTGACCGCGTCCAGCCCGCGAATCAGCAACTGGCCGCTGTCGTAGCCTTGCACGGCGTACACGTCGGGCTGCATCTTGAACTGCTGCGCGTAGGCAGTGCGGAACTGCTTGTTGCGCGGCGTGTCCAGCGAATCGGCGTAGTGCATGGTGGTGATCACGCCTTCGGCGGCCGGGCCGGCGGCTTCCAGCACGCCCTCGGTCAGGAAGCCCGAGCCGTACAACGGAATCTTGCCCTGCAGGCCCGCGGCGGCGTAGTCGCGCATGAACTTGGCGGCGCCCGCGCCCGCAAAGAAGCAGGCCACGGCGTCGGGCTTGAGGCTGGCGATCTCGGTCAGCAGCGCCTGGAATTCGACGTTGGGGAAGGGCAGGCCCAGTTCCTTGACGATGGTGCCGCCCGCCTTGGTGTAGCTGTCCTTGAAGCCTTCAAAAGCCTCGTCGCCGGCGGCGTATTTCCAGGTGATCCACACCGCCTTTTTGTGGCCGCGGTCGACCATGGGCTTGCCCAGCGCCAGCGTGGGCTGGCTGTTGGTGAAGCTGGCGCGGAACACGTTGGGTGCGCACAGCGCGCGCGTGGCCGCATGCACGCCGGCGTTGGGGATGATGTTGAGCACGCCCGAATCGCGCGCCACGCGCTGGATGCCCATCTGCACGCCCGAGTGCACGGTGCCGATCAGCACGTCGACCTTGTCGCGCTGCACCAGCTTCTGCGCGTTTTCGACGCCCTTGGACGGCTCGGATTCGTCGTCCACCTTGACCCATTCGATGTCGCGGCCGCCCAGCTTGCCGCCTTTTTCGGCAATTGCCATGCGCACGCCGTTTTCAATGGCCACGCCCAGCTGGGCGAAGGTGCCGGTGTAGGGCAGCATGAAGCCGACCTTGACCTTGCTGGACTGCGCCCGAACGATCTGCGGCAGCAGCAGGCCGGCCGAACTGGCGCCGACCACGGCCGCGCTGCGGGAAAGCACCAGCCGACGGCTGAGTCCACGGGATTGAGCGTTCACGGCGTAACTCCTTTAAATGTCAAGTAACCGCGGCATTGTGATTCATGAACGGGCGGCGGCGCTGATGGCTTTCCCTAGAACGGCGCGCATCGTAAACATGAATTAAATTGCCTGTTCGCAAGAAGTATAGTGCCACTTCGACCGAATCGCGTTCGGGTTTTCCAGGGGGCGACGGGGTATTTGGCGGCGCTTTCGACCGGCGCGTGGCAAGCGCCGCCGCAGGTTTCAAGTACCTTTCAGGCCGCCAGCGCTCTCAGATGAAGCGTCTGCAGCTATCAAAAAAATAGCTTACGCAGCGCCGTCTACAGACTGAACAGCGCGGCCAGCTGGCGGCGGTCGCGCCGGTCCTTCCAGTGCCAGACTTCGCGGCCTTCGATGCCCAGCGGCCCCCCACACGGCGATGGCCTGGCGGTCGCCGCAGCACACCACGTGCAGGCGCGACGCATCGGTCGGCGTCTTCTTGAAGGTGCCGCCGCCGATGGCGGTGCGCAGGTTGGCGTCCAGCACCGGGCCGATTTCGGCCGGCGCGTCTGGCGGCACGATGAAGACTTGGCGGTGGCTTTCGCTCTGCAGCCGTTCGTTGACCACCGGCAGGCCCGCGTCGTCGGTCTGCAGCCCCGACTGCGCCAGCCAGGCCGGCGTGCCGCCGGCCAGCGCCAGCACGGGTGCGTCGCACATCAGCGACGCGCCGCTGGCCAGTTGCAGCGCGTGGCCGTCGCTGCCAACGCAGCGGTCCTGCAGCAGCGTGATGTTCTGTGCCTTCAGGCGCGCCAGCACGCGACGCTGCAGCGACGGCGGCTGGTCGGCCAGCAGCGGCGTGTCGCCCGCCACCAGGGTGACGCGGCTGCCGTGCGGCGCCGCCACGGCGTGCGCCACGGCCATCGCCAGTTCGACGGCGGGCAGGCCTTCGCCCACCACGGCCACCTGCAGTGGGCGCTCGGCCGACAGTGCTTGCAGGTGCGGCCACAGCTGCAGAAAGCTTTCGAGCGGGCGCGTGAACAGCGCGTTGCGGCGCGCGCCCGGGATCTGCTCCTCGATCTGCTCGCGCGGCAGCGCCGGCTCGACGTCGACCGACAGCACGTCATAGGGCAGGGCGTCGCCGCTGGACAGCTGCACGCGCCGCCCCACCGGGTCGAGCGAGAGCACGTGCGCCGGCACGAACTGCGCGCCGCTGGCTTCCACCAGCCCATCCAGCGGGATGCGCACATCGTCCAGCGTGTAGTCGCCCGCCACAAAGCCCGGCAGCAGGGCGGGTTCGATGTAGTACGGATGCGGCGCCACCAGCGTGACGGCCATATCGCCGCTGCGCTGGCGCGCCAGCGACTTCAGCACCTGCAGGTGGGCGCGCCCGGCGCCCAGAAGCACCAGATGCTTGCGGGATGGATTCACGGTCATGCGCTGAAGTGTATCGACTGCGTGCGACGGCAGCGGGCCGTTGCAAACCGTTGCAGCGGGCGTCTGGCGTGTGGGAGGAGCCTCAAAAACAGCCGGACGCAGAGGACGCAGCGATCACGCAGAGGACGCAAAAAACAGCCAAAACTTTGGTTTTCTTCTGCGTCCTCTGCGAAACCTTTGCGTCCTCTGCGTCCGGGTATTGGGCCGTTGGCTGTGCTGGTCGCAGCGACTTACCCTACCAGCGCCTGCGCGAATTCGCGCGCGCTGAAGGGTTGCAGGTCCTGCAGCTGTTCGCCCACGCCGACGAAGTAGACGGGCATCGGCTTTTCGCGCGCGATGGCGCACAGCACGCCGCCCTTGGCCGTGCCGTCCAGCTTGGTGACGATCAGGCCCGTCAGCTGGGCGGCCTCGTCGAACTGCCGCACCTGCGCCAGCGCGTTCTGTCCGGTGTTGCCGTCGATCACCAGCAGCACCTCGTGCGGGGCGGTGATGTCGGCCTTGGTCACCACGCGGCGGATCTTGGTCAGCTCTTCCATCAGGTGTTTCTGCGTCGGCAGGCGGCCGGCGGTGTCGACCAGCACGACGTCCTTGCGGCGCGCGCGGCCGGCGCCCACGGCGTCAAAGCTCACCGCCGACGGGTCGGCGCCCTGCTGGCTGATGATCTCGACCTGGTTGCGGTCGGCCCACACGGCCAGTTGCTCGCGCGCGGCGGCGCGAAAGGTGTCGGCCGCGGCCAGCAGCACGCTGGCGCCGGCATCGGCAAAGTGCTTGGTCAGCTTGCCGATGCTGGTGGTCTTGCCCGCGCCGTTGACGCCGGCCACCATGATCACGGTAGGGTGGTACACGCCCACCACCAGCGGCTTTTCGAGCGGCGCCAGCATGTCGGCAATGGCGTCCTGCAGCAGCGTGCGCACCTGCGACGGCTCGGTGGCGCGCGCCTCTTTCACGCGGCGGCGCAGGTCCTGCAGCAGGAATTCGGTCGCCGGGACCCCGGCGTCGGCCATCAGCAGCGCGGTTTCCAGGTCTTCGTACAGCGCCTCGTCGATCTGCGTGCCGGTGAAGACGGTGGTGATGCTGCTGCCGGTGCGCTTCAGCCCGGTCTTGAGCCGGTCCATCCACCCCACGCGGGCGGCCTGCGCACTGGCCGACGTGGGCGCCAGTTCCAGGTCTTTTTCGGCGATGGCGGCGGCCTGCTCGGCGGAGACAGCTATGTTTTTAGGAGCTTCGGGCGCCAGTGGCACGGGCGCCGGGGCGGGCGGCGCTGCAGGGGCGGGGGCGGGCGCACTGCCACCACCCCACCAGCGCGCGGCAACGGCGCCGGCGGCGGCGGGTTCGGGGGCGGCCGCGGGCGCGTCGGCCGCGTCAGGCGGCGTGCCGGCGGCCAGCGCCTGGCGCTCCAGTTCGTCCAGCGGCACGCCGGCGTCATCGCTCAGCACGTACGTGGTGCGCACCGCCGTGCCGGCATCGGCCAACTCGACGGGCGGCGTTGCGGCCGGCTCTAGCGCGGCGGGCGCCGGATCGGGGGTTTTCTTGCGGCGGAAGAAGCTGAACATCGGGTGATTATCCCGGCTTCGTCTCAGGCTTGACGCACCACAAGCGGCCGCTCGCCGCGCGGCAGCACGCGGCCCACCACCGCGGCGTCGCCAAAACCTTGTTGCTGGAAGATCGACAGCACGTCGCCCAGGCTGTCCGGCGCACACGCCACCAGCAGGCCGCCGCTCGTCTGCGGGTCGGTCAGCAGGGCGCGCTCGGCGTCGGCAAAGCCTTCGGGCAGCGCGACTTCGGCGCCGTAGGCCGCCCAGTTGCGGCCCGAGGCGCCGGTGACGATGCCTTGCGCGGCCAGGTCGCGCACGCCGGGCAGCAGCGGCACGGCGGGCCAGTCGATCTGCACCGTGACGCCCGCGCCGCGCGCCAGCTCCAGGGCGTGGCCGGCCAGGGCGAAGCCGGTGACGTCGGTGATGGCGTGCACGCCGGGCAGGGCGGCCAGCGCGGGGCCGGGGGTGTTCAGGCGCGTGGTGGCGGCGATCATGTGGGCGTAGCCGTCGGCGCCGAGTTTTTCCTTCTTGAGTGCCGCCGAATAAATGCCTACGCCCAGCGGTTTGCCCAGCACCAGCACGTCGCCCGGCTGCGCGGCGGCGTTGCGCGCCACGCGGTCGGGGTGCACCAGGCCCAGCGCGACCAGGCCATAGATCGGCTCGACCGAATCGATGGTGTGGCCGCCCGCAATCGGGATGCCCGCCGCGCGGCACACGCTGGCGCCGCCTTCGAGGATCTTGCCGATCGTCTCCACGCTCAGCACGTTGATCGGCATGCCCACCACGGCCAGCGCCATGATGGGCGTGGCGCCCATGGCGTACACGTCGCTGAGCGCGTTGGTGGCGGCGATGCGGCCAAAGTCGAACGGGTCGTCGACGATGGGCATGAAGAAGTCGGTGGTGGCGACCAGCGCTTGTTGGTCGTTCAGCTTGTAAACAGCGGCGTCGTCCGCCGTTTCGATGCCCACCAACAGCTCGGGCGGCACCGGCATCTGCGTGGTGCCGCGCAGGATGGACGACAGCACGCCGGGCGCGATCTTGCAGCCGCAGCCGCCGCCGTGGCTGAGCGAGGTGAGGCGGGGTTCGGTGGTGCCGGCGGGCGGATAAACAGGGGTCGAAGCGGTCATGCGGCGGATTGTCGCGCATCCGATGCTTTCAAAAGCATAGCAAACTGCGCCGGGTGGGCGGGCGCCAATGGCACGAAAGGCAGGTCGGCGGCGGTGCCTTCGGCTCAGGCACACTCCCATGCCGTCCGGAACAAATTCACGCCCAACCGACTCAGTCTGCGGTCATGCACAAACGATTCTTCTCATCTGCCCTGGCGGTTGCCTGCGTGCTGGCCGCCGGTGCCACGTTCGCGCCTGCCGCCCTGTCCCAGCAACTCGCGCCGTCAGCGTCCACGTCATCCGCCAGCGCCGTCAGCCAGTTCAAGCTCGACAACGGCCTCACGGTCATCGTCAAGCCCGACCGCCGCGCGCCCACGGCGGTGCACATGCTGTGGGTGCGCGTGGGTTCGATGGACGAGGTCGACGGCAAGAGCGGCGTCGCCCACGTGCTGGAGCACATGATGTTCAAGGGCACCGACAAGCTGGCGCCGGGTGAGTTCTCGCGCCGCGTGGCGCAGGTGGGCGGGCGCGAGAACGCCTTCACCAGCATGGACTACACCGGCTATTACCAGCAAGTGCCGGCCAACCGCCTGGGCGACGTGATGGCGCTGGAGGCCAACCGCTTTGCCCACAACCGCTACAGCGACGAAGAGTTCGCCAAGGAGCTGGCGGTGGTCAAGGAAGAGCGCCGCATGCGCACCGAAGACAACCCGCGCGCCGTGCTGGGCGAGCAGCAGCGCGCCGTGACCTTCATCGCCTCGCCCTACCGCCGCCCGGTGATCGGCTGGATGGGCGATCTGGACAGCCTGACCGCGCAGGACGCGCGCGATTTCTACCAGACCTGGTACACCCCCGCCAACGCCGCCGTGGTGGTGGTGGGCGATGTCGATCCGCAGGCCGTGCTGGCGCTGGCCAAGAAGCATTACGGTGGCATCCAGACGCACGCCCTGCCCGAGCGCAAGCCGCGCCCCGAGCCGGCGCAGATCGGCCCGCGCCGCATCGAGGTCAAGGCGCCGGCCGAGCAGGCGCTGGTGTCGCTCAACTTCCGCGTGCCGAAGATGACCTCGCTAGACCCATCGCCCGACAACGACGACGCGCTGGCCCTGACGGTGCTGTCGGCCGTGCTCGACGGCTACGGCGGCGCCCGGTTGGACCGCGCGCTGACACAAGGGCCGGACCGCGTGGCCGATTCGGCCGGCGCTGGCAACGGCCTGCTCGGGCGCGGCCCACAGTTGTTCAGCCTGACTGGCGTGCCCGCTGCCGGCAAGACCGCGGCCCAGGTCGAAGCGGCCTTGCGCGCGCAGGTGGCGCGTGTGGCCAAAGAGGGCGTGAGCGAGGCCGAGCTGAACCGCGTAAAGACGCAATGGGTGGCCAGCGAGGTCTACAAGCGCGACTCGGTCATGGGCCAGGCGCAGGAGCTGGGCCACTACTGGATCCAGGGCCTGCCGCTCGACGCCGATGAACGCCTGATGGCGCGCCTGCGCGGCGTGACGGCGGCGCAGGTGCAGGCGGTGGCGCAAAAGTATTTCGGCGACGAGCAGCTCACCGTCGCCACACTGCTGCCGCAGCCGCGCGACCCGAATGCCAAGCCGCGCGCGGCGCCGGCGGGGGCGCGGCATTGAATGCCTCTGGCTCCCTCGCCCCTGCGGGGAGAGGGTGGGGGTGAGGGGGGGCGGCGTCGCCCTCACCCCAATCCTCTCCCGCGCGTGGGAGAGGGAGAAATACCTGAAAACCGATGAAAACTATCAAAAAAATAGCTGCTTGCGCTGACCAGAAAAGGGCTGCAGCCCAAATTGATTCAAAAATGGCGGGCGCGGCCTTGGCCGCGATGCGGCGCATCGCGCGTGACCGACGTCCCATCGCGGGCAAGCCCGCTCCTACCAAAACGATAGCTGCTTGGGCTTGTCTGACAAGCGCAGGCGCCCTTTTTGCCGCTTCAACCGCCTTCGCCGCCATCCCCATCCAGCACTGGACACAACCCAGCGGCGCGCAGGTCTATCTGGTCGAAAGCATGGCCATCCCCATGCTCGACGTGCAGGCCGACTTCGACGCCGGCAGCCGGCGCGACCCGGCCGACAAGGCAGGCCTGGCCAGCGTCACCGCGCTGATGGCCGGCAAGGGCGTGGCCGCGCGCGATGGCCAGCCGGCGCTGGACGAAAACCAGCTGGGCGAAGCCTGGGCCGATCTGGGCGCGTCGTTCGGCGGCAGCGCGGGCGACGACCGCATGAGCTTTCAACTGCGCACGCTGACCGAACCCGATCTGCTGCAAAAGTCGGTGCAGCTGGCCGCGCGCGAGCTGGGCGATCCGGCCTGGCCCGACGACGTGTGGCAGCGCGAGCGCCAGCGCATCTCGGCGTCGATCAAGGAAGCGCGCACGCGCCCCGGCACCATCGCCGGGCTGGCGTTCCAGAAAGGCGTGTACGGCGAGCACCCGTATGGCTTTGAGACCACGCCCGAATCGCTGGCGCGCATCGCCACGGCCGACATGCGCGCGCGCTACGCCGACTTCATCCGCCCGTGCCGCGCCAAGGTCAGCCTGGTTGGCGCCGTAACCCGCGCGCAGGCCGACCAGATCGTGACGCAGCTGCTCAGCCGCTTGCCCCAAGGCTCCACCTGCGGGCCGCTGCCGCCGGTGGCCGAGGTGGCGCCTTTGCCGGCGCCGAAAGACGAGCGCATCCCCTTTGAATCGGCGCAGGCCCACGTGCTCATCGGCCAGCCGGGCTACAAGCGCAGCGACCCGGATTTCTTTGCGCTGCTGGTCGGCAACCACATCCTGGGCGGCGGCGGCTTCACCTCGCGCCTGACCACGCAGGTGCGCGAAAAGCGCGGTTTGAGCTACAGCGTGTACAGCTACTTCGCCCCCGGCCTGCACGCCGGCGCCTTCACCGCCGGCCTGCAGACCCGGCCCGATCAGGCGGCCGACGCATTGGCGGTGTCGCAGCAGGTGATTGCCGACTTCGTCCAAAACGGCCCGACGCCCGATGAACTGAAGGCCGCCAAGGACAACCTCATCGGCGGCTTTCCGCTGCGCCTGGACGGCAACCGCAAGCTGCTCGACAACGTGGCCAACATCGCCTGGAACAACCTGCCGCTCGACTACTTGGAGCACTGGACCGAGCGGGTGAAAGCCGTCACCGCCGACCAGATCAAGACCGCCTTCCAGCGCGTGCTGCAACCTGAGAAGATGGTGACGGTGGTGCTCGGCGGCGCCGCGCCAAAATCACAAGTCAAATAGGCCGCCAGCGCAAGCTCGACAAGCGCAAGCAGCTCTTAAATCAGGAGCAATGCACCGCGCAGGCGGGCACCCCCCACCGTATTCAAAAGGCCGCGGAGCAGGCCATGCTGGGGAGCCGCGGAGCGGGCTTGGCCCGGCCGCTGGCGCCGTCCCCCTTGGGGGAAGCCGCGTCAGCGGCACAGGGGGAAGACTCATTCTGGCGCCGCGGAGCGGGCTTTGCCCGGCCGCTGGTGCCGTCCCCCCTTGGGGGAAGCGACGCAGCGGCACAGGGGGCGCCTAAATATGCGCCAGAAAGCCAGGCTGGTGCCGCATGTGCAGCGACAGCCCCAGCGCGGCCATGTGGTTGCCGTTGCGGCCCAGGATGCGCTCTGACAGCGGCAGGAATTCCAGCTCTTCCCAGCGCGCGTGCGCCTTGTATTGATCGACCAGGCGGCGCACCGCGTCGCCGTCCACCTCGGCCGGCTGGCCTTTGGCGAGTTTCTTCAGCTGCGGCTCCAGCGCATTCCATTGCGCCTCGATGTCGCGGTGCTCGCGCGTCAGCGCGTCGGTCATCTGCTGCACCTGGTCGCGCTCCTCGCCCGGCGTGGCGGCGGCCAGCACGGCGGTGAACAGCTCGCGCTCTTCCTCGTCATGGTGCGCAAAGGCGGCGGTGCGGAAGAACTGGACGATGTCCTCGGCGACGGCACGCGCGCGCTGCGCCGGGGCCAGCAGGGCCGGCAGTTCGCCAAAGCTGTCCAGGTGCTGAAGGATGCCGGCGTGGCATTGCGAAAAATTGTTCAGCGGGGCGTCGGTGTCGACGGGCGGGTTGGGCGATGGGGTCATGGCGGGCTCCGGTCCGGGGTGTCCACAAGCTGCAAAGGGTACTGCAACGCGGCCCCCGGTGGTGTTGCCGCGCGCCGCCACGCAGACGATTCTTGATGCAGGTCAGCCTGGCACCTGGCCCCTGCTGCGCCACGCCGCACGCGCAGGCATCCCGCCGCCGGGCGCGCTGGACGTCGCCACGATGAAATATCCGGGCAGGCGGGCGCGGCGACAATCGCGCCATGCCTCGCCGACCCGCCACGCCTGCCGACCGCCGCACCGCCCATGCGCCGCACGAAGTGCGCATCATCGGCGGCCAGTGGCGCCGCACCAAGCTGCCCGTGATCGACAAGCCCGGCCTGCGCCCCACGCCCGACCGCGTGCGCGAGACGCTGTTCAACTGGCTGGGGCAGGACCTGACCGGCTGGCGCGTGGTGGATGCCTTTGCCGGCACCGGCGCGCTGGGTCTGGAAGCGGCGTCGCGCGGCGCGGCCGAGGTGCTGCTGGTGGAACAGGACCCGGCCCTGGTCGCCGCGCTGCGCACGCTGAAGGCGCGCTTGAAAGCCGATGCCGTGCGCGTGCAGCGCGGCGATGGCGTGGCGGCGCTGGGCGCGCTCGCACCGGGTGGCATCGATCTGGTGCTGATCGACCCGCCGTTCGACGCCGCGGCGCTGTTCGCCCCCGCGCTGGCCGCCGCCGCGCGCGCGCTGCAGCCGCAGGGCTTCGTCTACCTGGAAGCACCCGCCGCGTGGAACGATGCGGCGCTGGCCGACGCCGGCCTGGCCGTGCACCGCCACCTCCAGGCCGGCGCCGTTCACGCGCATCTGCTGTGGCGTTGCGCGGGTTGATGCGAAAGTCACCGCTTGAGGCTGTACCTCCATCGTCAGTCCCGCGAAGGCGGGAAGCCAGAAGCGTTGCGCACGGGTGCTGCTGGTGGATGCATGGATTCCCGCCTTCGCGGGAATGACGGTATTTCGGCACGGCAATAATGTTCGCCAACGCAGGAGACCACGCCCCATGAGCCGCCACGTCATCGCCGTCTACCCCGGCACCTTCGATCCCATCACGCTTGGCCACGAAGACATCGTGCGCCGCGCGGCCGGGTTGTTCGATGAAGTCATCATCGCCGTGGCGATGGCGCACCACAAGAAGACGCTGTTTACGCTGGACGAACGGCTGGAACTGGCGCGCGACGCCGCCAGCCGCTACGACAACGTGAGCGTGGCCCCGTTTGACGGACTGGTGCGCGACTTCGTGGTGGCGCGCGGCGGCAAGGCCATGGTGCGCGGCGTGCGCGGCGTGACCGACTTCGACTACGAAGCGCAACTGGCCGGCATGAACCGCAACCTGGCGCCGGACGTGGAAACCATCTTCCTCACCCCCGCGGCCACGCTGCAGTCGGTCAGCAGCACGCTGATCCGCGAGATTTCGCAACTGGGCGGCGACGTGGCGCCGTATGTGGCGCCGCTGGTGCTGCAGCGCCTGATGGAGAAGAAGCGCGCGCGTCAGGCCGTTTGAAGCGACTTGGGGTCGGCGCCCATTTGCTATCTAAAAGATAGCTACATGTGCTAATCTGGACTGCGCTGGAGGCATGTTTCTTTGCCGCCGCGCGTTCACTGCTCCACAAACGCCCGTTCCACCACAAAGTCGCCCGGCGTGGTGGTGTTGCCTTCGTTGAATCCGCGCGTTTCCAGCACGTGCTTGATGGACTTGAGCATCTCGGGGCTGCCGCACAGCATCACGCGGTCGACCTGCGGGTCGATCTGTGGCACACCCAGGTCGCGCGCCATCTGGCCGCTTTCGATCAGGTCGGGAATGCGGCCCTGCGTGGGGAAGGGCTCGCGCGTCACTGTGGGGTAGTACTTGAGCTGCTGGGTCACCATCTCGCCCAGGAATTCGTGCTTCGGCAGTTCCTGCGTGATGTAGTCGCGGTAGGCCAGTTCAGACACCAGGCGGCAGCCGTGCACCAGGATCACTTCCTCGAACTTCTCGTAGGTGTCGGGGTCGCGGATGATGCTCATGAACGGCGCCAGGCCCGTGCCGGTGCCGAACAGGTACAGCCGCTTGCCCGGCAGCAGGTAGTCGATCAGCAGCGTGCCGGTGGGCTTGTGGCCAACGATGACGCTGTCGCCCGGCTGGATGTGCTGCAGCCGGCTGGTCAGCGGGCCGTCCTGCACCTTGATGCTGAGGAATTCCAGCGTTTCCTGGTAATTGGGGCTGACGATGGAATACGCGCGCAGCAGCGGCTTGCCGTTGACGCGCAGGCCGATCATGGTGAAGTGGCCGTTCGAAAAGCGCAGGCTGGTCGAGCGCGTCGTGGTGAAGCTGAACAGGCGGTCCGTCCAGTGGTGGACGGTGAGGACTTTTTCTTCGTCGAAGGCGGCCATGGAACTTGCGCGGGCGATGAGGGAAACCCCGTATTGTCGCATCCACGCTTAGACGCATTCAGCATGAGCTTATGCCGCCACGCCTTCCACCATGAGCCGCACGCGCCGCACGCCCTGCCATTCGTCGGCCTCCAGCCGGAAGGCCAGGCGCGCGCGCGCGGGCAGCGGGTCGGTGCGGCCGAACCAGATGCCATCGACCGGCTGGCCCTGGTGGCGCAGCTTCAGCGCCAGGTGCTTTTCGCCCACCAGGCGCTGGCTGACCACCTCGACCTCTTCGCTGAACACCGGCGGCGCAAAGCCCTGACCCCAGACTTCGCGGTGCAGCGTGTCGACCATGTCCGCGCGGCGGTATTCCGGCGGCAGCGGGCCGTCGGTCTCCAGCTTGCGCGTCAGCGTGGCGGCGTCCAGCCATTCGGCCGCCACCCGCTGCAGCGCCTGATCGAAGGTGTCGAAGTGCTGCTGGGCAATGGTGCAGCCGGCCGCCATGGCGTGGCCGCCAAACTTGACCAGGACGCCGGGGTGGCGCTTGGCCACCAGGTCCAGCGCGTCGCGCAGGTGAAAGCCGGGGATGGAGCGGCCCGAGCCCTTCAGTTCATGTTCGTGCCCCGGCGCGCTGCTGGCGGCAAACACGAAAGTGGGGCGGTGCAGCCGGTCCTTCAGCCGCGCGGCGACGATGCCGACCACGCCTTCGTGGAAGTCGGGGTCGAACACGGCCAGCGCGGCGGGCGGCGCCTGGGTGTCGTCGAAAAGGCCGGCGGCGATCTGCAGCGCCTGCTCGCGCATGCCGCCTTCGATCTCGCGCCGCTCGCGGTTGATGGCGTCCAGCGTGCGCGCCAGCTCGTCGGCGCGCGCGGCGTCGTCGGTCAGCAGCAGCTCGATGCCCAGCGTCATGTCGGCCAGACGGCCGGCGGCGTTGATGCGCGGGCCCAGCGCAAAGCCAAAATCGAAGGTGGTCGCCTTGGCCGCGACCCGGCCGGCGACCGCAAACAGCGCCGACAGGCCCACCGGCATCTGCCCCGCGCGAATGCGCCGCAGGCCCTGCGCCACCAGCCGGCGGTTGTTGGCGTCCAGTCTGACCACGTCGGCCACCGTGCCCAGCGCCACCAGCGGCAGCAGCGCATCCAGCTTGGGTTGGCTGGCCAGGTCGAAAGCGCCGCGTGCACGCAGTTCGGCGCGCAGCGCCAGCAGCACGTAGAACATCACGCCCACGCCGGCCACGCACTTGCTTTCGAAATCGCAGCCCGGCTGGTTGGGGTTGACGATGCCGTCGGCCGCCGGCAGCTCGGCGCCGGGCAGGTGGTGGTCGGTCACCAGCACCTGCAGTCCCAGCGCGCGCGCGCGCGCCACGCCGTCGACGCTGGCGATGCCGTTGTCCACCGTGACGAGCAGGTCGGCGCCCCGCGCGGCCACACGCTCGGCAATCGGCGGCGTCAGGCCGTAGCCGTCGACCACGCGGTCAGGCACCAGGTAGTCGAGGTGCGGCGCCCCCAGCAGCTTCAGGCCGCGGATGCCGACCGCGCAGGCGGTGGCGCCGTCGCAGTCGTAGTCGGCCACGATGCAGATGCGCCGCCCGGCGGCCATGGCGTCGGCCAGCAGCACCGCCGCTTCGCCCACGCCCTTCAGGCCCGTGGGGGGGCAGCAGGCGGCCCAGCGCATCGTCCAGCTGGTCGGCCCCGGTGATGCCGCGCGCCGCGAACAGGCGCGCCAGCAGCGGGTGCACGCCCGCCTGCTGCAGCGCCCAGGCGGCGCGGGGAGGGACGTCTCTTACTTCAAATTTCATAGCTGACTGCGCAAGTCTGACAGGCGCTGGGGCCTGAAAAGGCTTGAAAGCCTGAACGCCAGGCCGTGACCGGGCTGCAGCGTCAGCGCGCGCCGCGGGCCGCACAGCGTCAGTCGCACGTCGTGCCCGGCGTCCAGTGACTGGCGCAGTGCCGCGATGCTGTCGGCGTCGATGGCCTGCCACGCCGCCTGCCACGCGGCCAGATCGGGCGTGGCGTCGGGCGCCAGCCGCCCATCGACGCGCAGCCCCGGTCGCGGCGCGATGGCGTGGTCGAGCACACCCGCGCCTTCGATCCACAGCGCGTTGACGGGCAGTTGCCGCGCCTGCTCGCGCGCGTCGTTGACGGGGTGGGTGTACAGCAGCATCTGCAGCTCGTTCTGCAGGCGGTGCAGTTGCGCGCTGCGCTCGGGCGTGGCGGCCTCGACCAGCCGGTCGCGCGTCAGCGGGTGCTGCGCGGCGCGGGCGGACGAGCAGGTGGACAGATCGCGCAGCAGTTCACCGCGTGCCAGCCAGGCATCGGGGCGGACGTAATCGAGCGTCAGGCCGTCGTCCTGCAGCAGCGGCTGCACGGCGGCCAGCAGCGCGCGCGATTCGGCCTCGGCCAGTGCCAGTTGCCCCGGCGGCAACAGGCTGATGTGGTCCAGCCCCAGCTGCCAGTGGCAGGGGCGCAGCCACGCGCAGGGTTGGCCCGGCGTGCCGGTGTCGAAGGCGGCCCAGGGCACGCGGCCCGGTGCGCCAGGCAGGCCGTGGGCGCGGGCCAGCGCGCGCTCGAAAGGCGTGTCGGGCGCGTCGTCGTCGCAGGTCAGCGTGTCGGCCAGACGCAGGCGCTTGAGCAGCGCCTGCAGGTGCGGCAGCGGCGGCAAGGGTGGCGGCGGGGCGCCGTCGGGCAGAACGGGCGCGGCGTCGGGAATCAGCAGGTGAGTCGGCTCGTGCGCGGGGGGGCATAAGCAGGGATTGTCGGGGATGCGAAAATCCCTCCCTTTGGCTTGCGGGCGGCGCTGTTCGGGCGTGCCCGCCCACACACCCGATGTCTCTGCCTTGGCGATGGCCCTATGAAATGCTGCTCGGCTGGCGCTACACGCGCGCCGGGCGCGCCACGCGGCGCAATGGCTTCATCTCGTTCATCTCGGCGGCGTCCATGCTGGGCATTGCGCTGGGCGTGGCGGCACTGATCATCGTGCTGTCGGTGATGAACGGCTTTCAGAAGGACGTGGCCGGGCGCATGCTCAGCGTGATCTCGCACGTCGAGGTGTTTTCGCCCGACGGCGCGGCGCTGCCCGACCCGACGCGCACGCTGTCCGAAGTGCGCGGCAACCCGGAAGTGATTGGCGCCGCGCCCTTTATCGGCGCGCAGGGCCTGCTGGCGCGCGGCGAAACCATGCAGGGCGCGATGGTGCGCGGCATCGACCCGACGCTGGAACCGGGCGTGACCGACGTCGCCGCGCAGATGAAGGACACCCTGCTGCCCAAGCTGGTGCCGGGGCAGTTCGGCATCCTGCTGGGCAGCGACCTGGCGCGCAAGCTGGGCGTGGGCGAGGGCGACCAGGTGACGCTGATCGCGCCCAGCGGCCAGGTCACGCCAGCCGGCGTGGTACCGCGCCTGAAGCAGATGACGGTGGTGGGCACCTTCAGCAGCGGGCACTATGAATACGATTCGGCGCTGGCCATGCTGCACATGCAGGACGCGGCGCGCATCTTCCGCCTTGAAGGGCCGACCGGCATCCGCCTGAAGCTGCGCGACCTGCACCAGGCCCGTCAGGTGACCGACCAGCTGGCGGGATCTTTAAGCGGCCACCTGCTGCTGCTGGACTGGACGCGCCAGAACCGCACCTGGTTTGCCGCCGTGCAGCTTGAAAAACGCATGATGTTCATCATCCTCACGCTGATCGTGGCCGTGGCGGCGTTCAACCTGGTCAGCACGCTGGTGATGACGGTGCAGGACAAGCGCGCCGACATCGCCATCCTGCGCACGCTGGGCGCCAGCCCGGCCAGCATCATGAAGACCTTCATCGTGCAGGGCGCGCTGGTGGGCGTGATCGGCACGCTCGCGGGGCTGGCGCTGGGGCTGCTCATCGCCTTCAACATCGACGTCATCGTGCCGTTTCTTGAAAACCTGTTCAGCGCCAGCTTCCTGCCCAAGGACATCTACCTGATCAGCAAGATGCCGAGCGACCCGCAGGCGGCCGACATCGTGCCCATCGCGGTGATTTCGCTGCTGCTGGCCTTCGTGGCGACGATTTATCCGAGCTGGCGCGCGAGCCGGGTCAATCCGGCGGAGGCGTTGCGGTATGAATAGGACCCCCCCCCTGAGGCGCTGACGCGCCATCCCCCCGAGGGGGACAACACCGGCGGCCGGCGCAGGTCCGGCCACGGTGTTTCCGCGGCGCCTGCTCCGCGGCGATCCGAACGGCCTGCTGCGCGGCCTGGGGGGAGTGGAGCTATGAATACGATAGCTGAGTACGATTATCCAGCGGGCGCTGAGGCTGTGTTGGAGGCCCGATCGGTCACCAAGCGGTTTCAGGAAGGGCCGCTGGATGTGACGGTGCTGCACGGGGTCGATCTGACGGTGCGGGCGGGGGAGACGCTGGCGATCGTCGGGCAGTCCGGGTCGGGCAAGAGCACCTTGCTGCATCTGCTGGGTGGGCTGGACGCGCCGACCAGCGGGCAGGTGCGGCTGATGGGGCAGGACTTT
Organism: Ottowia sp. SB7-C50; assembly: GCF_033110285.1. Lineage (NCBI taxonomy): Bacteria > Pseudomonadati > Pseudomonadota > Betaproteobacteria > Burkholderiales > Comamonadaceae > Ottowia > Ottowia sp. SB7-C50. The sequence continues at coordinate 1,542,310 of NZ_CP136995.1, forward strand.
GCCGATCTGGCGCCGGCGCAGCAGGGTGAATTGCGCAACCGCCACCTGGGTTTCGTCTACCAGTTTCATCACCTGCTGCCTGAATTCAGCGCGCTCGAAAACGTGGCCATGCCGCTGTGGATTCGCCGCCAGCCGCGCGAAGACGCCGCCAAGGTGGCCGAGCGCATGCTGGGGCAGGTGGGCCTGTCGTCGCGCATGCACCATCGCCCGGCCGAGCTGTCGGGCGGCGAACGTCAGCGCGTGGCCATCGCCCGCGCGCTGGTCACGCAGCCGGCGTGCGTGCTGGCCGACGAACCGACCGGCAACCTGGACCGCGCCACGGCCGACGGCGTGTTCATGCTGATGATGGACCTGGCCGCCAACCACGGCACCGCCTTCGTGCTGGTGACGCACGACGACGCGCTGGCGGCGCGCTGCGGCAGGGCGCTGCGGCTGGTGCAGGGGCGGCTGGCGGCCGATTGAGCGCGGCGCCGCGCCGTCAAGCGTCGGGGTGGCCAGCCGACGACGCGCGTTGGCGCGCCCGGCGGCGCGCCCACAGCACGTAGGCCAGCCCGACAGCCACCACCCCCAGCGCGAGCCAACCTTCGTAATGCTGCGCCTTGCCCAGCAGCGCGTGAGCGGCCTCGCCGAAGAACCAGCCGAGTCCCGTCAGCAGCGCTGCCCACAGCACCGCACCCACGGCGTTGAACAGCGCAAAGCGCTGCCACAACATGCTGCTCGACCCCAGCAGCACCGGCCCTGCGATGCGAAAGCCGTATAGAAACCGGACCGCCACCACCAAACCTGCGCCAAAGCGCTGCAGCCACGCATCGACCTGTGCCCGCTGCGCCGCGATGCGCGGCCAGCGCGCCAAAATTTGCGGTGCAAAGCGCCGTCCCAGCAGGAAGAAGCCCATGTCGCCCACAAATCCGGCCACCGCCGCCACCGCCATCACCCAGGGCCAGTGCAGATAGCCGCGGTGCGCGGCAAACCCGGCGAGCAACAGCACCGTCTCGCCTTCGAGCAGGCAGCCCACGGCAACGGCGGCGTAGCCGTATTGGTTGATGAGAGCGGGGATGTCCATGACGTTCAATCCTTCAGTCGCTATCGTGCCGCCGTTGGTGGCGGGCAGACCGGGCGACCTGGTGGCTCAGAGCAAAGTCGCTCATCGTATCGGCACGCGGATCGGCGCGCGTGTCCTGCCACCACCGTTTCTACAATGCCTCCATGGCCATGCACTTTGACCTCGTGGATCTTCGTCTGATGGCGCACATCGCTGACGCGAACAGCATGACGCGTGGCGCCGAGCTGTCGTTCATCTCGCTGCCCGCGGCCAGCACGCGCATCAAGAACCTGGAAGAGAGCATCGGCACTAAGCTGCTTCATCGCACCAGCCAGGGCGTGAAGCTGACGCCGCCAGGGCAGGCCTTCGTGACGCACGCGCGCCTGGTGTTGGGGCAGATCGAAAACCTGCGCGGCGACATGCAGGAATACGTGCGCGGCATTAAGGGCCACGTACACGTGCTGGCCAACACCACGTCGCTGGGCGAATTCCTGCCGCCCGTGCTGCGCCACTTCTTGCGCCGCCATCCCGACGTGAACATCGACCTGCGCGAGCGGCTGTCGCACGACATCGTGCGCGCCGTGACGGAAGCCAAGACCGACATCGGCATCGTGGCTGGCCTGGTGCGCACCGAGAACCTGCAGACGCTGCCTTACCGGCGCGACCGCCTGGTGCTGGTGGTGCCCACCGGCCACGCGCTGGACGGGCAGACCCAGGTCGACTTCGCCGACACGCTGGCGCTGGACCATGTTGGCCTGCACGAAGCGAGCGCCATCCACGCTTTTCTACGCCAAGCCAGCGACCAGTTTCATCGACCGATCAAGCAGCGTATTCAGGTGGGTAATTTTGAAACGGCTTGCCGCATGATAGAAGCCGGCGTGGGCGTGGGCGTGCTGCCCGAATCCGCCGCCAGCCGCCACGCGCAGGCGATGGACATTGCCATCGTGCCGCTGTCGGATGCGTGGTCGGTGCGCGAAATGCAGATCTGCGTGCGCAGCCTGGACGCCTTGCCCTCGTTCGCGCAGGAACTGGTCGACATGCTGGTGGCCGACGCACAAGGGCGGCTCCAGCTGGAATGATTTGCTCCTAAAAACGGAGCTATCAACGCTTATCCGATAAGCGCTGCGTTAGATAATGCCGCGCTTTCTGAGGTCGCCGAGCGCGTCGGCGTCCAAGCCCAGCGCTTGCGCTAGAACCTCGTCGCTGTCTTGCCCCAGCATCGGCGCGGCGCGGTAGTGCAGGGGGGTCTGTGAATAACGGATTGGATTGCGCAGGCTCGGTACGTCGGTGCCGCGCCCATGGGGCAGGGTAAAGGCGAGTTCGCGATGGCGCGTCTGCGGGTCTTCGAACACCTGCGCCATGTCGTTGATCGGCCCGCAGGGTACGCCGGCTTGTTCGAAGGCGGCCAGCAGCTCGGCGCGCGCGCGTTGGCGCAGCAGCGGCGCCAGCAGATCGCGCAGCGCCGCGCGGTGCTGCACCCGTTGGACATTGGTGGAAAAACGCAGGTCGCTGACGTATTCGGGGCGCCCGAGCACCCCGCACAGCGCGGTGAACTGGCCGTTGTTGCCGGCGGCGACGATCAACTGGCCGTCGGCGCAGTCGAACACCTCGGACGGCGAGGCGATCGGGTTGGTGTTGCCAATGCGGGCCGGCACCTTGCCGGTCATCAGGTAACCGAGCGCCAGGTGGCCGTTCAGCGCCACCGAGGCGTCCAGCATGGCCGCATCCACGTGCTGGCCCTGGCCCGTCTCGCGTCGATGGTGCAGCGCGCCCAGAATGCCGATGGTGGCGTACAGCCCCGTGACCACATCGGTGATGGGGATGGCCGTGCGCATGGCACCCGCGCCCGGCGTGCCGTCGGGCTGGCCGCAGGTGCTCATGACGCCCGCCAGGCCTTGCAGGATGAAGTCATAGGCGGGCCGCGCGGCGTAGGGGCCGTCAGGGCCGAAGCCGGTGACCGAGCAATACACGATGTCGGGCCGCAGGGCGCGGATGCTCGGCTCGTCCAGGCCATAGCGTGCCAGAGACCCGGCCTTGTAGTTTTCGACCACCACGTCGCATTGCGCCGCCAGTTGCCGTGCCAACGTTGCCCCTTCGGGCGTGGCGATATCCAGTGTGATGGAACGCTTGCCCCGGTTGTAGGCCAGGTACAGGGCGGAATCATTGCTGTCGCCACCGCTGGCCGCGTCGGGCAGAAAGGGGCCCATGCGACGGGTGTCGTCGCCTTCGCCCGGCTTCTCGATCTTGTAAACCGTCGCGCCCATGTCCGCCAGCACCTGCGTGCACAGCGGCCCAGCGATGACGCGCGTCAGGTCGAGCACCTTCACGCCATGGAGTAGCGCCATGTCAGCTCACTCCAGCTTGATGCCCGCGTTTTTGACCACGTCGGCCCAGCGCTTGGACTCGCTCTGGATGAAGGTGTCGAACTGCTTCGGCGTGCCGCCCACCGGGTCGATGCCGTACTCGATCAGCTTGGCGTGCACCTCCGGCGAGTCGAGCGCGGCCTGCGTTTCGGTCGACAGCTTGTCGAGGATCGCCTGCGGCGTCTTGGCAGGCGCCAGCAAGCCGATCCAACTACCACCGGTCAGGCTGGCGTAGCCCTGCTCGGCCATGGTGGGTACGTCTGGCGCAGCGGGCCAACGCTTGGCGCTGGTGATGGCGAGGGCGCGCAGCTTGCCGGCCTTCACCTGCGGCATCATGGTCTGAACGGAGTCGAAGGCCATGGCCACCTGGCCTGAGAACAGGTCAGGCAGTGCCGGCGCCATGCCCTTGTAGGGCACGTGCGTCATTTCGGCGCCGACCGTTTGCGCGAACAACTCGGCAGACAACTGCGCCCCCGACCCGGTGCCGCTCGATGCGAAAGTGGCGCTTTTCGGGTTGGCCTTGGCCCAGGCGATGAAGTCCTTCAGGTTGGTGGGCGGCAACTGGGCGCTGGAGACGACGAGCAAGGGGATGTGGCCGAACTGGCTGACGCCCACCAGGTCCTTGAGGGGTGCGTAGCTCATCTTGCTGTACAGGCTGGGGTTGATGGCGTGCGCGGCCACCACCACCAGCAGGGTATAGCCGTCAGGCGCAGCACGGGCTACCTGCGCCGATCCGACCTGGCCGTTGGCGCCGGCCTGGTTATCAACGACGATGGGATTCTTGAGTCGGTCGGACAGCTTTTGCATGACCAGCCGCGTGACCGCGTCCGACACCCCGCCAGGCGTGTACGGCACCACGACGCGGATGGGCTTGGTGGGATAGGTCTCCTGCGCTCCCGCGGGCGCGGCGACCAGCATCAGTGAACCGAGGGCGGCGGCGAGCCATTGGCGGCGGAATGTCGAACGCATGGTGTCTCCTGGGGGGTCAGTGGGGAAAATCAACGGAATGCGGTGCCAGCACGCCATCGTCGACCCATTGGCGGGGCACGCGCACCGGAAGGTCGAGCAGCATCTGCGCGAAGGATTTGCCCAAGGGGTCGGAGCGGAGGCTGGCGACGCCGCCGCCGCCCAGTGCCCGTTGCAGCACGAAGTTGAGCGCGTGCAAGCCGGGCACGTCGAAGCGCTCGACTTCACCTAGCAAAAGATGGGCAAACCAGTCCTTAACGCGCTGAGGCGTGAGTTGTGCGCGCAGCACGGGCAGGCATTCGGGCCGGCGTGCGATGACGCCAATGTTTTCGTCGTCGCCCTTGTCGCCACTGCGGGCCCAGGCGAGGGCCACCAGCGGCACTTCGACGCCGTCAGTGACGTCCGGGGCGTCTGCCGTAGCGGCGGGCACGGGCGTGGCCATCTGAGGGGGCGCCGATGCGGGCTCCGCCACGGACTCCACCTTGTCGCACAGCACCACCTGCAACGGCACTTGCGTCTTGGGCACCAAAAAAGAGAACACCTTGACGACGGGCTGCACGTCCGCGCGCCCCGTGAAGGACGAACGCGTGCCTGGCCCCATCGACGTACCCGCGGACGCACATTCGCGCTGCAGAAAAGTGAGCGCCTTCGCGTCTGCGTGCCGCGCACCGATCCGCAACACCACTTCGCGGGTCGGCAACGCGCGCGCGTGGGGGCCGTACAGCGCTTCGCAGCCCAGCAGTTCGACACAGTTTTCGGTGTAATCGTCTAAACCATGCTGGCGCATCTGCGCGCGGGTGCGCGCGAGCAACGCCTCCGCGGTCTTGCGCGCCTTCGCCGGCGCGTCGATGCCGCGAATGGCCATCAGCTGCTGGATTTGGTAGCCGTCGCGCCATGTGCCATTGGCCTTGTAGGTGTGGGTGGGCGGTCGGCCGCGAGCGCCTTGTACTCGTACGCGGCCCGGATCCAGGGCTTCCACGCGCACCTGGCGAAAGTCGCAGGTCACGTCGGGCATCAGGTAGTGGGCCGGGTCACCGACTTCATACAGGATTTGCTCGGCCACCGCGCCGGGATGGATCAGCCCGCCGGTGCCTTCGGGCTTGGATAGCACGAAGCTGCCGTCCGGCGCGCAGTCGATGACCGGGTATCCGATGTCGGCCCAGCCCGGCACCTGCTGCCAGTCGGTGAACAGCCCGCCCGTGGCCTGGGCGCCGCATTCGATAACGTGGCCCGCCAGCGTGCCGGCGGCCATGCGATCCCAGTCGTCCCAGCGCCAGCCAAATTCATGGGCGAGAACACCCAGGACCACGGCGCTGTCCACGCAGCGGCCCGTGACGACGATGTCAGCACCCATCGCCAGCGCTTGGGCGATCCCGCGCGCGCCGACATACGCGTTGGCCGAACACAAGGTGGCGGGCGGCGCTTCGCCCGAGTACAAGTCGCGCAAGCCCGAAGCGCGCAGTTGCTCGAACTGCGGCAGGACGTCATCGCCCGTCACCACCGCGATGCGCGGCGCCAGGCCCTGTGTGGCCGCCACCGCCGCCAGCGAATCGCGGCACGCCATGGGATTCAGCCCGCCCGCATTGGCGACCACGCGCACGCCGCGTTCGCATATTGCGTGCAGATACGGCGCCATGGCGGCGTGGACGAAGTCGGTGGCGTAACCGAGCGATACGTCCTTGGCGCGGGCACGGGCCAGGATGGCCATGGTGGTTTCTGCCAGGTAGTCATACACCAGGTACTGCATTCCCGGCACGCGCAGCAATTGCGGCGTTGCGATGGCCGAGTCGCCCCAAAAGCCTGACGCACCGCCGATGCGCACTGTCTTCGGCGTCATGCCGCCGCCTCGATGCGCAGCAGCAATGCGCCCAGCGTCGACTGTCCGCCTGCTTGCGCGGTCACTTCGGCCACCACGCCGGCCATCGGTGCGGTCAACGTGTGTTCCATCTTCATCGCTTCTAGTACGACAAGCCGTTGACCCGCCTGCACCAGGTCGCCCGTGGCCACGGCCACTTCGACAATGCGGCCTGTGAGGGGCGCCGTGACCGCACCGCTGCCGACTGCTGCGTTCCGTGGCGTGCGGTCGCTCACGCAGTCGAAGCGCCAGATGCGCCCCGCATGACAGCAGTGCAGGGCGTCGGGCTGGCGCGCCACATGGATGCGCTCCGTAACGCCATCGCATTCGGCGTGCAGTGTGTCAAGCGACTCGTCTTGCCATGCCGCGTGGCGAAGGGTGTAGGCATGGTCTCCCAGCCTCAACATCCAGCCGTCGTCGGCGTCGGACAGTTGCGCATCCCAGCGCTCACCGCAATGCGCCAGCGAAACGCGGGCCGTTTGCCCGCCCAGCCGAATGGGACGAATGTGTCCTTGTGGGTGCGGCATCGCTTGTGCCAAAGTGGCGAAGGCGGCCAGCGCCACGGTGCGCAGCGGCGGTTGCCGCCGCTCAGACAAGCGGGCGCCAAAGCGCTCCTGAACGAAGCCGGTATGCACCTGGCTGCCCTCGGCGAACACGGGGTCGGCCAGGCAGTCGGCCAGGAAGCCCTGGTTGGTGGGTAGGCCCAGCAGTACGCACTGCTCCACCGCGCGCAGCAGCTTGCGCCGCGCTTCTTGGCGGGTGCGACCGTGTGCGACCAGCTTCGCCACCATCGAGTCGTAGTACGGCGACACCACGCCGCCCTCGGCGAGGCCATGGTCTACGCGCACGGCGTCACCTTCCGGTCGTCGCCAGCGCAGGACGGGTCCAGTCTGGGGTAGAAAGCCAGCGGCCACGTCCTCGGCCGTCAGGCGCACCTCGATGGCGTGGCCGTTCAGCTGAACGTCGTCCTGCGCAAGCGTCAGCGGCTCGCCAGAGGCGACGCGCATCTGCCATTCGACCAGGTCCAGACCGGTGATTGCTTCGGTCACGGCGTGTTCGACCTGCAGGCGCGTGTTCATCTCCATGAAGTAGAAGCGTCCGTCACGGTCGAGCAGAAACTCCATCGTGCCTGCGCCGATGTAGCCGATGGCACGCGCGGCCCGAACGGCCACTTCGCCCATGCGCGCGCGCAGCGCGGTGTCGACGGCGGGGGAGGGTGCTTCCTCGATGAGTTTCTGGTGGCGGCGCTGCACCGAGCAGTCGCGCTCGCCCAGGTGGATCACGTGGCCGTGGCTGTCCGCCAGTACCTGAATCTCGACGTGGCGTGGCGCCAGCACGGCGCGCTCCAGGATCAGTTCATCGCTGCCGAAAGCGACCCGCGCTTCCGACCGTGCGGATGCCAGTGCCTCTGGCAGCGCAGCGGCATCGTCGACCAGCCGCATACCCCGCCCGCCCCCACCGGCAGCTGCCTTGACCATGACCGGAAATCCGATGTCTGCGGCGGCAGCGAGGAATGCGGCATCACCCTGGTCTTCGCCCTGATAGCCCGGAATGCAGGGCATGCCGGCGGCCAGCACCAGGCGCTTGGCCTGGGCCTTGTTGCCCATGGCGCGAATGGCCGCGCCCGGCGGGCCGATGAACACCAGGCCGGCGGCGTCGACCGCGTCGGCAAATTCCGCGTTTTCGGCCAGAAATCCATACCCGGGATGCACGGCGTCTGCGCCCGAGCGCTCGGCCACAGCCAAGATGGCGGCGATGTTCAGGTATGAGTCCCTGGGCGCTGCGCCGCCAATGCACACGGCCCGGTCTGCCGCCTGTACATGAGGCGCATCTCGATCCGCCTCCGAATACACGGCCACGGTGCCGTAGCCCAGGCGATGCGCGGTGCGCATGACGCGGATCGCGATTTCGCCCCGATTTGCGACGAGCACGGTGTGAAAGGGCCTGATCTGCTTGCGAAGTGTCATGGTGCAAATCCGCTCAGGCGTGCACATCGGCGGTGCCAAAAGCCTGTCGCCATGCGGCCGGGCGCTTCTCTCGAAAAGCGGCAATGCCCTCGGCACCCTCGTGGCGCATGCAGGCGGCGAACTGCTGCGCCGCATCGTCCAGCAAGGTGTCGTCGCTTTCGTGTCCGCAGCGCCGCAGCAGTGGCTTCAGTGCGCGGTTGGCACCGGGCGCGCAGGCACACAGTCGCGTCAGCCATTGCGCGAGCAGTGCGTCCAGATGCGCTGTATCTGCCGCCAGTTCGTCCACCAGGCCCAGGGCCTGCGCGTCTTCGCCGCTCAGGCGTTCACCGAAGAGGCCCAGCCGGAGCGCCGCACGCTGCCCCACCCGCGCCACCACGAAAGGCGCGATCTGCGCGGGAATGATGCCGAGCGAGGTCTCGCTCAGCGCGAAGCGCGCATCCTGCGTCGCCAGCACCAGATCGGCTGCACACGCCAGGCCCATGCCGCCGCCCATGGCGCCGCCTTCGACGACGGCGATCAAGGGAATGGGAAGCGCGGCCAGGCGCTGCATGAAGCGCCCGAAATCGCGATTGCGTGCGGCGATGGGGTCGTCGTTCGAGTCTTGCGCCGAGAGCCGCACCTGGAAGTTGACAACGTTGCCGCCTGCGCAAAAAAAGCCGCCGGCACCTCGCAGCACCAGCGCGCGGACTTTGTCATCGGATTCGGCCACATGCACGATGTCGGCCAGTTCAACCACCATTTCGGGGGCCAGGGCATTGCGCGTGTCGGGCCGGTTGAGGGTCGCGAACAGCACGTCGTGCTGGCGGCGCAGAAGGATGTGGGCAAGGTCGGCCATGTCACATCTCCATCAGGCCCATCTTTCGGGCAATCACCATCATCATCACCTCGTCGGCGCCGCCCCCGATGGAGCCCAGTCGGTAGTCGCGATAGGCGCGCGACACGCGGTTGTCCCACGTGTAGCCCATGCCGCCCTGGAACTGCATGCACCAGTCCGCGATCTCGCGCCCCAGCCGACCGGCCTTGAGCTTGGCCATGGACGCGAGTTCGGTCACGTCCTCGCCATCGATGTAGGCCAGCGTGGCGCGGTAGGTGAGCGAACGCAGGGCTTCAAGCTCGGTCTTCAGCTCGGCCAGCTTGTACTGGATGAACTGGTTGTCCAGCAGCGGCCGGCCAAATGCCATGCGCTGGCGCAGGTAGTCGGCGGTTTCGTTGATAAGGTCGATGCTGGCCAGGCGGCGTGCCGCGCCGTCCAGGCGTTCTTCCTGAAACTGCTTCATCTGGTAGACGAAGCCCATGCCTTCTTCGCCGATGCGGTGCCGCACGGGCACGCGCACCTCGTCGAAGAAGATCTGCGCGGTGTCGGATGACCACATGCCGAACTTCTTGATCTTCTGGATCTCGACCCCTTTCGCGCGCCTTCCGTTTTGCTTCAGCGGCACGACGATGAGCGACTTGTTCTTGTGCGGCGGACCCTCCGAAGTATTGGCCAGCAAACAGATCCAATCGGCCTGCGTGCCGTTGGTGATCCACATCTTGGAGCCGTTGATGACATAGTCGTCGCCGTCCCGCCGCGCGCGGGTCTTCAGGGACGACACGTCGGAGCCAGCGCCCTGTTCCGACACGCCGATGCTTACCACGACATCACCGGCAATGGCCGGCGCCAGAAACTCCCGCTTCAGTTCGTCGGACCCGAACGCCGCCAGCGCAGGGGTGGCCATGTTCGACTGCACGCCGACGCCCATGCCCACGCCTTGGGCACGCGCGTGACCAATGGCCTCGGCAGCGGCCAGCGCGTAGGAGAAATCGAGCCCCATGCCGCCATAGGCTTCGGGCTTGGTGATGCCGAGAAAACCCAGCCGACCCATTTTTTTGAACAACTCATGGGCCGGGAAAACTTCGTTGGCTTCCCATTCGTCGACAAACGGGTCGATTTCAGCCGCGACGAAACGGCGCATGCTGGCCATCAGTTCATGGTGTTCAGCGGTGTAAAGCACAGTGCTTCCTTCAGAAGCGGGCCACGCCGAACTGCACGGCGCGGGGTTGACGGGCCTCGGCCTCGCGCCCAGTGGCCAGCACAAAGGCCAGCACGGCGCGCGTATCACGAGGGTCGATCACGCCGTCGTCCAGCAGATGGCCGCTGGTATAGAACGCGCTGGACTGGGCGGCGAAGTGGCCGATGATCTCGGCCTTCTGCGCCGCGAGCCGGTCTTCGTCCACCGGCGTGCCCTTGCGGTCGGCCTGCTGGCGGGCGACGATTTCCAGGGTCGCGGCAGCTTGCTCGCCGCCCATGACCGCAGTGCGCGCGTTGGGCCACGAGAAACAAAAGCGTGGCCGGAACGCGCGCCCGCACATGCCGTAGTTGCCCGCACCGAATGACGCGCCGCAATAGATGGTGATCTGCGGCACCCGCGAATTGGCGAGGGCCTGGATCAGCTTGCTGCCGTGCTTGATCATGCCGGCTGTTTCGGAGGCGCGACCGACGATGAAGCCGGTGGTGTTCTGCAGAAAGACCAGTGGCGTCCCCGACTGGTTGCACAGCTGGATGAACTGCGCCGCCTTGGTGGCACCGGCGGGATCTATCGGGCCGTTGTTGGTGATGAATCCTACTGCGTGGCCTTCGATGCGCCCATGCCCGCAGACCGTGGCTGGACCGTAGTCGGGCTTGAAGTCCATCCAGCGCGAACCGTCCACCACGCGCGCGATGACCTCGCGCATGTCTACGGGCTTGCGGTGCTCCAGCACCATCACGCCTGCCAGTTCTTCCGGGTTCAGTTGGGGCGGATCGGCGTCACATGCAAAGGGTGATGTCGCGGCGTTCCAGTCGAGGGCGGCCACGATATCCCGGGCCAGGGCGACGGCATGGGCGTCGTTCTCGGCGACGTACTCGGCCAAGCCGCTCAAGCTGGCGTGCATGTCGGTGCCGCCCAACTCCTCGTCCGTGGCGACTTCGCCCGTGGCGGCCTTGAGCAAGGGCGGGCCGGCCAGAAAGGCCTTGGCCTGCCCGCGCACCATGACCACGTAGTCCGACAGACCGGGCAGGTAGGCGCCGCCGGCCGTGGATGAACCGTGCACCACCGTTACCACCGGCAGACCGGCGGCCGACAAGCGCGCCAGGTTGTAGAACATGCCGCCGCCTCGGATGAATTTTTCCACCCGGTATTTGCGCAGGTTGGAGCCGGCCGATTCAACCAGATGCACGAACGGCAGGCGATTCTCTAGCGCGATGTCCTGGCAACGCATGAGCTTCTGGTTACCGGCCTCGGTGAGCGCGCCCGCGTCGATGCCCGAGTCGGTGGCGACCACCATGCAGCGCACGCCCGAGACATAGCCGATCCCCGCGATCTGCGAGCCGCCCGGCACGCAACGGTCAAGGTCAGCGTCGTCCATCCCATAGCCGGCCAGGTTGCACAGCGGAAGGAAAGGCATGCCGGCATCCAACAGACGGCCCACGCGCTCGCGGGGCAACAGTGCGCCTAGTCTGTTGAAGCTCGCCGCCGCACGCGCAGACGTGTCGGCGGCCCGCTGCTCGAGCGCGCGCAACTGGCCAACCAGATCCAGCATGCCCGCACGCTGCGACTGGAAGGCCTCAGAGGCAGGGTGAATGCGCGATGCGAACGGGATCATGAAGAGCGGTTGCGAAGTGCCAATTGGGTGCGGTGCTGCGTGCCGACCGGCGGTTCAGTTGGACTGTGATGGTCGGATGGCCCCATTGCAAGGCAACGTTTCACCATTGGCAAATGCCGTCGCTGCCTATGTGCATAATGTGCACATAGGGGATACCCGCATGACGACTTCACGACCGGTCAGTGGCGCACAAAGTGTGGAGCGTGCGGGAGCGCTTCTGCGGTGCATCGCGGCCAGTCATGCCGACGGAATTTCGTTGCAGCGCCTGGTGGACGAAACCGGTTTGGACCGCACGACCGCCTGGCGCCTGGTGGGTTGCCTGGTTGCGCAGGCGCTGGTGCGCAAGGACGTGGCCACGGGCCTTTACTACTTGGGAGTCGAAGCGTCGGCCTTGGGTGCGGCTTGCATGGATCGGCCGCCCCTGGTGCAATCGTGCTTGCCCGCCATGAAGGCGCTGGCGCGACTGTCGGGTGACAACGTGTTCCTCATGGTGCGCTCCGGCGACCACAGTCACTGCCTGCACCTGGAAGAGGGCGAACACCGGGTACGGTCGTTCGCGCTCAATGTGGGCAGCACGCGGCTGCTGGGCCAGGGGGTTGGCAGTCTGGCGCTGCTGGCGTCGTTGAGCGACGATGCGCTGGCGGCCCACTACCGGCGGCACGAATCCGAATATCAGTCCGACGACGTGGGCCTGGCTCGCCTTCGCCGGTGGGCAGGGCAAACGCGCGAATCCGGACACTCGCGCGGCAGTTCGGGAGGAGTCGCGGGCGTGGGTGTGGGCTTTCGATTCGGATCGTGTGGCCACGCCGCATTCAGCATCGTGGCGCCGCGCACGCGCCTGCCACGCGCCCGCAGCGAGGAACTTGCGATGGCAATGCAGCGCGAGCTTCGACGGTGGGATCTGCGGCCCGAGGCTTGAGCCCAGCCGCTGCCGACCTATGCGGCGCGTGCTTCACGCACCATGTTGCGCGCAATGATGATCTGCTGAATCTGTGTAGTGCCTTCGTACAGGCGGAACAGGCGCACGTCGCGGTAGAAACGCTCAATACCGTAATCGGCCATGTAGCCTGCGCCGCCGAGGATTTGTACCGCACGGTCGGCCACGCGCCCGTACATTTCGGTTGCGAACATCTTGGCGCATGAGGCCTCGGTGGCTACGTTGCGGCCTTCGTCGCGCCGCCGGGCGGCGTCGAGCGTCATGCATTCGGCAGCGTACAGCTCGGCCTGGCTGTCGGCCAGCATGGCCTGGACGAGCTGGAATTCGCAGATGGGCTGACCAAATTGCTTGCGTTCCAGCGAATAAGCCAGCGCATCGCGTAGGATGCGTTGCGCCACACCCACGGCCACGGCGGCAATGTGGATGCGCCCTTTTTCGAGCACTTTCATGGCCGTCTTGAAGCCGCGGCCCTCCTGCAGCCCGATCAGGTTGGCCGCGGGCACTCGGACATTCTCGAAGATCACATCGCAGGTGTGTGCGCCGCGCTGCCCCATTTTTCTGTCGTAGGGTCCGAAGCTGATGCCGGGACTCTTCGCATCGACGATGAACGATGACACGCCGCCCGCGCCCTTGTCCTGCGGATTGGTGCGCGCCATGAGCGTGAAGATGCCGGCGTGCGGGGCGTTGGTGATAAAGCGCTTTGTGCCGTTGACCACGTAATGGTCGCCTTGAAGGATCGCCGTGGTACGCAGCGATGCCGCGTCAGAGCCGGCTTCGGGCTCGGTCAGCGCGAACGAAGCAATGACGTCGCCAGTAGCCAGCCGGGGCAGCCACTCGGCCTGCTGCTCGGGCGTGCCATCCATCAGGATACCTTGCGACCCAATGCCGACCGTCGTGCCGATCACCGACCGGAAGGCGGGCGACGTCTGGCACAGCTCCAGCAGGACGCGGCACTCCTCTTCCATCGTCAGTTCCAGGCCGCCGAACCGTTCTGGAATGGTCATGCCGAACAGGCCCAGCTCGCGCATGTCCTGCACGATGTCAGCGGGAATCTCATCGGTCTCGGCCACTTCGTTCTCGGCGGGCACCAGGCGTTCGCGCACAAAGCGGCGTACGCTGTCCAGCAGGGCTTCCAGGATCTCGGGATCACGGATCATGTGTCGGTCTTTCTACAGGGCCGCGGCAGTGCCCAGCACGGCGGTCGATTGGCTGGACAGCGTGCCGCCGTTGCCGTGGACGACGGCGGTGTCGTGCCGCGCCAGCTGGCGTGCGCCGGCCTCGCCGCGCAACTGGCGTACGGCTTCGATAAGCGCGAAGATGCCGTACATGCCGGGATGCACGCAAGACAGGCCGCCACCATTGGTGTTGACGGCCAGTCGGCCACCTGGGGCGATGCCGCCGTTCTGCACGAAGGCGCCGCCTTCTCCCTTGGCGCAAAAGCCCAAGTCTTCCAGGAACAGGATGGTATTGATGGTGAAGGCGTCGTAGACCTGTGCCATGTCCATGTCGGCAGCGTTCAGTCCGGCCATGGCAAAGGCCTGGGCGCCCGACTGCACCGCACTGGTTGTCGTCAGATCGGGCATGCACGAGATCTGCCGGTGCCAGAGGGCGGTGGCGTTGCCGAGCACGTACACAGGCGGTCGCGGCAGATCGCGTGCCCGCTCGGCCCGCGTCAGCACGACGGCGCCGCCACCGTCGGTCACCAGGCAGCAGTCGCGCACGCCCAGCGGGCTGGCGACCGGGCGGGCGGCGATGACGTCGTCGACGGTCAGTGCGTCCCGCATGAAGGCCTCGGGATTCTGCTGTGCCCACGTGCGTGCAGCCACCGCCACTTCGGCCAGTTGCGCACGCGTGGTGCCGAACTCGTGCATGTGCCGTGCTGCGGCCAACGCGTAAGCTGTAACGGGCAGCACCGGCTGGTACGGAAACTCGTACGGCTGCGGATCAAGTAAGCGCCGCGCGCTCTGCACTTCCTTGCGTCCGAAGGTGGCCGAGCGCTGAGCGCTGCCATAGCAAACCAATACCGCTTTGCACTGGCCGGCGTCCAGGGCGCGGATGGCGGGCAGCAGGTGGGCGATGAAGCTCGATCCGCCGAGCATCGTCCCATCGACATACGTGGGGTTGATGCCCAGGTGCTCGATGACAGGCATGGCCCACATGCTGCTGCTGACGCTGCAGGTGGCCAGCCCGTCGATGTCTTGCAGAGTCAGCCCCGCGTCGGCCACGGCGGCGTGCGCGGCGCGGGCCAGCAGCGTCATGTCGTCCATGCCCGGCGCTTCACCGCAGCCATAGGTGGCGGCGCCCGCAATGGCCACGCGGCCGCGCAAGCTGCGGTTGACGGTAGCGGCATCCAGGCCGGAGCGGGGCACGCGGCTCATGCTGCACCCCCCTGCTGGTGCTGGTCGAAACAGCACCAGACCACGCCCGTCCTGCTGGTCCACGAAGGCCTGCACACGCAGCCCGATCGTCACCGCGTCGGGCGCCAGCCCGTCCACCCGACTCATCATGCGCACGCCTTCGTCCAGGTCGATCAGCGCCACGTTGTAGTTACCCCCGTCGTCGGGTTTGCGCGCAATCGTGCTGGCGGAATACACCTCGCCGGTGCCCCTGGGCCGCACCCATCGCAGAGCACCATGGCCGCAGTGTGGGCACAGTTCGCGCGGGGGGAACACATGTTTCTGGCACGCGGGACAGTGCTGGACACAGAAGCGGCCAGCGTCCAGTTCGGCCTGGTAGTGGGTTTGTGCGCTCAGATGCATGGGGCGATGCGAGTGGGTCCTTGCAACTTGCAGCATGCCTGGGTCGCGGGTCAACTTCAATTCGGCAATTCGTAAGGGGGGGCTTTCATCGCCCGGCGCTCCATCGGCCAGAAGCTGGCAAGCGTCTTGCATGCGTGTATTGGTGCAAACCCGGCTTTGGCGGAAGGCAAGCTCAGGTTTGCGAAAGACGAATAGGTCAGCGGCCTTCATCTTCATAGGATGGCGTCCTAGCGCGTGCACTGGCCCGCCGTTGCACTGAACCAAATGATTGCTCCTCTGACCCTCGAATCGCATGCGCCTGCAAGCCTGCTGCAGACGATGCAGGCCGTGGCGCCAGAGTTCGTTGTGATCCGGCACGATCTGCATGCCCATCCCGAGTTGGCCTTCGAAGAGCGCCGCACGAGTGACCTCGTCGCGGATCGCCTGGCCGCCTGGGGCTACGACGTGCACCGTGGTCTGGGCGGCACGGGCGTGGTGGGGGCCTTGCGCAAGGGGGGAGGGCGTGCGCACGCTCGGCATACGGGCCGACATGGACGCGCTGCCCATTGTCGAAAAGACCGGCTTGCCCTACGCCAGCCGCTACAGCGGCAAGATGCACGCTTGCGGGCACGATGGCCACACGGCCATCCTGTTGTGCGCGGCGCGTTTTCTGGCCGAGTCGGTGCCGTTCAACGGCACCTTGCACCTCATCTTTCAACCGGCAGAGGAAAACGAGGGCGGCGCCTTGCGCATGGTGGACGAAGGCCTGTTCACGCGGTTTCCGTGCGACGAAATCTATGCGCTGCACAACTCGCCCGGTTTGCCGGTAGGCCAGTTCGCCATCAACCCGGGTCCGCTGCTGGCGTCGTTCGACCGCGCCACGGTGACCTTGCGTGGCAAGGGTGCCCATGGGGCCATGCCGCACCACGGCATCGACCCAATGCAGTGCGCCGCCAGCATCACCTTGGGCTTGCAGTCCATCGTGTCGCGCGAGGTCGACGCGCTCAAGTCGGCAGTGATCACCGTCGGGTCGATCCAGGCCGGCGAGGCCTTCAACGTGGTGCCCGAAAGCGCGCAGCTCAAGATTGGCGTGCGCACGCTCGACGCGGCGGTGCGCACGCGAGTCGAGCAGCGCATCCGCGAGTTCATTGCCGCGCAGGCGCAAAGTTATCAGCTGCAGGCAGAAGTGCTTTACGAGCGCAAGTACCCGGTGCTGGTCAACCACCCGGCGCAGACCGACGTGTTGCGGCAGGTGGCCACGCGCCTGGTCGGCGCAGACAACGTGGTCGAGCGCCCACCGGTGATGGGCAGCGAAGACTTTGCCTACATGCTGGAACACCGGCCGGGGGCTTATGTCCGCCTGGGCAACGGCACCGGCGAGGACGGGGGATGCCACGTGCACAACCCCTTGTACGACTTCAACGACAAGGCCTTGCCGCTGGGCGCGGCGCTGTGGGTGCTCTTGGCCCAAAGCCGCCTTGTCTGAACCATTCAACCAGAGGAGACACACATGAGCGCTTTCACACGCCGCCATTTCCTGCAATCCGCGGGCGGCGCCTGCACCCTGGCCGCATTGCCTGCATGGGCCAACGATGGTTTTCCCGCCAAGCCGCTGACCTTGGTGGTGCCTTACCCGGCCGGCGGAGCCAGCGACGCGTCCGCGCGCATCTTTGCCGAATCCTTCACGCAGAGCCTGAAGCAGCAGGTCATCGTCGAAAACTACGGCGGCGGCACCGGGCTGATCGGCGCCAACAAGGTGCTGAGCTCTCCCGCGGACGGCTACACCTTTTTGCACGGCTCTCCCAACGAGGTCGTTCTGCCGCCCATGCTCAACCCCGCAGCGCGCTACCGGCCAGCGGACTTTGTCTACTCGGCCCCCATCGCGACGGCGTCCATTGTGCTGCTGGTGCGCAACGGGATCTCGGTGTCGACCATGGACGAATTCCTGGATTACGCCCGGCAGCAGAGGGGCAAGCCATTGACTTACGCCACGGTCGGCGTCGATTCGCTTTATCACCTGATGGGCGATGGGCTGGCGGCGCGGCTCAGCCTGCCTTTCCTGCACGTGCCCTACAAAGGCGCGGCGCCCGCACTGCAGGACTTGGCCGGCGGGCAAGTGGACTTTGGCATCCTGCCGTATCAGAACAGCTACGACGGCATGCAGGAGCAAGGTCGGTTGAAGATCGTTTCCAGCTTCTCGAAGGACATGGCGCCTGGCCTCAAGCACATTGCACCCATTACCCAGAGCAAACAGATTCCCGACTTCGTACACGAGATCGGCGGCGGCTACTTCATGCGCAAGGGCACGCCGGCCGACCGCGTGGCTGTGCTGCGCAAGGCCATCGGCGAGGCGGTGTCGCGGCCCGACATCCGCGGCCGTCTTGAAGCGGAAGGCCGCAAAGTGGCCCAACCCATGGAAACCCAGGCTCAGGCGGACGCGGCGTTCAAGGAGATGGTTGACCGCATCGCCAACTTGCTGAAATTGATGGGGCGCAAGAACCTCGCGGCTTGAATATTCAGGGCCAGCTCGCGCAGAAATGACTTCGGTTGTGCTATTAAAATAATAGCTTTAGACGCTTCATAAACAAGCGCTGCAGGCCTATTTCTTTCAAAATTTATGGGTGGCGGAGCGTATCGCGCCACCCGGTCAGGCCAGAGATCGGCCTAACGGCGCCGCTTGGAATGGCCGCTGGCGCGGACGCCTTGTTTGATCAAAGCGCTGCGGCAATGGTCTGCAGTTGACGCTTCAGCACCTTGCCGTTGTGGCTGGTGGGCAGTTCGGTCACAACGACGAACCGGCTGGGTCGCTTGTACGCCGCAAGCTGGTCGCGCAGTCGCTCACGTGCAGCCTCTTCGTCGAAGGTGGCACCAGACGTCAGTTCGATAAACGCGATGATTTCCTCGTTGCCGTCCTGCTCGGGGCGACCTACGACAGCGCTGCGCTGCACGCCGGGCAGGTGGTTGAGCGCCAATTCGACCTCGGCCGGATAAACATTGAAGCCGGACCGGATGATCATTTCCTTCAGCCGCCCGACGACGAACAGCGCGCCGTCCGCATGCAGTTCGCCCAGATCGCCGCTGGCGTACCAGCCGCCGTCGCGCATCACGGCGTGGGTAGCCGGTGCATCGCGGAAGTAGCCACGCATCAGCCCGCGCCCCCGCAGCCACAGCTCGCCGCGTTCACCGGCGGCCAGTGGCTGGCCAGTGACGGGATCCGTGACCTGCACGTCAGCGCCATCGACCACGTAGCCGGCGCTGGTGTCGCCGCGCTGCTCGCCCAGGCGGGTGAGATGGACCGAGCCTGCGTATTCCGACAGTCCGTAACCGTGGTGAAGCGTCTGGCCGAAAGCGGTTTCGGCGCGATGTTTGAGCGTAAGGTCCAGCGGGCCCGCGCCGGTGTAGAGATAACGCAGCGACGGCGCTGTGGGATGGGTAATGCCCTTTTCATGCAGGTGGGCGAGCAGCCGCGAAAACAGCGCCGGCGGACCCTGCAACTGCGTCACGCCATGGTGCGCCAGCGCGTCCAGCAGGTCTGACGGGTCGAACTGGGGCCGCAGTACCAGCTGCGCACCCGCGTGCAATGAGGCCAGCAGTACCGTGCCCAGGCCGAAGATGTGCGTCATCGGCACGAAGGCATAAGAGCGATCATCCGGCGCGAGTGCGCGGGACTCGGCCGACACGCGCGCGAAGTGCGCCAGTGCATCGTGCGTCACCATCACGCCCTTGGGCGTACCCGTGGTGCCGGACGTGAAGATAAGCGCTGCCACCTCGTCTCTGAGGGGCAACGGTTCGACCGTGGCATCTTCGCGAACCCCGCTGTGCTGCATGCCTGGCAGCACACTGGCCACGGCCGCATGGCGTGCGCCATGTGCGGCCGCGCTGACTGAACTGCCTGCCGTGAAGTAAAGCACACGTGCGTCGGCCATGGCAGCGAAGGCGTCGACTTCGGCAGGCGCCATGCGCGCGTTGACGCCGCACGACCAGGCGCCGACGCGGCTGCACGCCAGGATCAGCGCCGCGTGCTCGGGACAGTTTTCGGCCACCACCAAGACCCGATCGCCGGGCCGCACGGCGAGCGCTCGCAGCTCTGCCTCGGCCGCGTCGGTTAGTGCACCCAGGTCGGCAAACGTCAGGCTGGGCTGGCCATGCTGCAGGTGAATGAAAGGACGGTCGGGGGATTCCTGCAGCCAGCGTTGCAGCAGCTGGTGAATGCGTTGCGCCATGGGCCTGTTCAGTCGACCACGATGCCCTGCGTCACGCTGGCCCACATGGTGCGCTCCTTGGCGGCGCGGTCGGCCAGTTTTTGCGGACTGCCCGTCCACTCGTCGTAGCCCAATTCCTTGAAGCGTTTCTTCAGCTCTGGCTGCTCGAGCGCCGAATTCACTGCCTTGTTGAGCCGCGCCACCAGTTCGGTTGGCATGCCCTTGGGGCCATAGATGCCGTACCAGCCCCCGACGTCGAAGCCATTGAGGCCTTCGATGCCGGATTCCGCGAAGGTGGGGACGTCGGGCAGCGACGCATTTCGCTGAGGCGATGTGACGGCGATGGCGCGCACCTTGCCCGCCTGGATGTAGGCGCTGGCTGTGCTGATGATGTCCAGCATCATGTTCAGCTGCCCGCCGATCACGTCGGTCATGGCCGGGGCGTTGCCCTTGTAGGGAATGTGGTTCATCTCGATGCCGCTGCGGCGCGCGAACAGCAGAGCCCCCCAGGTGGTTGGAGCCGCCCACGCCCGCCGACCCATACGCCAGCTTGCCGGGTTGGGCCTTGGCGCGGGCCACCAGTTCCTGCGTGGTGCGATAGGGCTCGTTGTTGTTCACCACCAGCACGTTGTAGTAGCTGAGGATGGGCGCCACGGGCGTGAGGTCGCGTGCCGGGTCGAACGGCATCTTGCTCATCACGTTGGGGCTGATGGTGATGGTGGGGCTGGCGGCAAACCACAGCGTGAGGCCGTCGGGCTTGGCCCGCGCGACCTCATTGCCGGCCAGCGTGGCGTTGGCGCCGGTCTTGTTTTCCACGACGACGGAACTGCCAAGCTCCTTGGCCAGGGCAGGGGCGAACAGTCGCGCACCCTGGTCGACTGGCCCGCCCGCGGAATAGCCCACGAGCAGGCGGACGGTCGGCACGCCCTGTGCGGCTGCGGGCTGCGCGACGAGCCCCGTGGCGATCAAGGCCATGGCCCATAGGGTATGGCGGCGGTACCTTTGCATGACGCTCTCCTTCACATTCAATGGGGGAAATGCCAGCGCCAGCGACCGGCGCGCTTGCCAAGCGTAGGCCCAGCCTCTCATGCGGGGAATTTGCATTTGCCTAAGCCCGGGTTTCTGCCTAGGAACAGGACTGACCGGATTCTCGACTGTCAGACGGGGTCCCACGAGAAGACGTCGGCCGATCGATCCATGGGCACGAAGGACGCGCTGAGCGCCGGGATCCCGTGTTCGGCCAGCGACGCGGGTGTCCAGCCTTCGCTGCGGTGCACCGATCGCAGCGGGCGCGGCTGGCTCATGAGGAAGATCTCGTTGTTGCGCACCGCGAAAACTTGGCCATTGACCTCGCGCGCCGCGTCCGACAGCAGGTACACCGCCAGCGGCGCAATCTTGTTCGGTGTCATCTGCTGGATCTTGGCGACACGCGCCTGCTGCTCGGGCGTGTCGGTGGGAATCGACCCGATCATGCGGCTCCAGGCGAAGGGTGCGATGCAGTTGGACCGCACCTGGAACTTCTGCATGTCGAGCGCAATGCTCTTGGACAGGGCCACCAGCCCCAGCTTGGCAGCGCTGTAGTTGGCCTGGCCAAAGTTGCCGATCAGGCCGGACGTGGACGTCATGTGCACGAAGGCACCGCTTTCCTGCTCCTTGAAATGGTTGGCGGCCGCGCGGCTGACGTAGTAGCTGCCATACAGATGCACCTTGACCACCGCATCCCATTCATCCTGGCTCATCTTGTGGAAGAAGCGGTCGCGCAGGATGCCGGCGTTGTTGACCACCCCATCGATGCGGCCAAAATGATCCAGCGCGCATTGCACGATGCGCGCTGCGCTGGCGGCGTCGGCCACGCTGTCGGTATTGGCGGCCGCCTGGCCGCCCGCCGCGCGAATTTCGTCAACCACCTGACTGGCCGGGCCGCTGTCCGTGCCCTCGCCGGTGGTGGAAGTGCCGATGTCGTTGACCATCACCCGGGCGCCTTCGGCGGCCAGCGCCAAAGCCATGTCGCGCCCGATGCCCCCGCCAGCGCCGGTGACCACGATCACCTTGTCCTGCAACATCTTGTCTGCCATGTTTGTCTTTCTTGAGTCTCCATGAGGAGCGTCGGGCAAGGATGGCAGGAAAGCCTTGACTGCGCCATTTGCCGTTGCAAAGGGCCGGCTTCGGCTACCGAAAACACGCCCTTCAAACCCCATGAAGGGATGCTTCCACAAAGGCGGATTGCGCGGCGGGCGTTCTGGTACGAGCATAGGGGGCATGCCAGCTTGCCTGCGTGTCGTCGGACTTCGAGGACGCGGCGCCAGCCGGCCAGTTCGTCTGCTGCAATAGGTATAGCTAGAAAGGCTTGCAGTGCAAGCGCTGGAGGCACGAAACCCTGAGATTCACCGAGATGATCGAACAAACCCAAAGCAACAACTACCCCGAGATCCGCGATGCCGTCCGCGACTTGTGCAAGGCGTTTCCGGACGAATACTTTCGCCAGGTGGACGAGCAGCGTGCTTATCCCGAGGCGTTCGTCGACGCGTTGACGCAGGCGGGCTGGATGGCGGCGCTGATTCCGCATGAATATGGCGGCTCGGGCCTGGGGCTGACCGAGGCGAGCGTGATCATGGAGGAGATCAACCGCTGCGGCGGCAATTCCGGTGCGTGCCATGGCCAGATGTACAACATGGGCACGCTGCTGCGCCACGGCTCGCCGGCGCAGAAGGAAAAGTACCTGCCCCGGATCGCGTCGGGCGAATGGCGCCTGCAATCCATGGGCGTGACCGAGCCGACCACCGGCACCGACACCACCAGGATCAAGACCAGCGCGGTCAAGAAGGACGGGCGCTACGTGGTCAACGGTCAGAAGGTGTGGATCAGCCGCGTGCAGCACAGCGACTGGATGATCCTGCTGGCGCGCACCACGCCGCTGGCCGAGGTGACAAGGAAGAGCGAGGGCATGTCGATCTTCATGGTGGACCTGCACGAGGCGCAGCAGAAGGGCCTGACGGTGCGCCCGATCCCCAACATGGTCAACCACGAGACCAACGAGCTGTTCTTCGAGAACCTGGAAATCCCCGAAGAAAACCTGATCGGCGAGGAGGGCAAGGGCTTCAAGTACATCCTGGATGGCCTGAACGCCGAGCGCACGCTGATCGCCGCCGAATGCATCGGTGACGGCTACTGGTTCATCGACCGCGTCACCGCCTACGTGAAGGACCGGCAGGTGTTCGGCCGCCCCATTGGCCAGAACCAGGGCGTGCAGTTTCCCATCGCCGACGCCTTCATCGAAGTCGAGGCCGCCAACCTGATGCGCTGGAAGGCGTGTGAGCTGTTTGACGCGCACCAGCCCATGGGCGCGCAGGCCAACATGGCCAAGTACCTGGCGGCCAAGGCCAGCTGGGAAGCCGCCAATGCCTGCCTGCAGTTTCATGGCGGCTTCGGCTTTGCGTGCGAATACGACGTCGAGCGCAAGTTCCGCGAGACGCGGCTGTACCAGGTGGCGCCGATTTCCACCAACCTCATCTACTCGTACGTGGCCGAACATGTTCTTGGGCTGCCCCGCTCGTTCTGACGCATGAACCCCCACACCCTCCGGCCGCTGGACGGCATCACCGTCGTTTCACTCGAACACGCGGTCGCCGCGCCGTTCTGCACGCGCCAGCTGGCGGACTTGGGCGCGCGCGTCATCAAGGTGGAGCGCCCCGGCGGTGGCGACTTTGCGCGCGGCTACGACCAGCGTGTGAAGGGCCAGTCCTCGCATTTCACCTGGATCAACCGCAGCAAGGAAAGCCTGGCGCTGGACGTGAAGCAGCCCCGCGCCAAGGCGGCCCTGATGCAATTGCTGCAGACCGCCGACGTACTGGTGCAGAACCTGGCGCCCGGCGCGGCGGCGCGCATGGGGCTGTCTTACGAGGCGCTCAAGCCGCACAACCCGCGCCTGATCGTGTGCGACATCTCCGGCTATGGCGCCGACGGGCCTTACCGCGACAAGAAGGCCTACGACCTGCTGATCCAGAGCGAGGCGGGCTTCCTGTCCGTCACCGGCACGCCGGAGACACCTTCCAAGTCCGGCATTTCGGTGGCCGACATCGCCGCCGGCATGTACGCCTACAGCAACGTCCTGTCAGCGCTGCTGCTGCGCGGGCGCACGGGCGAGGGCAGCCACATCGACGTGTCGATGCTGGAGGCCATGGGCGAGTGGATGGGCTACCCGATGTACTACGCCTTCGACGGCGCGCCACCGCCGCCCCGCACCGGCGCTTCGCACGCCAGCATCTACCCGTATGGGCCGTTTCAGGCCGGCGATGGCGGCACGGTGATGCTGGGCCTGCAGAACGAGCGCGAGTGGAAGACGTTTTGCGACGCCGTGCTGCAGCGCCCCGACGTTGCCAGCGACCCGCGCTTTGAAAACAACGCCCAGCGCAACCTCAACCGCGCGGCGCTGCAGGCCCTGATCCTGACGGTGTTTGCAGAACTCACGACGGCGCAACTGGTCGACCGGCTGGAGCAGGCGGGCATTGCCAACGCCCGCGTCAACGACATGGCCGGGCTGTGGGCGCACCCGCAGCTGGCGGCGCGCCAGCGTTGGCGCAGCGTCGGCACGCCGGCCGGTGACGTGCCCGCGCTGCTGCCGCCGGGTGCCAGCAGCGCCTTCGACTACCGCATGGACCCGGTGCCCGCCGTGGGCCAGCACACGGCCGCCATCCTGGCTGAGCTGGGCTGGAGCGCGGCGGACATCGATGCGCTGCAGTCGGCTGCGGCAGGTTGATATAAAAATCGTAGCAACAAACGCTTGTTCCACCAGCGGCGGAGGCCATCTTGAAGCAGGATATCCAAGTCACCATCCACCCCCTGGCCCAGTTTGCCGCCACGCTGCAATGGGCCGACGTGCCCGATGCGGTGCAGCGGCGCGCCGAAGACCTGTGGGTCGACTGGTTCGGCTCGGTGCTGGCGGGTTGCCGTGCGCGCCCCGTGGCCAGCCTGACGCGTTTTGCGCTGTCGCAGGGGCCGGCCGATGGGCCGAGCGAAGTCATCGCGCACGAAGCGGGCAGCTCGCCCATGATGGCCGCGCTGGCCAACGCCGCGGCCTCGCACGTGGCCGAGCAGGACGACGTGCACAACGGATCGGTGTTTCACCCGGCGGCCGTGGTGTTTGCGCCCGCGCTGGCGGTGGCGCAGGCGATTCGCGCCAGCGGTGCGCAGTTCATGGCGGCCTGCGTGGCGGGGTACGAAGTCGGCATCCGCGTGGGCGAATTCCTGGGTCGCAGCCACTACAAGATCTTTCACACCACGGCGACGGCGGGCACGCTGGCGGCCGCAGCGGCGGTGGGGCGGCTGCTGCAGCTGTCGCCCGCGCAGATGCAGCACGCCTTTGGCTCGGCGGGCACGCAGTCGGCGGGGCTGTGGGAGTTTTTGCGCACCGGCGCCGACAGCAAGCAACTGCACACGGCCCACGCCGCGGCGGCGGGGCTCATGGCGGCCTACCTGGCGCGCGACGGCTTCACCGGCGCGCAGGACATCTTCACCGGCCCGCAGGGCCTGGCGGCGGGCATGAGCCAGGACGCCGACCCGGCGCGGCTGACCGACGGCCTTGGCACGCGCTGGGCGACGGCCGAAACCAGCTTCAAGTGGCACGCCTCGTGCCGCCACACCCACCCGGCGGCCGATGCGCTGCTGCAGGTGATGCGCGCGCACCAGCTGCAGCCGGCCGACATTGCGCAGGTGACCTGCCACGTGCACCAGGGCGCCATCGACGTGCTGGGGCCGGTGGTGTCGCCCGTCACCGTGCACCAGAGCAAGTTCTCGATGGGCACCGTGCTGGCGCTGGCGGCACGGTTTGGACATGCGGGTTTGACCGAATTCGACGCCGAGTACCTGTCGCCCGACACTGTGGCCATGTGTCAGAACGTGCGCATGGAACTGGACGCCGAGGTGGACGCCGCCTATCCGCAGCGCTGGATCGGTAAGGTCACCGTGCAGACGCGCGACGGGCGCCGGCTGCAGGGTCGGGTCGACGAACCCAAGGGTGACCCCGGCAACACGCTGTCGCGCGACGAGATCACCGCCAAGGCCCTGCGCCTGGCGGCGTACGGCGGCGCGGTCGGCGCTGCCCAGGCCGAAGCCGCCGTCCAGCGCCTGTGGCACGTGCCCGAATGGCCGGTGGTGACGCGGCTGCTGGCCTGACATTGCCGTTTACCCAACCTCTTTTTCACCGCACACCCGTCACCAGGAGACACCATGACATTCCCCCGCGACCGCAAGCTGTGCCCCCGCATTCGACCTGCCCTGACCTTGACCGCCGGCGCGTGCGCCCTGGCCCTGGCCGGCAGCGCCCTGGCCGCCACCTGGCCCGAGAAGCCCGTGACCCTGGTCGTGCCCTACAGCGCGGGCGGCCCGACCGACGTGGTGGCGCGCATGCTGGCCGTGCCCATGGGCCAGTCGCTGGGGCAGACGGTGGTGGTCGAAAACACCGTGGGCGCGGGCGGCACGATCGCCCCGCAGCGCGTGGCCAAGTCCAAGAACGACGGCTACACCATCCTCATCCACCACATGGGCATGGCGACCGCGCCGGCGCTGTACAAGAAACTGCCGTACGACCCGCTGAAAGACTTCGAATACATCGGCCAGGTGCTCGACGTGCCCATGACGCTGCTGTCGCGCAAGGACTTCCCGGCCAACACCTTCCCCGAGTTGCTGGACTACGTGAAGAAGAACCAGGACAAGGTGTCGCTGGCCAACGCGGGCGTGGGGGCGGTGTCGCAGCTGTGCGGCATGCTGTTCATGCACCAGGTCGGCGTGAAGCTGACCACGGTGCCGTACAAGGGCGCCGGCCCCGCCATGAACGACCTGATGGGCGGGCAGGTCGACCTGCTGTGCGACCAGACCACCCAGACCGCGCCCGTCATTCAGGACGGCAAGCGCGTCAAGGTGTTCGGCGTCACCACGCCGCAGCGCCTGTCGTCCATGCCCGCCATCCCCACGCTGGACGAGCAGGGCCTCAAGGGCTTCGACGTCAAGGTGTGGCATGGCATGTACGCCCCCAAGGGCACGCCCAAGGACGTGATCGACAAGATCAACAAGGCGCTGAATGTGGCGATCAAGGACGAGACGGTGCGCAAGCGCATCACCGAGCTGAGCTCCGACCTGGTCACCGCCGACAAGGCGACGCCCGAAAGCCTGCGCAAGCACCTGACGGCTGAAGTGGCGCGCTGGGACAAGGTGATCAAGGCGGCCGGCGTCACGGCGGAATAACTTCTCTTCTCCCTCTCCCTCTGGGAGAGGGCAGGGGTGAGGGCCAGCGGCGCCCCAAGTCGTCGAACTTCTATCAGGCTGGCGGCCATGGCCGAGGGTGACGGCTTGACTGCTCAACCCAGCCCGCCGCCGATACCGGCGCTCCGCACTCTCTCAAAGCACCCGGTTGAACCACCACATCGACAACCCCGCCGCCAGCAGTGCCAGCAGCGCGCCGGCCAAGGCGAGCAGGGCGGAGACTTCGGTTTCCTTCTTCTCCAGCGTCAGCCGGCTCGACAGGTTCTGGTACACCTTGTTCAGGTCTTGCGCGGTGCCGGCGTAGTAATACTCGGCGGCGGTCTTGTGGGCGATGGCCTTGAGCGTTTCTTCGTCCAGCCGCACGCGCATTGACCAGCCTTCAAAGCCGATGGTCTCGCCGTCCACCGTGCCGATGCCCACCGTGTAGATCTTGACGCCGCGGTCGGCGGCCATCTTGGCGGCTTCCAGCGGGTCGACGCCGGTGGTGCGCTGGCCGTCGGTCAGCATGATGACGGCGGCCGAGGTGTACGAGCCCGGCGGCACGGGAATGAACTCATTCTGCTTGGGCGGCGCCTGGTCCAGCGACCGCCCCATGCCACCGCGCATGCGGTCGCTGCTGAGCTGCTGCAGCTCGATGCCGGCGTTGGGAAACAGCGTCGCCAGCGAGATGACGATGGCGTTGCCCGTGGCCGTGGCGCGCTGCAACTGAAAGCGGTCGATGGCGGTGACCAGATCCTCGCGGTTGACGGTGGGCAACTGCGCCACCTGGGCCGATCCGGCGAAGGCCACGATGCCGACCTTGACGTCGCGCGGCAGCTCTTTCAGGAACGTCTTGGCCGCGGCCTGCGCGGCCTCCAGCCGGGTGGGCTGCACGTCGGTGGCGCGCATGCTGCCCGACACGTCCATCGCCAGGATGATGGTCTGCTGGTTGGACGGCAGGGCCACCACCGCCACCGGCCGCGCGCTGGCCAGCAGCAGCGCCCCCAGCGCCAGCAGCATCAGCAGCGGCGGCACGTGGCGGCGCCAGTCGGGGCCCTTGCCCAGCGCCTGCCGCACCACCGACAGGCTGGCGTAGCGCACTGCCAGCTTGCGGCGGCGCCGCTGCAGCCACACGTACAGCAGCACCAGCAGGGGCAGCAGCAGCAGCAGCCACAGAAACTGCGGCCACAGAAAGGCCGGTCGCGGGATCGCCGCAGGCCAGTGAAGGAAGGCGGGCCAGGTCGCGTTCATGGGTGGTTGGGCGTCCCATTGTCGCGCGATCGACCCGCCTTGCGAAGGTGCGCGGGCAGCCCGCCGCCAGTGGCCAGCCGCGCGCGCTGCTTGCGCAGGTCGGCAAAGCGCAGCACGGCCTGCGCTAGGTCGTCTTGGGTGGACAGCTCCAGCGTGTCGACGCCGGCGCGCGCCAGCGCCTGGCGGCATTCGGCTTCGCGTTGCGCGGCCAGGGCGGCAAAGCGCCGGCGAAACCCCGCGTCGTGCGTGTCCACCAGCAGTTGCTCGCCCGTTTCGGCATCGCGCAGCGTCAGCAGGCCCAGGTCGGGCAGCTCGCGTTCCAGCGGGTCGGTCAGGCGCACGGCGACGACGTCGTGGCGCAACGCCAGCTGGCCCAGCGGCTTTTCCCAGCCGGGCTCGCTGATGAAATCAGACACCACGAAAATCGTCGAACGGCGACGGATGGCGTTGGCGCCGGCGGCCAGCAATTCAGACAGTTTTGTCCCGCCAGCGCTTGTCTGCACTGCGCGAGCAGCTATTTTATTGGTAGCATCGGCCGGCCTGACGCGCTGCATGGCCGCCAGCAGGTGCAGGACGTGCCGGCGGCTGGCGCGGGCCGGGATCATCTTTTCGACCCCCGCGCCGTACAGCAGCGCACCCACGCGGTTGCCATGCCGGGTGAGCAGGCGCGCCAGCAGCGCCACGAATTCGGTTGAAATCTGCCGCTTGAGCGTCTCGCCCGACCCGAAATCGACCGACGGGCTCAGATCGAGCAGAAACCACGCCGTCATCTCCCGGTCTTCGGTGTACACACGCACGTGCGGCGACTGCATGCGCGCGGTCACGTTCCAGTCGATGTGGCGCACGTCGTCGTGCATCTGGTATTCGCGCAGGTCGGCCAGGTCGAGACCGCCGCCGCGCATCAGCGTCCGCCAGTCGCCCATCAACTGGCCGTCCAGCCGCCGCAGCACCGTCCATTCAAGCCGGCGCAGCAGGGCTTCGGCGCCGGCAGGTTCGGCCGCGGCCTCGCGCGGCGCATTCGGCACCGCGTGGGGCAGCGGGGCCTGGTTTCGGCGCAGCCAGCGGATCATGGGGCGGTGCGTGGCGGGGCCGTCATGCGGCGATCCTGTCGTGCGCCAGCGGCTTGGGCGGCGGGGGCACCTGGGCCATGACGCGCAGCACGATCTGCTTGGCGCTCATGCCTTCGGACAGCGCCTCGTACGACAGCACCAGCCGGTGGCGCAGCACGTCGGGCACCAGGTCGCTCATGTCTTCGGGCAGGGCATAGGTGCGCCCGCGCATCATGGCCAGCGCCCTGGCGCCTTCGATCAGGCCGATGGTGGCGCGCGGGCTGGCGCCAAAGGTGATCATGGGCGCCAGATCGCCCAGGCCCGCCGCCGTCGGCTCGCGCGTGGCCGACACCAGCTTGACGGCGTACTGCACCAGCGACGGGTCGACGTAGACCTGTCGGCACTGGCGCTGCAGCGCGGCCAGCTGGTCCATGCTGGCGACCGGGTTGACGTCGATGCGCGGGCCGGTCACGCGCTGGGCGATGACGAACTCTTCCTCGTCGCTGGGGTAGCCCACGACCACCTTCATCATAAAGCGGTCGACCTGCGCTTCGGGCAGCGGGTAGGTGCCTTCGGTTTCGATGGGGTTCTGCGTGGCCATGACCAGAAAGGGCTCGGGCACGAAGTGCGTCTGCCCGGCAATGGTGACCTGGCGCTCCTGCATCACCTCCAGCAGCGCGCTCTGCACCTTGGCGGGGGCGCGGTTGATCTCGTCGGCCAGCAGCAGGTGGGTGAACACGGGCCCGAGCGCGGTGCTGAAGTCGCCATCGCGCTGGTTGTAGATGCGCGTGCCGATCAGGTCGGCCGGCACCAGGTCGGGCGTGAACTGGATGCGCTTGAACTGGCCCTGCAGCACGCCGGCCAGCGTCTTGACGGTCAGCGTCTTGGCCAGACCGGGCACGCCTTCGACCAGCAGATGGCCGCCGGCCAGCAGGGCGACCATCACGCGCTCCAGAAAGCGGTCCTGCCCGACCACCACGCGCTTGACCTCGTAGAGGATCCGCTCCATCAGTTCGGCGGTGGCGGTGTCTTGCGTAAAGCGGTTGTCGGTCATGTGCTCGAACTCCAAAAATCAGAAGGCCGCGGAGCAGGCCACGCCAGTGAACGCCATCGCCGGACCTGGGCCGGCGGCTGGCGTTGCCCCCCTCCCGCAGGAGAGCGGGGAAGGCGCGTCAGCGACTCAGGCGGGTGCATCCTAAAACGGTGGCTGTCCGGCCGCGCTGGCGGCGTTCTCGATCGGCACCGCGAAGCCGATGCCCAGGAAGGTGCGCGCCGGCGTGGGGTTGAGGATGGCCGTGACGATGCCGACCACATGGCCGTCCATCGTCACCAGCGGGCCGCCCGAATTGCCGGGGTTGGCGGCGGCGTCGAACTGGATCAGGTTGCTCATCACCTGGCCGCCCTCGGGCGACTTGAAGCCGCGCTTGAGTCCCGACACCACGCCCGCCGACACCGACGGCCCGATGCCGAACGGGTAGCCGATGGCCACCACTTCGTCGCCCGGTGCCAGATCGGCGGTGGAACGCATGGTGGCGGCCTGCAGGTCGTCCGGGATCTTCTGCGCGCGCAGCACCGCCAGGTCGTTCTCGGGCTGCACGTTGACGATGGCGGCGGGCGATTCCAGCCCGTCGGCAAAGGTGACCGAGATGCTTTCGGCCCCTTGCACCACGTGCAGGTTGGTCAGGATGGTGCCGTTGTCGATGATGACCACGCCGGTGCCGACGCCGCGCCCCATTTCGGCATGGCCTCGCCGGTCCTTCTTGCCGGCCAGCACGCCTTCGACGCGCACCAGCGCCGGTGCCACGGTGGCGGCCGCGCGCGCCGCCTGCGACGGCAGTACCTTGTGGGTCAGCGTGTGCATCACGGCGGCGTGGATGTCGTCCTGGGTCAGCTTGCGCTGTGCCGTGGTGCGCCAGGGCGTGTTTGGCAAGGCCAGGGCCAGTGCCAGCGCGGCGATGGCGGCCCAGGTCAGGGCAGGGTGGCGAAGGGCGGTTGCAACGCGTGCCAGGCGTTGGCTGGGGCGCTTTGCCACCGGCTCGGCCGCGGCCGGCGCCGGCTCGGCGTCTGCCGCAGCCAGGTCGTGTCGCGACTCGGCGGCGGGCGGAAGAGAACGGCTGTAGAGCGGGGTTCGACGCATGCGGTCACCTTTCGACATCGGTGCGACGGCAACAGGCACACGGTAGCACGGTTCGCGCGGCCGCGCGCGTGAGGGCCACGGCCCATCGATGATTGGGGCATGATGGTGACGATGGCCCGCTGGATCGACACCCATTGCCACCTGGACGCGTCAGAGTTCGCGTCGGACATCGCGGCCGTGCGTGACCGCGCGACCGGCGCGGGCGTGAACCTGTGCGTCATTCCGGCGGTCGAAGCCGCTGCGTTTGACGGCGCCCGTGCGCTGGCGCACCGCTTGGGCGACGCGTATGCGCTGGGCATTCACCCGCTGTACGTGGCGCGTGCGGGCGATGACGATCTGGCGCGGCTGGACGCGGCCCTGCACGCCCACGCGGGCGACCCGCGGCTGGTGGCGGTGGGTGAGATCGGGCTGGACTACTTCGAGCCCGATCTCACCGAGTCGCCGCTGCGCGAGCGGCAGGAGCGCTTCTTTCGCGAACAGCTGAAGCTGGCGCGCCGCCACCAGCTGCCCGTCGTCCTGCACGTGCGGCGGTCGGTCGACCAGGTGCTGAAGGGACTGCGCGACATCGGCGTGAGCGGCGGCATCGCGCATGCCTTCAACGGCAGTCGGCAGCAGGCCGATGCGTTCCTGGCCATGGGCTTCAAGCTGGGGTTTGGCGGCGCCGCCACATACGAACGCGCCACGCGCCTGCGCGCGCTGGCGCAGACGTTGCCAAGCCACGCTGTGGTGATGGAAACCGATTCACCCGACATTCCGCCGCACTGGCTGTACGCCACCGCCGAGCAGCGCGCCGCCGGCCAGCCGCAGGGCCGCAACGAGCCGGCCGAATTGCCGCGCATCGCTGCCGAGGTGGCGCAACTGCGCGGCGTATCCGTGGACGCATGGGCCGCGGCGACCACCGCCAACGCGCTGGCCGCCTTGCCCCGCCTGCACGGGCTTTGGGCGCCAGCCGGCGGCGACTGACGCCGTGGTGGCTTACTCGGCCTTGTAGCCCGATGCCTTGATCGGCGCTTCCCAGCGCTTGAGGTGCGCCGCCTGCGTGGCGGCCAGATCGGCACCGCCGGCGTGGTTGGGCACCAGCCCGAAGCCGCGGATCTTGTCCTGCACGGCGGGGTCCTTCAGCGCGTCGGACACGGCGCGGTCGATGCGCGCCACGGTGTCAGGCGACATGCCGTGCGGCCCGTACAGGCCGAAGAAGGCGTCGGCCGCCATGTCAATGCCTTGCTCCTTGAGCGTGGGCACTTCGGGCAGCGCCTTGGACCGCTGCTCGCCCGTGACGGCTACCACGCGCACCTTGCCCGCCTTGTGGTGTTCCAGCGTTTCCGACGCGGTGTCGACCATCAGCGGAATCTGTCCGCCGATCAGGTCCTGCGCGGCGGGGGCGCCGCCGCGGTAGGGCACGTGCGTCAGCGGAACACCGGTGGCCTGCGACAGCAGCAGTCCGGCGAAATGCGGCACCGTGCCAGCGCCCGACGTGCCGTAGTTGGCCTTGCCGGGGTTGGCCTTCATCCATGCCAGCACGGACTTCAGGTCGCCCTGCGGCGCGCCCGGCCCCGCGGTGACGGCGAAGTCAAAGGTCACCACGCGCGAGATCGGCGTGAAGTCCTTCACCGGGTCGTAGCCGATGTTGTTGTAGAGCCATGGCGCAATCACCAGGCCGCCGCTGGGCGTCAGCACCAGCGTCTGGCCGTCGGGCGCGGCGCGCTTGAGCTCGCCCATCACCAGGCGCCCGGCCGCGCCGGGCTTGTTTTCGACGATGACGTTCTGGCCCAGCGACACGCGCATCTTGTCGGCCAGCATGCGCGCGATCACGTCGACCGACCCGCCGGGTGGAAAGCCGACCCACAGCCGGGTGGTCTTGTCCTGGGCCAGCGCGGGCAGCGCAACCAGCGTGCCGGCCAGGGCCAGCGCGGCGAACGAACGACGTTTCATGAAGTCTCCTTGGGATGATCCATTAGCATCCTACCGAACCGCGTGCACCGATCCATCCGGGCACACCCTCAACGACCGCCGGTTGAACGGCGGATACAGGAGCTTGCCGACATGACCGTGATTGATGTCCACACCCACGCGTTCACCCACCCGTGGCTGGAACTGCTCAAGGCCAAGGCCGGCATCTACAACCTGAAGATTCGTCCCGACGGGCAGCCGGAAATATTCCGCGGCGACACGCCGGTGGTGATTCCGCAGAAAGGCCATTTCGACTGGAAGCTGCGCATCCAGCACATGGACCAGGCGGGCATCGACGTGTCGGTGGTGTCGCTGACCTGTCCCAACGTCTACTGGGGCGGCGAAGCGGTGAGCGTGCAGGCCGCGCGCGAGGCCAACGACAACTTTGCCGAAGCGCAGCGCGACTACCCCGACCGCATCCGCTGGTTCGCGTCGCTGCCGTGGGAATACCCACAGCGCGCCGTCGAAGAACTGGAGCGCAGTTGCGCCCTGGGCGCCGCAGGCGTCATGGTGCTGGCCAACGTGGCCGGCCGCAGCCTGACGGACCCCATGTTCAGCCCCATCTGGCAGGCCATCGACGCCCGCGCGCTGCCCGTGCTGGTCCACCCGACCGATCCGCCCGGCGTGGACGCCATGGACATGACCAAGTTCGACCTCAGCTGGTCGGTGGGATTCATGTTCGACACCACGCTGGCCATCACCCGCATGATCTTCGAGGGTTTCTTTGACCAGTACCCGAACCTGAAGGTCATCGCCTCGCACGGCGGCGGCACCCTGCCGTATCTGGTGGGCCGGTTCGAGAAAGGCGACCAGGTTGAGTTGCCGCAACGCCGCCAGATGAAGCGCAAGCCCACCGACTACCTGCGCCACATCCATTACGACAGCATCACCTACAACCTGGGTGCGTTGAGGTACCTGATCTCGGTGGTTGGAGAAGAACAGGTCATGCTCGGCACCGACTGGCCGCACTGGGTGCACGACACCCCGGGCGCCTTCGCCAACACCGCGCAGCTGCCCCCGTCACAGATGCGCGCCCTGCGGGGCTCCAACGCGCAGCGATTGTTCGGGTTGTAGATCGCACTGCCAGCGCCGTAGCCAGCGTTGCTCAGATGCCGGGTCGCCGTGTGGATGCGTGGCGGCCGGCGACGAAGCCGGCTTGACCCATGACACCATCGATCAACAGATGGGTAGGGCGGTGGGTACGAAAAGAAAAACGGCCCGGAGGCCGCATGAAATAAGGACTTTTGGTGGAGAGGAGGAGGATCGAACTCCCGACCTCCGCATTGCGAACGCGGCGCTCTCCCAGCTGAGCTACCCCCCCCACAAGCAGAACGCATTCTATCGCGCCTTCAATCGGCGGGTGACAGGGCGGTTTCCATCTCGCGGCGAATCCGGTAGGCGGGCGTATGGGTGTCGATGGCGACGTCGGCCCAGGTGAGGCAGGTGCCGCGCGCCACGGGGCGAATCACCTTGACGT
Organism: Ottowia sp. SB7-C50; assembly: GCF_033110285.1. Taxonomy (NCBI): domain Bacteria; kingdom Pseudomonadati; phylum Pseudomonadota; class Betaproteobacteria; order Burkholderiales; family Comamonadaceae; genus Ottowia; species Ottowia sp. SB7-C50. Next base: position 1,577,104 of record NZ_CP136995.1, read on the forward strand.
CGTGCGCCAGGCCCAGCGGCAGGCCGCCCATGTGCACCGAACGGGTGGCGGGCTGCAGCTTGCCCCACACGGTGTAGCCGCCTTCGCCGTCGAGCAGGTCACCCGGCTTCAGGTCGCGCTTGGCGGTGGCGACGACGTCGGCGTGCCAGCCGGTGGCGACGCCGGTCGCCTCGCGCCGCAGGGCCACGCTGGCGACGCTCATGCCGACTTCCAGGCCGATCAGGTGCCAGCGCTTGTACAGGCTGAAGTAGCGGCCCGTGTCGTCGGTGTGGGCGTTGTATTCCTCGAAGCAGTGCTTGATGTAGTCGGTCTCGGCTTCCACGGTGACCCACACGCCCATGCGGATGTCGTAGTCGATGGGCGTGCCGTCGGGGCGGAGCGACGAAATGACTTCGACCATGCCTTTTTTATCCAGCACGCCGCCTTCGGCGCGTGGGCGCGTCAGGTAGGGGATGTCGGCGATGCTGCCCGGCGGGTAGCGCAGGCCCTCTGCCGGCACGGCCAGGCCGGTGGCGTTGGCGACGGCGGTGCTTTCGATGGCGGGCTTGCTGCCGTCCAGGAAGCTGTTGAACATCTTGGGGTTGAGGCCGCCGCGCGCGGCTTGCTCGGGCGTCAGGCCGTAGTGGCCCCAGACGGTTTCGGGCGTGCTGTCGCAGAAGTGCGGCAGCCATTTGTGCCCACGCCCAGCCGCCACCACCGGAAAGCCGCAGGTACGCGCCCAGTCCACCAGATCGCAGATCATTGCCGGCTGGTCGCCGAAGGCCATGGAATAGACCACGCCGGCCTCGGCGGCTTTGCGGGCCAGCAGGGGGCCGCAGAAAGCGTCGGCCTCCACGGTGACGTTGACGACGTGCTTGCCGTGCGCAAAGGCTTCCAGGCAATGGTCGACGGCGGCAATGGGGTGGCCGGTGCATTCCACGACCACGTCGATGGCCGGGTGCCGCACCAGCGCCTGCCAGTCGTCACCCACGTGCGTGGTGCCCTGGGCCAGCGCGTCGTCCAGCGAGCGTGCCGCGCTGCGCTCGGCCGGCCAGCCGACGCGCGCCAGATTGGCCCGCGCGCCGTCGGGCGACAGGTCAGCAATGCCGGCCAGGTGCACCCCCGGCGTGCGTGGCACCTGCGCCAGGTACATCGACCCGAACTTGCCGGCGCCGATCAGGCCGACGCGGACGGGGCGGCCTTCGGCGGCGCGCTGTTGCAACTGGCGGTGCAGGCTCATGGGGAAACTCCGGATGTACTATGTTTACGATAGCGGCCATCGCCTTTTGCGCAAGGGCTGGCGCCTGATTTGATGCCAAGGGCTCGGCCGCCGGGGCCACCCCGCAGTTTGCGACAATAACGCCTTCCATGCCCCGCACCAACGAATCCTTCCGTCGCGACCAGCCCGACATTCAGTGGCTGGAGCGCATGTACAACAACCGCATGCGCGTGCCCGAGCACCCCGCGTACTTCACGCGCTGGGCGGCCGAATCGGCGCTGGTGCGGCGCACGCTGGCCTGCGATGTGGACGTGCCCTATGGCGACGCCCCGCGCGAGCGGCTGGACGCCTTCAAGGCGCCGCGCCCCGGCGCACCGCTGGTGGTGTTCATCCACGGTGGCTACTGGCGGGCGCTGGACAAGTCGTTTCACAGCTTCGTGGCCGGCGCGGCGCATGACCTGGGCGCGGCCACGGTGGTGCCCAACTACACGCTGTGCCCGCAGGCGCGCATTGGCGACATCACGCTGCAGATGGTGCGCGCCGTGGCCTGGGCCTGGCGCCATGCGCGCACGCTGGACGCCGACCCGCGCCGCATCAGCGTGGTGGGGCATTCGGCGGGCGGGCAGCTGGCCGCCATGATGCTGGCCTGCGCGTGGAACGTGTTCGACCCGGCCTTGCCGCGCGACGTGGTCAAGCGCGCGCTCGGCCTGTCGGGCGTGTACGACCTGCAGCCGCTGCTGCACGTGCCCAGCCTGCAGGAGGTGCTGCGCCTCGATGCCGCGCAGGTGGCCGCATGCAGCCCGGCGCGTATTCCGGCGCCCGCGCGCGGCCAGTTCTACGCGCTGGTGGGTGGTGAAGAAAGCGGCGAATACCTGCGGCTGAACCGCCTGATCCAGCAGGCCTGGGGCCGCGAACGCGTGCCGCTGGCGCAGGCGCTGCCGGGGCTGGACCACTTCAGCATCGTCGATGCGCTGGTGGACCCGAAGCAGCGCGCGCACCGGGTGTGGCGGCAGGTGATCGGCTAGATTTTGCTATCTTAAAGATAGCTGCTTGCGCTGATGGGATAAGCGCTAAAGCCTTATTTGGCTTGAACCCTGCCTCAATCGGCCACCAGAAACCGCTCGGTCAGCAGCGCCCAATAGGCCGCGCCAATCGGCAGATTCGCATCGTTGAAGTCGTACCCCGGGTTGTGCACCATGCACGCGCCATGGCCGCCGTTGTGCGCATCGTCTGAGCCATCGCCATTGCCGATCAGCAAATAGCTGCCGGGCACCTGCTCCAGCATGAAGGCAAAGTCTTCGCTGCCCGACAGCGGATCGGTCTGCGGCACCACGTTGGCGGCGCCAACCAACTCGGTCGCCACGGCGCGAGCAAAGTCGGTTTCGGCAGGTGTGTTGACCAGCACCGGGTAGCCGGTGACCTGCTCCATGCGCCAGGTGACGTTGAAGGCCTTGGCCTGCGCGTCCACCAGCTCCTCGATGCGGCGGCGCAGCGTCGCGCGTACGCCGCGGTCGAGCGCGCGCACGCTCAGTTTCAGCACCGCCTCGCCCGGAATCACGTTGTGCGCCTCGCCGGCCTGGAAGGCGCCGACGGTGATGACGGCCATGGCCTTGGGGTCGACGTTGCGCGCCACGATGCTTTGCAGCCCCAGCACGATCGAGCTGCCGGCCACCACCGGGTCGGCGCTGTGGTGCGGCATGGCGCCGTGGCTGCCCTTGCCGGTGAGCGTGATGGTGAGGCCGTCGGACGATGCCATCGTGGCGCCGTCGCGCAGCAGCAACTGCCCCTGGCGGTGCCCCGGCATGTTGTGCATGGCAAAGATGGCGTCGCACGGAAAGCGCTCGAACAAGCCGTCGTCCATCATCGCCTTGGCGCCGCCCAGGCCTTCTTCCGCAGGTTGAAAGATCAGGTTGAGCGTGCCCGAAAAGCGCCCGGCGCGCGCGATGTGTTCGGCCGCCGCCAGCAGCATCGCCGTGTGGCCGTCGTGCCCGCAGGCGTGCATGCGGCCCGCGTGCGCGCTGGCCCAGGGCAGGCCGGTGGCTTCGTGGATGGGCAGCGCGTCCATGTCGGCGCGCAGGCCCAGGCGCTTGCGGCCATCGCCCCGCTTGAGCTGGCCGACCAGGCCAGTGCCGCCCAGCCCGCGCGTCACCTCATAGCCCCAGGCTTGCAGCCGCTCGGCTACCAGGTCGCTGGTGCGGAACTCGGCATAGCCTAACTCCGGGTGCTGGTGGATGTCGCGGCGCAGGGCGACGAAGGTGTCGGCCTGCTGCCGCAGGCCGCCCAGCAGCGCGTGGGTGGGTGTGGCGTCGATCACGGGCGAGCTCATGGCGCCCCGCTTATTGCGCGACCAGGCCGATGCTCTTGGCGATGGCCTGGAAGGTGGCGATTTCCTGCTTGTAGCTCGCGTCGGCGTCGGCCAGGCTTTGCGCGGGCGACACTTCCTGGCCCATGGCGAACAGGCCGGCCTTCAGCTGCGTGTCGGTCAGCACTTTTTGCAGGCCCTTGTGAACCGCCTGAACGATGGGCTCGGGCGTGTCGCGCTTGACGAAATAGCCGGTGCCGATTTCATACAGGAAGTTCTTCAGCGCCTTGCTGTCGGCGGTGCTGGGCACGCCCGGCAACAGGCGCTGGGGCTGTGGTGTCAGCACGGCCACGGCCTTCATCTTGCCCTGCTTGATGAACTCGGTCTGCGCCAGGCCGTAGGGCGTGATGAAGATGTCCACCTGATCGCCCACCAGGTCGCGGATGGCGTCGGCCGCGCCCTTGTAGGGGACGTGCGTCATGGGCACGCCCAAGTCCTTGCTCATCTTGGCGCCCAGCAGGTGGTAGAACGAGCCGACGCCCACGCTGGCATAGGTCATGGGCTTGCCGTCCTTGGCGGCCTTGGCGGCGTAAGCGGCCAGCTCGTCGGCGTTCTTGGCCGGCAGGCCAGCGCGCGCCAGGATGGCCATGGGCGCCAGCGCAATGCGGTGGATCTGGCGGAAGTCCTCGGGTTTGTACTTGATCGACGCGATGGCCAGCGGCGCCAGGATCAGCTCGTTGGGCGAGCCCTGGAACACCATGTAGCCGTCGGACGGCGCATGCAGCACCTTCTGCGCGGCGATCGAGCCGCTGGCGCCGCCCAGGTTCTCGATGATCACCGGCTGACCCATGGCAGCGGCCAGCGGTACGTTCACGCGGCGGGCGATGTTGTCCGACAGGCCGCCGGGCGGGTAGGGCACCATCAGCGTGACGGGCTTGGTCGGGTAGCTTTGCGCGGCGGCGCCAAAGGCCAGGGTGGCCAGGCTGGCGGCGGCAAACTGCAACAGGTGGCGGCGGTCGAGGGACATGGTCGTGGGCTCCGGCGGGTGTGAGAAAGACGAGGAACCTGCAATATCCTGCACGCCAATGCATGTGTCAAATGAATTGATATCAAGATTACTATGAGATATTCTCATTCATCGTGAACCTGCGCCAACTTGCCCACCTGACCGCGCTGGCCGAGGAAGGCTCGTTCTCGCGCGCCGCCGAACGCCTGCACCTGACGCAATCGGCGCTCAGCCGCAGCGTGCAGACGCTGGAAGACGAACTGGGCGCACGCCTGATCGACCGCGCCGGCAAGCGCAGCACGCTGACCCCGTTGGGCGAGGCCGTGCTGGCGCGCGCGCGCCGCATCACGCTGGAAGCCGCCGAAATCCAGCGCAGCGCCGAACTGCTGCGCCAGGGCGAGGCGGGCACGATCCGCGTTGGCCTGGGGTCAGGCCCGGGGGGCGCTGCTGATGACGCCGCTGCTGGCGCACGTGGCGCCGCTGTACCCCGACGTGCGCGTGGTCATTGCACGGGGCTCGACCGACTTGCAGGTGCAACAGCTGCGCCAGCGCGAGCTGGATGCGCTGGTGATCGACGCGCGCCGGATGGCGCCCGCGCCAGACCTGGTGATCGAGCCGCTGACCGAGCTGCGCGCCGGCTTCGTCAGCCGCGCCGCACACCCGCTGGCGGGGCAGGCGGCGGTTCGCTTCGACGACCTGCTGCGCTATCCGGTCGCCACCACGCCGCTGTCGGACGAGGTGGCGCGCATTCTGGTGGAACGCTATGGCCCCCGCGCTGATCCTGCGCGCATGGGCGCGTTGGTGTGTGAGGACGTGGGCAGCCTGCTGGATACGGTGGCGCAGACCGACGCCATCTTTCTGGGCGTGATCGCCGCCGCGCGCAGCGGCATCGATGCCGGGCAATTGGCGGAATTGCGCCTGTCGCCGCCGCTGGCCGCCGGCGCGCGCTTCGCCTACGTCACGCTGGCCGGCCGCACCGAGGCGCCGGTGATGCAGCTGCTGCGGCGCTTTGTGGCGGAGCGGCTGCGGGATTGATGGCGCCCGTCAGCCGCAACGTCCAGAAGCTTCAAAAACAATAGCACTCTGCGCTTGGTGGATCAGCGCTCAGGACCAGATCGGCCTGAAGATCACATCAACAGATGCTCACCCGCGTTGTCCCCGCCCAGGATGACGTAGTTCACCTTGCGGATGTCCAGCAGCTTCTTGCCGCCCGCGTAGCTGATGGAGCTTTGCACGTCCTGCTCCATCTCCACCAGCGTGTCGGCCAGCTTGCCCTTGATCGGCTCCAGGATGCGCTTGCCTTCGACGTGGCGGTACTCGCCCTTGTTGAAGTCGCTGGCCGAGCCGTAGTACTCCTTGAACAGCTCGCCGTCGACTTCGACCGTGCGGCCGGGCGATTCTTCGTGGCCGGCGAACAGCGAACCGATCATCACCATGGTCGCACCAAAGCGGATCGACTTGGCCACGTCGCCATGGTGGCGAATGCCGCCGTCGGCCACGATGGGTTTGGTCGCCACGCGGGCGCACCACTTCAGCGCCGACAGCTGCCAGCCGCCGGTGCCAAAACCTGTCTTCAGCCGCGTGATGCAGACCTTGCCCGGACCCACGCCCACCTTGGTGGCGTCGGCGCCCCAGTTCTCCAGGTCGATCACCGCTTCGGGCGTGGCCACGTTGCCGGCGATGACGAAGCTGTCGGGCAGCTTGGCCTTGATGTGGCGAATCATGTCGCGCACGCTGTCGGCGTGGCCGTGCGCGATGTCGATGGTGATGTATTCCGGCGTCAGGCCTTCGGCAGCCAGCTGGTCGATGCAGTCGTGGTCGGCTGGCTTGATGCCGACCGAGATCGACGCGAACAGGCCCTTGGCCTTCATGTCGCGCACGAAGGCCACGTTGTCCAGGTCGAACCGGTGCATCACGTAGAAGTAACCGTGCTCGGCCAGCCAGGCGCAGACTTTTTCGTCCACCACGGTCTTCATGTTGGACGGCACCACCGGCAGCTTGAAGCGCCGGCCGCCGAATTCGACGCTGGCGTCGCATTCGCTGCGGCTTTCCACGCGGCACTTGCGCGGCAGCAGCAGGATGTGGTCGTAGTCGAAGATTTCCATGGTTCCAAGCTCCAATCAGGGTGTGAAAAGATGGGCGCTTGGCTTGGCCCCGGCGTTTTGTGATGGACACAAAAAAACCGGGCCAAGAAAACTTGGGCCCGGTGATTGATTGTAGCGAGATCGGTGCGAGCGTGTGGCTTGCCGCCTGAAGGCCTTCCTACAATCCCCGGATGCCTCTCATACACGATGCGCCCGCCAGCGCCGACCTACCGCTGCTGGCCGGCCTCAACCTCGAACAACGCGCCGCCGTCACCCTGCCGCCTGAACACGCACTGATCCTGGCCGGCGCCGGTTCGGGCAAGACGCGCGTTCTGACGACGCGCATTGCCTGGCTGCTGCAGACGGGGCAGGTGTCACCGGGCGGCGTGCTGGCCGTCACCTTCACCAACAAGGCCGCCAAGGAGATGCTGACGCGCCTGACGGCGATGCTGCCGCTGAACGCGCGGGGCATGTGGATCGGCACCTTCCATGGGTTGTGCAACCGCTTTCTGCGGGCGCACTACAAGTTGGCGAATCTGCCGCAGGCGTTCCAGATCCTCGACACGCAGGACCAGCTGTCGGCCATAAAGCGGCTGTGCAAGCAGTTCCAGGTCGATGAAGAGCGCTTTCCGCCCAAGCAGTTGCAGTGGTTCATGAGCGGATGCAAGGAAGACGGCCTGCGCCCGGCCGACGTGGAGGTGCGCGACGCCGACAGCCAAAAGAAGGTCGAGATCTACCAGCTGTATGAAGAACAGTGCCAGCGCGAGGGGGTGGTCGACTTCGGCGAGCTGATGCTGCGCAGCTACGAGCTGCTGCGCGACCACGATGCCGTGCGCGAACACTACCGACGGCGCTTTCGCCACATCCTGATCGACGAGTTTCAGGACACCAACCGGCTGCAGTACGCGTGGATCAAGATGATCGCCGGCCTGCCGGGCGAGGGCGGGCATGGCGCGATCCTGGCGGTGGGCGACGATGACCAGAGCATCTACGCCTTTCGTGGCGCGCGCGTGGGCAACATGGCCGACTTCGTGCGCGAATTCGGGGTGCGCCACCAGATCAAGCTGGAGCAGAACTACCGCAGCCACAGCAACATCCTCGACTCGGCCAACCAGCTGATCAGCCACAACCAGAGCCGCCTGGGCAAGAACCTGCGCACCACGCAGGGCGCGGGCGAGCCGGTGCGCATCTACGAGGCGCCCAGCGATTTTGCCGAAGCCGAATGGGTGGTCGACGAACTGCGGCAACTGGTGCGCGGCGAAGACTACGCACGCAAGGAAGTCGCGGTGCTGTACCGCAGCAACGCGCAAAGCCGCGTGATCGAGACGCAGCTGTTCAACGCCGGCGTGCCGTACCGTGTGTATGGCGGCCTGCGCTTTTTCGAGCGGGCCGAGATCAAGCACGCGCTGGCCTACCTGCGCCTGCTGGAGAACCCGCGCGACGACACCAGCTTTCTGCGCGTGGTCAACTTCCCGCCGCGCGGCATCGGTGCGCGCAGCATCGAGCAGTTGCAGGACGCCGCGCGCGCCGCCGGCACCTCGCTGGTCGACGCGGTCACGCTGCTGCCGGGCCGCGCGGGCGCCAACCTGTCGGCCTTTGTGGCCAAGGTGGACGTCATGCGCGAGCAGACCGCCGGCCAGACGCTGCGCCAGATCATCGAGCAGATGCTGGACGGCAGTGGCCTGATCGAGCATTACCGCGCCGACCGCGAAGGCGCCGACCGCATCGAGAACCTGGAAGAACTGGCCAGCGCGGCCGAGAGCTTTGTCACGCAGGAGGGCTTTGGCCGCGATGCGGTTGCGCTGCCGGTGGACGAAACCGCCGAGCTGACCCAGTCGCCCGTCAGCCAGGGGCTGGACCCGGACGCGCCGCTGCTCAACGAGCCGCTGCCCGTGCCGCCGCCGCTGGTCGATGCCGCCACCGGCGAAACGCTCAGCCCGCTGGCGGCTTTCCTGTCGCACGCCGCGCTGGAGGCGGGCGACAACCAGGCCCAGGCCGGGCAGGACGCGGTACAGCTGATGACCGTGCACGCCAGCAAGGGGCTGGAATTTGACGCCGTGTTCATCACCGGGCTGGAAGAAGGGCTGTTTCCGCACGAGAACTCGCTCAGCGACCACAGCGGGCTGGAGGAAGAGCGCCGCCTGATGTACGTGGCCATCACGCGCGCGCGCAAGCGCCTGTACCTGAGCCACGCGCAGACGCGCCTGCTGCATGGGCAGACGCGCTATCACATCCGCAGCCGCTTCCTGGAAGAACTGCCCGAAGACGCGCTGAAGTGGATCACCCCGCAGCGCAGCGGCTTTGCCAACGCCGATGCTTCACGTTCGATAGCGCATGGCGCCCGTCCCGCCTGGGGTGGTGGCGGATTTCATGCCGAATCGTTCAAGTCGGCGCCGCTGCCGGCTCGCAAGACCGAGCCGGCGCACGGCATCACCGTGGGCTGCAAGGTGTTTCACAACAAGTTCGGCGAAGGCACCGTGCAGGCGACCGAAGGCTCGGGCGACGATGCACGCGCGCAGGTCTACTTTCCGCGCCACGGGGTGAAGTGGCTGGCACTGGCGGTGGCCAAGCTGACGGTGGTGGATTGAGCAAGTTGCGGCGCGGTCAGCCGCGCGCTTCGCCGGACGAGGGCGACAAAGCCGGGCGCCGCACCCGCGCGTCGCCCGCACAGCCGCACAGTGCCTGCCAGCGCTGCACCTGATCGAGCCGGGCCGGAAACACCTGCCCGTACAACCGGGGCGCATACAGCCACATCTGGTAGGCCGTGCGCGCGGCTTCGGCATCACCCTGGTCGGCCAGCACGGCGAATTCGTCGAAGGCGGTGCGCCAATGGTCGGCGGCCAGTTCGGCCTGCGCGTGTTCCATGGCGGGGCCGGTGCCTGCGGCGTTCTGGGCGCTGGCGGCCAAAGGCGCCAGGCAGGCCGCGACGACGGCAATGAGCGCAACGTGTTTCATGGTCGACCTTTCGCTGCGCACGGGAGGCGGGAGCGATGGGCCGGGTGCGCAGGCCGCGCGCCCATCTTTTGGTGCCTACCATTGTGAAAGAAAGGTAGCCAAAACGTATACCTTCTTTGGCGTAGCCCGTACCGTCCACCGGCGCCTGAGCGCCAGGGAAGCCGCGGTCACACAGGCAGCGAGGGCGAGTCGTCGGGCGGCGACACCGCGAAGCTGTCGCGAAAGGTGAACCAGAGCGAGCTGAAGAACATCGCCGCCACCATCAGCGCCGCCGGCAGCAGGCCGGCCGAAGCGACCGCCGCGCTGCCCGAGATGGCCGTGATCACCAGCAGCACCATGGCGACGCCGACCGACACCGCCATCCACAACGCGCCGTACAGCAGAAAGGCGCGCGTATTCTTCAACACCGCGACCAGGCTGAAGAACAGGCTCTTGACCGGCGTCACGCCATGCCAGTGCACCAGCGCCGGCGCGTGCCAGAAGGCGATGGAAATCGGCAGATAGAGCAGGGTAGAGGCCCACATGGCCACGCGGAACTGCGGGTCGGTCACCAGTTCGGGCGTGATGCCGCCGCCGTTGACGTACAGCTGCGCAAAGTTGCCGCCATCGATCAGCGCCGACGCCGCCATCACCAGCAACACGGCCACGGCGTACAGCAGGCCCAGCAGCAGCATGGGGCGCCGCGCTGGCGCATCGGCGCGCAGCGCGACGAACAGCGTGAGCGGCATGGGGAACTTGCCTGCCTCGATCTCGCGCGTGGCCGCCATCAGCCCCACGGTGAGCGCTGGCACCAGCACCAGGGCCAGCAGGCCGCCGATGAGCGGCACGAAGGCCGCCAGCGACAGCGCCGCCATGAACATGAAGAACAGGCCGGCCATGGCCAGCGGCTGGCGGAAGAAGGCGCGCAGGCCTTCGCGCACCCATTGGGCGCCGGTGCGGGCGGGAAGAATCTGGAGCTTCATGCGTGCAGCGGCGCCGCGATGCGCTGGCGCAGCACGCGTTCGAAGTGGCGCGGGTCGTGGGGTTTCAGCATGCTGGCTTCGCGCGGCAGGTGCCAGTCCCACAGGCGCGACAGCCAGAAGCGCAGCGCACCCGCGCGCAGCATGGCCGGCCACAGGCGGCGTTCGGCATCGGTCAGCGGGCGCACGGCCTGATAGGCGCCGAGCAGCGCCTGCGTGCGCGCGTCGTCCGTGGCGCCGGTGGGCAGGTCGATGGCCCAGTCGTTGACGGCCACCGCCAGGTCGAACAGCCAGGTGTCGACGCCGGCGAAATACCAGTCGAAAAAGCCGCTCAGCACGGGTTGGTCGGCCGACCCCTCGAACATCACGTTGTCGCGGAACAGGTCGGCATGCACCGCGCCGCGCGGCAGCGCGGCATAGGCGCTGCTGGCGGCAACGTGGTTCTGGTAGGCCAGTTCGGCACGGATCAGCGCGGCCTGCTCGTCCTCGAGGTGCGGCAGCACCACCGGCACGGTGGCGTTCCACCACGCCAGTCCGCGCAGGTTGGGCTGGTGGCGGTCGTAATCGCGTGCCGCCAGGTGCGCGCGCGCCAGCATGTCGCCCACCGCGGCGCAGTGCGCGGGGCCGGGGGCCAGCTCGCTCTTGCCGCGCAGGCGGTTGACCACGGCGGCAGGCTTGCCGCACAGCGTGTGCAGGATGTCGTCCTCACCCGGGCCCACGCGCACGCCTTCGGCCTTGGCCTGCGGGTCGGGCACCGGCACGCCGTGCTCGGCCAGGTGCTTCATCAGGTGCAGGTAGAAGGGCAACTGCGCGTGCGTTAGCCGCTCGAACAGGGTCAGCACCCATTCGCCCCGGTCGGTGGTGGCGAAGTAGTTGGTGTTCTCGATGCCGCCTTCAATGCCGCGCAGCGCCGTCAGCTCGCCCACGCCCAGCGATTGCAGCAACGCGCGTGCCTGATCTTCAGAAACTTCGGTGTAAACCGCCATGGAGCGCTTGTCCAGCCTGCGCAGAGCGCTATCAGAATTGATGCAATTTCCAGACGCGACGGCCCGCGCCGCCGGGGGCGGCTTCGCGGTTGCCGGCGCCGCTGGCGTCGGCCGGCTGCACGTCGTAGGCCGGCACGCCGGCCTTGGGCTTGACGGTGATGCTGCGGGTTTCGCCGCCCACACGCACTTCGTCGACGCGGCTGCCGGCGTCTTCGTGCTGGATGTGCTCGACCCGCTGGGTGCGGCGGTCCAGCACCGGCTCGTCGCGCGCCAGACTGCCGGCGGGGGCCGGGGCGGGCTGCGCCAGCACCAGCGGGGCCAGCAACGCCAGGCCGCACGCGGCGATGAGGGCCTTGAAACCAGAGATGAAATGCATGGCCGTATTCTAGGCGGCGGCCACCTGGGGCGCTGGGCCGCCGTGCACAATGCCGGGATGACCGAGACACCCCCCGCGCCCGACGGCGCGACCGCGCCGCGCCTGCTGCTGGTTGACGGGTCCAGCTACCTGTATCGCGCCTTCCACGCCATGCCCGACCTGCGCGCCGACCCGGCCGATCCGGCCAGCCAGCCCACGGGCGCCATCCGCGGCATGGTCAACATGCTGGGCGCGCTGCGCAAGGACTATCCCGACGCGCCCTACGTCGCCTGCGTGTTCGACGCGCCCGGCAAGACCTTCCGCGACGACCTGTACCCCGACTACAAGGCGCACCGCGCGCCCATGCCCGACGACCTGCGCAGCCAGATCGAGCCGATCCACGAAGTGGTGCGGCTGCTGGGCTGGACGGTGCTGGCCGTGCCGGGGGTGGAGGCCGACGACGTCATCGGCACGCTGGCGCACGTGGCGGCGGCGCAGGGCGTGGACGTGGTGATTTCGAGCGGCGACAAGGACCTGGCGCAGCTGGTCACGCCACGCATCCAGATCATCGACACCATGAGCGGCAAGCGCCGCGACGAAGCCGGCGTGCTGGCCGAATTTGGCGTGCGGCCCGACCAGATGCTGGACTACCAGGTGCTGCTGGGCGACGCCATCGACAACGTGCCGGGCGTCGACAAGGTCGGCCCCAAGACGGCCGCCAAATGGCTGGGCGAACACGGCTCGCTCGACGCCATCGTGGCCAACGCCGCGCAGATCAAGGGCGCCGCGGGCGACAACCTGCGCAAGGCGCTGGACTGGCTGCCCACCGGGCGCGATTTGCTGCGCATCCGCACCGACTGCGACCTGGGCGGGCACGTCGAGGGCCTGCCTGCTCTTGATTCGATAGCTGCCCGCCCACAGCAGACCAGCGCACTGGCCGAGTTTTACGAGAAATTCGGCTTCAGGACACTGGCCAAGTCCCTTCTGGGCGAAGGCGCCGGCGCGCGCGCCAAGCCGGCGCGCAAGGCCGCCGTGGCGGCACCGGTGGACGACCTGTTTGCCGACGCGCCGGCGGCGTCGCAGGTCAGCGGCGAACTGACGTACGAAACCATCCTCGACTGGCCGGCGTTCGACCGCTGGCTGGCGCGCATCGACGCCGCCGAGCTGACCGCGCTGGACACCGAAACCACGTCCATCGACGAGATGCAGGCGCGCATCGTGGGCCTCTCGTTCAGCGTCAAACCCGGCGAGGCGGCCTACATCCCGCTGATGCACGAGGGGCCCGACGCGCCGCCGCAACTGCCGCTGCAGGACGTGCTGGAGCGCCTGCGCCCCTGGCTGCAAGACCCGGCCAGGAAGAAGCTGGGCCAGCACGTGAAATACGACCGCCACGTGTTCGCCAACCACGGCATCGACGTGGCCGGCTACGCGCACGACACCATGCTGCAGAGCTACGTGCTCGAAGTGCACCGCCCGCACAACCTGGCCAGCCTGGCCGACCGCCATCTGGGCCGCACGGGCATCCAGTACGAAGACCTGTGCGGCAAGGGCGCGCACCAGATTTCCTTTGCGCAGGTCGCCGTGGACAAGGCAGCGGCCTATTCGTGCGAGGACTCCGACCAGACGCTGGACCTGCACGGGACGCTGTGGCCGCGCGTGGCGCGCGAGCCCGGCCTGCGGCGCATCTACGAGCTGGAGATGGCCGTCAGCGAGGTGCTGTTCCAGATCGAGCGCCAGGGCGTGCTGATCGACGCCGACCTGCTGCGCCAGCAAAGCCACGAGCTGGGCCAGCGCATCCTGGCGCTGGAGCAGGAGGCGCACGAACTGGCCGGCCAGCCCTTCAACCTGGGCAGTCCCAAGCAGATCGGCGACATCTTCTTCAACAAGCTCGGCCTGCCGGTGGTCAAGAAGACCGCCACCGGCGCGCCCAGCACCGACGAGGAAGTGCTGGAGAAACTGGCCGAGGACTACCCGCTGCCCGCGCGCATCCTGGAGCACCGGGGCCTGTCCAAGCTGAAGGGCACCTACACCGACAAGCTGCCGCAATTGCTGGACGCGAATGGCCGCGTGCACACGCACTACGGGCAGGCGGTGGCGGTGACGGGGCGCCTGTCCAGCACCGACCCCAACCTGCAGAACATTCCGGTGCGCACGGCCGAGGGGCGGCGCATCCGCGAAGCCTTCATCGCGCCGCCGGGACACGTCATCGTCAGCGCCGACTACAGCCAGATCGAGCTGCGCATCATGGCCCACCTGTCGGACGACGAGGCGCTGCTGCGCGCCTTTACCGAAGGGCTGGACGTGCACCGCGCCACCGCGGCCGAGGTGTTCGGGCTGGACGTGGCGCAGGTCAGCAGCGAACAGCGGCGCTACGCCAAGGTCATCAACTTCGGGCTGATCTATGGCATGAGTGCCTTCGGCCTGGCGCGCAACCTGGGGATAGACAACACGGCGGCGCGCAACTACATCGAGCGCTATTTCGAACGCTACCCCGGCGTCAAGCGCTACATGGACGAAACGCGTCTGTCGGCCAAGAGCAAGGGCTACGTCGAAACCGTGTTCGGCCGCCGCCTGATCCTGCCCGAGATCAACAGCCCCAACGGCCCGCGCCGCGCCGCCGCCGAGCGCGCCGCCATCAACGCGCCGATGCAGGGCACGGCGGCCGACCTGATCAAGATGTCGATGGTGGCGGTGCAGGACGTGCTGCACACCCAGCAGCGCGGCACCAAGATGATCATGCAGGTGCACGACGAACTGGTGTTCGAGGTGCCGCAGGCCGAACTCGACTGGGCGCGCGCCGAAATCCCGCGCCTGATGGCCGGCGTGGCCGAACTGAAGGTGCCGCTGCTGGCCGAGGTCGGCGCCGGCCCCAACTGGGAGCAGGCGCATTGACCTGTATCAAGGCCTGAATCGGCGGTTGCCCCGCGCCCCATATTGACGGACAGCTATTCAACTTGTAGCATCTGCCGCACAACCACCAGGGGACATGCCATGAGGAGAGCGGCGCACCCGCATTTCGTCTTCGCGCGCGACGGCTTCTATGACGACATCGCCCGCGTGCACCGGGCGGCTAGGGCGGCGACGTATCACGAGCTGGAACACGTCACCGGCTGGCGCAGCACCAGCGTCTACCACGAGCCCGGCGCCAGGGAAAAGCTGGAGCGCCTGCTGGGCCTGCGCATTACCCGCTGGGACACCGACCCGGCCGAGGAAAACGGCGTCTTCTACCAGGGCTTTGCGCGCGGTGCGAAGGCCGAAGTCCCCGCCATCCACGCCGACTGGCCTGAGGACGACGTCACCATCGTCGTGTACCTGACGCCCGGACTGCCGGCCGACTGCGGCACTTCGCTGTGGCGGCACAAGCGCACCGGCCTGTCGGACGCGCCCACCGCCGCCGACGCGCGGCGCCTGGGCACGCCGCTGGCCGCGCTGCGGAGCGCGTGCGAGCGCGATGCCCGCCACCGCAGCCGCTGGGTCGAGACCGACCGCATCGGCTACGCCTGCAACCGCATGGTGGCCTACCCGTCAGGCTGCTTTCACTCGGCATCGCGCCATTACGGCGCCAGCAACGCCGACGGGCGGCTGTACCAGACCTTCCGCGTGGGGGGTGGACTGGGCGTCGTTCCGCCGCTGAACGGCGGGCGTCAGGCCTTGTGCCGCACGCGGCCGTTGGCGAAGAAGGCCAGCAGCAGCTTCTGGTAGGCAAACACGTCTTTCGGCTTGGCGCGCACCATGCGCGCCAGCAGGCGCGTGCCGTCGGCGTCGCCCACCTTGAGCGTGTGCCAGATCAGGGCCACTTCGGCCAGCACGCGGCGTTCGTCGGCCGACAGGCGCGTGCCCAGTTTGGCTGCCTGGGTGAAGCGCGCCACGCCATCGGCTTCGGCGCGGGGCCGGTCGCCAGCGTAGTCGGCGGCGATCATCTTGGTCACGCGCGTCGTGACGTCGAACAGATGCGGCGGCACCGGTCCGCCGAAGTTGAGCGCGACGTTGCTTTCGGTGAAGCGCAGCAGCGTCTTTTCGGGGCTGCGGTAGCCGGGGCGCCGGTCGATGCGCTCTTTTTCTTGTAGCGACAGCTTCAGCAGAGCGGGCGCCAGCGGCCGGAAACCGTGCCGGAAGTAGAACCAGAACGCGCCCGAAGCGATGCCGTCCGGGTTGTCCAGCCCGAACTGGTGCGCGTCGACCTCGAAGTAGCGCACGCCAAACGCCTGCGCGTAGGTGCGCAGCACCTGGCACATCATGTAGCCCGATTCGCCGCCGCGGAACGGCTCGAAGATGTTCATGCCGAAGGCGGCGCGCTCGCCCATGATCCACGAGCCGCCGTACGCCACCGGAAAGCCGTTCTTGAACAGCGTGAAGCCGACGTAGCTTTCCAGCGGCAACTGGCGATCCGGCGTCATGCCGAAGATGGCGCAGCTCAGGCCGCGCTCCAGGTCGTAAAGGCGCAGGTTGGCCGGGTCAAGGTAGGTGGCCGGGTCGGTCTCGCGGCTGGTCAGGGCCATGGTGTTCTTCAGCACGCGGATGGCATCGGCGCGTTCGTCATCGCTCAGCCGGCGCGGCGCGGGCAGACGCTGCTGCATCAGGGCCAGCGGGTCGAACTTGCGCAGCAGGTCGGGCTGCAGGTACACCGGCTGGCGCAGCGCGAGGCGGTTGAAGGCCTTGCTGAAGGCGGCCGACGTGGGCTGCACGCGCACGTACAGGTCGAGCGCGTCGAACAGCTGGTCCTTGACGTAGGGCAGGGCGTCCAGGCGGCTGAGTTCGGCCACCAGGAAGGCCAGGCGCTGGTCGGGCCTGACCTTGAGCACGTCGAGCAGGGCGTCGTTGCCCAGGCTGGCAGTGGTCTCGTTGCGCTCCAGGCTGGGCAGGGTGAGCTTGAGGATGGCGTTCAGGTCGAGCAGCGGCTCCTCGTAGCGATCGGGCAGCACGCGGCAATGCGGGTGGGCCAGCAGCCAGCGGTTGCAGTCGTGCGTGAAGCGCGTCACCGTGTCGACCCACGGCAGGCCGCGGTCGGCCAGCGCGGCGGGGTGCTTGCCGCGCCTGGACTTCAGCAAGGCGGCCAGGCGCCTGAATTCGGCTTCGACCTGCTTCAACGTGTCGGCGTCGGGCGGATGCGCGGCGATGAACAGCAAGGTGTCAGCGTAGTCCGCCAGCGCGGCATCGGCCACCAGCGGCAGCTTGGCCAGGCGCGCGAGTGCGTCGCGCTTGCGCGCGGCCGAATCGGCGTCGAAGCGGTTGGCGGTTTCGCGCAAGCTGCGCAGCAGGCGGGTGCGCGATTCGTTCTGGCTCATGGTGTCTCCTCCGCCGCGTGTTTTACACGATGGCGGGGCGCGCCGGCTTGTGCGCCATCAAGCCGGGCGCCACGGGCGGTGGTGTGCTTGCAGAAACAAAAAAGCCGGCACACGTGGCGTGTACCGGCCTCTTGGCGTGCAGCGCGCGTCAGGCCGCCGGGGCCGCTTCCTGGTGGTATTGCGTCACGCGCTCCACCTCGTTCTTGCTGCCGAGGATGACGCTCACGCGCTCATGCAACTGCTGCGGCTGCACGTCCAGGATGCGCTGGTGGCCGTTGGTGGCCGCGCCGCCGGCCTGCTCGACCAGCCAGGACATCGGATTGGCCTCGTACATCAGGCGCAGCTTGCCGGGCTTGTTGGGCTCGCGCTTGTCCCACGGGTACATGAAGATGCCGCCGCGCGTCAGGATGCGGTGCACGTCGGCCACCATGCTGGCCACCCAGCGCATGTTGAAGTCCTTGCCGCGCGGGCCTTCCTTGCCCTGCAGGCATTCGTCGATGTAGCGCTTGACCGGCGCGTCCCAGTGGCGCATGTTGCTCATGTTGATGGCGAATTCCTTGGTGTCGGCCGGAATTTCCACCTTGTCCTGCGTCAGCACGAAGCTGCCCATCTCGCGGTCCAGCGTGAACATGGCAACGCCGTCGCCCACCGTGAGCACCAGCGTGGTTTGCGGCCCATAGACGCAATAGCCTGCGGCCACCTGGCACTTGCCAGGTTGCAGGAAGTCGCCTTCCTCCACGCCGCGGTCGCCTTCGGGCATCTTGAGGACGCTGAAGATGGTGCCGATGCTGACGTTGACCTCGATGTTGCTGGAGCCGTCGAGCGGGTCCATCAGCAGCAGGTATTCGCCGCGCGGGTAGCGGTTGGGCACCAGGTAGATGCTGTCCATTTCCTCGCTGGCCATGGCCGCCAGGTGGCCGCCCCATTCGTTGGCCTCGATCAGCACTTCGTTGGCGATGATGTCCAGCTTCTTCTGCACTTCGCCCTGCACATTTTCGCTGCCCGCCGAGCCCAGCACGCCGCCAAGCGCGCCCTTGTTGACGGCATGGCTGATGCTCTTGCAGGCGCGGGCGACGACTTCGAGCAGCAGGCGCAGCTGCGAAGGGATGTGGCCGTCGACGCGTTGTTTTTCGACCAGATAGCGGGTGAGGGAGATGCGGGTGCTCATGCGGATGCCTTGGGTTCGGTATCGGGGGTGGGGGGCGGTGCGCGCCTCGGCGCCGTCGGCCGCCTGCGGCTCGGCAACGGCGTCGTGCGGCGCCAGCGCGCGTGCGATGACTTCACGCACGTCGTTGCTGAGGTCGGCGCGCGCGGCCACGCGCTCGATGGCTTCGCGCGCGGCGCTGCGGTAGGGCTCGGCCAGCTGGGCCCACGAGTCCATGGCGCGGGCCAGGCGCGAGGCGACCTGCGGGTTCATGCCGTCGAGTTCGAGCACGCGGTCGGCCCAGAACACGTAGCCCGACGCATCGCGGCGGTGAAAGCCCGCCGGGTTGCCGTGGCAGAAGCTGGACAGCACGCTGCGTGCGCGGTTGGGGTTGCGCACGCTGAAGTCGGGGTGCTTCATCAGCTGGCGCACCAGCGGCAGGATGTTGCCGCCGCGGTCGGGCGCGGACGCCTGCAGGGCAAACCACTTGTCGAGCGCCAGCGGCTCGTGCCGGAACAGCTGGTAAAAATGCGCCAGCGCGGGCGCGGCCAGCGGGTGGTCGGCATAGACCAGCGCTTCCAGCGCGTTCAGGCGGTCGGTCATGTTGCCGGCGTCCTTCACGCGCTGGTAGGCCTTGCCGGGCCACACGGCGTTGCGGTCGTGGCGCGCGGCCAGCACCAGCATGTGCAGCGCCAGGCCCGCCAGCGCGCGGCGGCCGGCCGACACCGGATCGGGCGTGAACGCGCCGGTGTCGCGGCATTGCTCATAGGCTTGCTGCCAGTCGGTGTGCAGCGCGGTGGCCAGCTGTTCTTCCATGGCGTTGCAGACGGCATGAATGCGCTGCGGGTCCACGTGGTCGAGCTGCTCGGCAATGTAGTCTTCTTCGGGCAGCGTCAGCACCAGCGCCTTGAAGGCGGCGTCGAGTTGCGGGTTGCGCAGCACCGCACGCAGCGCGTCGATGAAGTCATCGCCCAGCGGCTGCTGACGACAGCCATCGCCTTCGCGTTCGATGTGCTCGATGGCGATGCGCAGGCCCAGTTGCTGGGCGGCTTCCCAGCGGTTGAACGGGTCGCTGTCGTGCGCCATCAGGTGCATCAGCTGCGCGGGGGGTCAGGTCAATGTCCAGCTCGACCGGCGCCGAGAAGCCGCGCAGCAGCGACGGCACCGGCTCGGCGTCGACGTGGACCAAGGTCAGCGTCGTCTCAGGCTCGGTCAGCACCACGGTGTGGCTGCCCTGCACGGGGCTGCCCCCGCTGTCGAGCTGCAGCGGCTGGTCGCGCCCATCAGGCCCGACCAGGCCCATGCGCACCGGGATGACAAAGGGCTGCTTGTGCGGCTGGCCCGGCGTCGCGGGGCAGCTTTGCGACAGCTTCAGCGTGTAGGTGCGGGCGGCAGCGTCGTAACAGCCTTCGGCCTTGACCACCGGCGTGCCGGCCTGGCTGTACCAGCGCTTGAACTGCGGCAGCAGGCGCGCCAGATCGCTGTCCGGGTTGGCGTCGGCCATGGCCTGCGCGAAGTCGTCGCAGGTGACGGCCTGGCCGTCGTGGCGCTTGAAGTACAGGTCCATGCCCGCGCGAAAGCCCTCGCGGCCCACCAGCGTCTGGTACATGCGCACCACTTCGGCGCCTTTTTCGTACACCGTGTCGGTGTAGAAATTGCTGATCTCCAGGTACTCGTCGGGCCGTACCGGGTGCGCCATGGGACCGGCGTCTTCGGGGAACTGCGCGCTGCGCAGGTCGATGACGTGCTCGATGCGCTTGACGGCGCGCGCGCTGGGCGTGCCGGCCAGGTCCATGCTGAACTCCTGGTCGCGGAAGACGGTGAGGCCTTCCTTCAGCGACAGCTGGAACCAGTCGCGGCAGGTGACGCGGTTGCCCGTCCAGTTGTGGAAGTACTCGTGGCCGATCACGCTTTCTACCGCGTCGTAGTCGCCGTCGGTCGCCGTCGAGGGCTTGGCCAGCACGTACTTGGTGTTGAAGATGTTCAGGCCCTTGTTCTCCATCGCGCCGGCATTGAAGTCGCTGGTGGCCACCACCATGAAGCGCTCCAGGTCCAGCGGCAGGCCGAAGCGCGCCTCGTCCCACAGCACCGAATGGATCAGCGAATTCATCGCGTGCTCGGTCTTGTCCAGGTCGCCCGGACGCACGTAGACCTGCAGCAGGTGGTCGCTGCCGCTGCGCGTGGTGATGCGCTGCTCGCGCGCCACCAGACGGCCGGCCACCAGGGCGAACAGGTAGCTGGGCTTCTTGTGCGGGTCGTGCCACTTGGCGAAGTGGCGGCCATCGGGCAGGTCGCCTTCGTCGACCAGGTTGCCGTTGGACAGCAGCACCGGGTAGCGGGCCTTGTCGGCGCGCAGCGTGACGGTGTAGCTGGTCATCACGTCCGGCCGGTCGAGGAAGTAGGTGATGCGGCGAAATCCTTCGGCCTCGCACTGGGTGAAGAAGTCGCCGTCGCTCATGAACAGGCCCATGAGCTTGCTGTTTTTTTCGGGGTAGCAGGTGGTGAAGATTTCCAGCTCGAACGGCGTCGTGCCTTCGGGCAGGTTCTCCAGCACCAGCGTCTCGCCATCCATACGGAAGCTGCAGCCCTGCCCGGCCAGCAACACGCGCGACAGGTTCAGTTCGTCGCCATGCAGGCGCAGCGGCTGCGGCGCCACGTCGGGGTTGCGGCGCAGCGTCATCCGGTTCAGGACGCGGGTCTTGGCGGGATCCAGGTCGAACGTCAGATCGACCGAATCGATCCAGAACGCGGGCGGGGCGTAGTCAAGGCGGCGGGTGACGGCGGATTGTCCTTCTCGCATGGCTTGATCCTCTTTACTTCAAAACTAATAGCATACCTCGCTTGATGGACAAGCGCTGGCAGCCGAAAACACCTGAAATCAGACGCCTTGCTTCAGGCTGGCCTCGATGAAGGCGTCCAGGTCGCCGTCGAGTACTTTCTGCGTGTTGCTGATCTCGACGTTGGTGCGCAGGTCCTTGATGCGGCTGTTGTCCAGCACGTAGCTGCGGATCTGGTGGCCCCAGCCGACGTCGGTCTTGCTGTCTTCCAGTTTCTGCTGCTCGTCGAGGCGCTTGCGCATCTCGTGGTCGTACAGGCGGCTGCGCAGGCGCTGCCAGGCCATGTCGCGGTTGCTGTGCTGGCTGCGGCTGTCCTGGCATTGCACCACGATGCCGGTGGGAATGTGGGTCAGGCGCACGGCCGAATCGGTCTTGTTGATGTGCTGGCCGCCGGCGCCCGACGCACGGTAGGTGTCGACGCGCACGTCGGCGGGGTTGATGTCGATCTCGATCGAGTCGTCGATCTCGGGGTAGACGAACACGCTGGCAAAGCTGGTGTGGCGCCCGCCGGACGAGTCGAACGGCGACTTGCGCACCAGACGGTGAACGCCGGTTTCGGTGCGCAGCAGGCCGTAGGCGTATTCGCCCTCGATCTTGACCGTGGCGCCCTTGATGCCCGCGGTGTCGCCGGGGGTTTCGTCCTCGATGGCGGTGCTGAAGCCCTTGCGTTCGGCGTAGCGCAGGTATTGGCGCAGCAGCATGCTGGCCCAGTCCTGCGCTTCGGTGCCGCCGGCGCCGGCCTGGATGTCGAGGAAACAGTTGTTGGGGTCGGCCGGCTGGTTGAACATGCGGCGGAACTCCAGTTCCTCGACCACCTTTTCCAGCTCCGCCACGTCGTCGGCGATGGCCTGCAGGCCGGCCTCGTCGTCCTCGTCGCAGCTCATCTCGAACAACTCGGCGTTGTCAGACAGGTTGCGCGTCAGGTCGTCCAGCGTGACCACCACGCCGTCGAGCGCCTTCTTTTCCTTGCCCAGCTCCTGGGCCTTCTTGGGGTCGTTCCAGACCGCCGGGTCTTCCAGCGCGGCGTTTACCGTGCGCAGGCGTTCGGCCTTGCCATCGTAGTCAAAGATACCCCCGTAGCTCGGCGGTGCGAGCGGTGAGATCCTCGATCTGGCTGCCAATGTGATTGATGTGTTCTGCTTCCATGGTGCTTCAAAAAAAGTGAGGGCGCGGCAGCGCCCCAAAGGGTGAATTTTCTCATGCGCGCCCGCGCCTGCACGTGCCCATGAAAAAGACCGCCGGGGCGGTCTTTTTGCGAATCATCCGAAGGCCGCGGAGCAGGCCATCCGGGGGGCGCGCGAGCCGGGGTCCCCCCGGCGACCCGCGTCGTCCCCCTTTGGGGGAAGGCGCGTCAGCGCCACAGGGGGAGCGTCACTTGACCACCATGCTGGTAAACGGCGGCACATAAGCCTGCAACGTGACCAGAATGCCCACCAGGCTGGCCAGCGCGATCGAGTGGAAGAACACGTAGCGCAGGATGTCGCCCTCATGGTCGAACCAGCGCGTGGCGGTGGAGGCCACCACGATGGACTGCGCGTCGATCATCTTGCCCATCACGCCGCCTGAAGAGTTGGCGGCGCCCATCAGGGTGGGCGACAGGCCCAGCTGCTCGGCCGCCACCTTCTGCATGCCGCCAAACAGCACGTTGGAGGCGGTGTCGGAGCCCGTGAGCGCCACGCCCAGCCAGCCCATCAGCGTGCCGAAGAAAGGGTACAGCACGCCCGTGCCGGCAAAGGCCAGGCCCAGCGTGGTGTCGGTGCCCGAATAGCGGGTAAGCGTGCCCAGCGCCAGCATGAGCACGATGGTCAGCAGCGACCACTTCACCAGGTTCAGCGTGCGGCCGTAGGTGGCCACGATCTGGCCGAACGAGTAGCGCGCGTACAGCCCGCCCACGATGGCGGCCAGCAAAATGCCCGTGCCGGTGGCCGACAGCAGGCCCAGCGTGTAGACCGCGCCTTCCTTGGTGGGCTTGGGCACCACGGGCGGCATCTTCTCGATCAGGTTGTGCAAGCCATCGATCGGGAACTTGGGCGCAAAGAAGCCGTTCAGCCAGGCCTTGACCGCCGGCAGGCCCCAGATGAACACGAACACGGTGAGAAACACCCACGGCATCCAGGCGCGGATCACCGCATCGCGCGGGTGCTTCACAGGCGCCGTTACCGGTCCGCCCTGCCCGCCATCGGCCTCATGCCCTTTCAGCGACACGCTGCGCCAGATCGTGGCGGGCTTCCACACGCGCAGGAACAGCACCAGCGCCGTCATGGAGCACAACGCGGCAATCACGTCCACCAGCTCCGGCCCCATGTAGTTGGACACCAGGAACTGCGGAATGGCAAACGACACGCCCGTCACCAGAATGGCGGGCCAGATTTCCATCATCGCCTTGCGGCCGGCAAAGGCCCAGATCAACCAGAAAGGCACCAGCAGCGAGAAGAAGGGCAACTGCCGCCCCACCATGGCCGACACGGCGTGCACGTCGTAGCCGTGCACGGCCGCCAGCGTGATGATGGGCGTGCCCAGCGCGCCATAAGCCACCGGCGCCGTGTTGGCGATCAGCGAAAGGCCCGACGCCGCCAGCGGCGAGAAGCCCAGGCCGATCAGCGCCGCCGCCGTCACCGCCACCGGCGTGCCGAAGCCGGCCGCGCCTTCAAAGAACGCGCCGAACGAGAACGCGATCAGCAGCAGTTGCAGACGCCGGTCTTCCGTGATGCCGGCAATCGAGTCCTGCAGGATCTTGAAGCTGCCGTTCTGCTCCGTCAGCTGGTGCAAAAAGATGATGTTGAGCACGATCCAGCCAATGGGCAGCAGGCCCGTCAGCCCGCCCAGCAACGCGGCCTTGCCGGCCATGGCGCCCGGCATGCCGTACACGAAGACCGCGATGACGAGCGCCGCCACCAGGCCGGCGCCCGCCGCCAGGTGCGCCTTCATGTGCAAAAAGCCGAGGCCCACCAGCATCACCACGACCGGTATGGCCGCCAGCAGGGTGGACAGCACCATGCTGCCCGTGGGGTTGTAGATTTGTTGCCAGATCATGGGTTCGCCTCGTCCGTCGCGCCGCATGGGGACTGCCCCCCGGGCGCGATCGCTTCCTTTCTGGTGACAAAGCGTAACTCCGGATACCCGGCTTGCCGATCCGTGAAATCCACATCGAAAACCTGCGCGCCGAGCGGCGCCAGGTCAGGTCGCGGTCAGGAAGTTTTCGACCCATCCGGCCAGCGCCTGCGGCTGGTCGTGGTGCAGCATGTGGCCGGCGTCGGCGATCACCTCGCGCCGCACGTCGGGCACGGCCTTCAGCCGCTCGTGGAACTCGGCCCGCGTGAAGCGCTGGCCCCACCAGCCGGCCAGGCTGTCGTCGCTGGCTTCCACCATCAGCGTGGGCGCGGTGATGGCGGCGTACAGCGCCAGCTGCTCGTCCACCCGAAACAGCTGCGCATTGATGATGCGGTGCGCCGCGTCACCCAGGATTTCCCAGCGCGTGCTGCCGTCGGCTTGCGTGCGCGGCGCGGCCCACTGGCGCGCCAGCCAGTCGGCCTTGTCTTGCGGCAGACGCTGGTTGGTCTTCATCAGGCGCGCGGCCACGCCTTCGGCGCTGTCGTAGGTCTTCAGCGCAATGTCGCCACGGTGCAGCGACTTGATCTCGTCCAGCCACTTGGCCGCCCGCGCCGGTGCCTGCGCGGGCCGGGTGGCCGGCATGCCAAAGCCCTCCAGGTTGACCAGGCGGCGGATGCGCTCGGGCCGCGCGCCGGCGTACATCATGGCGATGTTGCCGCCCATGCTGTGGCCCACCAGGTCGACCGCGCGGCCGGGCGCGTAGTGGTCGAGCAGCCATTCCAGATCGCCCATGTAGTCGGGAAAGCTGTAGTGGTCGCACGCCGGCCCGGTGGAATGGCCGAAGCCGCGCCAGTCGGGCGCGATGATGAAGCGCTGGTCGAAAAAGCCGGGCGACAGCGCATCCACCATGAACTGGTAGCTGGCGGCCACGTCCATCCAGCCATGCACCAGCACCAGCGGCTCTGCGGCCGGATTGCCCCACAGGCGAACGTGGTAGCGGTGCAGACGGATCGGGAGAAACTCGCTGCGCGAAGGGCGTTGGGCTTGGTACATTGGCCGAGATTATTGAGGAGACAGGCCATGCCACAGCGTCCGAAGGGCGACACGCCAGACGATCACTACAGTGCCATGCAGGCCGGCTTTCGCTGGCAGGTGCCGCGCCATTTCAACGTCGCGCAGGTGTGCAGCCGGCGCTGGGCGCAGACGCCGGATGCTTCCAAAAGAATAGCTGTCATCGAGCACCAGCCGGGCGCTGGCGGCCGAAATCATTCTTATGCCGAGCTGCAGGCGCAGGCCGACCGCCTGTCCGCCGCGCTGGCGCGACTGGGCGTGGGGCGCGGCGACCGGGTTGCCATCGTCATGCCGCAGCGCTTTGAAACGGCCGTGGCCTACATGGCGGTGCTGCAGATGGGCGCCATCGCCATGCCGCTGTCGCAGCTGTTCGGCCCCGAGGCGCTGGCCTACCGCATCCAGGACGCCGCAGCCCGGCTGGCCTTGTGCGACGAGGCGTCGATCGACGCGCTGCTGTCGGTGCGCGCCGAATGCCCGTCGCTCGAAACGGTGGTCGGCCTGGGCGCTGCCGCCGCGCGCGCCGACCACGACTGGCACGCCTTGCTGGGCAGCGCCGCCGCGCGCTTCGCACCCGTCGACACGCTGGCCGACGACCCCGCCGTCCTCATCTACACCAGCGGCACCACCGGCCCGCCCAAGGGCGCACTGGTGCCGCACCGCGCCATGATCGGCAACCTGCCGGGCTTCGTCTGCAGCCAGAACTGGTTCGGGTTCGATCCGGGCGAAACGTGTCCTCTGAACGGTACTCCCTCCGCCGCGCGGGGGAGGGCGGGGGAGGGGGCGGGCACATCGCGGGCAAAGCCCAGTCTGCCAGATGAAAGAAAGACGCAAAGCGTCTTCTGGAGTCCGGCAGACTGGGCTTGGACCGGCGGCCTGTGGGACGCGCTGCTGCCCACGCTGTACTTCGGCCGTCCCATCGTGGCCTGCAACGCCCGCTTCAGTCCCGAACTGGCGTTCGAGATCCTGCACGTCCACCGGGTCACGCACAGCTTTCTGTTCCCCACCGCGCTGAAGGCCATGATGAAGGCGGTGCCGCGCCCGCGCGAGCGCTACCGCCTGCACCTGGAGGGCCTGATGAGCGCTGGCGAAGCGGTGGGCGACGCCGTCTTCGCCTACTGCCGCGATGAGCTGGGCGTGGTCGTCAACGAGATGTTCGGCCAGACCGAGGTGAACTACATCGTCGGCAACTGCGCCATGAACGTGGCCCCCATGCTCCGCACTGACGTTGCTGCGCTGCCCCCCGAGGGGGCCCAACCCGCCTTGGGGCGGCCCGGCGGCGGGTTGAGGGCGCTGGATCGATCCGTGGTGGGCTGGCCGGCGCGGCCGGGTAGCATGGGGCGCGGCTATCCCGGCCACCTGGTCGCCGTGATCGACGACGAGGGCCACGAATGCCCGGTCGGCACGCCGGGCGAGGTGGCGATCCGCCGCACCAACCTCCATGGCGACCCCGATCCGATCTTCTTCCTGGGCTACTGGGGCAACGATGCCGCGACGCGCGCCAAGTTCACCGGCGACTGGTGGCGCACGGGCGACCTGGCCGTGCGCGACGCCGAAGGCTACCTGTGGTACCAGGGCCGTGCCGACGACGTGTTCAAGGCGGCCGGCTACCGCATCGGCCCCGGCGAGATCGAGAACTGCCTGGTCAAGCACGCGGCGGTGGCCAACTGCGCCGTGGTGCCCAAGCCCGACGCGGCGCGCGGCGCGCTGGTCAAGGCGTATGTGGTGCTGACTCCTGAATTCATAGCTGCTCGCGCAGCAAAGTCGGGCGCTGCAGGCGAATTTGATCGCGAGCTGGTGGCGGCGCTGCAAGAGCACGTCAAGGGGCAGCTGGCGCCCTATGAATACCCCAAGGAAATCGAGTTCATCGACCAGTTGCCCATGACCACCACCGGCAAGGTGCAGCGCCGCGTGCTGCGCCTGCAGGAAGAGGAGCGCGCCCGCCAGCAGAGCGCCTGACGCGGGCGCGACCGGCGCGGGGGGGTTAACCCCGTGCCACCGATGGCGCGCATCGGGAACAATGACGCGCAGCCCTGCGCACGCCGTGCTGGTGTGCGTTGGATTTGTCCGGCCCGGGCGTCTGCCCGGCCATCCTTGCAGGAGACCGTTACCCATGCGCCTTTACCGACTTGCCGTGCCCGCCGTCATGCTGGCCACGTCCGCACTGGCCCAGGCAGGCACCGTGACCGTGCTGACTTCCTTCCCCAAGGAGTTGACCACCGCCTACCAGAAGGCGTTCGAGGCCAAGAACCCCGGCATCAAGGTCGAGATCCTGAACAAGAACACCGTGGCCGGCATCGCCTACGTACGCGAGCTGCCGGCCGGCCAGCGGCCCGACATCATGTGGGCGTCGGCGCCCGACGCCTTCGAGGTGCTGGCGCGCAACAAGCTGCTGCAACCCGCGCCGGAAACGAAGAATGCCGCCGCGCCGGCCAAGATCGGCAACTACCCGCTGAACGACCCCGATGGGCTGTACTACGGCCAGGCGCTGGCCGGCTACGGCATCATGTGGAACACGCGCTACCTGTCGGCCAACAAGCTGCCCGCGCCGAAAGAGTGGAAGGACCTGACCAGGCCGGAATACTTCGGCCACGTCGCCATCTCGTCGCCCTCGCGCTCGGGCACCACGCAGCTCACGGTCGAAACCATTTTGCAAGGCGAAGGCTGGGACAAGGGCTGGGCGCAGCTGCTGGAGATGATGGGCAACGCCGCGGCCGTCACCGACCGCAGTTTCGCGGTGCCGGACGGCGTGAACAACGGCCAGTACGGCATCGGGATCGTGATCGACTTCTTTGGCCTGGCCGGCAAGTTCTCGGGCTTTCCGGTTGACTTCGTCTACCCCAGCATGACCTCGGTGGTGCCGGCCAACATCGCGCTCATCGCCGGCGGCAAGAACCCGGAAGAGGCCAAGAAGTTCATGGCCTTCAGCATGTCCACCGAAGGCCAGCAACTGCTGTTCGATCCCAAGATCAGCCGCCTGCCGATCCTGCCTTACAGCCAGCTCAAGGCGCCGGCCGGCTACCCCGATCCGCAGGAAGTGGCCAAGCGCGCCAAGGTGCAGTTCGACGCCATCCTGTCCGAGGCGCGCTACCAGGTCGTCACCAGCCTGTTTGACCAGATGGTGACCTTTCGCCTGAAGGAGTTGCAGGGCGCGACCAAGGCGATTCAAGAGGCTGAAAAAGCGCTGAAAGCCAAGCCCAATGCGCGCGGCAGCGACCTGGTCCGCCAGGCGCGCAGCCTGGCCTATACGCCGCTGGTGGGCGCCGAGAACGTGAAGAACGAGCAGTTCCTGGAACTGTTCCGCAAGAGCCGGCGCGACGTGGAAGTGTCCAAGCAGCTGTCGGGCCAGGAGCAGCTGTGGGCCAACAAGGCGCGCGAGAACTACGCCAAGGCGACGCAACTGGCGACCGAGGCGCGCGGGTTGGCCAAGTGAGGCCTTGAACGCCGAACAGCCGAACAGCCGAAACGCCGAACAGCCGGACGCGAAGGACGCAAAGGATTTGCGAAGAACGCAAAAGTAAAACCAAAATTTTTGAATTTCTTTTGCGTCCTTCGCGTGATCTTTGCGTCCTTCGCGTCCGGTAGTTTTTTGACCTAAGCACGTCTCCATCATGTCCACACTTACGGCGGCACCCACCGCCTTGCCTCCCGCGCGCGCCCGCATCCGCGGCGCCGGCTGGGGCGTCTGGCTCGCCTTCGGGCTGATCGCCACCTTTCTGCTGGCGTTTCTGATCGTGCCGATCGGGCTGGTCATCTACACCGCCTTTGTTGACGAGAGCAACCGGCTCACACTGGGCCACTTTGCCAACTTCTTCGGGCAGACGGTGTTCGTCGAGTCCTTCCTCAACAGCCTGTGGGTGTCGCTGGCCAGCGTGGCGGTGGCGACGCTGATCGCGGTGCCGCTGGCGTACCTGACGGTGCGCTTCGAGTTTCGCGGTGCGCTGTTGATCCAGACGCTGGGCGTGCTGCCGCTGATCATGCCGCCCTTTGTCGGCGCGGTGGCCATGCAGCTGATTTTTGGCCGCAACGGCTCGGTCAACCTGTTGCTGAACGACTGGTTCGGCTTCACGGTGCCGATCATGGACGGGCTGATCGGCGTGACCTTTGTCGAGAGCATTCACTACTTCCCCTTCATCCTGCTCAACCTGGTCGCCGCCATGCGCAACATCGACGGCGCCATGGAAGAGTCGGCGCTGAACCTGGGCGCGCGCGGCTGGCGGCTGTTTCGGCGCGTGATCTTTCCGCTCGCCATGCCGGGCTACCTGGCGGGCGCCACGCTGGTGTTCGTGAAGGTGTTCGACGACCTGGGCACGCCGCTGGTGATGGGCGTGACCAACATGCTGGCGCCGCAGGCCTACCTGCGCATCACGTCGGTGGGCATTGACGACCCGCAGGGCTACGTCATCAGCGTGATCATGATTGCGTTCTCGGTCCTGGCGCTGGGCCTCGCGGCGAGGGTGATGAAGGGGCGCGACTATTCCACGCTGCAAAAGGGCGGCAATTCGCTGCAGCGCCGGCGCCTGTCGGGGGGGGGAATCGGTGCTGGCCTATGGCTGGATCATCGGGGTGCTGCTCGTCACGCTGGCGCCGCACTTCGGCATCCTGCTGATGTCGTTCGCCAAGGTGTGGAGCTTCTCGGTGCTGCCCGACGCCTACACGCTGGAGCACTACGCCACCGTGTTCACCGACGCGCGCGGCATGATGGGCAACACGCTGCTGTACTGCCTGCTGGCGGCGGGGCTGGACGTGGTGATCGGCACCGCCATCGCCTACCTGATCCTGCGCACCAACCTGCCGGGGCGCCGCTGGCTCGACTACATGGCCTCGGCCGCGCTGGCGATTCCGGGGCTGGTGTTGGCCATTGGCTACCTGCGCCTGTTCAAGGGCGTCAACCTGCCGTTCACCGACACGCCGGTGGTCAGCACCTGGGTGCTGATCATGCTGGCCTACGCGGTGCGGCGCCTGCCTTACGCGCTGCGTTCGTGCATGGCGGCGCTGCAGCAGGTGCACGTGTCGCTGGAAGAGGCGGCGCAAAGCCTGGGCGCCACGCGCGCCAGCACCATTCGCCGCGTGATGGTGCCGCTGATGATGGGCGGCATGCTCGCGGGCTTTGTCACCAGCTTCATCACGGCGGCGGTCGAGCTGTCGGCCACCATCCTGCTGGCTTCGGCGCAAAGCCAGGCGCCGATGAGCTACGGCATCTACCTCTACATGCAGAGCATCGCCGGGCGAGGCCCGGCCGCCGCGCTGGCCGTGCTGGCGGTGGTGGTGGTGGCCGTGGGCACGTATCTGTCGCACCGTTTCGTCGAGCGCTCGCGCGCCACCGTGGCGTCGGCGCGCGTGTAGAGGAGTCACCATGCAAGCACTGCACAAGGTCGCGCTGGAGGCGCGCCACATCAGCCTGAGCTACGGCGCCACCGAGGTGCTGCGCGACGTCAACCTGCGCGTCGAGCCGGGCGAGTTCTTCGCGCTGCTGGGGCCTTCGGGCTCGGGCAAGTCCACGCTGCTGCGGCTGATCGCCGGCTTCAACCAGCACCAGCGCGGCGAGCTGCTGGTCGACGGCAAGGACATCACCGGCGTGCCGCCGCACGCGCGCAACGTGGGCATGGTGTTCCAGAACTACGCACTGTGGCCGCACATGACGGTGTGGGACAACGTGGCCTTTGGCCTGGTCGAGCGGCGCGAGTCGCGCGATGCCATCCGCCGCAAGGTGGGCGACGTGCTGGCGCTGGTGGGTCTGTCGGACTATGCGCAGCGCCGGCCCGCGCAGCTGTCGGGCGGCCAGCAGCAGCGCGTGGCGCTGGCGCGCACCGTGGTGATCGAGCCCAAGCTGCTGCTGCTGGACGAGCCGCTGTCCAACCTCGACAAGCAGCTGCGCGTGCAGATGCGCGAGGAGCTGAAGAACCTGCAGCGCAAGCTGGGCCTGACCACGCTGTTCGTCACCCACGACCAGGAAGAGGCCATGACCACCGCCGACCGCATGGCGGTGCTGGACAAGGGCGTGCTGCAGCAGGTCGGCTCGGCCGCCCGGCTGTACGACTACCCGGCCAACCGTTTCGTGGCCGGTTTCGTGGGCACCACCAACCTGCTGGAAGGGCGGGTGGCGGCGCTGGATGGCCAGACGCTCGACTTCGAGGCGCCGGGCCTGGGCACGCTGCGCCTGCCAAGGCCGTCCGAAGCGCCCGCCGTCGGCCCCGCGACGCTGGCGTTTCGCCCGCACCAGGTCAGCATCGGCGCACGTGGCGAGCCGGCCGATGGCGCGCGCGTGTGGGTCGACGGCGTGGTTGACAGCGCTGAATTCTTGGGTGAATTCTCGCGCTACCGTGTGCGCGTGGGCGACGTGGCGGTGCTGACCGACCACCCCCATTACGCCGGGCTGCCCATGTTCGTGCCGGGCGCGCCGGTGCAACTGGGCATCGAGCCGGGGCAGCTGCGCTACCTGCAGGCTTGACGGGAGCGACAGCGGGGCGGACGGCGCGGGGCGCCGTTTCCGTACACTCGGTGCTCCCTCACGGCTCCCCAATCATGTCTTCGATGCAAACCGTTTCTCTCGGCGCCAGCGATCTGCGCGTCACGCCCATCTGCCTGGGCACCATGACCTTCGGCGAACAGGTCGCGGAGGCCGACGCCCACGCCATCATGGACCGCGCCATCGAGCGCGGCGTGACCTTCTTCGACACCGCCGAGATGTATTCGGTGCCGCCGCGCGCCGAAACCTTTGGCGCTACCGAGACCATCATCGGCCGCTGGTTCGCGGCGCGCCCCGGCATGCGCCAGAAGATCGTGCTGGCCAGCAAGGTGGCCGGCCCGTCGCGCGGCATGCCCTGGGTGCGCGAAGGGCAGGGCATGACCGCTGCCGACATCGAGGCCAGTTGCAACGCCAGCCTCAAGCGCCTGCAGACCGACGTCATCGACCTCTATCAGATCCACTGGCCCGAGCGCCACGTGCCCGCGTTCGGCAGCCTGTACTACAACCCCGCGCAGGAAACGTCGCGCACGCCCATCCGCGAGCAGCTGGAGGCGCTGGCCGGGCTGGTCAAGGCCGGCAAGGTGCGTTACATCGGCCTGTCCAACGAGACGCCCTACGGCGTGCACGAATTCGTGCGCTTGGCCGAACAGCACGGCCTGCCGCGCATCGTGAGCACGCAGAACCCGTACTGCCTGATCAGCCGCGGCTACGACAACGCGCTGGACGAAACCTGCCACCGCCTGCAGGTTGGCCTGCTGGCCTATTCGCCGCTGGGCTTTGGCCTGCTGACCGGCAAGTACGACGCCACGGGCTTTCACGGCCCCGATGCGGCGCGCGGCCGCATGAGCCTGTTCGAGCGCATGAAGTCGCAGCGCTGGGGCCGCGACAGCGCCCTGGCCGCCGCCCGCCGCTACAACCAGCTGGCGCGCGACCACGGCCTGACGCCCACACAGCTGGCACTGGCCTTCTGCTACCGCAGCTGGCGCGTGGCCAGCACCATCATCGGCGTGACCACGATGACCCAGCTGGAGGAAGACCTGGACGCGTGGAGCGTGCAGCTGTCCGACGAGGTGCTGGCCGCCTGCGACGCGATCCGCGCCGAGATGCGCGACCCGGCGAACTGAGCGAGCGGCGGGTGGGCAAGAAGGCGCACGTCAGCGAAACACCCGCCACGGCGCTGCTGAGCGCGCAGGGCGTGGCCTTTACCGAGCACCCGTACGAGTACGTCGAGCACGGCGGCGCCACCCACAGCGCCGACGTGCTGGGTTTCGACCCCTTCGCCGTCGTCAAGACACTCGTCATGCAGGACGAATCCGGCAAGCCGCTGATCGTGCTGATGCATGGCAACCGCAAGGTCAGCACCAAGAACCTGGCCCGGCAGATCGGCGCCAAGTCGGTCGAGCCGTGCGCGCCCGAAGTCGCCAACCGCCACAGCGGCTATCTGGTGGGCGGCACCTCGCCCTTCGGCACGCGGCGCGACATGCCGGTGTATATCGAGCAGACCGTGCTCGATCTGCCACGTATCGCCATCAACGGCGGGCGGCGCGGTTACCTCATCGGCATCGACCCGCAGGTGTGCGTGCAGGTGCTGGGCGCCCGGCCGGTGCAGTGTGCGATCGAGCTGTGACGATGGGTTCTGTGCATCGACCTCACCGACATCCGGACGCGAAGGACGCAAAGGATTCGCGAAGGACGCAAAAGAAACAGCCGAAAGAAATTGATTGGTTTTTTCTGCGGCCTCTGCGCAATCTCTGCGTCCTCTGCGTCCGGCTTTTTGATGTGTGGAGCCAAGCTGCGATGATCGAATTCAACAACAAAATAGGCCGCCAGCGCTTGCCAATACAGCGCAATCAGCTATTGTTTTGGGAGTATTTTTGATGAATGCCACGTCCGCGGTCGCGGTGCTGATCGCCTACCTGATCGGCTCGCTCAGCTTCGCCGTCATCGTCAGCCGCGCCATGGGCCTGTCGGACCCGCGCACCTATGGCAGCGGCAATCCGGGCGCCACCAACGTGCTGCGCTCCGGCAGCAAGCCGGCGGCCATCGTCACGCTGCTGCTCGACGCCGCCAAGGGCTGGTTGCCGGTGATGTTGGTCAAGTGGTTCGGCCCCGCGTACGGTCTGGGCGAGGGCACGCAGGCGCTGGCGGGGCTGGCGGCGTTTCTGGGGCATCTGTACCCGGTGTTCTTCCGCTTCCAGGGCGGCAAGGGCGTGGCGACGGCGGTGGGCGTTCTGCTGGCCTTTCAGCCGCTGCTGGCGCTGGCCACGCTGGTCACGTTTGCCATCATCGTGTTCTTCTTTCGCTACGTGTCGCTGGCGTCCATCGTGGCGTCCGTGTTCGCGCCGGCGTACTACCTGGTCGGTGACGGCGTGGCCTGGCAGGCCAGCGGCTTCAAGACCCTGGCCATGATCGCCATGGGCCTGCTGCTGATCTGGCGCCACCGCGCCAACATCCAGCGCCTGCTGGCGGGCACCGAATCGAAACTGGGGCAGAAGAAACCATGAGCACCATCACCCGCCACGGCATGGCAGCGCGCTATTCGGAGGCGTCGGTCTTTAACGGCGTCATCTACCTGGCCGGCATGGTGCCCGAAGGCCCGGCCGCCGACATTCGGGGCCAGACGCAGGACGTGCTGGCGCAGATCGACGCCCACCTGGCGGCCCTGGGCAGCGACAAGACGCGCCTGCTGCGCGTGCAGATCTACCTGGCCGACATCACCGACATCGGCGCCATGAACGAAGTGTGGGACGCCTGGGTCGCCCCCGGCCACGCGCCGCCCCGCGCCAGCGTGCAGGCCGCGCTGGCCGACCCGGCGTGGAAGATCGAGGTGGTGGCGACGGCGGCGCAGCGTTGAAGTATGCTGCTAAATAGATAGCAGCTTGCGCTTGTCCATCAAGCGCTACCGCCCCAAAAGCCGCATACAGGCTGCGAAGCAAGCCCCTCAAGTGGCCGCGGAGCAGGCCGCACCGGAACGCCGCGGCCGGGCTGGCACCGGCCGCCAGCGTTGTCCCCCTCGGGGGGGAAGGCGCGCAGCGCCACAGGGGGGGTTACCTCTTGATGAGCAGCATCTGGTCGCCCTCACGCCGCATGCTGAAGCGGTTGAGAAAGCTGTTGCCCAGCAATATCGACGGCATGGCCCCAGGGGTGACGACGGCGTCGACGTCGTAGGTGTTCACGTCGCCCACGCGCAGGGTGGCGATCTTGAACAGCCAGCCCGGCGCGGCGCCGTTGGCGGTGTGCATCGTCACGGCCCGACCGGCCTTGTAGTTCAGGCCCAGCCGGTCGGCCTCGCTCTGGCCGATGGCGACCACCGACGCGCCGGTGTCGACCATGAACTGCACCGGCCGCTGGTTGATGCTGCCCTGCGTGATGAAATGCCCGCGCCCGTCGGCGGTCAGCGAAATGCGGTCACCGCCCGCAGGCGCCGCCGCGCCCACGCTGGCCGGCGCTTCGCCCACGCGCAGCGTGACGCGCTGGCCCGCGACCAGCACCACCGCCTGATCGCCGCTGGTCGAAAGCACCTTCACGCCCTGCAGCGTCTCGCCCGGCGCCACTGCACGCGGCGCGCCGCCACCCACCATCAGCAGCGCCTTGCTGCCCAGCATGCCCTGCAGCGCAACCGTCTGCGCTGCAGCGCCCAGCGACAGCGCAGCCAAGCCCGCGGCGATCAGCGAGGCGTGCAGGCGCATGCTATCGATCCGAGCAACATCACTGAGTCGTGGGCCTGTTTCCTCGTCATTCCCGCGAAGGCGGGAATCCACAGACGCTGCCTGTGCCAGCATGGATTCCCGCCTTCGCGGGAATGACGGGTTTGAAGGTTGTTTGAGACTTCCACAAAATCAACGAGTGGCTGAACGAAGGCGCCGCAAGCCGGGATGTGCGTGGCCGGGGTCCCCCCCGGCCGCCGCACATGTCCCCTTGAGGGGAAGGCGCGCAGCGCCACAGGGGTGGGCCAGTCAATCCCTGAAGTTGTCGAACGACAGCGGCAGATCCGCCATGTCCTTGCGCAGCAGCGCCATCACGGCCTGCAGGTCGTCGCGCTTGGCGCCGGTGACGCGCACCGCGTCGCCCTGGATGGCGGCCTGCACCTTCAGCTTGCTGTCCTTGATCAGCTTCTGGATCTTCTTGCCGTCTTCGGTGGCGATGCCGCTCTTGACCTTGACGACCTGCTTGACCTTGTCGCCGCCCACCTTCTGCACGGCGCCCTTGTCCAGAAAGCGCACGTCCACGTTGCGCTTGGTCAGCTTGTTGCGCAGGATGTCCTCGACCTGCTGCAGCTGGAACTCGGCATCGCCCAGCAGGGTGATTTCCTTGTCCTTCAGCTCGATGGCGGCGCTGGTGCCCTTGAAGTCAAAGCGCGTGCCGATTTCCTTGGCGGCGTTCTCCACCGCGTTCTTCACTTCCACCATGTCGGGGTCGCAAACCGTGTCGAATGAGGGCATCAGGCGTTCCTCCTTAAGCAAAGCCGAATGCGACAATTGTCCCATGATCGTGGAGCGCAACGTCCCCCTGCAACCCTTGAACAGCTTCGGCATTGCCGCGCGCGCGGCCGTGCTGGTGCGCGTGCGCGGCGAGGCCGATGTGCGCGCCGTGCGGGCCGACGCCGAACTGGGCGCTCAGCCGACCTTCGTGCTGGGCGGCGGCAGCAACATCGTGCTGACCGGCGACGTGAAGCCGGTGGTGCTGAAGGTCGAGGTGCCCGGCCGCCGCGTGGTGCGCGACACGGCGCGCCACGTCATCGTCGAAGCCGGCGCGGGCGAGAACTGGCACGACTTCGTCACCTGGACGCTCGACCAGGGCCTGCCGGGGCTGGAAAACCTGGCGCTAATTCCCGGCACCGTGGGCGCGTCGCCGGTGCAGAACATCGGCGCCTACGGCGTCGAGCTGCAGGACCGGTTTCACGAGCTGGATGCCATCGACCTGCTGACCGGCGAAGTCTTCACGCTGGGCGCGGCGCAGTGCGGCTTCGGCTATCGCGACTCGGTGTTCAAGCACGCCGCCGCCGCGCCGGGCGACCTGGGGCTGGCCGGCCGCGCGCTGATCCTGCGCGTGCGCTTTGCGCTGCCGAAGGACTGGCAGCCGGTGCTGGGCTACCTCGACATCGAGCGGCGCATGCAGGAAGAGGGCGTGGCCCACCCCAGCGCGCGCCAGCTGTACGACTGGATCGTCGCCATTCGCCGCGCCAAGCTGCCCGACCCGGCCGTCATCGGCAATGCCGGCAGCTTCTTCAAGAACCCCACCGTCACGCCCGAGCAGTGCCAGGACATCATCGGCCGCGACCCGAAGGTAGTGCATTACCCCATGCCCGACGGCAGCGTGAAGCTGG
This sequence comes from Ottowia sp. SB7-C50, assembly GCF_033110285.1. NCBI lineage: Bacteria > Pseudomonadati > Pseudomonadota > Betaproteobacteria > Burkholderiales > Comamonadaceae > Ottowia > Ottowia sp. SB7-C50. The sequence goes on from NZ_CP136995.1 coordinate 1,614,129, forward strand.
CCGCGGGCTGGCTGATCGACGCCTGCGGCTGGAAGGGCAAGAGCGTCGGAAACGCCGCCGTCTACGAAAAGCAGGCCCTGGTGCTGGTCAACCGCGGCGGCGCGGCGCACCCGGCCACGGGCGGCGAAGTGATGACGCTGGCCAAGGCCATCCAGACCAGCGTGTACGAGCGCTTCGGCATCCGGCTGGAGCCCGAGCCCGTGGTGGTGTGACCGCCACCATCGAACTGTTTCACCTGCGCCGCGTGCGCGACAAGCCGCAGGCCGTGGCGCTGCTCGCGCAGCACGCCCGGTTGACGCCCGACGCCGCGCTGGCCGTGGTGCACCAGGCGGTGGGCGGCGGCAAGCCGCAGGTCAGCGTGCCCGGCGACGCCGGGGCGGGCGAGGGCGCGGACGCAGCGGCGCGGCGGCTCATCGTGGCGCTGGCCGACACGGGCTTCATTGCCCGTCGCGGGACGGGCGCGGGGTTTGACCCGGCCCGGCATGCCACGCAGGCCGTTGCGGCCGCGCTGCCGCGCTGCCCGCCTGAACTGGCCGCGGCCGTGGGCGCGCTGCTGCTGCGCGACGACTGGGCCGAAGCGCTGGCGCTGGCGCTGCAACACCTGCAACGGCACCGCCCGCCGCCCGATGCCGACCGCCAGTCGCTGGAACACGCCGCCATCGACTGCGGCCTGGTGCGCGGCGTGCCGGGGCGGGTATAAGCGCGCGGCCACGCCTTACCATGCCCACAGTCAAAAGAGCGAAAGGAAGGGCGACATGCGCTGGTCCAACGTGATGGGTGTGCTGCTGGCGGGCGCGGTGCTGTACTTCATCATGGCCGTGATCCGCGCCATCGCGGTCGGACGCATGGAAGGCATGCAGGACGAGGCGCTTGCCTATCGCCGCAAGGCCGTGCGTGCGGCCGTTTTCAGCGTGGTGATGCTGGTGTTGGTGGTGCTCAGCGGCGGGTGGTAGCGGTCCCAGGCGGTCAAGACAGCCGGACGCGAAGGACGCGAAGATTCCGCAAAGGACGCAAAAAATCCAAAGAAAAACTCCTGGCTGTTTCTTTCGCGTCCTTCGCGAGTCCTTTGCGTCCTTCGCGTCCGGTATTCGATATCCAGAGAAATAAAAACGGCCCCTGCGCTCGCCAATCAAGCGCCGGAAGCTATCAAAAAAGAAGCAATTTCAGCCCGCCATCCAACGCCCCGTCGGCCCGTGCGTGCGCCAGAACAGCCAGCCGGCGATGCTCAGGTTGAGCAGGTTCCAGCCGATGCCGTTGAGGAACGCCGCGCGGTAGCTGCCGGTCATGTCGAATACCCAGCCGCTCATCCAGCCGCCCAGCGCCATGCCGATCAGCGTGGCCATGATGACGGCGCCGGTGCGGGCGCCGGCTTCGCGCGCCGGAAAGTGCTCGCGCACGATGATGGCGTACGACGGCACGATGCCGCCCTGAAACAGCCCGAACAGCGCCGACACCACGTACAGCGGCACCAGCCCATTCACCGGCAGAAACAGCAGCAGCGCCACGCCCTGCAGCGCCGAGCCCAGCAGCAGCGTGCGGATGCCGCCGATGTGGTCGCAGATCCAGCCCGACACCAGCCGGCTGATGATGCCGGAAAACAGCATCAGCGACAGCATCTCGGCCCCGCGCGCGGCGCCGAAGCCCAGGTCGGTGCAGTAGGCCACGATGTGCACCTGCGGCATCGACATCGCCACGCAGCAGGCCACGCCGGCCAGGCACAGCAGCCACTGCGCCTGCGCGGGCGCCAGCCCAAAGGGCCGGCTGGGCGGCCAGGGTGTGGCGCGCGGCGCGGCGGGGCTGCCGGCGGCCGGCAAGGCCAGCGCGGGCGGCGGCTGCCGCATCAAGAACGCCAGCAGCGCCATGCCCGCGCCGCAGAACAGGCCCAGCGCGATGTAGGTCGGTCGCCAGCCGTAATGGCTGATGCCCCACTGCGCCAGCGGCGGCCACAGCGTGCCGGCGATGTAGTTGCCGCTGGCGCACACCGCCATGGCGATGCCGCGCCGGCGGTTCCACCACAGGCCGGTGTCGGCCATCAGCGGCGCAAACGTGGCCGCGCCGCCCAGCAGGCCCAGCAGCCCATGCGCCAGGCCGAACATCCACACGTTGCCCGACAGCGCCGCCAGCACGTAGCCCGCGCCCACCGCGGCCGAGCCCATCCACAACACCCGCGCAATGCCCCAGCGGTCGGCCCACAGGCCCGTCCACAGGCCGCCCAGGCCCAGGCAGACCATCATGAAGGTGTAGGGCAGCGATGCACTGCCGCGACCGATGCCGAATTCGGCCTGCACCGCCGGCAGCACCACCGACACCACGTACATCGCGCTGTTGCCGAGCGTGACCAGCAGCACCGTCACCAGCAGGCGCCAGGCGGCGGTGCGCGAATCGATCAGGCTGGCGTCGGCGGGCGCGGGGCGTGGCATGCGGGGCAGGGTAGCACGGGCGTCGGCACGGCGTATGTCACGCGCGTGGCGGCAGCGCCGGCCCGGCGGGCGGGCGCGTAGCCAGCCACAGCCCGGCGGCGATGCAGGCCAGCGCCGCCCAGCCCCAGCCGTCGACCCGCTCGCCCAGCAGCGCCCAGCCCAGCAGCGACGCCGTCACCGGGTTGAGCGCCAGAAACACCGTCACCCGGGTCGGGCTTTCGTGCTTCAGCGCATACAGCCACGCCAGGTAGCCCCCGCCGCTGGACACGCCGATGAACACGACCGGCCACCATGCCGCCGCGGACAGCGCCGGCACGCGCTGCGGCCACTGCTCCGCCAGCGCGGCCACCGCCAGAAACACCACCGACGCCGCCATCGCCAGCGCCGACACCGGCAGCGTCGGGTAGCGCTGCAGATACGGCCGATAGGCCACGCTGCACGCCGCGCCCAGCAGTGCGCTGGCCAGCACGGCGGCTTCGGCGCTCCAGGCGTGGGCAGCGCCGGCTTCCTGCATCAGGCGCGGCACCAGCGACAGGCCGACGCCAGTGATGGACACCGTCACGCCCAGCGCCGTGGCGGCGCGAAAGCGCTCGCGCCCCACGGCCACCGCCAGCAGCATGGCCAGCAGCGGAAACAAGCTGAAGATCAGCGCCGCGCGCGCCGCGCCCATGTGCTGCAGCCCGTAGTTCAGCAGCGCAATCAGCACCCCGAACTGGCCGATGCCCAGCGCAGCCATGGCCGCCAGGTCGCGCGCGGGCGGCCAGCGCACGCCGTGGCCGCGTGCGGCGCGCAGCGCGGCGGGCACAAAGGGCAGCAGGCACAGCACGCCGATGGCGTAGCGTAGCAGCGCCAGCGTGAGCGGCGGCACCTCGGCCACCACGTAGCGCGACGCCACGATGGCCGCACCGACCTGCACGCCGGTGGCCGCGGCGGCCAGCAGCGCTAGTGTCCTGGTTTGCAAGTTCGTTGAAGCAATGAATCTGTCGACATCGGCGCCAGGCAAGGCGCGAAATGCAGCGATACCCGGCTGTATCGCGAGGCTTAGCACCGTCGCCTGACGGTGATTGTCGGCGGATTCATTCAACGAACTTGCAATTCAGGACACGGTGTTCAAAGGTCCAGCTCCCAGTGCTCGCCGACCAGGTCGACGCCGAAGCTGTGGTGCGGCTCGCTTGCTATCAATTTGAAACCACGCCGCGCATAGATGGCGCGCGCCGCCAGCAGATTGGCGTTGGTCCACAGCACCAGCCTGGCGTAGCCCTTCGCGCGGGCGAAGGCGATGCACTCGTCCGTCAGCAGCCCGCCCAGGCCCAGGCCACGCGCGGCGGGCGTCAGGATCAGCAGGCGCAGCTGTGCCTCGGTGGCGCTCTTGCGCACCACGAACACGGCGCCCACGCGCTCGCCATCCAGTTCGGCGATCCAGCCGCGCTCCCAGGCCGGGTCGTGCGTGCGGATCATCTGAGCCGCGATCTCGGCCACCAGCGCCTCGAATTCGCGGTTCCAGCCGAATTCGTCCCAGTACAGCGCGCCGTGCTGCTGCACCACCCAGCCCATGTCGCCGGGGCGCGGGTCGCGAAAGAAAATATTGTGGTCACCGAGGACGAGCGCACGCGTGGAATCCATGTCCAATTCATTCATTCGCTAGGGAAGGTCTGCGCAATGCACATTGAGATGCGCTGATGGCGCCCCAATCGATCTGAGATGCTGCTTCGAGCCGCTGCGCAGTGACATCGTTGCCTTCGCGGGCCGGTTTTGAGGCCTTTCGGCCACCTGCAGGCGGACTCATGCCTGCAGGCCCATCAAGGCTTTGCGCGCCATCCACAGATTGGACAGCGCAAACAGCGTGTGCAGTTGCGCCGTGTTCTTGGCCAGGCCCCGATAGCGCACCTTCACATAGCCGAACTGGCGTTTGATCACCCGAAACGGGTGTTCGACCTTGGCCCGGATGCTGGCCTTGATGCGTTCGAGTTGCTCGGTCAACTCGTCTTTCAGGCGGCCGTGATCCAGCAATTTGCGCTTGCCCGGGCGCATGGCGATGTTCCAGCGCACGCCGGCCTTGGCATCGGGCCGTTTGTCGGCGCCCAGGTAGCCGGCATCACCCCAGGCTTGCACTTCCTCGCCGTGCAGCAAGGTGTTGGCCTCAACCACATCATTGACGCTGCCCGCCGTGCCGCGCACGGTGTGCACAAGGCCTGAGTCGGCGTCCACACCGATGTGGGCCTTCATGCCGAAATACCACTGGTTGCCCTTCTTGCTTTGCTTCATCTGCGGGTCGCGCTGGCCCGAGGCGTTCTTGGTCGAACTCGGGGCGGCGATCAGCGTGGCGTCCACCACGGTGCCGGCGCGCAGCAGCAGGCCCTTGGCGCCCAGCAGTTCATTGACCAGCGCCAGGATCTGGGCGCTGAGCTTGTGGTCTTCGAGCAGGCGGCGGAATCGAAGGATCGTGGTTTCGTCGGGTACGGCCGTATCCCAGTTCAGGCCCGCGAACTCGCGAAACAGCGGCACGTCGTGCAGCGCTTCTTCCATGGCTGGATCACTCAAGCCGAACCATTGCTGCATGAAGTGAATGCGCAGCATCGTCTGCACGGCAAAGGGCGGGCGACCCCGTCTGCCTTCAGGTGCGTAGGGCGCGATCAGTTCCACCAACGCCGCCCACGGCACCACGCGTTCCATCTGCGCCAGGAACTCGCGCTTGCGCGTGCGCTTGGTGGTCAGGTTCAGACCCAGCTCGGCTTGCTTCATGGCGGCGATTGTGGCTCGAAATCGCAACGCTCAGCACATCGCAGGACGAATTACGCAGACCTTCCCTAGCTTTCGCTGATTTTCCTTCCCATATCCACGAAGGCGGAGGAGATACGGTACTTCTGGTTGGGATATGACAATATTTGATGGCTCGAATAATTTCTTCAGGAAATGATTCTGGAGTCAATTCATCATCAAAAACCCATTCAAAATACTTCATCAAAATATTGCATAACGCTCGAACGCTGAAGTACCAGAACTCATCAACTGTGACGCCCGGCATCCGATCCATAAAGAAAAATTGATACCAACCGACTTCATGTCCAGAGTGGACGGTCTCGACCTGTCGTAATTTCGCGGAATTTTCCTTTAGTTGAAAATGCTTGCTGCCGTTGGCGATATCTCTGGCGACGCACAACACCCGCTGCATCTCAATCGGGAGTTGTGCTATATCCCGTTTTCCCCGTGAAACTGAGAAATCGGGATCACTCTTTGGCCAATCATTCGGATTAACTAAATGCCATGCTGTGATTAGAAAATTAGTTGCATCGTACGGATGCCAAGAGGCCCGTAGGCGTTGCGCCTCAAACGTAAGCTTGTTGTAGACGTCGAGGCTGTTTTCCAATCCAAAGGTTGGACCGTCGCGTCCGGAAATGGTCTTGCTCACAGCAGGTCGGGAGCCCAGTACAAGTCAGCCGAAGTGGCAGATGTAGTGGTAAGGCTCGGTCACGCGGATGTCGAACGACGAATTGGCCGGGATGCTGAACTTTTCGCCGGGGCCGGATTTCTTCCATTCGTCGCTGCCGGCCAGCCTGTATTCGCAGCTGCCGCCGACGCATTCCATGATTTCGGCGGCGCCGGTGTTGAAGGTCAGCGTGGCGGGCAGCACCACGCCCACGCTCTTTTGGGTGCCGTCGGCCAGCGTGAAGCCGTGGGACACGCATTTGCCGTCGAAATAGACGTTGGCCTGGGTGGTGAGGGTGACGTTGGGCAGGGTCGTGGTGGTCATGTTGCGGAGCGAAGGTTGAGACAAACCGGCAATGTTACGCGGCCGTGGGCCCATCATCGCGCGTCGTGCCCGTTCGGCGGCAGGCGGCGACAATCGACGGCATGGCCGTTCTCCGCACCCGCTTCGTCCTGATCGAAACCAGCCACGCCGGCAACGTGGGCGCGGTGGCGCGCGCGATGAAGGTGATGGGGTTCGACGATCTGGTGCTGGTCAACCCGCGCTGGCCCGACGTGCTGACGCGCCCCGAAGCCATCGAGCGCGCCAGCGGCGCCACCGACGTGCTGCAGCGCGCCCGCACCGTGCCCACCTTGGACGAGGCGCTGCACGGCATGACCCACCTGTGCGCCACCGCGATGACGCCGCGCGACTTCGGACCGCCCACCCGCGCGCCGCGCGCCCATTTCGATTTGCTATTAAATAAAGAGCTGCTTGCGCTGGATGGGCAAGCGCCAGAGCCCGATTTGGCTCAAAACGCCGAACAAGGCGTGGCTTTTCTCTTCGGCAGCGAGCGCTACGGCATGAAGAACGAAGACGTGTACCGCTGCCACGTCGCGCTCAGCATTCCCACGCACCCGGGCTATGGCTCGCTCAATATCGCCGCCGCCGTGCAACTGATCGCGTACGACTGGCGCATGGCGCTGGGCGGCTTTGGCGTCGCACCCGCCCCCGCCGCGCCGGTGCACGCCGACGCCGCGCAGGTGGCCGGCATGCTGGCCCATTGGCAGCAGGCGCTCATCGACATTGATTTTCTCGACCCGGCCGCGCCCAAGAAGCTCATGCCGCGCCTGCAGCAACTCTTCAACCGCGCGCAGCCCACGCCGGAAGAAATCCACATCCTGCGCGGCATCGCCAAGGCCATGCAGGGCACCAAAGCGGGCGCCACGGCAGGCGCGGACAAGCGCTAGCCCGGATATTTCATCGTGGCGGCGTCCAGCGCGCCCGCCGCCGGGATGCGCTGGGCGTCGAGTGTTTTTGCAGGGGACAATCTGGACTCCACCATCTCATCAGCGTTTCACCCGGACACGCCTGGCAAAAACACGGCCACGGTGAAATATCCGGGCTAGACTCGGCCCCCACCATGTTGCAGCGCATTCGTTCGTACACCCAGGCCATCCTAGAGCGCGATCCGGCCGCGCGTTCGGTGTGGGACGTGGTGTTTTCCTACCCCGGCTTTCACGCGCTGGTGCTGCACCGCATCGCGCACGCGTTGTGGCTGCGTGGCTGGCACTGGCTGGCGCGCTGGATCTCGCACTGGGGGCGCTTCCTGACCGGCATCGAGATTCACCCCGGCGCCACCATTGGCGAACGGGTCTTCATCGACCACGGCATGGGCGTGGTGATCGGTGAAACCGCCGAAATCGGCGACGACTGCACCATCTACCAGGGCGTGACGTTGGGCGGCACGTCGCTGGGCAAGGGCACCAAGCGCCACCCCACCTTGGGCAAGGGCGTGGTCGTCGGCGCCAGCAGCCAAGTGCTGGGCGGTTTCACGGTGGGCGACGGCGCCAAGATCGGCTCATCGGCGGTCGTGACCAAGCCGGTACCGCCCGGCGCCACCGCCGTGGGCAACCCGGCGCGCATCATCCTGGCCGAAAGCGATGCCAAGCGCGAGGAAGTCGCGGCGAAGATGGGGTTTTCAGCGTACGGCGTGACGCAGAACGACGACCCCGTCAGCCAGGCACTGCGCGGCCTGATCGACGGCACCGCCAGCCAGGAACATCAGATCATGTTGCTGTGGCAGGCGGTCGAAAAACTCTCGTGCCAGATCGACCCGGATTGCGTGCCCAAAGAGGCGACCCGCGAAGAGAGCTTTGAGGCGGATCGCCTCAATGAACTGATCGGCAAATAGCCCGCCATTGCAGGCCGGGCTGCCCGCATCAACGCTGCTTCTTGCCGACTTCGTTGCCGATCAGCGCGCCGGCTGCGGCACCACCCACGGTGCCCAGCGTGCTGCCAAACAGCACGTTGCCGGCCACACCGCCGGCCACGGCACCGACGCCGGTGCCGATCTGGGCGTCGGTGGGCGAAGTGGAGCAACCTGCGAAGGCCAGCGTGCTGGCGACGAGTGCGGCGAGGCTGAATTGACGCAATTTCATGGCATGACTCCTTGAACAAGCTGCCGCGGCGTCAGGCCGCAGCGCGTGCCTTGAATATGCCCCAGCCGAAAGCCGCGCCAGGTCGGCGTTGTATCCAGGTGCTTGTCGGACACGGCCTTGCTTGCGGCCGGTGACACTTCTTGCCAAAGGCCCGCGCCCTTTCAGGCGCGCCCACGTTCAAGCGCTTGGCGGCCGCACGGCGCTTTTGGGCCGGAACGCGGTGCAGACGGCGTCGTGCGTTTCCAGGTAGGGCCCGCCGATCAGGTCGATGCAGTAGGGCACGGCGGCAAAGATGCCGTGCACGCGCGGCTTGCCTTCGGCGTCTTTCAGGCCTTCCAGCGTCTCGGCGATGGCCTTGGGCTGGCCGGGCAGGTTGATGATGAGGCTCTGCCCGCGAATCACCGCCACCTGGCGCGACAGGATCGCCGTGGGCACGAAGGCCAGGCTGATCTGGCGCATCTGTTCGCCAAAGCCGGGCATTTCCTTGTCGGCCACGGCCAGCGTGGCCTCGGGTGTGACGTCGCGCGGCGCCGGGCCGGTGCCGCCGGTGGTCAGCACCAGCGCGCAGCCGGCGTCGACCAGTTCAACCAGGGTCTGGCTGATGCCGGCCTGCTCGTCGGGGATGAGGCGCGGCTCGAAGGTGATGGGGTTCTTCAGCGCGCGCGTCAGCCAGTCCTGCAGCGCGGGCAGGCCCTTGTCCTCATACGCGCCGCTGGAGGCGCGGTCGCTGATGGAGACGATGCCGATGGTGACGGGGTCGTGGATGCTCATGGGTAACTACTATAAAAACAATAGCTGCCTGCGCTTGTAAGACAAGCGCTGGGGGCTTAAAACACTTGAAACGGCCATCAACCGGCGCGGGCGTCGTCGATGTAGCCCACGTCCTCGGCGTCGATGGGTTGCACCTCGGGCGGGTGCGCCTCGGCCTGTGCCAGCGCGGCGTTGACCAGCTGGAACAGCTCTCGGTAGGCGCGGCCCTGGCGCTGCCCCTGGCCCTTGGCTTCGGCGGCTTGCGCCTCGGCGGGCGAGGGCGCGTCCTTGCGTGCCTGGCGCACCAGGGCGCGCAACTGCTGCACGTCGGTGTCGGGAAACTGCGTGACCCAGGCGTTGACCGCCGCGTCCTCGGCGATCAGCCGCTCGCGCCAGCGTTCAGCGGCGTGCAGGCGCATCGTCTCGGCGGCGGGGCCCTTGCGTTGTTCTTCCAGCGCGTGCTTGACGGCGGCCAGTTGCTCTTCGTCCAGCTGGCGCATCAACTTGCCGACGTACTGGCTCTGGCGGCGCTTGCCTTCAAAGTTGGCGATGCGCTTCAACTCGTCCAGCGCGTCGACCAGCTTGGTGGGCAGATCCAGCGGCTCGAACAGGTCGCGCCGCAGCGTCAGCAGCGCTTCGCCCAGCGCCTGCAATTCGGCGCTCTGCGCCTTCAATTCGGTCTTGCTGGGGCCGTCGCCGCGCAGCTCGGCCTTCAGTTGTTCGTCCAGTTCGCTGCCTTCGGCGACGAATTGGCCGCGCACGAAGTAGCCTTTCTTGGGTTTGCGGGACATCCTTGATCCAGTGACTGACGGTGGTCATCAACAAGTGGCCGCGGAGCAGGCCACGGGCGAGCGCCGTGGCCGGGGTTCGCCCGGCCAACCGCGGGGTCCCCTTCAGGGGGAAGGCGCCGGAGGCGACTGAAGGGGAGCATTATCATCCCTGCATGCAAGACCACTCCCAGCCCCTGGCGGGCTTTTCGTATTCGCGCGCGTTCTTTGAAGGGCTGGTGGACACCGCGCTGGCCCACGCCAGGAAGCTGGGCGCCACCAATGCCGGTGCCGAAGCGTCCGAAGGCTCGGGCCTGAGCGTCAGCGTGCGCAAGGGCGAACTGGAAACCGTGGAGCGCAACCGCGACAAGTCGCTCGGCGTGACGGTGTACCTGGGCCAGCGGCGAGGCAACGCCAGCACGTCGGACTTTTCGCGCGCTGCCATCGAAAGCACCGTGCAGGCGGCCTACGACATTGCCCGCTTCACCGCCGAAGACCCGGTCGCGGGCCTGCCGGACGAGGCCGACATCACCCCGCCGGCCGAGCAGCGCGATCTGGACCTGTTTCACCCCTGGTCCATCACCAGCGAGCAGGCGGCCGAGATGGCGCTGGCCTGCGAAGCGGCGGCGTTCGCTGTCGACAAGCGCATCACCAACAGCGAAGGCGCGGGCGTGTCGGCGCAGCAAAGCCATTTCTTCAGCGCGCACACGCACGGTTTTCGCGGCGGCTATGCGTCGTCGCGCCACAGCCTGTCGGTGGCGCCCATCGCCGGCAAGGGCGACGGCATGCAGCGCGATTACTGGTACAGCTCGGAACGCAATGCGTGCGACCTGGCCGCGCCGGAGGCGGTGGGCCGCTACGCCGCCGAACGTGCACTGAGCCGGCTGAAAAGCCGCAAGATCAGCACCCGCGAATGCCCGGTGCTGTTCGAGTCGCCGCTGGCCGCGGGGCTGCTGGGCAGCTTCACGCAGGCGGTGAGCGGCGGGGCGCTGTACCGCAAGACGTCGTTCCTGGTCGATTCACTGGGCAAGGATGTGTTTCCCGACCACATCGACATCGTCGAAGACCCCTGGATCGTCGGCGGCAAGGGCTCGTCGCCGTTCGACGACGAGGGGGGTGCGCGTCAAGGCGCGCCAGGTGGTCGACGCAGGGCGCGTGCAGGGGTATTTCCTCAGCACCTATTCGGCGCGCAAGTTGGGGCTAAAGACGACCGGCAACGCGGGCGGCTCGCACAACCTGACGCTGTCGTCACGCCTGACGCGCGCGGGCGACGACCTCGACGCCATGCTGCGCAAGCTGGGCACGGGCCTGTTCGTCATCGAGCTGATGGGGCAGGGCGTGAACTACGTCACCGGCGACTATTCGCGCGGCGCCAGCGGTTTCTGGGTCGAAAACGGCCGCATCGCCTACCCGGTGCAGGAGATCACCATTGCCGGCAACCTGCGCCAGATGTTCATGGGTATCCAGGCGGTGGGCGCCGATGCGTACACCTATGGCGCCAAGACCGTGGGGTCGGTGCTGGTCGACCGCATGACGGTGGCGGGCAACTGACGCGCGACGGCGCTGGATGGGCCGTCCATGTTCGACGCGGGGCAGGCGTCTTCGGTTTCGGCCAAATTGCCTGGATAACCCCCCCAACGCGCGGGCTGTTAACCGCTGGGATGGCGGCAAGCCCGGCCTAGCAGTCACTGGGTCGCCCCCACCCCAACCCTCCCCCAGCGGGGGAGGGAGCGGCTCGCCTCACCCGTTGCGGTTGAGCGATCTGTCCTATGGGTCAGCGGCCCGTCAAGCCCGTCGCCGGGTTGAGTTGCGGCTCGCGCATCGGCGCCCGGCCTTCGCCGCCACGGCGCTCCGGCTGCGGCATGGCGGGGCGGTCGATCTGGCGCGGTGGGTGATCGAACGAGGGTCGGGGCGCTGCTGCGGCCGGCGGCGCCATCATGGGCGCCTGGGGCATGGGCTGCATGCGCGGCGGCTCGCGCATCACCGGGGGCTGCGGCTGGGGCTGCGTCTGCCACGGGCGAGCACCCGGCTGGTCCGGCGCGGCAGGACGGGGTGCTGGCGGCGGAAACGGGCGAGCGCCGTCGCGATCCAACCGATCCATGCGTTCCACACGGTCGCCGCGATGGCGCGGAGAACGGTCGCCGTCGCGCGAGCCAAAGTCGGGCGCGGGCTGTGTCACGGACGGCGGTGGCGTGGCCACGCCGGGCGCTGGGCGCGGGCCGTCGCTGCCGCCGAACCGCGGCGGCATGACGCCCGGTGCGGGCAGCACGCCGCGATCGGCGCCGATGCGGGTGTCGCGCGGGTCGCGCATGCCATAGCGGTCGGGGCGTGGCATCGGCGCGGGGTGTTGGCCGCGCTCACCCGGCGTCCAGGCGCGCGGCGGCGGCGCCACGACGCGGCTGTCGCCGAGGGCGCCTGGGGGCAGTCGGCTGCCGTCGCCGAATCGCGGGCGCCGGCCGGTCGTCGCCGCCACCCAGCTGGTGGACGGGCGCCACCGTGATCGCGCCAGGCCGGCGCTGGAAGTAAAAGCCGTCCATCGGCGGACGCGGGCGGTCGCGCCCATCGCCCCAGTTCAGGCCACGGCGGTAGCGGTCGCTGGCGTGGTAGTGCGGCGTCCAGTGTTCGCCGGGGGCCAGCGGAAACCAGGCCGCGCCCGGCAAGCCGCCGCTCAGCGCCACGCTGCCGCCCGCGCCGCCCATGAAGGCCACCAGCGCCGGCGCGTAGACCGGGCGCGTGCCGAAGCGGCCCGGCACCCAGGCCCAGCGCGGGCCGATCTGCGTCCAGCGCCCATAGTGCGACGGCGCAAAACCCCAGGGGGCGTCGTCCACCCAGGTCCAGCCCCAGGGCTCGACCCAGGTCCAGCGGCCGTAGCGGTAGGGCGCCCAGTCGGCCACGGTGACGGAGGGGTACCACACGGCGCCATAGGTCGGGTCCTGCGACCACTGGCCATAGGCGTCGAGCTGCTGGTAGCCCGGCAGATCGCGCGGCACGTACTGGGCCGACAGCGAGCGGTCTTCCAGCGCGTCGCGGCCGGCCGCCCATTGGTCAAAGCCGTCGCGGTAGGCCGCGCCCGACTGGGTGAGGGCCAGCGCCCGTCCGCTGAACTGCGCCTGCTGGCCGGCGCCCATCTGCGACGACTGGCCGGCCTCGCCATAGACCAGCGCCTGGCCCGTGTGCACGGTCAGCCGCGTGGCGTTGGCGCGCGGGTCCACGTCCACGCGGTATTCGCCCGGCTGCGTGGCCACCATGGCCAGCTGCGGGGTGTCGATCTCGACGCGGTCGCCCGGCTGCAGCTGGCGCACGCGCAGCGACAGCGTGCCGTTCATCAGCGCCAGTTGCGTGGTGGTGTCGTCCAGCAGGGTGACGTCCAGGTCGGCGGCGTTGGTCATGCGCACGGCGGTCCAGCCGCTGTGCAGCTCCACGCGCGCGCCGGGGTCGGCGACGATGCGCGTGCCGCTGGTCACCGGCCAGTTGATCGACGCCGGGGCAAAGCTGCGGCCGTCGGTGGCGATCTGGGCCGGGCCGCCCTCCAGCGCGCTGATGGCGGCCACGCGCGCGGGCGGGTCGGCCTGGGCCCAGCCGAGCAGCGGTGCGGCCAGCAGCAGTGCGCCGCCCAGCCAGCGGCGCCATGAAAAGGGAGTGGTGTGCGTCATGGTGTCTGAACGGGGCGCGAAGAGTGGAGGGCTCGCGCACCCAATGTCATAACGCGCGGCGGCCGCGTTCGGTTTGCCCCCACCAGCCGCGCCGTGCAAAGCTGCGGCAGAGTTTGCAAGCAGATGTAGGGTTGGACTACCGTTGTCCACCCACCGGTTTAGGCAGAAAAATCCGGCCCTGGCGCTGATCTATCAAGCCCGGGTAGCTATCAATTCAGGAGTGAAAGCCGCTGACCTTCACCCGGCCAGGGCGGCCTTCACCGCCGCGCTGACGGTGCCCATGTCCGCCTTGCCGGCCAGCCGCTGCTTGACGGCGCCCATCACCTTGCCCATGTCGCCCGGCCCGCTGGCGCCCAGCTCGGCCACGATGGCCTTGACCTCGGCGGCCACCTCGTCGGCCGACAGGCGGGCGGGCAGGTAGGCCTGCAGCACGGTCATTTCGGCGGCCTCGATGTCGACCAGGTCTTGCCGGCCGGCCTTGGTGAAGGCTTCGATGCTGTCCTTGCGCTGCTTGATCAGCTTGTCGACGATGGCGATGATGGCGGTGTCGTCCAGCGTCACGCGCTCGTCCACCTCTTTTTGCTTCATCGCCGCCTGCAGCAGGCGGATGGTGCCCAGGCGCCCGGTGTCCTTGGCGCGCATGGCGGTCTTCATGTCTTCGGTGATCTGGTCTTTCAGGCTCATGGGGTAAGTCCTCGCAAAAACGACAAAGGCTCGCTGAGCGTCCCCGGCGAGCCTTCGTGAAGGTGAAGCGACTGGAATCAGTACAGCTTCTTGGGCAGCTGCTGGCTGCGCACGCGCTTGTAGTGGCGCTTGACCGCGGCCGCCTTCTTGCGCTTGCGCTCGGCGGTGGGCTTTTCGTAGAACTCGCGGGCGCGCAGGTCGGTCAGCAGGCCCAGTTTCTCAATGGTGCGCTTGAAGCGGCGCAGGGCAACGTCAAACGGCTCGTTTTCTTTGACTCGGATGGTGGTCATTCAATTTTCAGAGGATTGCGCGGCCAGCGGGTGCGAAGTAGATCAGGCTTCGCGCCATTCGCCGCAAGTCTTGCCCCGCCTGTTAACTAGTATGCGGCCGGCGGGAGCTTTTGCCAGCAAAACAAGAGATTATACCCCCCTGAGGCGCTGGCGCGCCATCCCCCCGAGGGGGCCAACGCTGGTGGCCGGCGCAGGTCCGGCCACGGCGTTCCCGGATGGCCTGCGCCGCGGCCTTTGGGAGGGCCTGCTGCGCGGCCCCCCAGGGGTGGCGCTGGTTCCGGCGCGACGCCGCTATTTCGCCGCCGGCGCGTTCTATCGGTGCAGCGGCAGCGCCTCGGCGCAGGCGTGGGCGCTGGCCCAGGCCCACTGAAAGTTGTAGCCGCCCAGCCAGCCGGTGACGTCGACCACTTCGCCGATGAAGTACAGGCCGGGCTGGCGGCGGGCTTCGAGGGTCTGGGACGACAACTCGCGCGTGTCGACGCCGCCGACGGTGACTTCGGCCTTCTTGTAGCCTTCGGTGCCGGTGGGGGTGAGCGACCAGCGCTGGATGCGTTCGGCCAGCGCGTGCAGGGCCTTGTCGCTGGCCTCGTTGATGGGGCGCTGCCAGGCGGCGTCCTGCGCGGCCCAGGCGTCGGCCAGGCGTTGCGGCAGCCATGCGGCCAGTTCTTTGGTGATGAGCTTGCGCGATCCGCGCGCCTTGGCGCCCGCCAGTTCGCCCAGCAGATCGACGCCTGGCGTCAGGTCGATCTCCATCGGCGTGCGCGGCTGCCAGTAGCTTGAAATCTGCAGCACCGCCGGCCCCGAGAGGCCGCGGTGGGTGAACAACAGGTCTTCATGAAACGTGGTGCGCTGCTTTTTCACCCCGGTGCTGATCGCCACCGGCAGCGACAGGCCCGCCAGCTGCGCGTAGGGCGCCCATGCGGTGCCGTCGAACGTCAGCGGGACCAGGCCCGGGCGCGTGTCGGTCACCTTCAGGCCAAACTGGCGCGCCAGATCGAAGCCGAAACCGCTGGCGCCGATCTTGGGGATCGACAGCCCGCCCGTGGCGACCACCAGCGACGGCGCGCTGACCGGGCCGCGATCGCTATCAATCAAATAGCTGTGCGCGCTTTCTGCATCAGCGCTGGGCGGCGATTTGTCTTGAAATTCGACGCGCCGCACCTGGCACGGTTGCCAGCGGGTGACTTCTCCACCGTGGTCGCGTGCAGCGGCGCACTCGTCCAGCAGCAGCTGGATCAGGTCTTCGGCCGACCGGTCACAGAACAACTGGCCCTTGTGCTTTTCATGCCAGGGCACGCCGTGGCGGTCCAGCAGGTCGATGAAGTCGCGCGGCGTGTAGCGCGCCAGTGCCGAGCGGCAGAAATGCGGGTTGGCACTGAGAAAGTGCCGGTGCGGCGCGGCCGGGTCGAGGTCGCGGTTGGTGAAGTTGGCCCGCCCGCCGCCCGAGATGCGCACCTTTTCGGCCACGCGCTCGCTGTGGTCGATCAGCACCACGCGCGCGCCGCGCCGGGCGGCCTGCGCGGCACAGAACAGGCCGGCAGCGCCTGCGCCGAGGATGACGACATCGCAATGAAGCATGGCGCGAGTGTAGGTTCGCGTGGGTGGGGCTTTCGCGATTCATGCCGCGCCGCGGGCCCGCGCGCGCTGCCTTGAGCGAGGGAAATGACGCGCTGATGCGGCGATCAGGCCGCCAGCGTCGCTGCTTGCTGCAGGGCGGCGCGCACGCCGCGCACCACGTCGCCCACCACCATCACGGCGGGGCTGCCCAGGCCGGTGGCGGACAACTGGTCGACCAGGCCGCCCAGCGTGGTGATGCACTGACGTTGCGACGGCAGGCTGGCGCGCTCGATCACGGCCACCGGCGTGTCGGGCGGCAGCGCGGACAGCAGGCCGGCCTGGATGCGCGCCGCGCTGCTGATGCCCATGTAGATCACCAGCGTCAGGTGCAGGTCGCGCGCCGATTCGCCCAGGCGCGCCCAGTTCAGGCCGGGGCCGTCCTTTTGCGGGTGGCCGGTGACGAACACCACGCCGTGGGCGCGGTCGCGGTGCGTCAGCGGCGCGCCCAGGCCGGTCATGGCCGCCAGCCCGGCGGTGACGCCGTTGACGACGACCGGCTCGATGCCCGCGCGGCGCAGGCTTTCCACCTCTTCGCCGCCGCGGCCAAAGATGAACGGGTCGCCGCCTTTCAGGCGCACCACGTTTTCGCCGGCGTGCGCGGCGTCCAGCATCAGCTGCTCGATGGTGGCCTGCGGCGTGCTCTTGCAGCCGCCCCGCTTGCCGACGTAGGTGATGCGCGCATCCGGCCGCGCGTGGGCCAGCACACCATCGCCCACCAGGTCATCGACCAGGATCACGCTGGCCGACTGGATGGCCTTGACGGCCTTGAGCGTCAGCAGCTCGGGGTCGCCCGGGCCGGCGCCGACCAGGGTGACACGGCCAAGGGGAATGGCGGAAGAGGCGCTCATGCGGCAACGGTGGGTGGAAGGGACGAAGCGCCCGCCGCCGGGATGGCCCGGCAGGCCTGCACGATGTGATCGACCTGGCGGACGATGGGCTCGGGCGGTGCCACCGCGCCTTGCAGCACGGCGCGGATGTAGTCGGCCGTGGCGGCGGCGTCGGTGGTGGGCGGCAGCGCGGGCAGGGTGGCCAGTGCGCCCGGCTGGGCGGGCTGCACTTCACGCATGTCGCCGCCCAGCAGCAACTGCATGCGCGGCGTGCGGCGGGCGTCGGCCACGGGTTCGCCTTCGGTGCCGCGCAGCAGCAGGGCGGGCGTGCCGGTCAGCCGCAGCGTGGCGGCCATGGATTCGGCGTATTCGGGGTGGGTGTAGCTGCTGACCACCAGCGCCGGGCCGGCGACCGGATTCATCAGCTTCACCAGCGCGTGCGCGCTGTTGCGCAGGCCGATGGCGCGGCGCACGTCCAGCAGGCGCTGCAGGCCAGCGTGCAGCGCGCCGGTGGGGACGAGGTGGACGCTGCCGCGGGCGATGCGCTCCGTCGGCAGGCGGGGCCCGATGTTTAGCGCGGCCAGCACGGCGGCGCTGGGCACGCGGCTGTCCTCGGTGGGCGTGCCGTGCACCAGCACGGGCAGGCCCTGGCGCGCCAGCAGCAGCGCCAGCAGGGGGGGTCAGTACCGGCAGCTTGCGCGCGCCGTTGTAGCTGGGCAGCACGACCACCGGCGAGTCGCTGGCGGGCAGGCGGGCCAGGCGGGCTTCGGTGGCGTCCAGAAAGCCGGCCATTTCGTCGGGCGTTTCGCCCTTGATGCGCATGGCCACGCAGAAGGCGCCGACTTCCAGGTCGGTGCACTGGCCGTCCAGCACCTGGCCCAGCAGGTCGGCCGCCTGTTCGCGCGACAGCGCCCGCGCGCCCTGCGCGCCGCGGCCGATTTCCTTGAGGTAGGGGCTGATTCCCATGGTGGCATTGTGGGCCGGCACCTTCACCGGCTCAATTGACCCGAGTCAAGGATAAAACAGTTGCTCGCGGGCCGCGCGCGTCACAGCCCCAGGCTGTGCAGCAGCCGCGCGATCTGCCCCGGCTGCGGCAGCACCGGGCCGGCAAAGCGCACGGCGCCGTCGCGCCCGCCCACCAGCAGGGTGGGAAAGGTTTCGATGTCGACGTCGCCCAGCGCGTCGGCTTCTTCCTCGATGTCGACCCAGCGGAACGCCACCCGCGGGTGCGCGGCCGCGGCTTGCCAAAAGCCGGCCTCGAAGTCGCGGCAGGTGCCGCACCAGGCGGCGCACAGGCAGATGACGGCGCCATCGGCGGCGCCGTCGGCCAGGGTGCCGGCCAGCAGGGCGCGCAGGTCGGGGTCGGTCAGGGAAAGGCTCATCGCACGGGCGCCGGCGACGGCGAAGGTCGCTGCAGCGGGTGCGGCGATTGTCCTCCGATTGGCGGGCGCTGGCCCGCGTTAGCCCGCGACGCCCTTGGCCACCCGCCGCCCGGGCACCGCCATGCGCGCCATCAGCACGTTGCCGTGGGTCGAATCGGTGCAGTACACGACGTGCCGGTCGGCACCGAACGCCAGGTTGGTGATCGACGCGCCGCGCGGGCCCTGCAGCACGACTTCGGGTTCGGCCAGCCGATTCAGCACCCACACGCAGCCCAGGCCGGGGTTGGCGACCAGCAGGCGGCCGTCTTCGTCCACGGCCAGCCCATCGGGGCCGCTGGGGCCGTAGGAGGTGAAGAACTGACCCACCTTGGACACGCTGCCGTCGGGCAGCAGCGGCATGCGCCACACGCAGTTGCCGCGCGTGACGGCCACGAACAGAAAGCGCTCGTCGTCCGACAGCACGATGCCGTTGGGGCTGGACACGTTGGTCAGCAGCAGGTCGAGCCGGCCGTCACGGCCCAGGCGGTACACCCGGCCGGTGGGGTCGTGCAGGCCGGTCTGGCCCTGGTCGGTGAAGTACAGGTTGCCCGCGGCGTCGAAAGTCAGGTCGTTGACGCCCTTGAAGCTTTCGCTGTTGCGGCGCTGCAGGTAGGGCGTGACGGCGCCGGTGGCTATGTCGAGCCGCATCAGGCCGTTCTTGTAGTCGGTGATGAGCAGCGTGCCGGCGTCCAGGAACTTCATGCCGTTCGGCTCGCCGTCGTATTCGGCCACCAGCGTCCACGCGCCCTGCGGGTCGATGCGGAAGACGCGGCCCCAGGGGATGTCGGTCAGGTACAGGTTGCCGGCTTCATCGACGACCGGGCCTTCCAGGAAAGAATCGGTGATGACGCCGCCGCGGTTGGCATCGGCCCATGCGCTGCGCTCGGCGCGCCGGAAGGCGGCGGGCATGGTGGTGAACACATCGAGGTCCCGGACCTCAGGGGCTTGCAGCAAAAACATGGCGGAGGCTTTCGGATCGTTCAGTGAGGGTCGCTCAGGCAGCGGAATCAAAACCATACAGCCGCGCCGGGTTGTCGACCAGGATGCGGTCCATGGCCGCGTCGCTGGCAGACCAGGCCTGCAGCAGGTCCACCAGATCGGCGTCGTTCACGGTGCCGGGTGTCTCGGTGGTGTGCGGCCAGTCGCTGCCCCACACCAGGCGGTCGGGCGCGGCCTGCACCAGAGCTTGGCCCAGCGGCAGGGTATCTGCATAACTGGGGCCATGCACGGTTGATCGCATGTAGGCGCCCGAGAGCTTGACCCAGGTGTTGCCACCATCCAGCAGCCTCCGCACCACGCCATAGGCCTGCGCAGCTGGGCCTTGGGCCGGATCAATGCGGCCCAGATGGTCGATGACCAACGGCACGGGCAGGGTTTGCAGCTGGGGCACCAGTTCGATGAGTTGCTCGGGGTGCACAAAGATCTGGATGTGCCAGCCCGCACAGGCCGGGTGCTCGGCCACCTTGCGCGCCAGCGTGGCGAGCATGTCGGGCGTGGTCTCGCCCCACGACTGCGGCGACACGAAATTGACGCGCAGCCCGCGCACGCGCCGCGCCGCCAGGCGGGCCAGTTCGGCATCGGTCACGTCCTGCGCCACCACGGCCACGCCGCGCGCGCTGTCGCCCAGCTGGTCCAGCGCATCCAGCGTGCAGGCGTTGTCGGTGCCATAGGTCGACGGCGTCACCACCACCGCGCGCGACGTGCCCAGGCGCTGCTGCAGCAGGCGGTAGGCGGCCACGGGCGCGTCGGGCGGCGTGCGCGGCCAGTGCGGCGACGGCGCAAAGCGCGGGTCAAAGATGTGCATGTGGCTGTCGCACGCGCCGGGCGGCAACTGGCGCTGCGGGCGGTTCAGGCCCACCGAGTGGGGCACCGGGGTCATTGCTTTTCAATACCCACTTTGACTGCCACCGACTCCCACAACTGGGCATCTGCCTTCAGCTTGTCTGCAAAGGCGGTTCCACTGAGCACGCTGGGCACGGCACCGAGGTCTGTGGCAAAGGTCTGAACATCCGCGCTGGCCATGGCTTTTGTGATTTCCTGGCGCAGCTTGTTCAGTACGGCTTCTGGAGTGCCTTTGGGCGCCCACAGGCCGGTGAAATTGACCACTTTGTAGCCCGGCGCCCCCGCCTGGGCAAACGTGGGCACATTGGGTACGGCCTTGAGCCGCTGCTCGCCGCTCACTGCCAGCAGGCGCACTTTGTCGGCACGCACTTGCCCCATCACACCAGGAGTGGATGCGATCTGGAAATCGATGGTCCCGCCCAGCAACGCCAAGGTGGCTTCACCAGCGCCTTTGAAGGGCACGTGGGTGGCCTTGAGGCCGCTGGCAACTTGCAGTGCTTCGGTTGCGAAGTGGGGCATGGTGCCCGCTCCGCCGGTGCCGTAGTTGAGCTTGCCCGGGTTGGCTTGGGAATATGCCACCAAGTCGCCCAGCGTTTTGAATGGGGAGTTGGCGGCTACCACCAAGGAGGTCGGGGCGAAGTTGAAACCAGCCACAGGCACCAGGTCGTTGGCGTAGTCCCAAGGCAGCTTCTTGAACACCTGGGGAAGGATGGAGTAGGTGGTGTCGTTGGCCAAGAGCGTGTAGCCATCACTTGGCGAACGCGCCACCTGGTTGGCACCGATGGTGCCCGTGCCACCCGCCTTGTTTTCGACAAAGAAGCTCTGGCCGGTTTGCTCTGTGAGCTTTTGGGCTATGCGTCGGGTTACCTGATCGACCGCACCGCCGGGCGGGTAGGGCACCACGATCTTGACGGCTTTGTCCGGGTAGCCGGTTTGTGCCATGGCATGGGCCATGGCGAAAGTCAGCGCGAGGGCTGCGCTCAGTGAGGTGTGAATGCGTTGCATGAGCGTCTCCTTGTCTGTAGTTCAATCAGCTTTGAGGTCGAGTGCCTTGGCGATCTGGCCATAAGTGGTCGCCTCGCGGGCCACGCGGCTGGCAAAGGCATTGCCGCAGACCGATTCAGCGTCCAGCCCCAGGCCGCGCAGCTTGTCGACGGCCGATGCGCTCTTGGCAAAGTCGGCAGCCGTGCGCTCCAGCGCCTGGGCAATGGGCTCGGGCAGGCCTGCGGGGGCCAGCAGGCCGTACCAGGCGTCGGCCGAATAGTTGCCGCCGCCAGACTCGGCAAACGTCGGCACGTCGGGCAGCAGCGTCGACCGCTTGGGCGACGCCACGGCCAGCGCCGCCAGCTTGCCGCTGCGAATCTGCGGAAGCACCGAGCCCAGCGTGGCGAACGAGCTGTCGAGCTGGCCGCCCATCAGGTCCGTCACCACGGGTGCAGCGCCCTTGTAGGGCACATGATTGAGCTGAAGCCCCTGGGCGCGGGCAAACATCTCGGTGGCAAAATGGCCTGAACTGCCCACACCGGCCGTGCCTGCGGTCACGCGGCCGGGTTCGGCACGGGCCTTGGCTTGGTAGTCGGCCAGGGTCTTCACCGGCAGGCTGGGGGCCACCACCAGCACCGTGGGGCTGCTGGCCACCGTGCACAGGGGGCGGAAGGACTTCACCGCATCAAACTTGACGCGTCCGCTGTACAGGGCGGGAATCATGGTGTGGTTGGTGGCGCCAAACAGCAGCGTGTAGCCATCGGCCGGTGCGCCGGCCACCGCCTGCGCGGCCAGGATGGTGTTGGCGCCGGGCTTGTTGTCGACCACGAAGGGCTGGCCCAGCACGCGGCTGGCGTGTTCGGCAAAGGCGCGCGCCACCACGTCGGTGGGGCCGCCCGCCGCAAAGCCCACCACCAGCTTGACGGGCTTGGCGGGATACGCGCCGGCTTGCGCAAGGCAGACGCCGGATGCTATGGATAACGTAGCTGCCAGCGCTTTGGCCATAAGCGCTGCAGGCCGTTTTGGCATGATATTCACGGTGTGTGTCCTGAACAGGGGCGCGGCCTCAGTCCGTGCGGATGCCGCTCTGGCGGATCACGCGCGCCCATTTCGTGGTCTCAGATTGCAGGAACGCGCGGAAGTCCTGCGCGCTGGAGCCGACGCCGCTCACGCCCAGCTCGGCGAAGCGCTTTTTCACGTCGGGGCTGGCGACGATGGCGCGGGTTTCGGCTTCGAGCCGCTGCAGCACGGGCTGCGGCGTGCCGGCGGGTGCGAACAAGCCGTTCCACTCGCTGACCTGAAAGCCCGGCAGGCCGGATTCGGCCACCGTCGGCACCTGTTCCCAGCCCTCGACCCGCTTGGGCGACGTCACCGCCAACGCACGCAGCTTGCCGCCCTTGACGAACGGGCCGCTGGCCGTGGTGGCGCTGAACATCAGGTCCACCTGGCCGCCGATCAGGTCGGTCAGCGCCGGCGCTCCGCCGCGGTACGGGATGTGGGTGATCGACACCCGCGCGCCCTGCTTGAACAGCTCGCCCGCCAGATGCTGCGCACCGCCATTGCCGGCCGACGCGTAGGTCAGGTGGCCGGGCTTGGCGCGCGCCGCCTGGGTCAGGTCGGCCACCGACTTCAGCGGCGACGCGGTCGGCACCACCAGCAGCAGCGGCGCCTGCATCACCAGCGAAATCGGCGCGAAGTCCTTGGCCGCGTCGAAGGGCATCTTGGGCAGCAGGCTGGGGTTGACGGTGAAGGCCGTCGCGTCCAGCAGCAGCGTGTAGCCGTCGGGCGCCGCCTTGGCCACCGCCGCCGCGCCGATGGTGCCGCTGCCGCCGGGCCGGTTGTCCACCACCACCTGCTGGCCCAGCCGGCTGGACAGCTGCGTGGCCAGCAGGCGCGCGGTGTTGTCGGCGTTGCCGCCCGCGGGGTAGGGCACGATCAGCTTGAGCGGTCGGTCGGGCCAGGCCGCCTGTGCGTAGGTGGGCTGCGGGCTGGCCGCGCCAACTGCAAAAGTGATAGCTGCCAGCGCTTTCGTAGCAAGCGCTGCAGGCCATTTTGGCATGTTCAAATCCTTGAAAACAGCCGGACGCAGAGGACGCAGAGATTCCGCAGAGGACGCAGAAAAAATCTTCATGTGGCTGTTCCTTTCGCGTCTTTCGCGAGCCTTTTGCGTCCTTCGCGTCCGGTTTTCGGGATGGGGCGCCAACGCACATCCGCGCGTCAGTGATCGTTTCAAGCTTTCGTGCATGGTGTCTTCGTCCGAGTGGCAAAGGGCCAAGGCCACGCTCAGGCCGCGGCAGCCGGTGTGCTTTCCAGCACCGCCAGCACGTTGCGCGCCGCGCCCACGCCCATGTTGATGTAGGCGTCGCTCGTCACGCCGCCAATGTGCGGGCTGAGGACGAAGTTCGGCTCGCCCTGGAACGGGTGGCCGGCGGTCATCGGCTCAACCGCAAAGCTGTCCAGCCCCGCCACAGCCACCTGGCCCGAACGCACGGCCTGCAGCAGCGCGTCTTCATCGATCAGGCCGCCGCGTGCCGTGTTGACCAGCAGCACGCCGCGCTTGCAGGCGGCCAGCGTCTGCGCGTTGAGCAGGTTGGCGTTGTCGGCCGTCAGCGGGCAGTGCAGCGAAATGGCGTCGGATTCGCGCCAGATCGTGTCCAGGTCCACGGGGCGGATGTACGGCGGCAGGTCCTTGGCAAACGGGTCGTGCCCCAGCACCGTCATGCCCATGGCATCGCACATGCGCGCGAAGCGCTGGCCGATGGCGCCCAGGCCGACCAGGCCAATGGTGCGCCCGCCCAGTTCCACGCTCTTGTGCGTGGCCTTGTCCCAGTGGCCGGCATGCATGCGCGCGTTGAGCGGCACCACCGACTTGGCGCAGGCCAGCAGCAGCGCCAGCGCCTGCTCGGCCACGGCGGCGGCGTTGGCGCCCACGGCGGCGCGCACTTCGATGCCACGCGCCTTGGCGGCGTCCTTGTCGATGGTGTCGGTGCCGCTGCCGTGCTTGGAGATCACGCGCAGCGAAGGCGCGGCGTCCATCACGGCCGCGCCGACCTTGCCGTAGCGCACGATCATCGCCACCGGGTCGTGCTGGCGGCACAGGGCCACCAGATCCGGCTCGGTGGGCGTCTTGCCGGCGTAAACGATCTCGAAATCGCGCAGGATGTCGAGTGCCTGCGATGCCAGGTCGGCACCGGTGACGATGAGGGCGGGGCGTGTGCTCACAGCTGTTCTCCTTCTTTCAGTACGCCGGCGGCGCGCAGGGCAGCGGGCAGCCACTTCGATGCGGTGTCGCCGCGCGAAATCGCGTCCAGCCGCGCGGCCTCATCGGCCACCTTCTTCACGGCCAGCGCCAGCATGGCGGGCGCCTTGGCGCGCTCGATCACCACCACGCCGTCGGCATCGCCGACCACCAGATCACCCGGGTTCACCACCGCGCCGCCGACGCTGATGGGGTGGTTGATGCGTCCCGGCACGAACTTGGTCGGCCCGGCGGGGTTGAAGCCCGCGCTGAACACCGGAAAGCCCAGTTCCAGCAGTTCCAGCCGGTCGCGGATCGCGCCATCGACCACCACGCCGGCCAGGCCGAGCTTCTTGCAGGCGCTGAGCATCAGCGTGCCCATCAGCGCGGCCGTCTGGTCGCCCTTGCCGTCGATCACCAGCACATCGCCCGGCTTGGCCAGCGCGATGGCGGCGTGGATCATCAGGTTGTCGCCCGGCCGCACCTCGACCGTGAAGGCCGGCCCGGCCACGGCCATGGTGTGGTGCACCGGCGCCACGCGCGCATGCATGGTGCCGCGACGGCCGGCCACGTCGGACAGGATGGCGGCCTGGTACTGGGCGGCCTGGGCCACCACGTCGGCGGGAACGCGCTCGATGTCGCGGATGATTTCGGGGAGTTGGCTCATGGGATGTTGTTTTGGAAGTGGTTGAGTGGATGGGGGAGCGTCAGTCGGCCTTGATGTTTCCCTTGCGGATCACCTCGGCCCACTTGGCGGAGTCGGACTTCTGCAGGTCGCCCAGTTGCTGCGGCGTGCCGCCGACCAGCGTGACGCCCAGCTTGTCGGCCAGCGCCACGATGGACGGCTCTTTCAGCGCGGCGTTGATCTCGCGGTTCAGGCGATCCACCACGGCGGCGGGCGTGGCCTTGGGCGCGAACACCGCCTGCCATTGCTCGACCACGAAGTCCTTGAGGCCGGCTTCGGCCATCGTCGGCACGTTGGGCAATGCCGGCAGGCGCGCCGACGACGTCACGGCCAGCGCGCGCAGGTTGCCGGCGCGCACATGCGGCAGCGCGGCGGCGGCCGGCGCGAACATGAAGTTGACCTGCTCACTCAGCGTGTCCTGCAGCGCCGGCGTGTCACCCTTGTAGGGAATGTGGGTGAACTGGGTGCCGGTCTTTTGCTTCAGCAACTCGCCCTGCATCTGCAGGATGGTGCCGTTGCCGCCCGAGGCGAAGGCCAGCTTGCCCGGCTGCGCCTTGGCGGCTGCAATCAGGTCGGCCACGGTTTGGAACGGCTGCTTGGCGCCGACCACCAGGATGTGCGGGATGGTGCCGAGGGTGACCACGGGCGCAAAGCTCTGGATCGGGTCGTAGGGCAGCTTGCCCATCAGGTGCGGTGCAATGGCCTGCGGCCCGATGGACGTGCCCAGCAGCGTGTACCCGTCGGGCGCGGCCTTGGCGACATAGGCGGCGCCAATGGTGCCGGCGGCGCCGGCCTTGTTGTCCACGATGACGTTCGTGCCCAAGGCCTGCGCCACGCGCTGCGCCAGGTTGCGGCCCAGTACGTCGGTGCTGCCGCCGGGCGGATACGGCACCACCCAGGTAATGGTGCGGCCCGTGGGCCAGGTCTGGGCGTGGGCGGCGGATGCGAGCAGCGCCAGGCTGCCGACCAGCAGCGCACGCCGGCGCTTGGAGAGCGTGAGAACAGGGGGCATGACGGTCCTTCAGTGAGACGTGGGCGCCGATGGAAAGTCGTACAGGCGCTGGGGGTTGTGAACGAGAATTTGCGCGAGCGCCGCGGCGTCGCCTGCCCAGCGCGCCAGATGGTCGAGCTGGCGCGCGTCGTCGGGCAGCGGCTGCAGGCCGGCCGATGCCGTGGCGTGCGGCCAGTCGCTGCCCCACAGCACCCGGTCGGGCGCGACGTCGAGGTAGCTGCGGGCCAGCGCGTGCAGGCCGGGGTCGTCCACCGAGCCGCTGGCGCTGACGATGTAGCCGCCCGACAGCTTGATCCAGGCACGGCCTTCCGCCAGCAATTGAAGCAGCAGCAGGTGGGCGGGCCGGTGCGCGTCGGCGCCGGGCTGGATGCGGCCGAAATGGTCGAACACCAGCGGCACGGGCGACTGGCGCAGCACGTTGCCGAGCGTGGCCAGCACTTCCGGCGCCATCAGCAACTGCAGGTGCCAGCCTAGGTCGGCCAAGCGGCGCGACAGCGGGACGATGGCGTCCACGCTGCCCGACACGCCCAGCGACAGGTTGAGCCGCGCGCCACGCACGCCGGCGTCGTGCAGGCGTTGCAGTTCGGCATCGCTTTCGCTGCCGTCGATGACGGCGATGCCGCGCGCCTGCGGCCCCAACCGATGCAGCGCGTCCAGCAGGCTGCGGTTGTCGGTGCCGTAGGTCGATGGCGTGACGACCACGGTGCGCGCCGTGCCCAGTCGCCGCTGCAGCAGTCGATAGTCATCGACCGATGCGTCGGGCGGCCGCAGGCGCGCACCGGCGACGGCGGGGTAGGCGCTGTCGTAGACGTGCATGTGGCAGTCGCAGGCCAGGGGCGGCGGCACGAAACCTGGCGGCTGCGTGCCCGCCGAAAACGGCACGGCGGTGCGAGCGGTAGCCATCATGGCCTGCCAGCGGGCTGCGCGGTGGGAATCAGTCGACCTTGGCGCCCGATTCCTTGACGATGCGTCCCCAGCGGACGATGTCGTCGCGGATCAGCTTGCCGAACTGGTCGGCGCTGCTGCCGGCCACGTCCGCGCCCTGGTCGCCGAGCTTCTTCTGCAACTGGGCGTCGGCCAGCGCCTTCTGGATGTCGGCGTTGAACTTGGCGACCACGTCCTTGGGCAGGTTGGCCGGGCCGAGGATGCCGAACCACGTGACGGCCTCGAAGCCCTTGTAGCCCGATTCGGCCACCGTGGGCACCTGCGGCAGGTCGTCGGCGCGCTTGGCGGACGTGACGGCCAGCGGGCGCATCTTGCCGTTCTTGATGTGGCCGATCAGCGTGGGGATGGACGACACGTACATGTGCACCTGGCCGCTGATCACGTCGGTGGCACCCTGGGCCGCACCCTTGTAGGGGATGTGCACCAGCTTGATGCCGGCTTCCTTTTGCAGCGATTCGGCCGCCAGGTGGGCCACCGTGCCGTTGCCCGACGTCGCGTAGTTGATGGTGCCCGGCTTGGCCTTGGCGGCGGCCACCACCTCGGCCAGCGTCTTGTAGGGCGAATTGGCGCCCACCACCAGCGCCAGCGGCGCGCTGGCGACCAGGCTGACGGGGGTCAGGTCCTTCACCGGGTCGTAGGGCAGCTTGCTGTACAGCGTGGGGTTGATGGCTAGGTTGCTGGTCTGGCCGATGACGAAGGTGTAGCCGTCGGGCTGCGACTTGGCCACGGCGTCGACGCCCAGGTTGCCGCCCGAGCCGGGCTTGTTCTCGACCACGAAGGTGTAGCCCGACGTGGCCAGCTTGTTCGTCACTTCGCGCGCAATGGCGTCGGTGCCGCCGCCGGCCGGGAAGGGCACGATCAGGCGCACGGGCTTGGCGGGCCACGCCTGGGCTTGGGCGGCGCAGGCCAGGGCGAGAAGGGCGGCGCCGAATGTGGCGCGGCGGAATGTCGTCATGGGTCTTGTCTCCAGAAAGGGCGCCGCACCAAGGTGGCGTCGCTTGCGGCGTATCGTAGGCAGGCGTTGCGATAGGTACAATAGCGGTGCGTCTAGTGAAACGGGGTGCACCATGGGAAACGAATCCGGCGCGGCGTTGGCCGCACCAGAAGGCGGCGGCGTGACCGCTGTGACGCGCGCGCTGTCGCTGATGGAGGCGTACGAGGTGGGTGAATCGGCCCTGTCGCTGGCCGAGTTGAGCCGCCGCACGGCGATGCACAAGACCACTGTGCTGCGGCTGGCGCGCACGCTGGCGGCGTCGCACTACATGGTGCAGACCGACTCAGGCCAGTGGCGGCTGGGCCCGGCGGCGGGCTGGCTGGGCACGCGCTACCAGGCGGGCTTCGACGTCAACAACGTGGTCGAGCCGACGCTGCGCGCGCTGGTGGCCGAAACGGGCGAGAGCGCGTCGTTCTATGTGCGCGAGGGCGACATCCGTGCCTGCGTGTCGCGCGTGGAAGGCCCGCAGTCGGTGCGCCACCACGTGCGCATCGGCGAGCGCCTGCCGCT
Organism: Ottowia sp. SB7-C50; assembly: GCF_033110285.1. Taxonomy (NCBI): domain Bacteria; kingdom Pseudomonadati; phylum Pseudomonadota; class Betaproteobacteria; order Burkholderiales; family Comamonadaceae; genus Ottowia; species Ottowia sp. SB7-C50. The sequence goes on from NZ_CP136995.1 coordinate 1,642,615, forward strand.
GGACCAGGGCGCGCCGGGCCGGGTGATCCTGGCGTTCAGCGGCGCACGCGGCGAGCCGTACGAATCGATCCGCCAGTGCGGCTACCACCTGTCGATGGGCGAGCGCGAGCCCGAGGTGTCGAGCGTGGCGGCGCCGGTGTTCGCGCTCAACTGGAAGCTGCTGGGCTCGATGTGCATCTCGGGCCCGACGGCGCGGCTGACGCGCGCCAGGCTCGATCAACACGCCCAGACGGTGATGACGGCGGCCAACCAGCTGTCGTACGCGCTGGCCGGCAGCCGCTCGGCCGCCACGCCGGTGGCGGTGTCGCGCTGGCACCCGTGAAGGGCGCAGACTCCTAATCCAGCGTCACCCCGGCGGCCTTCACCACCTGGCCCAGGCGCACCGCTTCCTTGCGGATCAGATCGCCAAACTGCTGCGGCGTGCCGCCCACCACGGGCGTGCCGATGGCTTCCCATTTCTTGCGGAACTCGGGCTCGTTGAAGATCGCGTTCAGCGTGCCGTTGAGTTTGGCGACGATGGGCGCCGGCGTGCCCGCGCGCACGGCAATGCCGTGCCAGCCGGTGACTTCGTAGCCGTCGATGCCAGCTTCATGCAGCGTCGGCACCTGCGGCAGTTGCGGGCTGCGGCGCGCCGACGTCACGGCCAGCGGCACCAGCTTGCCGGCCTGGATGTGCGGCAGCGAACTGCCCAGCACGTCGAACATCACCTGCACCTGCCCGCCCAGCAGGTCGTTCAGCGCCGGGCCGGCACCCTTGTAGGGGATGTGCGGCATCTTGGTGCCGACCTGCGTGTTGAAGATTTCGCCCGCCAGGTGCTGCGGCGTGCCGTTGCCGGCCGACGCGAAGGCCAGCCGGCTGTCGGGCTTCTTCACCGCGGCGATCAGGCCCTTCACGTCCTTGATGCCGGTGGACGGATGCACTTCCAGCACCAGCGGGAAGGCCGAGATCTGGATGACGGGCGCCAGGTCCTTCTGCGGGTCGAAGGGCATGCTCTTGTACAGCGACGGGTTCACCGCCATCGGCCCGCTGGCGGCCAGCAGCAGCGTGTGCCCGTCGGCCGGCGCCTGCCGGGCGACCTCGGCGCTGCCGACGTTGCCGCCCGCGCCAGCCTTGTTCTCGATCACCACGGTGGCGCCCAGGCGCGACTGCAGTTCGGGCTGCAGCGCGCGTGCCATCAGGTCCGTCGGGCCGCCCGGCGGGTAGGGCACGACGAAGCGGATCACCTTGCTGGGCCAGCCGTCCTGCGCGGCGGCCGCGCCAGCGGCGACCAGCAAGGCGGCCGTGAGGGCGGCCTTGGCCCGTGTCTTGATGTGCATGCGTGTCTCCTGTGTGAATTTGTGGGTGAACGAGGCTCAGGCGGCGTCCATGCCGTGCGCGCGCTTGGTGGCCGCCGTGCCGGGCGACGCCAGATGCACCAGCAGCGCCCGCACTGCGTCGGGTTGGTGGGACGTGGCCGCCACGCCGCCTGAAAAAATGGTGGTGATCTGGATCGCGTCCGGCAGCGGGCCGAGCACGTCGATGCCCGGCAGATGCATCAGCTCACTCAGCTGCTGAAAGCCCAGTTCCACCTCGCCCGTGGCAACCAGCGCGCCCACCGGCGTGCCAGGCGGCGGCGTCACCAACTTGGCGTTGACGGCGTCGGCAATCCCCCATCGCTCGAACAGGTGCGCCAGCGCCACGCCGCTCGGCCCGGTGGAATAGCCCAGCGTGCGCGCGGCCAGCACGGCAGCCTTGACGCCGTCTTCGCTGGCAATGTCGGGCCGGGCGGCGCCCGCGCGCACGGCCACCGCCACGCCGGAGCGCACCACGTCGACGCGGCTGCCCGCCAGCACGTGGCCGCCGGCAATCAGCTTGTCGATGGCGTCCGAGCCCAGCAACACGGCGTCGAACGCCTCGCCGGCCGCCACACGCTTCGCCGCGTCCACGCCGCCGACCGATTCGAGCGCCACCGTGGCGTCGGCGTAGCTGGCCAGCAGGTCTGACAGCAGCAGCCGGGTGGCCATGGACGAGATCAGGCGAAGCGTGGGTGGGGTCATGATGGTTTGGTGGTAAAAAAGGGCTGCAGCGCCTTCTGGTATTGCGCAGGAAGCTATCAAATAAAGAGTGAATCAGCAGGCGGGCAAGACCCCATTGTGCCCAGTCATGGCGCCGCTGCGAATGGGCTGCCGCGGGTGGGGTGGCCTTTGCGCCGCAGTTCTGGCACCATGCTTTCCGTCGGCAGGCCCCGCGTTGGGGGGGCCAGCCGCGCAAGCACCAAAAAACCATTTCTGGAGGTGATCACGATGCCCACCGTCGCCGATATCCTGTACGACCGCAAGGACGCACCGCTGGCTGCGCTGCCCCCCACCGCCACGGTGCGCGAGGCACTGCAGATGATGGCCGACCGCGACATCGGCTCGGTGCTCATCATCCAGGGCGATTCGCTGCTGGGCCTGTTCACCGAGCGCGACTACGCGCGCAAGATCGCGCTCAAGGGCCTGTCGTCCAACGACGCGCTGCTGATGAACGTGATGAGCGCCAAGCTCTACGTCGTCAGCCCGCGCCAGACCGCCGAAGAGTGCATGGGCATCATGACCCACGGGCGCACGCGGCACCTGCCGGTGGTCGATGGCGGCCAGCTGCTCGGCCTGGTGTCGATCGGCGACCTGGTCAACGCCATGATGAACAAGCAGCGCTTCCTCATCTCGCAGCTCGAAAGCTACATCGCCGGCGACCTGGCCTGACCGCGGCAGGGTGATGCGCCGGCGCCGATAATCCGGCGCATGGTTTCCGCGTCGCGCCACACCCCTGCAGCCGCTGCCGCCAGCGCACCCGACGCGGGCGGGGTGCTGGTGCTCGGTATCGAATCGTCGTGCGACGAAACCGGCGTGGCGCTGGTGCGCACGCGCGCCAGCGGCGTGCCCGAATTGCTGGCCCATGCGCTGCACACGCAGGTGGCGATGCACGCCGACTACGGTGGCGTGGTGCCCGAACTGGCCAGCCGCGACCACATCCGCCGCGTCATTCCATTGGCAAATTCGGTGCTGGCGCAGGCAGGGCAATCGCTGTCAGCTATTGATATGGTAGCGTTCACGCGCGGGCCCGGCCTGGCCGGCGCGCTGCTGGTGGGCGCGGGCGTGGCCTGCGCGCTGGCGGCGGCGCTGGGCAAGCCTGTGCTGGGCGTGCACCACCTCGAAGGGCATCTGCTGTCGCCCTTTCTCAGCGCCGACCCGCCCGAATTTCCGTTCATCGCGCTGCTGGTCAGCGGCGGGCATACGCAGCTGATGCGCGTCGACGGCGTGGGCCGCTACGCCTTGCTGGGCGAAACCATCGACGACGCCGCGGGCGAAGCCTTCGACAAGTCCGCCAAGCTGCTGGGCCTGGGCTACCCCGGCGGCCCGGCGCTGGCGCGGCTGGCCGAATTTGGCGACGACAGCGCGTACAAGCTGCCGCGCCCGCTGCTGCACAGCGGCAACCTGGACTTTTCGTTTGCCGGGCTGAAGACCGCGGTGTTGACGCAGGCGCGCAAGTTCGAGGGCTCGCCCTGCGAGCAGCAGCGCGCCGACCTGGCGGCCAGCACGCAGGCGGCCATCGTCGAGGTGCTGGTGAAGAAGTCGCTGACCGCGCTGCGGGCCACGGGGCTGAAACGCATGGTGGTGGCCGGCGGTGTGGGCGCCAACCAGCGCCTGCGCGCGGCGTTGAACGCCGCCTGCGCCCAGTTGGGCGTGCGCGTGCACTACCCCGAGTTGTCGCTGTGCACCGACAACGGCGCCATGATTGCCATGGCCGCGGCGATGCGGGTGCAGGCCGGCGTCGAGGCGCCGCAGCGGCAGTACGCCTTCGACGTCAAGCCGCGCTGGCCGCTGGATCAACTGGCGAGCGCAGCGCAGGGCACGTGATTCAGACGGCCGCGGAGCAGGCCACGCGCGAACGCTGGCGGCCGGGGTCCCCCCGGCCGCCAGCGTTGTCCCCTGGGGGGAAGGCGCGTCAGCGCCTCAGGGGGGATCAATTGATTTCCAGCGTGGTCGCCTTGCTTTCCGGCAAGCGCTTGACCAGCGTCAGCGTCAGCACGCCGTTTTCCAGCCTGGCGCTGCTGGCGGCGGCGTCGATGTCCTGGTTGAACTCGTAGGCCTTGGCGTACTTGCGCGGTGCGCCTTCGACGGTGTCGATCTTCACTTGCTGCCCTTCGATGGCGATGGTCAGCTGCTCGCGGCTGACGCCGGGCAGGTCGACGCTGAGCGACCAGTGCTTGTCCTCGTCCTTGAACTGCGTGCCGGCGCTGCGCGCCGCGCTGAGTGCGTCGTTCAGAAAGCGGTCCAGCGACCGCAGCGCCGGTGCATAGACCGAGCGGCTGACGACGGGGGCAGAAGCGGTGGTGATGAACATGGGCAATTTCCTTTCAAGGGTGGTGGGCCGGTGCGGCCCTTCTGCCACCCAAGCTGCGACCACCGCGCGCCATTTCAAGCACCCGGCAAGCACAAAAATGTGAGCGCCGGGCCCTTGAAAAACGCGGGTGCGGGCCTCAGGGGGCGGCCGCACCTGTCATGGCGGTGTCGCCGTCAGGCGTTACCATTCGCCCTTGTCTGAAGTTTGTTGTACCGGATGTCTCTTTCTGCCACGCCGCGCCGCCTGCTGATGGCGCTGGGGCCGCTGGGGCTGGTGGCCTGCACGGGCCTGTCGCCGCAGCCCACGGCCCTGCTGGACTATCAACCCGAAACCTTTGACGGCAGTGCCTACGTGCACCACTTTGCCGCGGCGCCGTCGCGCACCTGCGAGGCCGCGCGCCGCGCGCTGCTGAGCCAGGGCTACGTCGTCCACCCCGCGCAGGCCGACCAGGTGTCCGGCCGCAAGTACTTCCAGCCCAGCGCGGCGCACCATGTGCAGCTCGAATTTCGCGTCGTGTGCGCCGCCGAAGCGGGTGCAGCCACCGGCACGGTTGCCTTCGTCAGCGGCCTGCAGGATCAGTACGTGGTGCGCAAGGTCAAGGAGTCGGCGTCGCTGGGCGTGGGCGGCATCGGGTCGCTGTCGCTGCCGGTCGAAGGCAGCATGGATTCGATGGTCAAGATCGCCAGCGAAACCGTGACCGACAAGGTGCTGTACCAGCGCTTCTTCGACCTGGTCGACGACTACCTGGCGCGCGCGTCGGTGCCCGAGTCGGCCGCTTCATCACCCACCACCTGACGGCCGTCGCGCTGCTTGCGCGTGCAGCGACCTTATTCATAGCGTCCTGGGCGCTGTTCCTGCTTTTTACTTTCCCACCTGACCATGCCACACCTGAACCGTCGCCACGCCGTGCTGGGCGCATCATTCGCCCTGATGGGCGCAGGCCTACCCCTCGCCGCGCACGCGCAGGCCGGCCAGCCCATCAAGCTGGCGCTGATCGAATCGTTGAGCGGCCCGTTTGCCAACACGGGCGAGGCGGTGTGGCGCAACATCGCGTGGGCCATCGAGCGCGTCAACGCGCGCGGCGGCGTGCCCACGCGGCAGGGGCGCCGGCCGCTGCAGTTGCAGCGCTTCGACAACAAGGGCCAGGCCGAGGAATCGCTGGCCATGCTGCGGGCGGCCATCGACGGTGGCGCGCAGTTCGTGCTGCAGGGCAACTCGTCCGCCGTGGCGGCGGCGCTGATCGACGCCATCCACAAGCACAACGAGCGCGATCCCAACCGGCGCGTGCTGTTCCTCAACTATTCGGCGGTCGATCCGATCCTGACCAACGAACTCTGCAGCTTCTGGCACTTCCGCTTCGACGCGCACGCCGACATGCGCATGACGGCGTTGATGCAGGTGATCCGCGACGACGCGCAGCTCAAGGGCATCTACCTGATCGGCCAGGACTACAGCTTTGGCCAGGCGGTGCTGCGCGAGGCGCGGCGCCAGATCACGGCGCAGCGGCCCGACGTGGCCATCGTGGGCGAAGAACTGCACCCGATTGGCCGCGTGAAGGACTTCCTGCCTTACGCCAGCAAGATCAAGTCATCAGGCGCGCAGGCGGTGCTGACCGGCAACTGGGGCAACGACCTGACGCTGCTGGTCAAGGCCGCGCGCGAGGCCGGCTTTGAAGGGCGCTTCTACACCTTCTACGGCAACGCCCTGGGCGCGCCGGCGGCCATCGGCGAGGCCGGCATCGGCAAGGTGGTGGCGGTGGCCGACTGGCTGCCCAACGCGCCCACGGCCGAAGGCGCGGCGTTCTACAAGGCGTTCCGCGAGCGCTTTCCGAAGGCGCCGGAAGACTACGTGCACGTGCGCATGCAGCTCATGGTCGAGGCGCTGGCGCAGGCCGTCGAGCGTGCCGGCGGCACCGACCCGCTGGCCGTGGCGCGCGCGCTGGAGTCGGCCGACGTCTCGCTGGCTGGCCAGCGCGGGCGCATGCGGGCGGCCGACCACCAGTTTCAGCAAGGGCTGATGGTGGGCATCATGGACCGCCAGGGCGCGCCCGGCGTGCCGTTCGACGTGGAAGGCTCGGGCTACGGCTTTCGCGTGGTGCGCCAGCTGGACGCCGAGCGCGCCGCGATGCCGCACACGTGCAGGATGGCGCGGCCCTGAATCCGTTGGTGCTCTTGAATCGATAGCTGCGCGCCCTGGATAGATCAGCGCCAGCAGGTTGTTTGACTACGAATCGCGAGCCGGCGGCGGCGCCGACTTGGGCTGCAGCGCGGGTGGCAGGTCCGGGTCGCCCGCCTGGCGACCGCGGAAAAGCGCGGCGCGGGCCAGCAGCACGGTGGTGATCGGCACCGTGATCGACAGCAGGATGATGATCAGCCACACGTGCAGTTCGGGCCCCTGCGCCAGCGCCGAGAAGTAGACGATGGAGGCCAGCGTGACGCACCACGACGCCCCCACGAACACCAGCGCCGGCGGGTGCAGGCGCTGGAAGAACGACTTCAGCCGCACCATGCCCCAGGCCGCGGCCAGCACGAACACGGCGCTGCCCAGCAGCAGCACGGCGACGAGGGCTTCGATCCAGAGGGGCAAGGATTCGGACGTCATCACTTGCTCCGCGGCCTCCGCAAGGCCTTGGCAGGGTTAATGGCTTGGGTGGTCGGCCGCTCGATCGAATTCGCGGCCCGATCCCCGCTGCGCGGGGCCCCTCGTGCTTCGCTCATTCGATCACCTCCCCGCGCAACAAAAACTTCGCCATCGCCGCCGAGCTGACGAAGCCGAACAGGGCGATCAGCAGCGCGGCTTCAAAGTACATGCTGCTGGTGTAGCGGATGCCGACCACCAGCGCGATCAGCATGCCGACGACGTAGATGACGTCGAGCGCCATCACCCGGTCCTGCGCCGAGGGGCCGCGCAGCAGGCGCCACGTCATCATCAGGATGGCCAGGCCGTACACCGTGAGGGTGACGGTGATGGCGCCGGACAGCAGCGGGCTCATGACTGAAAGATCTCCATCAGCGGCCTTTCGTAGGTGCGCTTGTAATGGTCGATGAAGGCGGCCTCGTCGGGTGCGTGCCACACATGCAGCAGCAGCGCGCTGTGGTCGCGCGCCAGTTCGCACCACACGGTGCCCGGCACCACGGTGGTGATCATGGCAAGCGACGCCAGCGCGCTCGGGTCGCGCAGATCGAGCGGAATGTGGACGAAGCGGCTGTGCACCGGCTCGCTGCGGTTGCGCAGCAGGGTCCAGAACACTTCCATGCTGGACTTGATCACGTCGCGCCCGACCACCCCGATCAGCCGCAGCAGCACCCACGGCCGGCGGATGCGCGGGCGCGCCGGCCGCAGCGGCGCCAGCAGCGCTGGCGCGGCCACGCCAAACAGCACGGCCAGGATGATCTGGCCGGCGCTGACCGAGCGGTTCAGCACCAGCCACATCACGATGAGCGCGGCCGTCAGCAGCGGCGCGGGCAGCAGGCGTCTTCTCATCGGCGCAATCCTCCTTCGCCGGTGGCGTGGGGCGAGGGCAGCGGCCGGGTGGACACCACCGTGCCGATGTATTCCTTGGGGTCGTGCAGCGCGCGCGCGGTGGCATTGGCGTAGCGCAGCACGGCGTCGGCCTGCCACACCAGTACGCCGACCAGCCCCAGCAGTAGGGCGATGGGCAGCGTCTCGATGATGCGCAGGCGCGGGGTGGGGCGGTCGTGCGTGGCCCAGAAATAGCGCACGCCGGCGCGCGACATGGCGATGGTGGTCAGCAGCCCGCCCACCACCAGCAGCGCCAGCAGCACCCACGCCGCCATCGACACCGGCGCCTGCTCGCCAAAGCCGGCCGGGTTGAGCAGCGCCGACAGCACCACCACCTTGCCGACAAAGCCGGCCATGGGCGGCAGCCCGGCAATGGTCAGCGCGCAGACGATGAAGGCCAGGCCCAGAAAGGCCATGGCGGCGGGAATGGCACGGCCGAACAGCGCCTGCTCGTCGTCGTCCAGGTTGACGTCGCGCGTGGGCACCAGGTCGACCGGATAGGCGAAGGCGTCCTCGGGCTCGACTTCGCTGACGTACAGCGGGTGTTCTTCGACCTCGCGCGTGCGGTCGATCAGCTCGACCAGCAGGAAGAAGGCGGCGACTGCCAGCGTGGAGCCCAGCGTGTAGTACAGCGCGCCGCCCGTCACCGCCGGCTGGCCGAAACCCAGCGCCGCCAGCAGCGTGCCCGACGACACGATGGCGCAGAACGCCGCCATGCGCCCCAGGTGTTGCGTGGCGATGACGCCGACGACGCCAAACGCCAGCGTGACCAGCCCCAGCCCCACCAGCACCGGCCCGCCGAACAGCGCCGACACGCCCGCGTCGGCTGGAAACAGCAGCGTCCACAGCCGCAGCACGGCGTACACGCCCAGCTTGGTCATGATGGCGAACAGCGCCGCCACCGGCGCCGACGCGCTCGAATACGCCATCGGCAACCAGAAGTTGAGCGGCCATGCAGCGGCCTTGACCAGGAACGCGATGGCCAGGATGGCCGCGCCCGCGTGCAGCAGGCCGCGGTCGTTTTCGGCGATGGCGGGCACCATGATGGCCATGTCGGCAAAGTTGAGCGTGCCGGTTACGCCGTACAGGATGGCCACGCCAATCAGGAACATGCACGACGCCATCAGGTTCATGGCGATGTAGTGCAGGCCCGAACGCACGCGCGCCCAGCCCGAGCCATGCAGCAGCAGCCCGTACGACGCCGTCAGCATGATCTCGAACGAGACGAACAGGTTGAACAGATCGGCCGTGAGAAAGGCGCCGTACAGCCCCATCAGCTGCAGCTGGAACAGCGGGTGAAAGTGCACCCCCGCCTTGTGCCAGCGCGCCGACGCGTACAGCACCCCGGCCAGTCCCAGCACGCTGGACAGCAGCACCATCATGGCCGACAGCCGGTCGACCACCAGCACGATGCCGTAGGGCACCGGCCAGTTGCCCGGCAGGTACACGCCCACGGCCTGCGGGCCGCCCAGCTGCTGCACCCAGTACACCAGCGCGATGGCGATGCCCACGCCCAGCACGCACGACATCACATTGATGACCGCCTTCAGCGGCCGGCGCGCATCGCCCAGCAGCAGCATGACGGCCGCGGTGACCATCGGCAGCAGGATGGGCGCCACGATCAGGTGCGGCATGGCAGCGTCGAGCAGGTGGGCCAGCGTCATGAGCGTCGGCCCTCGTCTGCTTCGCCCGGCGGCGAGGCCGCGGCGCTGGCAATCGACACATGCGCCGTGCCGTCGTCCGGCTCTTCACCGTCCACATGGTCGGTGTCCGACAGGCCCCGCGAGGCCAGCAGCACCACCAGGAACATGGCCGAGGTGGCAAAGCCGATCACGATGGCCGTCAGCACCAGCGCCTGCGGCAGCGGGTCGGTGTAATTTTCCAGGTTGGGCACCAGGCCGGTCTGCACGATGGGCTCGCGGTCGTGGAACAGGCTGCCCATGGCAAAGATGAACAGGTTGACCGCGTAGGCCAGCAGCGACAGCCCCATCAGCACCTGGAACGTGCGCGGCCGCAGCACCAGCCACACGCCGGAGCCGCCCAGCACGCCGATGGCGATGGCGATGATGACCTCCATCAGTCGATCTCCCTCGGCCCGGTGGTGGCGGTCACGGTTTTCTCGGGCAGCCGGCGGTGGCCGCGCACCGACTGGTGGGCCAGCGCCGTCAGGATCAGCAGCGTGGAGCCGACCACCACCGCGAACACGCCCAGGTCGAAGAACATGGCGCTGGCCAGGTGGATCTCGCCCAGCACCGGCAGCGTGAGGTGCGCCGTGTGCGAGGTCAGGAATGGGTAGCCAAACCACAGCGAACCCAGCCCGGTGGCCACGGCGATCAGCAGCCCCCACGCAATCCAGCGCACCACCTTGAGCTGCAGGTGTGCCTCGACCCAGTGCGTGCCGGCCACGATGTACTGCGTGAGGAAGGCGATGGACACGCACAGCCCCGCCACGAAGCCGCCGCCCGGCAGGTTGTGCCCGCGCATGAAGAAGTACATGGCGATGACCGCCGCCACCGGCAGCAGCACGCGCACCAGCACCGCCGGCACCATGGCGTAGCCCAGCGCGGTGTCCTGCGCGGTGCGCGGGTTGATCAGGTCGCTCACCAGGTCGGGCGGCACGGCGCGTTGTTGCGGCGGCAGCTTGGCCATTTCGCGCGGCGGGCGGAAGCGCCGCAGCAGCGCGTACACCGTCAGGCCAACGATGCCCAGCACGGTGATCTCGCCCATGGTGTCGAAGGCGCGGAAGTCGACCAGCATGACGTTGACCACGTTGGTGCCGCCGCCTTCGGGCACCGCGCGGTCCAGGAAGAAGGGCGAAATGCTTTGCGGCGCCGGCCGCGTCATCATGGCGTAGGCCAGCACGGCCATGCCGCCGCCCGCCACCACCGACACCAGCAGGTCGCGCCCGCGGCGCAGCCGCACGCGCGCGGCCAGCCGTGCGGATTCGGACGGCAGGCGCTTGGGCAGCCAGCGCAGGCCCAGCAGGAACAGCACCGTGGTCACCACCTCCACTGTCAGCTGCGTCAGCGCCAGGTCGGGCGCCGAGAACCACAGGAAGGTCAGGCTCACCACCAGCCCCACCGCGCCCAGCAGAATGAGCGCCACCAGCCGGTGGAACTTGGCCTGGTTGGCCAGCGCCAGGGCGCAGATGCAGCCAAACACCCACAGCAGGGCGAATTCCAGATTGGCGGGTACGCGTTCGCGAGGGCCCCAGCTGACGCCGCCCGGCCACAGCGCCGCCGTGGCCACGGCAATGGCCGCCACCACCATCAGCAGCATCTGCGGCTGCAGCCGGTGGGTCGACAGCGCGCCCAGCGCCCAGCGGCTGGCGCGGTCCAGGCCGTACAGCGCGCTCTGGAACATGCGCTGCCCGTCCAGCCGGTACAGCAGCGGCACGCGGCGGATGCGCCCGCTTTCCAGCCCGCCGCGCAGCAGCATGAACAGCGCAATGCCGCCGACCAGCGCGATCGTGCTCATGATCAGCGGCTTGTTGAAGCCATGCCAGATCGCCAGGCTGAACCGCGGCATCGGCCCGCCCACCACGGGGCGCGCCGCCAGATCGAGCGCCGGGCCGATGGACCATTGGGGAAAGATGCCGACGATCAGGCACAGCAGCACCAGCACCTCGATCGGCACGCGCATCCAGCGCACCGGCTCGTGCGGCTCGATCGGCAGGTCGCGCGCCGGTGGCCCCAAAAACACGTCGACCGCAAAGCGCAGCGAATACACCACCGCAAAGATGCCCGCCACCGTGGCCGCCACCGGCAGGCCAAAGTCCAGCCAAGGCATGGCGCTCAGGTCCACGGTTTCGGCGAAGAACATCTCCTTCGACAGAAAGCCGTTGAGCAGCGGCACGCCGGCCATGGCCGCGCTGGCGACGAAGGCCAGCGTGCCGGTGATCGGCATGGCGCGCCACAGGCCCGACAGCCGCCGCAGATCGCGCGTGCCGGTTTCGTGGTCGATGATGCCGGCGGCCATGAACAGCGACGCCTTGAAGGTCGCGTGGTTCATGATGTGGAACACCGCCGCCACCGCCGCCAGGTCGCGGTTCAGCCCCAGCAGCAGCGTGATCAGGCCCAGGTGGCTGATGGTCGAATACGCCAGCAGCCCCTTCAGGTCGGTCTGGAACATGGCGATGTACGCCCCCAGCACCAGGGTGATGACGCCCGCGCCACCGACCAGCCAGAACCACTGTTCAGTGCCCGACAGCGCCGGCCACAGCCGCGCCAGCAGAAACACGCCGGCCTTCACCATGGTGGCCGAATGCAGGTAGGCCGACACCGGCGTGGGCGCCGCCATGGCGCGCGGCAGCCAGAACTGGAAGGGGAATTGCGCGCTCTTGGTCAGCGCCCCCAGCAGCACCAGCACCAGCATGGGCGTGTACAGCGGGTGGGCGCGGATGCGGTCGCCCGCGCCCAGGATCACATCCAGCTGGTAGCTGCCGGCTATGTGCCCCAGCATCAGCATGCCCGCCAGCATGGCCAGGCCGCCGGCGCCGGTCACCGCCAGCGCCATGCGGGCGCCGCGCCGGGCGTCCTTGCGGTGGTGCCAGTAACCGATGAGCAGAAAGCTGAACAGGCTGGTCAGCTCCCAGAAGAAGGCCAGCTGCACCACGTTGCCCGACAGCACCACGCCCAGCATGGCGCCCATGAAGGCCAGGAAGAACGAGAAAAAGCGCGGCACCGGGTCGTTCTTGCTCATGTAGTAGCGCGCGTACAGCGCCACCAGGGTGCCGATGCCCGTCACCAGCATGGCAAACATCCAGGCAAAGCCGTCCATGCGCACGGCAAAGTTGATGCCGGCCGACGGAATCCAGCGGTATTCCTCGCGCAGCACCTCGCCCGCCTGCAGGGTGGGGAACAGCAGCGCCACCCACACCAGCGCCACCCCGCTGACCAGTGCTGCCCAGGCCGCCGCGGCCGTGCGCGCGTGCGTCGGCATCAGGGCGGCGACCAGGCTGCCGGCAAACGGCAGCAGGAGCAGGTAGACAAGATCCATCAAAAAGGGTGAACGGTGGGGCGGCGGCACCCACGCGGCAGCCGGCGGGTGGTCGTCAAGGCGGAATCAGCAAACGGGGGTTGAAAGGCGACGCGGGCAGCCTGTGAAGGCGCCGCTGACCGCCCGAATATACCAATACCGTCAAAAGCGCGCCGGGCCCGCGCCCATGAAGCGCCTGAAGCTATCTAATCGATAGCAAAAGACGTCGGAATGGAGGCGCCTGACGGCGCATGGGGCCGCCTGCGCGGCACAATGGGGCGCATGCGCATCCTGCTGGTGGAAGACGACACGATGATCGGCGAAGTGGTGCTGGACGCCCTGCGCGCCGAGCATTACGCCGTCGACTGGGTCAAGGACGGCGCCATGGCCCAGACCGCGCTGGCCACCACGCCCTACGACCTGATGCTGCTCGACCTGGGCCTGCCGCGGCAGGACGGCCTGTCGGTGCTGCGCTGGCTGCGGGCGCAAAAACAGCGCCTGCCGGTGCTGGTCGCTACCGCGCGCGACGCCGTGGCCGACCGCGTGGCGGGGCTGGACGCGGGGGCCGACGACTACATCGTCAAGCCCTACGACCTGGATGAGCTGCTGGCGCGCATCCGCGCGCTGCTGCGGCGCGCCGACGGCCGCGCCGAGCCGGCGTATGAGTGGGGCGACGTGCGCATCGTGCTCGCCACACGAGAAGTCACCCTGAAAGGCGAGCCGGTGCCCTTGTCGGCGCGCGAATGGGCCGTGCTGGAGCCGCTGCTGGCGCGCCCCGGCCGCGTGCTGTCGCGCCAGCAGCTGGAAGAAAAGCTGTATTCGTGGCGCGACGACGTCAGCAGCAACGCGGTGGAGGTGTACATCCATGGCGTGCGCAAAAAGCTGGGCGCGGGGCTGATCGAGAACCAGCGTGGTCTGGGTTATCGGGTGCCGAACCATGCGCCCCCCTGAGTCGCCTGCGGCGCCTTCCCCCCAGGGGGACAACGCTGGCGCTCGGGGAGACCCCGAGCGCGGCGTTCCCGTGCGGCCTGCTCCGCGGCCATTTGACGACGAGCGGGTCGTGCGGGATGTTGCGCTTGCGTTGGCGTGGCCTGCTTCGCGGCCACGGGATAGCATGCATGATGGGCTGTTTTTTGCTCATGAAATGATAGCTGATTGCGCTTATCTGGCAAGCGGTGGAGGGCGAAAACACTTGAAAAATCCATTCATGGGTACAGCCATGCCTGGCTTTCGGACCAAGCCACGCCATTTCAACGAAACCGCCTCTCCCTCTGGCAGAGGGCAGGGGTGAGGGCCGACGGCGCACCATGAACACCGAGCGGCTGCCATCCCCCGCGCCCTCGCTGCGCCGCCAGCTCACCGGCGCGCTGCTGGCTGCCGTGCTGGCCTTTGCCGCGCTGCAGGCCGCCGTCACCTACCGCACCGCGCGCGCCGAGACCGAAGCGCTGTTCGACGCCCAGATGCAGCGCATCGCCCTCACGCTGTCGGGCCGGCTGGGCGAGGGCGGTCTGGGCGACGACGACACGCCGGCCGTAGACGAGCCGGCCGCGCGCGAGATGATCATCCAGGTCTGGCGCGCCGACGGCCTGATGCTGTACCGCAGCCCGCACGGCCGGCTGCTGCAGCCGCAGGCCGTCATCGGCTTCTCTGACGTCAATGCCGGCGGCGAGCGCTACCGCGTCTACGCCCTGCGCACCGCTACCCAGGTGGTGCAGGTGGCGCAGCAGGCCGCCGCGCGCGGCCGCATGGCGGGCCAGCTGGCGTTGCGCGCCGTGCTGCCCGTGGCGCTGCTGGCGCCGGTGCTGATGCTGATCGTGTGGTGGGTTATCGGCCGCGCGCTCGGCCCCATTGAGCGCGCCCGCCGCCAGGTGGCCACGCGCCGGCCCGACGACCTGTCGCCCCTGCCCACCGCCGGCCTTCCGGCCGAGGTGCGGCCGTTGGTCGACGAGATGAACGGCCTGCTGACGCGCCTGTCCGCCGCGTGGGACGCACTGACCCACTTCACCGCCGACGCCGCGCACGAGTTGCGCTCACCCCTGGCCGCGCTGCGCCTGCAAGTGCAAGGTCTGCAGCGCGCCGACACGCCCGCCGCGCGCCAGACCGCCGAAAGCCGCCTGCTGGCCGGCATCGACCGCGCCACCCGGCTGGTCGAACAACTGCTGGCCCTGGCCCGCCAGGAAGGCGCCGCGCGCGACGCGCCCCTGATGGACGTCAACCTGGCCGCGCTGGCCCACGTCGCCGTGGCCGAAGCTGCCTCCGAAGCCGCGCGCCGCGGCATCGACCTGACCGTGGACGCCCCCGCCGCCGCGCGGGTGCCCGGCCAACCCGAGGCCCTGGCCGTGCTGCTGCGCAACCTGCTCGACAACGCCCTGCGCCACACGCCCAAAGGTGGCCACGTGCGCGTTAACGTCGAACCCGCGCAGGCGGGGCAGGGCGCGCGCCTATCGGTCGAAGACAGCGGCCCCGGCATCGCCCCCGAAGACCGCGCCCGCGTGCTGGACCGCTTCTACCGCGCTCCGGGGGCGCCGGGGCACGGCAGCGGGCTGGGGTTGGCCATTGCGCGCGCGGTGGCGGAGAGGCATGGGGCGGTGATTGAAGTGGGGGAGTCGGCGGAGTTGGGTGGGGCGCGGGTGGCAGTAATGTTTCAAGTCACCCCCCGTCGACAAAAAATGTGATCTGACCCCATTTTTAATCTGACGCCGTTTTATATTATTAAGTAGTTGAAATGAATATTAAGTCTCTCGTCAAGGGTCTATTGCTGAGGGCGATAGTCAACGAGAAAGGGAATGTCAGGGCCCGGCCGGCAATGATCGTTGCGGTCGTTGGGTTAGCGATAACAATTTTAAGTATTAATTATATGTTGCCTCATTGGTAGGGGTGGCTTGGGTTTTTATGCGGTCTGACGCTCATGTATTTTTCAGGGTTTGCTCTTCGATCAGCGTTGCTGGATTTGCGGGTATTTAATAAGGACCCTTTGGGTTGGAGAGCCGCCAAGAAAACGTATGGCGATCCAGCAGAGGAAAATGAGCAGCGGCAGAATAGCCTGTGGTCAACAATTCGATGCCGCATATACGGGAGCATGGGCTTTCAACGTCAGTCCACGGTCTGGTCCTAAGCCCCGCCTAACTCTCGCCCCCCACATTCTTCCCATACCGCCCCGTTGGGCGGACCAATGGAAAGGATGCGAGAGATGAACACCCCTGTGCAATGGACTTCGAGGAAGCTGGTGGCGGCGTTGGTGGCCGCTGGCGTGTTGGGCGGCGTGGGTGCGACGGCGGTGCGGCAGGTGCCGTTGACGCATGCGCTGGCGCAGCCGCCTGCGGTGGTGGCCGCTGCCGCGCCATCGGTGGCGCCTGCGGCGCCCGCGCTGGTCGCGGCGCCGGACTTCAGCGCCATCACCGCCCAGTACGGGCCGGCGGTGGTCAACATCAGCGTCAGCGGCACGCGCAAGGTGGCGCTGGGGGATGACGATGAGGACGGCGCGTCGGCCGCGCAGCAGGGCGGGGTGCCCGATGCGCAGATGCAGGATTTTCTGCGCCGCTTTGGCATGCCGCCCGGGATGTTCGGGCCGGGGCCGGGCCAGCGCGGCGGCGGTGCGCCGCAGATCACGCGCGGGCAGGGGTCGGGCTTCATCGTCAGCCCCGACGGGTTGATTTTGACCAACGCCCACGTGGTGCGCGGCGCCGATGAGGTGGACGTGCGGCTGACCGACCGGCGCGAGTTCCGCGCCAAGGTGCTGGGCCGCGACGACAAGACCGACATCGCCGTGCTGAAGATCGCCGCCACCGGCCTGCCCACGCTGCCGCTGGGCAGCAGCCAGGCGCTGAAGGCGGGTGAATGGGTGCTGGCCATCGGCTCGCCGTTCGGCTTCGAGAACACGGTGACGGCGGGCGTGGTCAGCGCCAAGGGCCGCTCGCTGCCCGACGACAGCGCCGTGCCCTTCATCCAGACGGACGTGGCGGTGAACCCCGGCAACTCGGGCGGGCCGCTGTTGAACGCGCGCGGCGAGGTGGTGGGCATCAACGCGCAGATCTACAGCCGCTCGGGCGGTTACCAGGGCGTGTCGTTCGCTATCCCGATCGAGCTGGCCACGCACATCAAGAACCAGATCGTGGCGCACGGCAAGGTCGAGCACGCGCGCCTGGGCGTGACGGTGCAGGAGGTGAACCAGGCGTTTGCCGATTCGTTCAAGCTGCCGCGGCCCGCGGGCGCGCTGGTGTCGAACGTCGAAGACGGCGGTCCCGCCGCGCGCGCCGGCCTGAAGGCGGGCGACGTGGTCACCGCCGTCGACGGCCAGCCCGTGGTGGCCTCGGGCGACCTGCCGGCCCGACTGGCGCTGGCGCGGCCGGGCGACAGCGTCAAGCTGGAAGTGTGGCGCAGCGGCAAGCCCGAAACCCTGACCGCCCAGCTGGGCGGCACGCCAGCCAAGGGCGCCCCGGTGGCGGCTGCCGCCGGCGAGCAGGGCAAGCTGGGCCTGGCGCTGCGCCCGCTGCAGCCCGACGAGCGGGCCGATGCCAAGGTCGACGGCGGGCTGCTGGTGCAGCAGGCCAGCGGCGCCGCGGCGCGCGCAGGCGTGCAGCCGGGCGACGTGATCGTGTCGGTCAACGGCCAGCCGGTGCGCGACGTGGCGCAGGTGCGCGGGCTGGTGGCCCAGGCCGACAAGTCGGTGGCGCTGCTGATCCAGCGCCAGGGGCAGCAGCTGTTTGTGCCGGTGCGGGTGGGCTGACGAACATCAGGGCAAAAGATGCTTCCAGCGCAGACGGGTACTGCGTTAAAAGCTATTAAAACGGAAGCAAATCGGCCTTATTCCAACTGGCGATCAAAGCCTTGACCGCCATTGCCGCGTAGTCGGTAATCCAGTGCCGACGTCCCTCGGTGCTCGATTCCCGCCTGCGCGGGAATGACGACGTTTCTTGTGTTTTGAAATCGATTCAGTTGGCGTAACCCAGGCAGGCGCCTGAATTCGGCCGGCCGCGGCATTCGCGGCGCAGGCGGGCGTCCTCGCTTTTCTGGCGCTGGGCGCCCGTCTGGCCGTCGGCATAGGTCGACTGCGGGGCCGGTTTCAGGCGCGTGCCGCGCTTGGGCTTGGCGTCGGCGGGCAGGGCGGCGACTGCCAGGCACACCGCGCAGGCGGACGCAATAAACCAGCGGGGAAGGGCGGACGGCATGACGAAGCTCCAGTGCGTGTAGGGGGCGCGGCTCGTCACGGGTTGTGCGATGCTCGCGGCTGCTATTAGATGAGCCGACATGCCATGCGTCAAGCCGTTCTAGACCTGGAGGAATCCAAAATCCGCGAAGTGGCCAACGCCGGCCTGGGCGTGGCCGATGTGCTGCCGTTCTGGTTTGGCGAAAGCGACGAAGTCACGCCCGAGGCCATTCGCGCCGCCGGCGTGGCGTCGCTGCAGGCGGGCGAGACCTTTTATTCGCACAACCTGGGTCTGCCGGAATTGCGCCAGGCCGTGTCGGCCTACGCCAGCCGGCTGCACGCCGACGTGGCGGTGGACCGCATTGCCATCACCTCGGGCGGCGTCAACGCGCTGATGGTGGCGATGCAGGCGCTGATTGACGCCGGTGACGACGTGGTGGCCGTCACGCCCGTGTGGCCCAACCTGACGGCGCAGCCGCGTATTCTGGGGGCGCGCCTGCGCACCGTGGCCTTGTCGGCCGACGCGCAGGGCGCCTGGCAGCTCGACCTGCCGGCGCTGCTGGCGGCCATCACGCCCGCCACGCGGCTGCTGGTGGTCAATTCGCCCAACAACCCCACCGGCTGGACGCTGTCGCGCGCCGAGCAGCAGGCCATTCTGGATCGCTGCCGCGCCACCGGCACCTGGATCCTGTCGGACGAGGTGTACGAGCGCCTGTATTACCGCGGCGACACCGCCAGCGGCGCGGCGCCCAGCTTTCTGGACATTGCGCGCCCCGACGACCGGCTGGTGGTGGTGCAGAGCTTTTCCAAGGCCTTTCTGATGACCGGCTGGCGCCTGGGTTACCTGGTGATGCCGCCCGACATGACGCCGCAGGTCGGCAAGCTGCTCGAATTCAACACCTCGTGCGCGCCAGTCTTTGTGCAGCGCGCCGCGCTGGTGGCGCTGGCCGAGACCGAGGCGATCACCCCGCGCATCGTGGCGCACCTGAAGGGCTGCCGCGACACGCTGGTGCCGCTGCTGCAGGCCGTGCCCGGCGTGCAGGCGGGCAGCGCGCCGGGCGGTATGTACGTTTTTCTGCGCGTGGCGGGGCAGGGCGATTCGCTGGCGCTGGCCAAGCGGCTGGTGGCCGAGGCCCGCATCGGCCTGGCGCCGGGCATCGCCTTCGCCCCCCGAGGCCGAAGGCTGGCTGCGCTGGTGCTTTGCGTCGAAGGACGTGAACCGGCTGGCGCAAGGCGTGGAGCGGCTGGCGGCCTGGCTGCGGCGGTAAGGACGTCGCGCGGTGCCCAAAACGGGTGGCCGCCTGATACAATCCACAGGTTTTGCATTTCGCAGAACGCACGTGGCATGCAGTTCCGGCGCGCCTCGCAAGTCAAATCATATGGAACAAGGAAAATCGAGATGATCTCCAAAGAGAACAAGGCCGCCGTGGTCAAGGACAACGCACGCGGCGCCGCCGACACCGGCAGCCCCGAAGTGCAGGTCGCCATCCTGACGGCTCGCATCAACGAGCTGACCCCCCCACTTCAAGCAACACGCCAAGGACCACCACGGTCGCCGCGGCCTGTTGCGCATGGTCAGCCGCCGCCGCAAGCTGCTGGACTACCTGAAGTCCAAGGACGCCGACCGCTACGTGGCCCTGATCCAGAAGCTGGGTCTGCGCAAGTAAGCCCATGCCGACGAAAAACGCCTGAAGCCCTGTGGCGGCTCAGGCGTTTTTGTCTTTTTCAACCCCGGAGAAACGCGCGTTCAGAAGCTGAAGCTGTGTCATTCCACAACCTCGTGCGGCCCCCGCGGCCGGGTTCTGGAATGGCATCGTGTTCTGAATGAAAAGCGGCTCCAGCGCAATCCAGTATTGCGCAAGCAGCTATCCAAAAAGGAGCAAACATGAGCATGTTCAACAAGGTCACCAAGTCCTTCCAGTGGGGCGACAAGACGGTCGTCATGGAAACGGGTGAAATCGCCCGCCAGGCCACCGGCGCCGTGCTGGTCGACATCGACGGCACCGTCATCCTGGCCACCGTGGCCGCCAGCAAGTCGGCCAAGCCGGGGCAGGATTTCTTCCCGCTGACGGTCGACTACATCGAGAAGACGTACGCCGCCGGCAAGATTCCCGGCAGCTTCTTCAAGCGCGAAGCCAAGCCGAGCGAACTGGAAACGCTGACCAGCCGCCTGATCGACCGCCCGATCCGCCCGCTGTTCCCCGATGGCTTCTTCAACGAAGTGCACGTGGTCATCCACACCCTGTCGCTCAACCCCGAGGTCGACGCCGACATCGCCGCCATGCTGGGCGTGAGCGCGGCGCTGTCGATCAGCGGCATTCCGTTCAACGGCCCCATCGGCGCAGCGCGCGTGGGCTATGTCAACGGCGAATACGTGCTGAACCCCGGCCCGTCGGCGCGCAAGAACAGCGCGCTTGACCTGGTCGTCGCCGGCACCGAGTCTGCCGTGCTGATGGTCGAATCCGAAGCCCACCAACTGACCGAAGACGTGATGCTGGGCGCCGTGGTGTTCGGCCACGACCAGGGCAAGATCGCCATCAACGCCATTCATGAGCTGGTGCGCGAAGCCGGCAAGCCGCTGTGGGCCGACAACGGTACCTGGGCGCCCGAAGTCAAGGACGAAAGCTTCATTGGCAAGGTCGGCGCGCTGGCCGAACCCAAGCTGCGCGCGGCCTATCAAATCCGCAGCAAGCAGGCCCGCACGCAGGCGCTGCGCGAGGCCACCGCCGCCGTCAAGCAGTCGCTGACCGAAGAGGCCGTCGCGTTCGACCCGGTCAAGCTCGACAACCTGCTGTTCGAGATCGAAGCCCGCATCGTGCGCGGCCAGATCCTGGCCGGCGAGCCGCGCATCGACGGCCGCGACACGCGCACCGTGCGCCCCATCGAGATCCGCAACAGCGTGCTGCCGCGCACCCACGGCTCGGCGCTGTTCACGCGCGGCGAGACGCAGGCGCTGGTGGTCACCACGCTGGGCACCGACCGCGACGCGCAGCGCATCGACGCGCTGGCCGGCGAGTTCGAGGACCACTTCCTGTTCCACTACAACATGCCGCCCTTTGCCACCGGCGAAGTGGGCCGCATGGGCAGCACCAAGCGCCGCGAAGTCGGCCACGGCCGCCTGGCCAAGCGCGCGCTGATCCCGCTGCTGCCGGGGCGCGACGAGTTCCCGTACACCATCCGCGTGGTGTCTGAAATCACCGAATCCAACGGCTCCAGCTCGATGGCCTCGGTCTGCGGCGGCTGCCTGTCGATGATGGACGCCGGCGTGCCGATGAAGGCGCACGTGGCGGGCATCGCCATGGGCCTGATCAAGGAAGGCAACCGCTTTGCCGTGCTGACCGACATCCTGGGCGACGAAGATCACCTGGGCGACATGGACTTCAAGGTGGCCGGCACGACCAACGGCATCACCGCGCTGCAGATGGACATCAAGATCCAGGGCATCACCAAGGAAATCATGCAGGTCGCCCTGGCGCAGGCCAAGGAAGCGCGCCTGCACATCCTGGGCAAGATGCAGGAGGCGATGGGTGAAGCCAAGGCCGAGATCTCGTCGTGGGCGCCCAAGCTCTACACGATGAAGATCAACCCCGAGAAGATCCGCGACGTGATCGGCAAGGGCGGCGCCACCATCCGTATGCTGACGGAAGAAACCGGCACCACCATCGACATCGGTGAAGACGGCACCATCACCATCGCCAGCAACGACGCCGCCAAGGCCGACGACGCCAAGCGCCGCATCGAGGCCATCACGGCCGAAGCCGAGATCGGCAAGGTCTACGAAGGCCCGATCACCAAGCTGCTCGAATTTGGCGCGCTGGTCAACATCCTGCCCGGCAAGGACGGGCTGCTGCACATCAGCCAGATCGCGCACGAGCGCGTCGAAAAAGTCAGCGACTACCTGCAGGAAGGCCAGGTGGTCAAGGTCAAGGTGCTCGAGACCGACGACAAGGGCCGCATCAAGCTGTCGATGAAGGCGCTGCTGGACCGCCCCGAGGGCATGGAAGACCGCCCGCCGCGTGAATACCGCGAGCGTGGCGACCGTCCGCCGCGCGGCGACCGGGGTGATCGCGGCCCGCGTGAAGACCGCGGCGACCGCGGTCCACGCGAGGACCGTGGCGACCGCCCGCCGCGCGCCGAGCGCGAAGAGCGCCCCGTGCCGGCCGAAGGCGCCCACGGTGGCGACCAGCAACAGCAGTAAGGGCAGATTGCTTTTATTTTGATAGCTGAATGCGCTTGTCCTGCAAGCGCAAGAGCCTGATTCGACATGAAGTGCATCGAGATCCGTGAATACGGCGCGCCCGAAGTGCTGGTGCCCGCCGAGCGTCCGATTCCCGTGGCCGGCGCGGGCGAAGTGCTCATCCGCGTCAGCGCGTCGGGTGTCAACCGCCCCGACGTGCTGCAGCGCACCGGCAACTATCCCGTGCCGCCCGGCGCGTCGGACCTGCCGGGGCTGGAAGTCGCGGGCGTCATCGAATCGGGTGACGCTGCAGCGCTGGCCGCGGCTTCGTTGAAAGTCGGCGACCGTGTGTGTGCGCTGGTGGCGGGCGGCGGCTATGCCGAATACTGCGTGGCCCCGGTCGCGCAGTGCCTGCCGGTGCCGCGCGGACTGAGCGATGTCGAGGCGGCGTCGCTGCCCGAGACGTTCTTCACCGTGTGGAGCAACGTGTTCGACCGTGGCCGCCTGCAGCCGGGCGAGACCCTGCTGGTGCAGGGCGGCACCAGCGGCATCGGCGTGACGGCGATCCAGATGGCGCGCGCCGCCGGCGCCACCGTCATCGTCACCGCGGGGTCTGACGAAAAATGTGCCGCAGCGCTGGCGCTGGGCGCACATCATGCTATCAATTACAAAGCAACCGACTTTGCCGACGAAGCGCGCAGGCTGACCGACGGCAAGGGCGTCGACGTCATCCTGGACATGGTGGCGGGCGACTACGTCAAGCGCGAGGTCGAGTGCCTGGCAGAGGACGGCCGCCTGGTCATCATCGCCGTGCAGGGCGGTGTGCAGTCGGGCTTCAACGCCGGGCTGGTGCTGCGCCGGCGCCTGACCATCACCGGCAGCACGCTGCGGCCGCGTCCGGTGGCGTTCAAGGGTGCCATCGCGCAGGCGCTGCAGGCGCGGGTGTGGCCGTGGCTCGAGGACGGCACCGTCCGTCCGGTGATCCACAGCGTTTTCGCGGCTACCGAAGCGGGCGATGGCCTGCCGAGCGGTGCCGCGCGCGCCCATGCGCTGATGCAGAGCAACCAGCACATCGGCAAGATCGTGCTGACGTGGGGTTGAAGAAGTGAAACACCCGCTGAGTCGCTTCGCGCCTTCCTCCGCAAGGGGGCAACGCCCGTGCCCGGTACAAGCCCGGCCACGGCGTTCGCTGGGCTGGCCTGCTTTGCGGCCATTCGACTCCGTGGGTCTGATGCACTGCGGGCCTTGCGTGGCCCGATGGAGCCATTGAAATGAGCAAGAGAAAACAACTCATCGCCGGCAACTGGAAGATGAACGGCTCGCTGGCCGCCAACGAGGCGCTGGTGGGCGAATTGCTGGCCGGCGTTGGCCAGCCGGCGTGCGACGTGGTGGTGTGCCCGCCCGGCGTCTACCTGGGGCAGTTGCAGCGGCTGCTGGCCGGTTCGCCCATCGAGCTGGGCGCGCAAAACGTGTCGACGCACGAGAACGGCGCCTTCACCGGCGACGTGTCGGCCGACATGCTGAAGGATTTTGGCGTGCGCTACGCC
Source organism: Ottowia sp. SB7-C50 (assembly GCF_033110285.1). Lineage (NCBI taxonomy): Bacteria > Pseudomonadati > Pseudomonadota > Betaproteobacteria > Burkholderiales > Comamonadaceae > Ottowia > Ottowia sp. SB7-C50. Next base: position 1,666,349 of record NZ_CP136995.1, read on the forward strand.
ATCGTCGGGCACAGCGAGCGGCGCCAGCACCAGGCCGAAAGCGACGTGCACGTGGCCATCAAGGCCAAGCGCGCGCTGGCGGCTGGCATCACGCCCATCGTGTGCGTGGGCGAAACGCTGCGCGAGCGCGAGGAGGGCATGACGGACTTCATCGTCAAGCGCCAGCTGGCGGCGGTGATCCACCTCAACGGCCATTGCGTGAGCGAGATCGTGGTCGCTTACGAGCCCGTGTGGGCCATCGGCACCGGCAAGACGGCGACGCCGGATCAGGCGCAGGCGGTGCATGCTGTGCTGCGCGCGCAGCTCAAGGCCGCCACCGAACACGCCGACCGCGTGCGCATCCTCTACGGCGGCAGCATGAACGCCGCCAATGCGGCCGAGCTGCTGGCGCAGCCCGACATCGACGGCGGCCTGATCGGCGGCGCCGCGCTCAAGTCGGCGGATTTTCTGAAGATTGTGTCCGCAGCGCAGTGATGGCGCGCGGATGATGCTATTGAATCTGGAGTAAAAAGAATGAATGTCGTCCTGAACCTGGTGCTGGTGGTGCAGATCCTGTCCGCGCTGGCGATGATTGGCCTGATCCTGGTGCAACACGGCAAGGGCGCCGACATGGGCACCGCGTTCGGCAGCGGCGCGTCGGGCAGCCTGTTCGGTGCGTCGGGCAGCGCCAACTTCCTGTCGCGCAGCACGGCTGGGCTCGCCACGGTATTTTTCGTCTGCACGCTGGCGCTGGCGTACTTCGGCTTCAGCGTGCGCAGCGCGCCGGCCTCCGGCGGCAGCGTGCTGGAGCGGGCCGCGGTCACGGCGCCGGCTTCGGCCGCGTCGGCCGCCGTGCCGGCCTCCACGGGTGCTGCTGGCGCCATCCCGGCCGGGCCTTCGGGCGTGCCTGCGCCGGCGGCTTCGGCTGTGCCGGCGGCGCCTGCGGTGCCGGCTTCTGGTGCGGGCCAGATTCCGACCAAGTAAGCGCCTCGTCAGGCCATCCTGAAAACGGTCTTTCCCTCTGTAACGGGCCGTTTTTCAGGGTAAACTCCTAGTTGTTTCGCGCGCCTGCGCCGGGTGAGTTCAGCGCCCGGGCAAACGCTCAATTCAAAGCCGTCGTGGTGAAATTGGTAGACACGCTATCTTGAGGGGGTAGTGGCGAAAGCTGTGCGAGTTCGAGTCTCGCCGACGGCACCACAAATACAAGCGCCGGGTGGCCTCTGCCACCACCGGCCACAAGACAAAGACGTTCGATGAACCTTGCTCAGTACCTTCCCGTTCTGCTCTTCATCCTGGTCGGTCTGGCGGTCGGCGCGGTCTGCCTGGGCATGGGGCAACTGCTCATGCCCCATAAGGCCGACGCGGCCAAGAACTCGCCGTATGAATGCGGCTTCGAGGCCTTCGAAGACGCGCGCATGAAGTTCGACGTGCGCTATTACCTCGTGGCGATCCTGTTCATCCTGTTCGACCTCGAGATCGCTTTTCTCTTTCCGTGGGCCGTCGCGCTCAAGGACGTGGGCGTGGCCGGCTTTGTCGCGGTGCTCATCTTCCTCACCATCCTGGTGGTGGGTTTCATCTACGAATGGAAGAAGGGTGCGCTGGACTGGGAGTGATCCCGTCGGCCCCAGCGCCACGCGACAGGAATTTCGCACATGAACGATCAACTTCAGCAAAAGGGCTTTCTGCTCACCGGGGTCGACGCCGCGGTGAACTGGGCCAAGACCGGCTCGCTGTGGCCGGTGACTTTCGGGCTGGCCTGCTGTGCCGTCGAGATGATGCACGCCGCCGCCGCGCGCTACGACATCGGGCGCTTCGGCGCCGAGGTGTTCCGCGCCAGTCCGCGCCAGTCCGACCTGATGATCGTGGCCGGCACGCTGTGCAACAAGATGGCCCCGGCCCTGCGCAAGGTGTATGACCAGATGGCTGAGCCGCGCTGGGTCATTTCGATGGGCTCGTGCGCCAACGGCGGCGGTTATTACCACTACAGCTATTCGGTGGTGCGCGGCTGCGACCGCATCGTGCCGGTCGACGTCTACGTGCCCGGCTGCCCGCCCACGGCAGAAGCGCTGCTGTACGGCATCATCCAGCTGCAGCAGAAGGTGCGGCGCACCAACACCTTTGCGCGGGCTTGAATATGGGCGACATTGCAATTTCCGTCGACGTCCTGAAGGACACCCTGGCCGCCGCGCTGGGCGACAAGGCGCAGCACATTTCCGTCGCGCTGGGCGAAGTCACCGTGACCGTGTCGCCAGACCAGTACACGGCCGCCATGCAACTGCTGCGCGACGCACCGGGCTGCCGCTTCGAGCAACTGATCGACCTGTGCGGCGTCGACTATTCCACCTATGGCGATGGCCGCTGGGAAGGCGCGCGCTATGCGGTGGTGTCGCACCTGCTGTCGGTCAGCCTCAACCAGCGCGTGCGGGTGCGCGTGTTCTGCGCCGACGACGATTTCCCGGTGGTGGCTTCGGTCAACCCGATCTGGAATGCCGCCAACTGGTACGAGCGCGAGGCGTTCGACCTGTACGGCATCATGTTCGAAGGCCACGCCGACCTGCGCCGCATCCTGACCGACTACGGCTTCATCGGCCACCCGTTCCGCAAGGACTTCCCGCTGTCGGGCCATGTCGAAATGCGCTACGACGCCGAGCGCGCGCGCGTGGTGTACGAGCCCGTGTCGATCGAGCCGCGCGAAGTCACGCCCCGCGTGATCCGTGAAGACAACTACGGGGGGCTGCACTGAGCGCGCGTGTGCGTCGTTCATCTTTGACCCATGGCTGAGATCAAGAACTACACCCTGAACTTCGGGCCCCAGCACCCCGCCGCCCACGGCGTGCTGCGTCTGGTGCTCGAACTCGACGGCGAGGTCGTGCAGCGCGCCGACCCGCACATCGGGCTGCTGCACCGCGCCACCGAGAAGCTGGCCGAGCACAAGACCTTCATCCAGTCGCTGCCCTACATGGACCGTCTCGACTACGTGTCCATGATGTGCAACGAGCACGCCTACTGCCTGGCCATCGAAAAGCTGCTGGGCATCGAGGTGCCGATCCGTGCGCAGTACATCCGCGTGATGTTCTCCGAAATCACGCGGGTGATGAACCACCTGATGTGGCTGGGCTCGCACGGCAACGACTGCGGTTCGTCCACCATCCTGATCTACACCTTCCGCGAGCGCGAGGACCTGTTCGACATCTACGAAGCGGTGTCGGGCGCGCGCATGCACGCGGCGTACTTCCGTCCGGGCGGCGTCTACCGCGACTTGCCGGACAGCATGCCCAAGTACACGGTCAGCAAGATCCGCAACGCCAAGGCGATGGAGCAGCTGAACCAGAACCGGCAGGGCTCGCTGCTCGACTTCATCGAGGACTTCACGCGGCGCTTCCCCAAGTGCATCGACGAATACGAGACGCTGCTCACCGACAACCGTATCTGGAAGCAGCGCACCGTGGGCATCGGCGTCATCACGCCCGAACGTGCGCTGAATCTGGGCCTGACGGGCCCCATGCTGCGCGGCTCCGGCATCGCCTGGGACCTGCGCAAGAAGCAGCCCTACGACGTCTACGACCAGATGGATTTCGATATCCCCATCGGCAAGACGGGCGACACCTACGACCGTTACCTGGTGCGGGTGCAGGAGATGCGCGAATCCAACCGCATCATCCAGCAATGCGTGCAGTGGCTGCGCGCCAACCCCGGCCCGGTCATCACCGACAACCACAAGGTCGCGCCGCCTTCCCGCGAGGCGATGAAGACCAACATGGAAGAGCTGATCCACCACTTCAAGCTCTTCACCGAAGGCATGCACGTGCCCGAGGGCGAGGCCTATGCGGCCGTTGAACACCCCAAGGGCGAGTTCGGCATCTACCTTATCAGCGACGGCGCCAACAAGCCGTATCGCCTGAAGATCCGCGCGCCCGGTTTTGCCCATCTGGCGGCGCTGGACGAAGTGGCCCGGGGCCACATGCTGGCCGACGCCGTGGCCATCATCGGCACGCTGGATATCGTGTTTGGAGAGATTGATCGATGAACGCAGCCGTTGCATCCGCTGCCGCAGCGCCACTGTCCGACGCGACGCGCGCGCGTTTTGCCCGCGAAGTGGCCAAGTACCCGGCCGACCAGAAGCAGTCGGCCGTCATGGCATGCCTGTCGATCGTGCAGCAGGAGCAGGGCTGGGTCAGCCCCGACAGCGAACTGGCGGTGGCCGAGTACCTGGGCATGCCCGCCATGGCCGTGCACGAGGTCACGACCTTCTACAACATGTACAACCAGAAGCCGGTGGGTCGCTTCAAGTTGAACGTGTGCACCAACGCGCCGTGCATGTTTGCGGGTGGCCCGCAGGCGCTGGACCATTTGTGCAGCAAGCTGGGGGTCGAGCCTTACGGCACCACCACCGATGGCCAGTTCACCGTGCAGCCGTCCGAATGCCTTGGCGCATGCGGCGACGCGCCGGTGATGCTGGTGAATGACCGCCACATGTGCAGCTTCATGTCGAACGACAAGCTCGATCAGCTCGTCGACGGCCTGCGCCACGCGGAGGACTGAAGCCATGGCACGTGTGCAAGACATCCTCGCGCAGTTCCAGGCCAAGGGCGTGGAAACCTGTTTCCACGGCCGTCACATCGACGCGCAGATCTACGCCGGCCTGGACGGCGCCAATTGGGGCCTGAAGGACTACGAGGCCCGGGGCGGCTACCAGGCCCTGCGCAAGATCGTGGGTGGCAACGGCGCGCCCGGCATGACGCAGGACGAGGTCATCGCCGAACTCAAGGCGTCCAGCCTGCGCGGGCGCGGCGGCGCGGGTTTCCCCACCGGCCTGAAGTGGAGCTTCATGCCGCGCAATTTCCCGGGTCAGAAGTACCTGGTCTGCAACTCGGACGAAGGCGAGCCGGGCACCTTCAAGGACCGTGACATCCTGATGTACAACCCGCACTCGGTGATCGAGGGCATGGCCATCGCGGCCTATGCCATGGGCGCCAGCGTGGGCTACAACTACATCCACGGCGAGATCTTCCAGGTGTATGAACGCTTCGAAGCCGCGCTGGAGCAGGCGCGCGAGGCGGGCTACCTGGGCGACAGCGTGATGGGCAGCGCGTTCAAGTTCCAGCTGCACGCGCACCATGGCTTCGGCGCCTACATCTGCGGCGAAGAAACGGCACTGCTCGAATCGCTGGAAGGCAAGAAGGGCCAGCCGCGCTTCAAGCCGCCTTTCCCGGCCAGCTTCGGCCTCTACGGCAAGCCGACGACGATCAACAACACCGAAACGTTCGCGGCCACGCCGTGGATCATCCGGCACGGCGGCCAGGCGTACCTGGAATGCGGCAAGCCCAACAACGGCGGCACCAAGATCTTCTCAATTCAGGGTGACGTGGAGCGCCCGGGCAACTACGAAATCCCCATGGGCACGCCCTTCGCCAAGCTGCTTGAGCTGGCCGGCGGCGTGCGTGGCGGCCGGCCGCTGAAGGCGGTGATTCCGGGCGGATCGTCTTCGCCCGTCCTGCCGGCCGACATCATCATGCAATGCACGATGGATTACGACTCCATCGCCAAGGCTGGCTCCATGCTGGGTTCGGGCGCGGTCATGGTGATGGACGATTCACGCGACATGGTCGAGGTGCTGCTGCGCCTGTCCTATTTCTACATGCACGAATCGTGCGGCCAGTGCACGCCGTGCCGCGAAGGCACCGGCTGGCTGTGGCGCATGGTGGACCGCATCGAACACGGCAAGGGCCGTCCTGAAGATCTGGCGCAACTTGACAACGTGGCTGAGAACATCATGGGGCGCACCATCTGCGCGCTGGGCGATGCCGCAGCGATGCCGGTGCGCGCGATGCTCAAGCATTTCCGTCATGAGTTCGCAGCCAAGATCGAGGCCGCTCAGAAGCAGGCGGCCTGATGGCGCACGAATGGAACGAGTTAGCCCATGGTTGAACTAGAAATCGACGGCAAGAAGGTGGAGGTGCCCGAGGGCAGCATGGTGATGCATGCGGCCGAAAAGGCGGGCACCTACATTCCGCACTTCTGCTATCACAAGAAGCTGTCCATTGCCGCCAACTGCCGCATGTGCCTGGTGGACGTGGAGAAGGCACCCAAGGCGGTGCCGGCCTGCGCCACCCCCGTGACGCAGGGCATGATCGTGCGCACCAAGAGCGACAAGGCGATCAAGGCCCAGCAGTCGGTGATGGAGTTCCTGCTCATCAACCACCCGCTGGACTGCCCGATCTGCGATCAGGGCGGCGAGTGCCAGCTGCAGGATCTGGCCGTCGGCTACGGCGCTTCGGGCTCTCGCTACGAAGAAGAAAAGCGCGTGGTGTTCCACAAGGACGTCGGCCCGCTGATCTCGATGGAGGAGATGAGCCGCTGCATCCATTGCACGCGCTGCGTCCGCTTCGGCCAGGAAATCGCCGGCGCGATGGAACTGGGGATGTCCCATCGCGGCGAGCATGCCGAAATCGAGACTTTCGTTGGCCAGTCGGTCGATTCCGAGCTGTCGGGCAACATGATCGACGTGTGCCCGGTCGGTGCGCTGACCAGCAAGCCTTTCCGCTACAGCGCCCGCACGTGGGAGCTGTCGCGCCGCAAGAGCGTCAGCCCGCACGATTCGACAGGTGCGAACCTCATCGTCCAGGTCAAGAACAACCGCGTCATGCGCGTGGTGCCCTTCGAAAACGAGGCGGTCAACGAATGCTGGCTGGCCGACCGGGACCGCTTCTCGTACGAAGCGCTCAACAGTGACCAGCGCCTGACCCAGCCCATGCTGAAGCAGGGCGGTCAGTGGCAGTCGGTCGATTGGGCGACCGCGCTGGAATACGTGGCGAACGGCTTGAACCAGGCCAAGTCGCAGCATGGCGCAGCTTCCATCGGTGCCCTGGTCAGCCCACACAGCACGCTTGAAGAGCTGTACCTGGCCGGTACGCTGGTGCGCGGCCTGGGCAGCGAAAACATCGACCACCGCCTGCGCCACACCGACTTCACGGCCGCCGAAGGCGCGCGCTGGCTCGGCACTTCGATCGCATCGCTCTCTGATCTGCAGTCGGTGCTGATCGTCGGCTCCAACGTGCGCAAGGACCATCCGCTGTTTGCACAGCGCATTCGCCAGGCAGCCCGCCGTGGCTGCGCGGTGGGTGCTATCACTTCTGAAGCGTTGCTGAAGAACGCGGACGCTTGGGCCATGCCGCTGCGCGCCAGCGACGTGGTCGACGCAGGCCAGTGGGGCAAGAGCCTGGCTAACCTCGCCGCGGCGGTGGCGGCCGAAAAGGGCGTGTCTGCCCCCGTGGCAGGCGAGGCCACCGATGCAGCCAAGGCGCTGGTGCAGGCACTGCTGTCCGGTGAGCGCAAGGCCATCCTGCTGGGCAACGCGGCCGCTCATCATCCCGATGCCACAGGCCTGCTGGCCCTGTGCCAGTGGATTGGCGGCCAGACGGGCGCCAGCGTGGGCTTCCTGACGGAAGCGGCCAACACGGTTGGTGCGCAGGTCGTCAAGGCGCAGCCCGGTGCCAACGGCATGCATGCGGGCCAGATGCTGCAGGGCGGCCTGGGCGCGATGCTGCTGCTCAATTGCGAGCCGGGCCTCGATTCCGGCCCATCGCAATTGCAGGGTTGCGACATGGTCGTGACGCTCAGCCCGTTCAAGGCCAACATGGACGTCAGCGACGTGCTGCTGCCCATCGCACCCTTCACCGAGACATCGGGCACCTTCATCAACGCCGAGGGCAGGGTGCAGAGCTTCCACGCCGTGGTCAAGCCGCAGGGCGATGCCCGTCCGGGCTGGAAGGTGCTGCGCGTGCTGGCCGACATGCTGGGCGTGGTGCAGCCACCCTACGAGAGTTCGCAGGAAGTGCTGGCGCAGGCGCTCGGCGGCGCGGGCGTGGGTCAGGTGCCCCCGTCCAGGCTGTCCAATGGCACGTCGGCGGCACCGCGCGTGCAAACCCAGTCGGTCGACCTGCCGATGGTGGGGATCTACCAACTCGACGGCATTGTCCGGCGCGCCCCGTCGCTGCAGCAGACCGCCGACGCGCGTGAAGGAGCGGTCGCATGATCGACGCTTTGTACAACGGTGGGTTGCACCTGTTCGCGGGCACGTGGTGGACAGGCGCCACCTGGCCCGTCGTCTGGATCCTCATCAAGATTGTCGTGCTGCTGCTGCCCCTGATGGGTGCCGTGGCCTACCTGACACTGTGGGAACGCAAGCTGCTCGGCTTCATGCAGGTGCGGCACGGGCCGAACCGCACCGGGCCGTGGGGTCTGCTGCAACCCATCGCCGACGCGGTCAAACTGCTGACCAAGGAAATCATCCGCCCGACCGCCGCCAACAAGCCGCTGTTCTTCCTGGGTCCGTTGATGGCGATCATGCCGGCGCTGGCGGCCTGGGTTGTCATTCCCTTCGGGCCGGAAACCGCCTTGTCCAACGTCAACGCGGGGCTGCTGCTGGTCATGGCCATCACCTCGATCGAGGTCTATGGCGTGATCATCGCGGGCTGGGCTTCCAACTCCAAGTACGCGTTTCTGGGTGCCCTGCGCGCGTCGGCGCAGATGGTCAGCTACGAGATCGCGATGGGCTTCTGCTTCCTGGTCGTGCTGATGGTGTCCGCCAGCATGAACATGACGGACATCGTGCTGGGCCAGGCCAAGGGCATGTTCGCCGACAAGGGCTTGAACTTCCTGTCGTGGAACTGGTTGCCGCTGCTGCCGATCTTCGTGGTCTACCTCATCTCGGGCGTCGCCGAAACCAACCGCCACCCGTTCGACGTGGTCGAGGGCGAGGCCGAAATCGTTGCCGGCCACATGGTCGAATATTCGGGCATGGGTTTTGCCACCTTCTTCCTGGCCGAATATGCCAGCATGTGGCTGGTGTCCATCCTGGGCGTCACCATGTTCCTGGGCGGCTGGCTGCCGCCGTTCGCTGCGCTGGATTTCATTCCTGGCTGGATATGGCTCGGCATCAAGACCTTCGTGGTGGTGTCGATGTTCATCTGGATCCGCGCCACGTTCCCGCGCTTCCGTTATGACCAGATCATGCGTCTGGGCTGGAAGATTTTCATTCCGGTGACTCTGGTCTGGCTGATTCTGGTGGGGTTCTGGCTCATCAGCCCCTGGAACATCTGGCACTGATCGGCAGGGTTTGTCATGGCTTCCGTCGCTGCATCACCTTTTTCCATTCGAGATTTCTTCAAGAGCTTCATGCTCGTGGAGTTGTTCAAGGGCATGGCTCTCACGGGCCGGTATGCCTTCGCCCGCAAGGTTACGGTTCAATTCCCCGAAGAAAAGACGCCCTTGTCGCCGCGCTTCCGCGGCCTGCACGCGCTGCGCCGCTATGAAAACGGTGAAGAACGCTGCATCGCCTGCAAGCTGTGCGAAGCCGTGTGCCCGGCCGTGGCTATCACCATCGAAGCCGGCGAGCGCGAAGACGGCTCGCGCCGCACGACGCGCTATGACATCGATCTGACCAAGTGCATCTTCTGCGGCTTCTGCGAAGAGAGCTGCCCGGTCGACTCGATCGTCGAGACGCACATCTTCGAATACCACGGCGAAAAGCGCGGTGACCTGTACTTCACCAAGGACATGCTGTTGGCCGTCGGTGACCGCTACGAACCCGAAATCGCGGCGGCGAAGGCGGCCGACGCCAAGTACCGCTGAAACCGGCTGGCAGATTCACCAACAGAACAAACCCATGGACGCCAAGACCGGCTTTTTCTACCTGTTTGCCCTGGTGATGCTGTTTTCAGCATTCCGGGTCATCACCGCACGCAACCCGGTGCATGCGGTGCTGTTTCTCATGCTCGCGTTCTCGCAGGCCGCCGGTGTCTGGCTGCTGCTCAAGGCCGAGTTCCTGGCCATCGTGCTGGTGCTCGTGTACTTGGGTGCGGTGATGGTGCTGTTCCTGTTCGTCGTGATGATGCTCGACATCCATATCGACAGCCTGCGACAGGGTTTCTGGCGGCACTTTCCGCTGGCGTTGCTGATCGGCGGCGTGGTCACACTGGAGATGGCGATGGTGTTGTTCGGTGGCTTCCGCACCAGCGACGCGCCGGTGGTGCCCGAAACGGTGACCAATGCGGCCGGGCAGGTGGTTCAATATTCCAACGCCAAGGCGCTCGGTACGCTGCTCTATACCAAGTACCTGTATCCGGTTGAGATCGCCGCGGTGCTGCTGCTGATCGCCATGGTCACCGCGATCGCGCTGACCCTGCGTGAGCGCAAGGACAACAAGAAGGTGGCTGAATCCCGCCAGGTTCGCGTGCGCGCGGCAGACCGCGTCGAGATCGTGAAGATCGCGCCGACCCGGGCGCCATTGCCTGTCGAACCGGCGCCCGAGGCGCCTGCGCAGGAGGCCAAGAAATGACCCTGACCCTGGCACATTACCTGACCCTGGGCGCAATACTTTTTGCGATCTCGGTGGTCGGCATCTTTCTCAACCGCAAGAACATCATCGTGCTGTTGATGGCCATTGAGCTGATGTTACTGGCCGTCAACATGAATTTCGTGGCGTTCTCGCATTATCTGGGTGACATGCACGGGCAGGTGTTCGTGTTCTTCATCCTGACGGTGGCGGCAGCCGAATCTGCGATCGGTCTGGCTATCCTGGTGCTGCTGTTCCGCACGCGCGACAGCATCAACGTGGACGAACTGCATTCGCTGAAGGGTTAACAAGCGCATGAGTCAAGTCCTTTCTGCATCAACGCTGCTGGCGGTGCCTCTCGCGCCGCTGGCAGGCTCGCTGTTCGCGGGCATCCTGGGCACGGCATTCGGTGGCAACCGGGTTGGCCGCGCCGCGTCGCACACTGCCACCATTCTGGGTGTGCTGATTGCCTTCGTGCTCTCGGCGCTCACCTTGAACAGCGTCATCGTCGACGGCGCCCGCTTTGACCAGACGCTTTATCAGTGGATGGTCATCGGTGGCCTGAAGATGGAAGTCGGGTTTCTCATCGACAGCCTCACCGCGACGATGATGTGCGTCGTGACCTTCGTGTCGCTGATGGTGCACATCTACACCATCGGCTACATGGCAGAAGACGACGGCTACAACCGGTTCTTCTCCTACATTTCGCTGTTCACGTTCTCGATGTTGATGCTCGTGATGAGCAACAACTTCCTGCAACTGTTCTTTGGCTGGGAAGCCGTGGGCCTGGTGTCCTACCTGCTGATCGGGTTCTGGTTCAACCGACCGACGGCCGTGTTCGCCAACATGAAGGCTTTTCTGGTCAACCGCGTGGGTGACTTCGGCTTCATCCTGGGCATCGGCCTGATCGCCGCGTACGCCGGCACGCTGAACTATGGCGAGGTATTTGCCAAGTCCGGCGAACTGGCCAAGCTGGGCTTTCCCGGCACCGACTGGTTGCTCATCACCGTCATCTGCATCGGCCTGTTCATCGGCGCCATGGGCAAGTCGGCGCAATTCCCGCTGCATGTCTGGCTGCCGGATTCGATGGAAGGCCCCACGCCCATCTCTGCGCTGATTCACGCAGCCACGATGGTGACGGCGGGCATCTTCATGGTGGCGCGCATGTCGCCGTTGTTCGAGCTGTCCGACACCGCGCTCAACTTCATCCTGATCATCGGCGCCATCACGGCCCTGTTCATGGGCTTCCTGGGCATCATCCAGAACGACATCAAGCGCGTCGTCGCCTATTCGACCCTGTCGCAGCTGGGCTACATGACGGTGGCGCTCGGTGCGTCGGCCTATTCGGTGGCGGTGTTCCACCTGATGACGCACGCGTTCTTCAAGGCACTGCTGTTCCTGGCCGCGGGTTCGGTCATCATCGGCATGCACCACAACCAGGACATCCGCTGGATGGGCGGCCTGCGCAAGTACATGCCCATCACCTGGCTGACTTTCCTCATCGGTTCGCTGGCCCTGATCGGAACGCCGTTCTTCTCGGGCTTCTATTCCAAGGACGCCATCATCGAGGCGGTGCATGCCAGCCATCTGCCGGCCGCGGGCTTTGCGCACTTTGCCGTGCTGGCGGGCGTCTTCGTCACGGCGTTCTACTCGTTCCGTCTCTACTTCCTGGTGTTCCACGGGAAGGAGCGCTACGACCTCAACCCCGACGCGCACCACGACGACCACGGCCACGGCCATGGGCATGACGAGAAGCCCCATGAAACGCCGTGGGTGGTGTGGCTGCCGCTGGTGCTGCTCGCCATTCCGTCCGTCGTCATTGGCGCCATGACGCTCATGCCCATGCTGTTTGGCAGCTTCTTCAAGGGCGTTATCCATGTCGACGCCGCGCGCCATCCGGCCATGGCAGAACTGGCGCATGAGATCCATGGCTGGATTCCGATGGCCCTGCACGGGTTCTCCACCGCGCCTTTCTGGCTCGCGCTGGCCGGGGTGGTCGCGGCCTACTACATGTACCTGATCAATCCCGCCTTGCCGGCAGCGATCAAGCGGATGTTCCAGCCGATCTATACGCTGCTCGACAACAAGTACTACCTCGACTGGATCAACGAGAACATCCTTGCCCGCGGCGCACGCATGCTGGGTACGGGTCTGTGGAAGGGCGGCGACCGCGGCCTGATCGATGGCCTGCTGGTCAATGGCTCATGGAAGGTGGTGGGCTGGGTGTCGGGCGTCGTGCGTCGCCTGCAGTCCGGTTATCTCTACCACTATGCGCTGGTGATGATCCTGGGCATCTTCGTGCTGATGACGTACTTCGTCTGGCTCAACAAGTAAGGAAGAGCGAGAATAAAAATGGGTTGGTTGAGCCTCGCCATCTGGACGCCGATCGCATTCGGCGCCGTGTTGCTGTTGCTGGGTCGAGAGAGACAGGCACAGCTCGTGCGCTGGATCGCGCTGATCGGGTCGCTGGTCAGTGTGCTGGTCACGCTGCCCCTCTACAGCGGCTTCCGTCTGGGCACCGCTGCAATGCAGTTCGTTGAAAAGTCGGTCTGGATTCCGCGCTTCAACGTCAACTATCACCTCGGCGTGGACGGCATCTCGCTGTGGTTCGTGCTGCTGACGGCCTTCATCACCGTCATCGTGGTGATTGCCGGCTGGGAAGTGATCCAGCAGAAGGTCAACCAGTACATGGCGGCCTTCCTGATCCTGTCGGGGCTGATGATCGGCGTGTTCTCCGCGCTCGATGGCGTGCTGTTCTATGTGTTTTTCGAGGCGACCCTGATTCCGATGTACCTGATCATCGGTATCTGGGGCGGGCCGAACAAGATCTACGCGGCGTTCAAGTTCTTCCTCTACACCTTGCTGGGGTCGTTGCTCACGCTGGTGGCGTTCATCTACCTGTACACCCGCTCGGGCGGCAGCTTCGACATTCTCACGTGGCAAACCCTGCCGCTGTCCGGCACGGCGCAGACGCTGCTGTTCTTCGCGCTGTTCGCTGCATTCGCCGTCAAGGTGCCGATGTGGCCGGTGCATACCTGGTTGCCCGACGTCCACGTCGAGGCGCCGACCGGTGGTTCCGCCGTGCTGGCCGCCATCATGCTGAAGCTGGGCGCCTACGGTTTCCTGCGTTTCTCGCTGCCGATATTGCCCGATGCATCGCGCGAATGGGCGTGGTTGATGATTGCACTGTCGCTGATTGCCGTGATCTACGTGGGTCTGGTGGCGCTGGTGCAGCAGGACATGAAGAAGCTGGTGGCGTACTCGTCGGTGGCCCACATGGGCTTCGTCACGCTGGGCTTCTTCATCTTCAACGACATGGGCATTACCGGCGGTCTGATTCAGATGATCGCCCACGGCTTCGTGTCGGGCGCCATGTTCCTTTGCATCGGCGTGCTGTACGACCGCGTGCACTCGCGGGAGATTGCCAGCTACGGCGGGGTAGTGAACACCATGCCGCGCTTCACGGCCTTCGCGCTGCTGTTTGCCATGGCCAACTGCGGGTTGCCGGGCACCGCGGGCTTCGTGGGCGAATGGATGGTGATTCTGGGCGCCGTCAAGGCCAACTTCTGGATCGGTGTCGCGGCCGCCACGGCCTTGATTTCGGGCGCCGCCTACACGCTGTGGATGTTCAAGCGCGTGTACCTGGGCCCGATGGTCAATGACGACGTGCGCAAGCTCACCGACATCAATGGGCGCGAATTCCTGATGCTGGCGCTGCTGGCGATTGCCGTGCTGTGGATGGGCCTGTATCCCAAGCCCATCACCGACGTGATGGACGCCTCGGTGGCCAACCTGATTAAGCAGGTGGCGGTATCCAAGCTGAATTGAGGACTTTGGAGATGATTGACAGATTCAGTTGGGTGGCCATCTATCCGGAAATCGTGTTGCTGGTCATGGCGTGCGTGATCGCGCTCATTGACCTCCTTGACCACAGTCCGAGGCGCACCTCGGCCTATGTGCTGGCGCTTCTCACGCTGCTGGGCGTGGCCGGCCTGACGGGCATGTATGCGGCGGGTGGGCAGACCATCTACGGGTTCGACGGCCTGGTGGTGAGCGACCCCATGGCCAACTGGCTTAAATGCTTCTCGGCCTTGGCGATGCTGGTCACGTTCATCTATGGACGTAGATATGTGACCGAGCGCGGCATGCTGCGCGGCGGCGAATGGTATGTGCTGGGCCTGCTGTCCTTGCTGGGCGCGTTCGTGATGATCGCGGCCAACAACCTGCTCCTGCTGTATCTCGGCCTCGAATGCCTGACGCTGGCCAGCTACGCGATGGTCGCACTGCGCCGTGACCATGCCGTGTCGGTCGAGGCCGCCATGAAGTACTTCGTGCTGGGAGCCATGGCGTCGGGCTTCCTGCTGTACGGCCTGTCCATGCTCTACGGCGCCACCGGCACGCTGGACATTGGCGGACTGTTCAAGGCCGTATCTTCCGGGCAGATCCGGCACACCGTGCTGGTGTTCGGACTGGTGTTCGTCGTAGCTGGCGTGGCGTTCAAGTTCGGTGCCGTGCCTTTCCACATGTGGATTCCCGACGTGTATCAAGGCGCACCCACGGCGGTCACGCTGATGATCGGCGCGGCGCCCAAACTGGCGGCGTTTGCCATGGCGATCCGCCTGCTGGTCGAAGGCCTGTTGCCGCTCGCCTTCGACTGGCAGCAGATGCTGGGCCTGCTGGCCATCGCGTCGCTGCTCATCGGTAACCTGGCGGCCATTGCGCAAACCAACATCAAGCGCATGCTGGCGTATTCGACAATCTCCCACATGGGCTTCGTGCTGCTGGGTCTGATGGCGGGTGTGGTCAATGGCAACGCGCTGGCTGCGGCCAATGCGTACAGCTCGGCCATGTTCTACGTCGTGACCTACGTACTGACCACGCTGGCGGGTTTCGGCGTCATCCTGCTGCTGTCGCGCGAGGGGCATGAGAGCGAGGAGATCGCTGACTTCGCCGGACTCAACAGCCGCAGCCCGCTGTACGCCGGCATCATGGCGATTTGCCTGTTCTCGATGGCAGGGCTGCCGCCCTTGGTGGGTTTCCAGGCCAAGCTGTCGGTGCTGCAGGCACTGGTCAGCACGGGGCAGGGCGCCTACATCGGGCTGGCCGTGTTCGCCGTCATGATGTCCTTGATCGGCGCGTTCTACTACCTGCGCGTCATCAAGGTCATGTACTTTGACGATCCGGTGTCCGACGCCGCCCTCGATGCGCCGATGGACATGCGTGCCGTGCTCACGGCCAACGGCGCGTTGCTGCTGATTCTGGGCATCCTGCCTGGCGGATTGATGGCGCTGTGCGCCAAGGCCATCGTGCAGATGCTGGCCACCTGAGAATGAGTCAATCGGTTTCGATCTGGCTGCTCATTCTGCTGGCATTCGTTGCCGCCAACCTGCCGTTCGTCAACCAACGCCTGTTGACCGTGGTGCCGCTCAAGGCACCGGTCAAGAACCTGGCCTGGCGGCTCGCTGAATTGCTGTTCTGGTATGCGGTCGTCATCGGTATCGGCATGGCGATGGAGCGCGCGGTGGGGCAGAACCAGTCGCAAGGCTGGGAGTTCTACGCCGTCACCGGCGCCATGTTCCTGACGCTGGCGTTTCCGGGCTTCGTCTATCGCTATCTGGTGCGCCGGGGCGGCCGATGAGCGACCATCTGGCCGAGGTTCGCGTCGACGGGCGCGAAGTCCTCAAAGGGCACTTTCTCCACGCCTTCTGCGATCAAGTCAGACTGCCCGATGGCACAACGGCACAGCGCGAATACGTTGTTCACCCCGGCGCGGTGATGATCGTGCCGTTGCTGCAGACGGCCACGGGTTCGACCGAATTGGTGCTGGAGCGGCAGTATCGCTACCCTGTGCAGCAGGTGATGGTGGAGTTTCCCGCCGGCAAGCTCGATGCCGGCGAAACCACGCTCCGCTGCGCCCAGCGCGAGCTGCGTGAAGAAACCGGGTACACCGCCCGTGAATGGGCGCGTGCCGGCGTGCTGCATCCCGTAGTGTCCTACTCGACCGAATTCATCGAGATCTGGTTTGCCCGCGACTTGCAAGCGGGCGAACGCCGTCTGGACGAGGGCGAGTTTCTCGATGTGTTCACCTTGCCCGTCCACGAATTGATTGCCTGGTGTCGCGATGGCCAGGTCACCGACGCCAAGACGCTTATTGGGGCGCTCTGGCTGCAGAACGTGCAAAGCGGCGCCTGGAAGCTGGATTGGCAGGCAGCGGTGCCCGACTGACGCCATGAAAGTGCTCGACCTTCAATGCACGCACGGCCATGCTTTCGAGGGCTGGTTTTCGTCCGAGGACGACTTTCAGGACCAGCTCACGCGGCAGTTGCTGGCGTGCCCGATGTGCGGCGACAGCCAGGTCGTGAAGCTGCCCAGCGCGCCCCGGCTTAACCTGGGCTCGACGACCGCGCCGGCCACACCGTCGGCTCCCCCGTCCGCAGTACCGACCGAACGTTCCACGGCAGCGGTCATGCCAGCTGCGGCGATGCAGGCCGCCTGGCTGCAAATGGTGCGTCGCGTGGTGGCGTCTACCGAGGACGTGGGCGAACGCTTTGCCGAAGAGGCGCGCCGCATGCACTACGGCGAAGCGGCGGAGCGGGGGATTCGGGGCCAGGCCTCCATCGAGCAGACGGAAGAATTGCTGGACGAAGGCATTGTCGTGCTGCCGCTGCCTTTGCCGCCCGGCTTCAAGGACACGCTTCAGTAACTCTTGGTCTTGGTCGCCCTGCGAGGACGGCAGGGGCGGTGTGATGGCAGTCGCTCAGGCGCACGCCGGCGCGTTGACGATGGCGCGCAGCGCTTCCGTATCCACAATGCGCACGTGGCGCTGCTTCACTTCGACGATGCCTTCCTCGGCAAACTTCGAGAACGTGCGGCTCACGGTTTCGAGCTTCAGCCCCAGGTAGCTGCCGATTTCTTCGCGGGTCATCCGCAGCACCAGTTCGCTCTGGGAAAACCCGCGCGCATGCAGCCGCTGAACCAGGTTCAGCAGGAAGGCGGCCAGGCGCTCTTCGGCGCGCATGCTGCCCAGCAGCAGCATCACCCCGTGCTCACGCACGATCTCGCGGCTCATGATCTTGTGTACATGCGTCTGCAGGGCCGGCACCTGGCGCGACAACTCCTCGATGCGGTCGTACGGCATGACGCAGACTTCGGCGTCTTCCAGCGCCACGGCATCGCACGTATGTCGGTCGCCCACGATGCCGTCGAGGCCGATGATTTCTCCGGCCATCTGGAAGCCTGTCACCTGATCGCGGCCGTCCTCGGTGGCGATGCAGGTCTTGAAGAAGCCCGTGCGAATGGCATACAGCGCATTGAAAGTATCGCCGTTGGAGAACAGCGGCGATCCCCGCTTGATCTTGCGCCGCGTGGCGACCAGGTCGTCCAGCTTGCCCAGGTCGTCGCCCGACAGACCCATCGGCATGCATAGCTCGCGCAGGTTGCAGTTGGAGCAGGCGACTTTGATGGTTTGCGGCGTCATGCGGGCACGTGGGCAAGGTGGATCTTGAGCATCGTCAAGCAAGCCCATTTTAGGCCATGCGGTCGTTGCACCCCAAAGCCTTGATTCAACGCAAAAACCCGACGAATCCGCTCGGATACCTTGATCATTGTCAAGGCGCCAGCCGCTCGACACGGCGAAAGTTCGGGGTCAGGTTCAAAGGAAAAAAGCGATGACCGCCATCACCACCGGACTGCTGACCAAGTTCGACGTTCCCGGCCCGCGCTACACCTCGTATCCGACGGCAGACCGGTTCGTCGAGGCTTTTGGCGAGGCAGACTATGTGCAGGCGCTGGACCAGCGCCGCGCCGGCCCCGCGGCGCTGGCGTTGCCGTTGTCGCTGTACGTGCACATCCCGTTTTGTGAATCGCTGTGCTACTACTGCGCGTGCAACAAGATCATCACCAAGCACCATGAGCGCAGCGCACCTTATCTGCGCTATCTGAGCAAGGAGGTGGACCTGCACGTGCAACACCTGGGTGCGGGCCTGCCCGTCAGCCAGTTGCACCTGGGCGGCGGCACGCCCACCTTTTTCAGCGACGATGAACTGCGCGAGCTGATGTCCATGCTGCGCCGCAACTTCAGCCTGGTGCCGGGCGGTGAATACTCCATCGAGGTGGACCCGCGCACCGTGGACGAGGCACGCCTTGAAACGCTGGCGCGACTGGGTTTCAACCGCCTTAGCCTGGGTGTGCAGGATTTTGACCCGCTGGTCCAGAAGGCCGTGCACCGCATCCAGCCGGCCGACAAGGTGTTCGCGCTGGTCGATGCGGCGCGCCGCATCGGCTTTGAATCGATCAACGCCGACCTGATCTACGGGCTGCCCAAGCAGACGCCGGAGTCGTTCGAGCGCACGCTGGCGCAGGTGAGCGAACTGCGGCCGGACCGCATCGCGCTCTACGCCTATGCACACCTGCCGGAGCGCTTCAAGCCGCAGCGCCGCATCATCGCCATCGACCTGCCGGGTGCGGCCAACAAGGTCGCCATGCTGGCGCGCGCGCTGGCCGCCTTTGAAGCGGCCGGCTACGACTACATCGGCATGGACCACTTCGCCCTGCCCAACGACGCGCTGGCGGTCGCCAAGCGGCAGGGGCGGCTGCACCGCAACTTCCAGGGCTACAGCACGCAGCCGGATTGCGACCTGATCGGCCTGGGCGTGTCCGCCATCGGCAAGGTGGGGGCCACCTACAGCCAGAACGCCAAGTCGCTGGAGGAATACCAGGACCTGCTCGACCACGGGCATCTGCCGGTGGTGCGTGGCTTGGCGGTGTCGCGCGACGACCTGCTTCGCCGCGCCGTCATCATGGCGTTGATGTGCCAGGGCGAGGTGTTGTTCGAGTCGATCGAGCTGGCGCACCTCATCGACTTCCGCGATTACTTCGCTGCTGAGCTGGAAGCCTTGCGCGCCATGGAGGACCAGGGCCTGGTCAAGCTGAGCGATACCGGCATCCAGGTCACGGCCCTGGGCTGGTTCTTCGTGCGCGGCGTGGCCATGATGTTCGACAAGTACCTGCAGGCCGACCGCACGCGCGCCCGCTTCTCCAAGATCATCTGATGTCGCGCCGCGCCACAGGGGCAAGGCTTCGATGACAGAATGACGGCGAGCCTTTGTCGGCTCGCCTCTGGTTTTGCGTATCCACTGACTGCATGCAAGCTTCTCTTGCCGTGACCGCCCTTGTCATGGGCCTGGCGGGCGGCCCCCACTGTATTGCCATGTGTGGCGCGGCCTGCGCCGGCATCGGGCAGGCGGCGGCGCCGCGCGGCACGCAGGCCATCGGGATGTTCCAGGTGGGGCGCGTGGCGGGTTACGCCGCGCTGGGCGCGGTGGCCTCGGCCACCATGCAGGGGCTGGGCTGGCTGACGGTGCAGTCCGCCGCGCTGCGGCCGCTGTGGACCATGGTCCATGTCGCGGCCATCATGCTCGGCTTGTTGCTGCTGATCCAGGCGCGTCAGCCCGCGTGGCTGGAAACCGGCGCGCGCCGCGTGTGGGCCAGGGTGCGCTCGGCAACGCAGTCCATGGGCCTGGTGGCGCCGCTTGGCCTGGGCGTGGCTTGGGCCTTGTTGCCGTGCGGGCTGCTGTATTCGGCCGTGATGGTTGCGGCGCTGGCGGGCAGCGTGCCCGGCGGCGCGGCCGTCATGGCGCTGTTCGCGCTGGGGTCGGGCGTATCGCTGTGGGCCGGTCCGTGGCTGCTACTGAAGCTGGGCAACCGCACAGACAGGCCATGGGGCATGCGCCTGGCGGGTCTGGCGCTGCTGCTGACCGCCGGCTGGGGCTTGTGGATGGGCCTGGTGCACGATCAGGCGCCCTGGTGTGTCGTGCCGCGCTGACTGAGCGCGCTGGCGCACGTCCTGCCCACGGCTGCGGCCATCAACCCGCCAGCGCCGACAGCCCCTTGTTCAGCATGTAGACCGACAGCACAGCCAGCACGACCGCGAAGGCGCGCTTGAGCTTCTTGACCGGCAGCGTGTGCGCGGCCTTGGCGCCCACCGGCGCCATCAGCACGCTGCAGCACGCGATGACCACCAGCGCAGGCAGCCACAGATAACCGAACGAATAGGGCGGCGTGTCGGTCAGCCCTTGCCCCGCGACGACGTAGCCCGCCACGTTGGCCAGCGCAATCGGAAAGCCCAGCGCAGCGCTGGTGGCCACCGCGTTGTGGATGGCGACGTTGCACCAGGTCATGAAGGGCACGCTGACGAAGCCACCCCCGGCACCCACCAGCCCCGAAAGAAAGCCGATGACGCCGCCCGCGCCCAGCAACCCCGGCGTGCCCGGCAGTTGGCGCGTGGGCGCGGGCTTCTTGTCCAGGTACATCTGGACGGCCGAAAACGCGACGAAGCCGCCGAACACGAAGTAGAGCAGGGCGCCCTTGAGCAGCGCGAACACCCCCACGCTGGCCAGCATCGCGCCCAGCACGATGCCCGGCGCCAGCTTCTTGACGATGTCCCAGCGCACCGCGCCCTTCTTGTGGTGGGCCCGCACGCTGCTGATCGACGTGAAGATGATGGTGGCCATCGACGTCGCAATCGCCATCTTCACCGCCAGCCCCGGCGCCACGCCGCGCGCACCCAGCATGGTCGAGATGAACGGCACCATGATCATGCCCCCCCCCAATGCCCAGCAAGCCCGCCAGAAAGCCGGTGGCCAGACCCAGCAGGGCGAGTTCGATGATCAGCACAGGTTCGATGGGCATGAGCGGGACTGCAGCGCGTAGGAAGTCGATGAATCAGAAGGCCGCGGAGCAGGCCACGCAAGTGGCGCCGTGGCCGGGCTTGCACCGGCCACTGGCGTCGTCCCCCCGTACGACAGGGGGGAAGGCGCGCCAGCGCCTCAGGGGGGAACGCCGAATAAGTTGTCTGCGAATGCCACCGGACCGTCATCCTGAACGCAGGGGTTCAGGTGGGCGAGGTCAGACTGGTCTTGGGATCATCTGACGCGAGACGTTCACGCCGACCAGACAATGTTCCAAGCCCTTGCTCATACGAGCATTGGTTCAAGGAAATATAAAGCCCGGCATGCATCGCAGACGGGTGGATTTTACCCCCCTGAGCCGCTGACGCGGCTTCCCCCCTTGCTGCGCGGGGGGACGCAGCCAGCGGACTGGCTAAGCCAGCTCCGCGGCTACCCACAACACTCCTTCGCCGGTGGCGAAGTCGAAAGGGGGGAGGCGGCTGCGCTGTGACTCTGTGGCCGTTGGGGAGCCAGCGGTCTGGCAATCCCAGTTCAGATCCCGCCGTGAACAATTCTTCGCTCGCGGCGAAGTCAATGGGGCTAAGGAGTTTGGCGATTTCCCCTCCCGCTGGGAGACGGTTGGTGGTGAGGGCCCGCCCCGCCCGACTACAGCAGTTGCCCGTCGTCGCCCAGCGCCTGGTCGAGCCGGCCCAGCAGCGCGCCCAGGGTGGCCTGTTCGGCCACGCTCAGGGCGGGGGCGTCGGTCGCCTCCTGCGCGGGGGTGGCGGCCTGGGCGGGTTCGCCCAGTTCGAAGGCCAGGTTCAGCGCGGCCAGCACGGCGATGCGGTCGCGTGCCTTGATCTTGCCGGCGTCGCGGATGCGGCACATGGCAGCGTCCACGCGTTGCACGGCAGCGTGCAGGCGGTCCTCGCCGCCTTCGGGCGCGCCCAGCAGATAGGCCTGGCCCATGATCTTGACTTCGACCTGCTTCATGGCGCTGCACGCTCCTGATCGTCGGCGGGGGGTGTCGAGGGGGGGCTCGGCCGCTGTCGCCGCGGAGGCGCCGGGCAGGCGGTCGATCAGCGAATCGATGCGCGCGCGCGCCGCCATCAGCCGCGACCGGAGGTTGTCGCGGTCGTGGGTCAGCGCCTGCAACTGCTGCGCCAGCAACTCGTTGGTGCGGCGCAGTTCGTCGTGTCGCACGAGCAGGCGCTCGACGCGTTCGGCAATCTGTTCGATCAAGGGAGCTTGGGTCATGGCACGGCAAAGGCAGGCAGGCTGACCGATTGTAGGTCGCTGGCGCAAGCCCGCGCCGTACAATGCCGGCTGTTGGTGCTCGCGCGCTGCGAATCACGCGGCCGCAGTTCAACGGGAAGCAGGGGGATGGCCCGGCCCACGGCCATGCCATCTAACCTGCGCTGCCCCCGCAACGGTAAGCGGACGGTGTCACGGCTCCAGCAGTCGCGGCCCGGCTCTCCCTCTCACCGCCACTGGCAACGCGCCTCGTTTCGAGGCTCGGCGCCGGGAAGGCAAGGGAACTTCCGCCAGCCCGGATACCGGCCAACGAGGAGGACCGCGTCCTGCGCCTTGAAGAAGGTGCCGCGCGGGCCGTGATCGCCCCAGACGCTGGCGGGGAAGCCGGCAGGGGTACGTACCACTGTTTCCCGTCATGTCCCTTCGTTCGCCATCTTGCCGGCCCACCGTGCTGCCGTTGGCAGGCGCCTGCCTGCTTCTCGTGGGCCAGGCCGCCCTGGCCCAGGCCGCCCCTTCCGACCACGCGCTGCAACTGGCCCAGGCCGCCGCGCCCGACCTGCCCACCGTCGTCGTCACCGCCAACCGCGTGGCGCAGCCGCTGACCGACGTGCTGGCCGACGTCACCTTGATCGACGAGGCGCAGATCCAGCGCAGCGGCGCCGTCAACATCGCCGACTTGCTGCAGCGCCAGCCGGGGCTGGAGCTGTCGCGCAACGGCGGCCCCGGCACCACCACCAGCCTGTTCATGCGCGGCGCCGAAAACCGCTTCACCGCTGTCTACGTCGACGGCGTGCGCGTCGACACCCAGTCCACCGGCGGCGCGCCGTGGGAAGCCATCTCGCTCGGCCAGGTCGAGCGCATCGAGATCGTGCGCGGCCCCGCCGCGGCGGTGTACGGCTCTGACGCCATCGCAGGTGTGGTGCAGATCTTCACCCGCAAGGGCGACGGGCCGTTTTCTCCCTACGTGGGCGCCGGCATCGGCAGTCACGGCACGCGCAAGCCCGAAGCGGGCTTCAGCGGTAAGAACGGCGCGGTCGACTACGCCCTGGGCGCGGCGCGCGACATCAGCCGCGGCTACGACAGCCGCCCCGGCACCAACCCCGACCGCGACGGCTATGGCAACAGCAGCTTCAGCGGCCGCGTGGGCGTGCAACTGAACAGCGCGCACCGGCTGGAAGCCAGCGGCACCTATGCCGACATGAAGTCGCAATACGACGGCTTTACCCCCAACCAGGACGACCGCGGCCACCACCGCCTGGGCACGCTGGGCGTGGCCTGGGCCGCGCAATGGACGCCGCAGTACAGCACGCGCCTGTCGGTCAATGAATCGCGCCAGCGCTACGAGACCGCGCCCGACGCCTACCGCACCGAAACCACGCTGCGCAACTACCTGCTGCAGAACGAATGGCGCAGCGGCGGTCATCTGGTGACGGCGGCGCTGGAGCGGCGCGAGGACCACCTGGGCAACCCCGCGCTCAACCCGTGGGACCAGGCCATCGACCGCGGCCGCCACCAGGACGCCATCGCGCTGGGCTATGGCTACACCGCGGGTGCGCACACGCTGCAGATCAATGCGCGGCACGACCGCGACAGCGAATTCGGCGGCCAGGGCACCGGCAGCGTGGCCTACGGCTACAGCTTCGCGTCCGGCTGGCGCGTGACCGCGGCCGCGGGCACGGCCTTCCGCGTGCCCACGCTGTACCAGCGCTTCTCTGAATACGGCCAGCCGGCGCTGCAGCCCGAAAAGGCGCGCAACGTCGAACTGGGCCTGCACTGGTCGCAAGGCGCCAGCCGCTTCGGCGTGACGGCCTACCGCAACAAGGTGCGCGACCTCATCACCTTCGGCGCTGCCGGCCCGTGCGGCTCGGCCTTCGGCTGCTACGAAAACACCGGGCGCGCGCTGCTGCAGGGCGTCACGCTCTCGGGGGCGCACCGGCTGGCGGGCGTCAACCTGGGCGCGTCGCTCGACCTGCAGAACCCCCGCGACGACGTCACCGGCACGCTGCTGGCGCGGCGCGCCAAGCGCGTGCTCAAGCTGAACGCCGACACCCGCGTGGGCGACTGGACGCTGGGCGCCGAATGGCTGGCGTCGAGCCAGCGCTATGACAACGCCGCCAACACGCGCGTGCTGGCCGGCTACGGCCTGGTCAACCTGTACGCCAGCACCACCATCGCCCGCGAATGGGCGGTGCTGGCGCGCATCGACAACCTGGGCGACCGCGACTACCAGGTGGCGCGCGGCTACGCCACGGGGGGGACGCACGCTTTACGTGGGTGTGCGCTGGACGCCGAAAAATTGACACACCCCCTGAGTCGCTTCGCGCCTTCCCCCTGGAGGGGGACAACGCCAGCGACCGGCGCAGGTCCGGTCGCGGCGTTTCTGAGGTGGCCTGCTCCGCGGCCGGCCGGCGGGCTGGCTGCGCAGCCCGGCGCAGCGCTCGGGCAGATTTTTCCGATCGCGCCATGAATGCTGCCGTGAACCCGCTCGTGCCCGGTCGCTTCGGCGGCCCGCGCCGCATCGTCTGCATGACA
Organism: Ottowia sp. SB7-C50; assembly: GCF_033110285.1. Taxonomy (NCBI): domain Bacteria; kingdom Pseudomonadati; phylum Pseudomonadota; class Betaproteobacteria; order Burkholderiales; family Comamonadaceae; genus Ottowia; species Ottowia sp. SB7-C50. The sequence continues at coordinate 1,691,117 of NZ_CP136995.1, forward strand.
GAAGAGACGACCGAGTGGCTGTACCTGCTGGGCGAAGAGGCGCGCATCGTCGGCATCAGCGGCTACACGGTGCGGCCACGGCGCGCGCGCGAAGAAAAGCCCAAGGTCAGCGCCTTCACGAGCGCCAGGATCGACAAGATTCTGGCGCTGCAGCCGGACTGCGTGTTCGGCTTTTCGGACCTGCAGGCCGACATTGCGGCCGAGCTGATTCGCGCCGGCGTACAGGTCACCATCTTCAACCAGCGCAGCGTGGCGCAGATCTTCGACATGCTGGCGCAGGTGGCGGCCATGGTCGGCGCGGGGGACAGGGGCCAGGCGCTGCTGCTGCAATATCAGGAGCGCCTGACGCAGATGGATCAAGCGGTGCAGGCCAGAATCGCCCAAGGACAGCGCCGCCCGCGCGTCTACTTCGAGGAATGGGACGAGCCCGCCATCAGCGGCATCCGCTGGGTGTCCGAGCTGGTGCAGATCGCCGGCGGCGACGACGTGTTTCCCGAACTGGCGGCGCAGCCGCTGGGCAAGCACCGCATCATTGCCGACCCGTTGGAAATCGTCCGGCGCGCGCCCGACATCGTCATCGGCTCGTGGTGCGGCAAGAAATTCCGCCCCGAAAAGGTGGCGCTGCGCCCCGGCTGGCAGGACGTGCCCGCGGTGCGCCACGGGCAGCTGTTCGAGATCAAGTCCGCCGACATCCTGCAGCCGGGGCCGGCGGCGCTGACCGACGGCGCGGCGCAGTTGCACCGCATCGTCATGCAATGGATGGACGCGCATGGCTGAGCCGCTCGCCATCGCCCGCAGCGAACTCATCCTGGGCGGCCAGAAGAGCGGCAAGTCGCGCCGCGCCGAACAGCTGGCGGCCGCATGGCTGGCGCAGTCGCCCGGCCACCGCGCCGTACTCATCGCCACCGCCACCGCGCACGACGACGAAATGCGCGCGCGCATCGCCCGCCACCAGCACGACCGCGCCCAGCGCGTGCCGGGCATGGCGACCCGTGAAGCGCTGCGCGATCTGCCACGCGCGCTGGCCGACGCCGGCGGCGCCGAGACGCTGCGCGTGGTCGACTGCCTGACCCTGTGGCTGACCGCGCAGCTCATGCCGATGTCCGCAGATTTCAAGGAAAAAACGCCGCCAGCGCCCGACTGGCAAGCGCAGTCAGCTATGCTTTCAAGAGCAATCGAGGCGTGCCCCGGCCCCGTCGTGCTGGTCGGCAACGAGATCGGCCTCGGCGTGATTCCGCTCGGGCGCGAGGTGCGCGCCTTTGTCGATGCGCTTGGCTTGCTCAACCAGTCCGTCGCCGCCACCTGCCAGCGCGTCACGCTGATGGCGGCGGGCCTGCCGCTGTACCTGAAGGGGGCGCCATGAAGCGCTGGCTGTGCTCCGTGCTGATCGCAGTGGGCCTGGGTGTCCACGCCTACGAAGTCGTCGACGACCGGGGCGTTGCGGTGCGCTTCGACACGCCGCCGCAGCGCGTGGTCAGCGTGCTGCCGTCGCTGACCGAGACCACCTGCGCCATCGGCGCCTGCGCGCGGCTGGTGGGCGTCGACCGCTATTCCAACTGGCCGCCCGAGGTGCAGAAGCTGCCACAGGTCGGCGGCGGGCTGGACCCGGCCATCGAGGCCATCGTGGCGCTCAAGCCCGACGTGGTGCTGATGGCCACGTCGTCGCGCGGCGCCGACCGGCTGCGCGCGCTGGGCGTGAAGGTGGTGGCGCTGGAGCCCAAGACCGGCGCCGATGTGAAGCGCGTCATCGGCAAGCTGGGCCAGCTGCTGGCCGTGCCCGACGCCGGTCGCGTGGCGCGCGACATTGAAGCCGGCGTGGCCGCCGCCGCGCAGTCGCTGCCGCCGGCGCTGCGCGGCCAGCGCGTGTACTTCGAGGCCAGCGCCGGCCCGCACGCCGCCGGGCCGCAGTCCTTTATCGGCGAGATGCTGCACGCGCTGGGGCTGGTCAACGTGGTGGGGCCGGAGCTGGGGCCTTTTCCCAAGATCAACCCCGAATGGGTGGTGCGCGCCGACCCCGACCTGATCATGGCCGGCGAACGCAGCGGCGGCGAGATCGCGCGCCGCCCCGGCTGGCGCAACTTGCGTGCGGTGCGCAGCCAGCGTGTGTGCGTGTTCAACGCGCAGGAGGTCGACATCCTGGTGCGCCCCGGCCCGCGCATGCCCGAGGCGGCGCGGCTGATGGCGGCGTGTATCAAGCGCCCCCCTGAGTCGCCTGCGGCGCCTTCCCCCCGGAGGGGGGACAACGCTGGTGGCCGGGGGGGACCCCGGCCACGGCGTTCTGGCATGGCCTGCTCCGCGGCCATTTGAGCACGAGCGGGCCTGCTGCGCGGCCCTGAGCGTTTTTGCTCCCCCCTCCCTCTGGGAGAGGGCAGGGTTGAGGGCGACCCACGCATGACCACCGCCGACCGAACCATCGCGCACCACACGCCCGGCCCAACGCCCGCCGCGCCGCGCTCGCGCGCCGCGGTGCTGGTGACGGGTCTGCTGGCGCTGTCACTGCTGGCGGCCGTCGTCGGCGCCAGCGTCGGCAGCACCGGCTTCGAAAGCCTGCTGCGCGCCGCGCGCGACCCGGTGGCGTGGCAGATCGTGACCGACATTCGCCTGCCGCGCACGCTGGGCGCCTGGCTGGCGGGTGCGTTGCTGGGGCTGGCGGGCGCGGTGGCGCAGGGGCTGTTTCGCAACCCGCTGGCCGACCCGTTCCTGCTGGGCAGCGCATCCGGCGCCATGCTCGCCGTGGCCGTGGCCTTGGCGCTGTGGGGCGCCCCGGTGGCGGCCGCATCGTGGGTGGCCAAGCTGGGGCTGACCGGCGCGGCCTTTGTCGGCGCGCTGGGCGGCGTGCTGCTGACGCTGCTGCTGGCGCAGGGCGTGCAGCACACGCTGCGTCTGCTGCTGGCCGGCGTGGTGGTGGGCTATGTGCTGGGCGCGGTGAAGGACCTGGTCACGCTGGCCGCGCCCGACGTGCTGACCGGCATGCTGTCCTTCATGCTGGGCAACACCGGCCTCATTGGGTGGGATGCCTGCGGCGTGATGGCGGCGGTGCTGGTGCCGCTGGCGCTGCTGGCCTGGGCGTCGGCGCGCGTGCTGGACGGCCTGAGCCTGGGCGAAGCCACCGCGCACAGCCTGGGCCTGCCGCTGGCGCCGCTGCGCGCCACGCTGATCGGCGTGCTGGCGCTGGCCACCGGCACCGCGGTGGCGCAGGCCGGGCTGATCGGCTTCGTCGGCCTGGCCGCGCCGCACCTGGTGCGCGGGCTGGCGCGCGTCACGCACGGGCCGCTGGTGCTGCTGTCGGCGCTGGCCGGCGGGCTGCTGCTGGCCAGCGCCGACATTCTGTCGCGCGTGCTCATCGCGCCGCAGGAGCTGCCGGTGGGCGTGTTGACGGCGGTGCTGGGCGGCAGCTACTTGCTGTGGCTGATGTACGTCCGCACCCGGCGCGGAGGGCAGCGATGACCCAAGCGCGCACCCCCACCGACGTCGCGCACCCGTCCGCGCTGGGTCTGCAGTCCGCAGCCACCCGCATTGGCAAGGCGCGCATCCTGGGCGACATCGACCTGCGCCTGCCCGCGGGCCGCTGGACGGCCATCGTCGGCCCCAACGGCGCGGGCAAGTCCACGCTGCTGCGCGTGCTGGCCGGGCTGCTGCCGACCGACGGGGCGGTGCAGCTGCACGGCCGGCCGCTGCCCGACTGGCCGCCGCGCGCGCGCGCGCGCCAGCTGGCCTGGCTGGGGCAGGGCGAAGCGGGCGCCGAAGACCTGATCGCCTACGACGTGGTGCTGCTGGGCCGCCTGCCGCACCGCGCCTGGCTGGCGCCGCCGTCGGCCGCCGACCATGCCGCCGTGCAGCGCGCGCTGGCCGACATGCAGGTGGCGCATTTGCAGGCGCGCCGGCTGGGCGACCTGTCGGGCGGCGAGCGCCAGCGCGTGCTGCTGGCGCGCGCGCTGGCGGTGCAGGCGCCGGTGCTGCTGATGGACGAGCCGCTGGCCCACCTCGACCCGCCGCACCAGGCCGACTGGCTGGCCAGCGTGCGCGCGCTGGTGGCCGCGGGCGGTACCGTGGTCAGCGTGCTGCATGAACTGGGCATGGCCCTGCAGGCCGACGACCTGCTGATCGTGCGCGCGGGCCGCATCGCCCACCACGGGCCCTGCGGCAGCGCCGCGACGCACGCTGCGCTGCAGGCCGCCTTCGACGGGCGCATTGGCGTGCACCAGGTGCACGACCACTGGGTGGCGCTGCCCCGCACGCCTGAGGAGCGCATCCATGCAGATTGAACAGCCGCCCACCGAAAAGCGCTACGACCGCCCCGAGGGCGAGCGCCGCGGCCTCGTCATCGTCAACACCGGCGACGGCAAGGGCAAGAGCACGGCCGCCTTCGGGCTGGCGCTGCGCGCCTTCGGCCGCCAGCACGTGCATGGCAAGCAGGTGAAGATTTTCCAGTTCATGAAGGTGCCCACGGCGCGCTTTGGCGAACACCGCATGTTCGAACAGATCGGCTTAGCCGTAGAAGGGCTGGGCGACGGCTTCAGCTGGAAGAGCAAGGACCTGGCCCATTCCGGCCAGCTGGCGCGCGACGGCTGGCAGAAGGCCCGCGCGGCCATCCTGGACGGCCAGCACTTCCTGGTTGTGCTGGACGAGATCACCTATCCGCTCATCTACGGCTGGCTGCCGCTGGATGACGTGCTGCAGACCCTGCAGCAGCGCCCGAAGGACGTGCACGTGTGCCTGACCGGCCGCCGTTGCCCGCAAGAGATCATCGACATCGCGGACACCGTGACCGAGATGACCCTGGTCAAGCACGCCTTCAAGGCCGGCATCCCGGCGCAGCGCGGCATCGAGGACTGAACCCATGGCACCCCTGATCGAACACCACTACGACACGCCGCTGGGCCACATGGTGGCGCTGTTCACCCCCAAGGGCCTGGCCCTGCTCGAATTTGCCCACGACACCCGCCGGCTCGACCGCGAATGGCGCGATGTCGAGCGCCACGCCGGTGCGCCGGCCCAGCCCGGCGACGACGCGCGAACGCGTGCGCTGGGCGACGAGATCGCCGCGTATTTCAGCGGCCGGCTGAAGCACTTCAAGACACCGCTCGACTGGGTTGGTACGCCGTTTCAGCAGCGTGTGTGGCAGGCGCTGCTCGACATCCCCTACGGCCAAACGCGCAGCTACGGCGAACAGGCGCGGCAGATCGGCCAGCCCACCGCCACGCGCGCCGTGGCGGCCGCCAACGGCCAGAACAAGATCAGCGTCATCGTGCCCTGTCACCGCGTCATCGGCAGCGACGGCCGCCTGACCGGCTATGGCGGCGGCCTGCCGCGCAAGCAATGGTTGCTGGCACTCGAGCGCACCGGCGCCGTGCCCGCCGACCTGTTCAACTGAAAATCACCGAAAGGACCTGCCCGCATGTCGACCGCCGCCGTCGCCGAACAACCCATCACCCTGCACCAGCGCGCCGCGCCAACCGCGGCCACCGAGCGCTGGACGGTGGCGCAGATCGAGGCGCTGCTGAACCTGCCCTTCAACGACCTGCTGTGGCGCGCCCAGCAGGTGCACCGCGCGCACCACGACGCCAACCAGGTCGAGCTGGCCACGCTGCTGTCCGTCAAGACCGGCGGCTGCCCTGAGGACTGCGGCTACTGCCCGCAGTCGGTGCATTACGACACCGGCGTGAAGGCTGAGAAGCTGATGGAAAGCGGCGCCGTCAGGCAGGCCGCCCAAGCCGCCAAGGCCGCCGGCGCCACGCGCTTCTGCATGGGCGCCGCCTGGCGCGCCCCCAAGGACCGCGACATCGACGCCGTGGCCGAATTGGTGCGCACGGTGAAGGATGTGGGACTGGAAGCCTGCGTCACCCTCGGCATGCTGGCCGACGGCCAGGCCGAGCGGTTGAAGCACGCGGGCCTCGACTACTACAACCACAACCTCGACTGCGCGCCCGACTTCTACGGCGACATCATCAGCACGCGCGACTACCAGGACCGGCTGGACACGCTGGACCGCGTGCGCGGCGCGGGCGTCAAGGTCTGCTCGGGCGGCATCGTCGGCATGGGCGAATCGCGCCGCCAGCGCGCGGCGTTGATCGCGCAACTGGCCAACCTGCCCGAAGTGCCCGAAAGCGTGCCCATCAACCACCTGGTCAAGGTCGAAGGCACGCCGCTGGCCGACCAGCCCGATCTGGACCCGTTCGAATTCGTCCGCATGATTGCCGCCGCCCGCATCACCATGCCCGCTGCGCGCGTGCGCCTGTCGGCCGGCCGCCAGCAGATGGGTGAAGCGGTGCAGGCGCTGTGCTTTCTGGCCGGCGCCAACAGCATCTTCTATGGCGAAAAGCTGCTGACCACCGGCAACCCCGATGTCGGCGCGGACCGCGTGCTGTTCGAGCGCCTGGGCATTCACGGGCGCGCCAGCGTGCCGGGCATGGACGAGAGGCTTTGACACCTGGGTTCGCATCGTTCGGCGACGCCGACGCGTTGCTGCTGGCCTGCGTCCCGGCGCTCGCCATCGCCATCGACCGGCTGCTGGGCGAGCCGGCGCTGCGCTGGCATCCGGTGGCGTGGATGGGGCGCTGGCTGGCCTGGGCGGGCGAGCGGCTGGCACCGCGCGCGGGGACGCCGCGGGTGCTGTCGGATTCAAGGGTGTTCTGGTTCGCGACGCTGTCCTGGTGCGGCGTGGCTGCTGCCATTTTTGCAGCGGCGTGGCTGCTGCAGGCCTGGGTGCTGACGCAGCCGGCGTGGCTGGCGGCGCTGGCGCTGGGCCTGTTTCTGAAGCCGTTGCTGTCCTGGGCCATGCTGCACGACGAGGTGCTGGGCGTGGAGCGGGCGCTGGGTGAATCGCTGGACGCCGGGCGCGCGCAGCTGGCGCGGCTGGTGAGCCGCGACGTGCGCGACCTGTCCCCGCACCAGGTGCGCGAAAGCGCCATCGAATCGCTGGCCGAGAACCTGAACGATTCGGTGGTCGCGCCGCTGTTCTGGTTTGTGCTGCTGGGGTTGCCGGGGGCGGCGCTGTTCCGCTTTGCCAACACGGCCGATGCCATGTGGGGTTATCGCGGCGAGCGCGCGGGGCGCGACTGGACCTGGGCCGGCAAGTGGGCGGCGCGCGCCGACGACGTGCTTGCCTGGGTGCCGGCGCGCATCACGGCGGCGCTGATCGCGCTGCTGGGCGGCGCGCAGGGGCCGGGGCGGCTGGCGGTGGAGGCCACGCGCACGCCGTCGCCCAACGGCGGCTGGCCGATGGCGGCCATGGCCATTGCGCTGGGCGTGCACCTGCGCAAGCCCGATGTCTACACGCTCAACCCCGAGGGCCGCACCCCCGCCGCCGCCGACACGGTGCGAGCCTGCGCCATCGCCAGCCGCGCGGTGCTGGCGGCCACGCTGCTGGCGTGCGGGGTGTGGCTGGGGGTGCTGCTGTGAACCCGCTGCTAGAACCGAATGGGCCGCTGGCGCTTGCCCCGTCTGCGCATGTAGCTATGAATATGGAAGCGATTCACGGCGGCCCCGACGCGTTGGGCGTGCCGCTGCACGACTTGTCGAGCAACGCCAACGCCTGCGGCCCGCACGCGCCCACGGTGCAGGCGCTGCGCGCGGTCGACGCGCGGCATTACCCCGACCCGGCCAGCACCGCGCTGACCGTGCAACTGGCGGCATGGCACGGCGTGGCGCCGGGGCGCATCGTGGTGGTGGCCAGCGGCAGCGAATTCATCCAGCGCATCAGCGTGGCCGTGGCCTTGCAGGCGGGGCAGGGCGCGTGCGTGTGGCTGCCGCGGCATGCCTATGGCGACTACGCCCGCGCCGCGCACGCGGCGGGCCTGCGGCGCGTGGCCGACCCGGCGCAGGCCGCGCTGCTGTGGGCGTGCGAGCCGTCCAGCCCGCTCGGGCAGGCGCAGCCGGGCCTGGTCGCGCAGGTGGCCGCGTTGCGCGCCGGGCAGGTGCTGGTGCTGGACCAGGCCTACGAGCCGCTGCGGCTGGACGGCGCGCCGTCGCTGCAGGGCGACGCATTGCAGCGCGTGTGGCAGCTGGTCACGCCCAACAAGGCGCTGGGGCTGACTGGCGTGCGCGCCGCCTACGCCATCGCCCCGCGTGACGCCGACCCAGCGCTGCTGGCCCGCGTGCGCGCGCTGGCGCCGTCGTGGCCGCTGGGCGCGCACGGCGTGGCGCTGCTGCAGTGCTGGGCCAGCGTGGACGCGCACGACTGGCTGGCCGACTGCCGCGCCACGCTGCGGCCCTGGAAGGCGCGGCAGATGCGGTTGCTGGCCGCCGGAGGCTGGCAGGTGCTGCCGTCGGACGCTAACTTTTTTGTAGCTGTACCCGCAGACCGGGTCAGCGCTGGAGGGCGAAATAGCATGAATCCATGGCTCGACGGCCTGCGCCGCCAGGGCTTCAAGCTGCGCGATTGCGCCAGCTTTGGCCTGCCCGGCCACGTGCGCCTGTCCGTGGCAGCGCCCGCCACGCAGGACGCCCTGCAGCGCGCCCTGCGCTGCGAGGTGCCGGCATGACGGCGCGCTGCGTGATGGTGCTGGGCACCAGCAGCGGCGCCGGCAAGAGCTGGGTGGCCACCGCGCTGTGCCGCCACTACGCCCAGCTGGGCCTGCGCGTGGCGCCGTTCAAGGCGCAGAACATGAGCAACAACGCCCGCGTGGTGCCCGCCGCCGAAGGGCGCATGGGCGAAATCGGCAGCGCGCAGTACTTCCAGGCGTTGGCCGCGCGCGCCGTGCCCGACGTGCGCATGAACCCGCTGCTGCTCAAGCCCGAGGCCGACACCCACAGCCAGGTGGTGCTGATGGGGCAGGTCAGCCGCGAACTGACGGCGCTGCCGTGGCGCGGGCGCAGCGCCCATGTGTGGCCGCAGATCGCCGCCGCGCTGGATGCCTTGCGCGCCGAGCACGACGTGGTGGTGATCGAAGGCGCCGGTTCGCCGGCCGAGATCAACCTGATGGACAGCGACGTGGTCAACCTGCGCGTGGCGCGCCACGCCGATGCGCGCTGCCTGCTGGTGGCCGACATCGACCGCGGCGGCGCCTTCGCGCACCTGTACGGCACCTGGGCGCTGCTGCCCGAGGGCGACCGCGCGCGCATCGCCGGCTTCGTGCTCAACAAGTTCCGCGGCGACGCGAGCCTGCTGGCCCCTGCGCCCGAACAGTTGCAGGCGCTGACCGGCGTGCCCACCGTGGCCGTGGTGCCCATGCGCTTCGGCCATGGCCTGCCCGAGGAGGACGGCGTGTTCGACGCGGCGGCGACGCAGGCGCACGCACCGCTTCAAGCGGAATCGGCTGCCAGCGCTTTACCAACGGGCGGCGGCAGCTATGGTAATGATAGTGAAGCCGTGCCGCGCCACATCGCCGTCATCGCCTACCCCCGCATCAGCAACCTGGACGAATTCCAGCCGCTGAAGAACGTGCCCGGCGTGACGCTGACCTGGGCGCGCACGCCCGCCGCGCTGCACGGCGCCGACACCGTCATCCTGCCCGGCAGCAAGGCCACCGCCGCCGACCTGGCGTGGCTGCGCGCGCAGGGGCTGGACGCGGCGATTGCCGCCCACGCCGCGCGCGGCGGCCGCGTGCTGGGCATCTGCGGCGGCCTGCAGATGCTGGGCGAGGCGCTGATCGACCTGCACGGGGTGGAATCGAACGGCAACGCGCCGGGCCTGGGGCTGCTGCCGCTGGTCACCCGCTTCGAGCCCGACAAGACCGTGCGCCGCACGCAGGCCCGCTTTGGCGATGTGGCCGGCGCGTGGTCGGCGCTGTCGGGCGTCGCCGCGGTCGGCTACGAAATACACGCTGGCCAGACCGCGCAACACCCTGCCATGGCTGCCCAGGGCGACGTGGCGCGCGACATCGTCCCCGGCCTGGCCTGGCAGAACGCCGCCGGCAACGTGCTGGGCGTTTACCTGCACGGCCTGTTCGAAGACGCCGCCGTGCTGCACGCGCTGTTCGGCGCGCGGGCGCCGTCGCTTGACGCGGTGTTCGACGGCCTGGCCGCCGAGATAGAACAGGCGTTTGCACCCGGCGCGCTGGCGTCGCTGATCGGCTGACGGCGCGACCGCATGGCAACCCAACCGCTTTCATCCATGACTTCCACTAAACCCGATCACGCCTACCCACCGTCATTGCCAAGCAGGCGGCAATTCATGCACCCATCCACCATCCCGACGGCGCGACCGACAGGGATTGCCGCCTGCGCGGGCATGACCGGCGAGGGGGGGTGAGCAATGAGCCGCTTGCTGCGCCACCAATCGGCGCCCGCTTTGCCCGCCGTAGCCGACCTGCACGACCCCGCACTTGCTGCCGCCCTGCAGCACCGCATCGACCGCAAGACCGTGCCGCACGGCGCGCTGGGGCGGCTGGCGGCGCTGGCGATGCGGCTGGGGATGATCCTGGGCACGACCGAGCCGCGCCTGGTCGCGCCGCAGCTGGTGGTGTTTGCGGCCGACCACGGCATTGCGGCGCGCGGCGTGTCGGCCTACCCGAGTGACGTGACCTGGCAGATGGTGGGCAACTTCCTGGCCGGCGGCGCGGCGGTGAGCGTGCTGGCGCGCCAGCACGGCATCGCGCAGACGGTGGTTGATTGCGGTGTGCGGCACGACTTTGAGCCCGCGCCTGGGCTGATCAGCCACAAGATCGCGCCCGGCACCGCCGACATGAGCGCCGGCCCGGCCATGACGGCCGCGCAGTGCGCGCAAGCCATCGCCAATGGCATCGATATCGTCAAAAGCCTGACCGGCAACGCGCTGCTGCTGGGCGAGATGGGCATTGGCAACACGTCGCCCGCCAGCTGCCTTTCGGCGCGGCTGGGCGGCATCGACGTGGGCGAAGTCACCGGCGCCGGCACCGGGCTGGACGCGGCCGGCATCGCGCGCAAGACGGCGGTGCTGCGCGAGGCGCTGGCCGCCAACGCAGGTGCCACCGAGCCGCTGGACGCGCTGGCCGCGCTGGGCGGCTTCGAGATCGCCACCATGGTCGGCAGCGTGCTGCAGGCGGCGGCCGAGCGGCGCGTGATCGTGGTCGATGGCTTCATCGCCAGCAGCGCGGTGCTGGTGGCGGCGCGGCTGTCGCCGCACGTGCTGCAGCGCTGTGTGTTTGCGCACCGATCCGACGAGCGCGGCCACGCGCGGCTGCTGCAAATGCTGCCCGCCGAGCCGCTGCTGGACATGGGCCTGCGGGTGGGCGAGGGCAGTGGCGCGGTGCTGGCCTGGCCGCTGCTGGAGTCGGCCTGTCGTATCCTGAACGAGATGGCCAGCTTTGAGTCGGCGGGCGTCAGTGACAAGGGTTGATATCAAAACGATAGCTGCTGGCGCTTGTCTGGCAAGCGCTGCGGCCATGAATTCATGCGCATGAAACCCGTGCAGGCCTTACGCCACTTCCTGCTTGCGCTGCAGTTCTTCACCCGCATTCCGGTCACCGGCCGGCTGGCGGACTGGGTGGGCTACAGCCCGGCCATGCTGCGCGCCAGCGCCGGGCACTTTCCGGGCGTGGGCTGGGTGGTGGGCGCGGCGGCGGCGCTCGTGCTGGCGGCGGGGCTGCGCTGGCTGCCGCCGGGGCCGCTGGGCGCGCTGGTGGCGACCGGGCTGGCGACGGCGGCCACGGTGTGGCTCACCGGCGCCTTTCACGAAGACGGCCTGGCCGACACCGCCGACGGCCTGGGCGGCGGGCTGACGCGCGAGCGCGCGCTGCAGATCATGAAGGATTCGCGCATCGGCAGTTACGGCGCCGTCACGCTGGTGCTGGCGCTGGGGCTGAAGGTGGCGCTGACCGCACTGCTGGCCCAGCGCGGCGCCGGTGCCGCCGCCGCGGCGGTGCTGGGCGCGCACGTGCTGTCGCGCGCCGCGCCGCTCGACGTGATGCGGCGCCTGTCCTATGTGGGCGAGGCCGACGGCAGCAAGGCCAAGCCGCTGGCCGATGCGATATCGCCGGGCGGCATCGCCACCGGCATCGCGTGGTCGCTGCCGGCGCTGCTGCTGCTGGCGTGGGCGCTGGGCGGGTGGTCGCTGCTGGCGGCCGGGGTGCTGTGGGTGCTGGCGCTGGCCTACATGCGCCGGCTGCTGGCGCGCCGCCTGCAGGGCTTTACCGGCGACACGCTGGGGGCCACGCAGCAGGTGTGCGAGCTGGCGCTGCTGCTGGGCCTGGCGCTGGCGGCGTCGCCATGACGCTCTGGCTGCTGCGCCACGCGCCGGTGCTGGCGGAAGCTGGCCTGTGCTACGGCGCCAGCGACCTGCGCGCCGACCCGGCTGTCACGCGGGCGGCAGCCGGCGCGGCCGCTGCCGCCTTGCCGCAGGGCTTCGCGTTGTTCACGTCGCCGCTACAACGTTGCGAGCAGCTGGCGCAGTCGCTGCAAGCGCTGCGGCCTGATTTGTCGCTGCAAATCGACCCGCGCCTGCGCGAAATGGACTTTGGCGCCTGGGAAGGCCGCCGCTGGGCCGACATCGGCCGGGCTGAATTCGACAGCTGGATCGCCGACTTCGCCAACGCGCCGCCGGGCGGGCAGGGCGAGCCCGTGCGCGACTTCATGGCGCGCGTGGGCGCCGCCTGGGACGACTGGCGCGCCAGCGGGCGCGACGCCGTGTGGGTGACGCACGCCGGGGTGATGCGCGCGGCGCTGCTGCTGTCGCGCGGCGTGCGGCTGCCGGCCAGCGCCGCCGACTGGCCGGCCGAGGCGCTGGACTTTGGTGAACTGCGGGCGTTGCGCGCGGATCCGTAGACGCCCGAACGCCGCCCGTCCCCCTTGCGCGACAGCCCGCGCAGCGTTAGCATGGACTGTATGAATTCACAGTGTTTGCTGTTCGCCGACGAAGCGCTGACCCTCGTGCACGACGCGCAGGGCGGCATCCGCCACCACCCCGGCGTGGTGGCGCCCGACGTGGCGGCCGAATGGCTGGCCGCGCTGCTGCCGCTGGTGCCCTGGCGCAGCGAACGGCGGCCGATGTACGACCGCATCGTCGACGTGCCGCGCCTCATGTCCAGCGTGTCGCTGGCCGACCCCGACCGACCGCCGTGCATCGACGCCGCGCTGGCGGCCGTGCAGTCGGTGGCGCCCGCGCCCTACACGCGCGCGGGGCTCAACCTGTACCGCGACGGGCGCGACAGCGTGGCCCTGCACAACGACCGCGTGCACGACCTGGCGCCGGGCCAGCCCATCGCCATCGTGTCGCTCGGCGCGCCGCGCGACATGCTGATCAAGCCCAAGCGCGGCGGCAGCGCCCAGCGCATCTGCCTCGAAGCCGGCAGCGTGCTGGTGATGAGCCACGCCTCGCAGTTCACGCACGACCACGGCATCCCCAAGACGGCGGCGCGGGTGGGGGCGCGGGTGAGCGTGGCGTTCCGGGTGCGGCTGTAGCGCGCGCAGGCCGTGGCGCAGCGCCTGCGGGCGCTCAGGCTTCCTGCCGCAGCGCCGGGAACAGGATGACGTCGCGGATGCTGGGGCTGTCGGTCAGCAGCATCATGAAGCGGTCGATGCCCACGCCGCAGCCGCCGGTGGGCGGCATGCCGTATTCGAGCGCGCGCACGAAGTCGGCGTCGTAGAACATGGCCTCGTCGTCGCCCGAATCCTTCGCGCTGGCCTGGGCTGCAAAGCGCGCGGCCTGGTCCTCGGCGTCGTTCAGCTCGCTGAAGCCGTTGGCCATCTCGCGGCCGGTGATGTAGAGCTCGAAGCGCTCGGTCACCTCGGGCCGCTGGTCGTTGGCGCGCGCCAGCGGGCTGATCTCGGTCGGGTGTTCCATGATGAAGGTGGGCGCCCACAGGTGCTGCTCCACTTCTTCCTCGAAGTACATCACCTGCAGGCTGGCCAGGCTGCGCGCGCTCAACTTGTCTTTTTCTTCGGTCAGGCCCAGCTTCTTCAGGCGGCGGGTCAGTTCGGCGGCGTCGTCCACATGCGCGCCGATGTCGGTGTGCGCGTGGATGGCTTCGCGGATGGTCAGGCGCGCAAACGGCTGGCTCAGGTCGACCGCGCGGCCCTGGTAGGACAGCTGCAGCGAGCCGACGGCCTGCTGCGCCGTGTCGCGCAGCAGCTGTTCGGTGAACGCCATCAGGTCCTGGTAGTTCCAGTACGCGGCGTAGAACTCCATCATCGTGAATTCGGGGTTGTGCCGCACGCTGATGCCTTCGTTGCGGAAGCTGCGGTTGATTTCGAACACGCGCTCGAAGCCGCCGACGATCAGGCGCTTGAGGTACAGCTCGGGCGCGATGCGCAGGAACATCTGCTGGTCCAGCGCGTTGTGGTGCGTGACAAACGGCTTGGCGTTGGCGCCGCCCGGAATCGGGTGCAGCATGGGCGTCTCGACTTCCATGAAGCCGTGGCCGGTCATGAAGCCGCGCATGGCGGCCAGCGTCTTGCTGCGCGCGGCAAAGCGCGTGCGCGCCGCCTCGTCCATGATCAGGTCGACGTAGCGCTGGCGGTATTTCAGTTCCTGGTCCTGCATGCCGTGGAACTTGTCGGGCAGCGGGCGCAGACTCTTGGTGAGCAGGCGGATCGACGTGGCGTGGATCGACAGCTCGCCCGTCTTGGTCTTGAACAGATGGCCTTCGGCGGCCACGATGTCACCCAGGTCCCAGTGCTTGAAGGCGTTGTAGGTGTCCTCGCCCACGTCGTCGCGCACCACGTAGATCTGGATGCGGCCGGTGGCGTCCTGCAGCGTGGCAAAGCTGGCCTTGCCCATCACGCGCTTGAGCATCATGCGGCCCGACACGCTGGCGCGCACCGGCTCGGCGGCCGCCATTGCTTCTTTTTCGATAGCGCCATGCGCTTGATGCAGCTGCGCTGCGCGGTCTTTGGGCTTGAAATCGTTGGGAAAGGCCACGCCGCCGGCGCTGCGCAGCGCCTTCAGCTTGTCGCGCCGCTCGGCGATCAGCTTGTTTTCGTCTTGTGGCAGGTCGTCGGTGGGCGGGGTCTGGGTCACGGTGAATCGCGGAAAGGAAGGAATGGGGAGAGGTTGCGGTGAGCCCCGTGGCCGATAATGGCCGTGCTCACGCGAAAAGAGCAATTTTAGGCGGCTTGCCCGGTGCGTCTGCCGACCCGCGCGGCGCTGACCCGGTTCGCCACGCGGCGCACGGGTCATATTTAAGCGGGTGCCTGCGCCGCAACCTCTACACACCACCCCATCGCCCATGCTGCGCGCCACCCTGACCCTGCTGACCGGCGGCGCGCTGGCGCAAATGGTGCCGCTGCTGCTGGGGCCGGCGCTGGCGCGCCTGTTCAGCCCCGAGGCGTTTGGCCTGTTCACCGCGTTTTCGACCATCGCCGCCAGCGTGGCCGTGGTGGCCTGCGCGCGCTACGAATACGCGCTGCCGATGGCGCAGGACGATGCCGAGGCGACGGCGCTGCTGGCGCTGGCGCTGCGCATCGGGCTGGCGGTGACGCTGCTGAGCGTGCCGCTGGCGTGGGCGCTGCACGTGGCGGGGCGGCTGCCGGTGGCGTGGGCGCTGCCGCTGTCGGTGGCGGCGGCCGGGCTGTTGCAGGCCCTCAGTTTGTGGGCCAACCGGGCCGAAGCGTATCGGTCGCTGGCGGCCAGCCGCTTCGTGCAGTACGCCGGCGCGGCGCTGCTGCAGGCGGCGCTGGGGCTGGCGATCTGGCGCGCCGGCAGCGGCCAGGCGGCAGGTGCCGACGCGGCCTGGGCGCTGGTGCTGGGGCCGGTGGTGGCCGTGCTGCTGGCCGCGCTGTGGCTGGCGCGCAGGGCGCCGCCGGGCGGCTGGCGCGCGCTGTGGCAGGTACCGGCCGATGCCTTGCGCGGCGTGGCGCGCCGTTATCGCGACTTTCCGCTGCTGAACACCCCGCACGCCTTTCTGGGCACGCTGCAGGACGCGCTGGCGGTGGCGCTGCTGATCGCCTGGTCGGGCGAGGCGGCGGCGGGCTTCTGGGGGCTGGCGCTGCGCTACCTGAAGGCGCCGGCCACGCTGGTGGGCTCGGCGGTGTCGCAGGCGCTGTACCCGCGCCTGACACAATCGGCCCCGGCCGAGGCGCAGCGCGCGGTGCGCCAGACCATGGCCGTGCTGGCGCTGCCGGCGCTGGGGCTGATGGCGCTGCTGGCGCTGGCGGGGCCGCGCCTGTTTGAATGGGCATTTGGTGCGCCGTGGCGCGACGCGGGCGAGCTGGCGCGCGCGCTGGCGCCGTACATCGCCGCGCACTTCGTCGCCGCGCCGCTGGCGGTGGTCACCATGGCCTGGCACGGGCAGCGCTGGGCGTTCAGGCTGGCGCTGGTGGGGCAGGCGGTGTTTCTGCTGTGCCTGGGCTGGGGTTTGTGGACGGGCGGCTTGTTGCGGGGGGCTTGGGCGGTGTCGGCGGGCATGGTGATTTACTTCGGCTACTACTTCTGGCGGCTGGCGCACTGGCCGCACATTCCGTCGCGTGGCGCGGCCGCGGGCGAGGCGCGGGCATGAGCGTGGGCCTGCGCGCGCTGGCCAACCGCTGGCGGCGGCGGCTGTGGCATGCGCTGTTCTTTCGCATGCTGTTTGGCGAACGGGCGGCGGATGGCGCCGCGCTGCACGGCACCCGCATCTCGCCCACCACCTGCATCGAAAACGAAGCCGGCCTGACGCTGGGCGACGACGTGTTCATCGGCCACTTCAACTACATCGAAGCCAGTGCGGGCGTCACCATCGGCCGTGGCACGCAGGTCACCAACTACGTCAGCATCGTCAGCCACAGCACGCACCGCGCGGTGCGCGTGGCGGCCGGGCTGTCGGGCGCGGCGCTGGAGGCGGCCGTGATCCGCGCGCCCATCGCCATCGGCGAGCGCTGCTTCATCGGCCCGCACAGCACCGTCGAAGCCGGCACCACCCTGGGCCACGACACCCTGGTGGCCGCGCACAGCCGCGTGCGCGGGCAGTTCCCCGACTTCGCCGTGCTGGCCGGCAGCCCGGCGCGCGTGGTGGGCGACGTGCGCGAGGCGGATGCGCGGTGGCTGGAAAGGATGCGTCAGGGCGGGGAGAGGGATTTTTTGAACGCAAAGGGCGCAGAGGGTTCGCAGAAGGCGCAGAAATTTTGATGAAAAATGTCTTTGGCGCTTGCTGGACCAGCGCAGGCAGCTATTATTTTTGAAGCAATGAATTCTTTTCTGCGACTTTTGCGTGACCTTCGCGCCCTTGGCGTTCAAAGGACTTTTCAGCCGACATGACCCAAGCCCCCCATCTGGTCCTGCTGGGCGATGCCATCAGCGTGCACGTGCAGCGCTGGGTGGCCGAGATGCGCGCGCGCGGCTGGCGCATGTCGCTCCTCACGGCGCGGCCGCAGGCCATCGACGGCATCGAGCAGGTCACGCTGCCGCCGGTGCGCCGCTCGACCGACTGGCTGTTTCGCGTGGGGGCCGCGCGGCGCGCGCTGGCCCGGCTGCAGCCCGACCTGGTGCACGCGCACTACGTCACCTCGTACGGCTATCTGGCGGCGCGCGCGCATCGCGGCACCCGTTGCCCGCTGGTGATGACCGCGTGGGGCAGCGACCTGCTGCTGACGCCGCGCGAAAGCGCGCTCAAGCGCCGGCTGACGGCGTGGACGCTGCGCCAGGCCGACGTGGTGACCGGGGATTCGGCCGACCTGCTGGCCGCCGCGCGCGCGCTGGCGCCCGGCGTGCGCACCGAGCTGATCCACTGGGGCGTGGACCGCGCGCGCTTTGCCCCGGCGGCGTGGGCCGACAAGCCCGGCTTCGAAGCCGTCAGCCTGCGCAGCTGGGAGCCCAATTACGAGATCGGCACCATTCTGCACGCCTTCGCGCTGGTGCGCGCCACCCATTCGCAGGCGCGGCTGCACCTGCTGGGTGGCGGCTCGCAGGAAGCCGCGCTGCGGGCGCAGATCGAGCGGCTGGCGCTGGCCGACGCGGTGCAGATGCACGGCCGGCTCGACGACGCGGGCATGGCCGCAGTGTTGGCGCGCGGCAAGCTGTCCGTCAGCGTGCCGCGCAGCGATGCCACATCGGTGTCGGTGCTGGAAAGCATGGCCTGCGGCCTGGCCGTGATCGCCAGCGACCTGCCGGCCAACCGCGACTGGCTGGACGCGCGGCTGCTGGTGCCCCCGGGCGATGCGGCGGCGCTGGCGCGCGTGTGGGGCGGCCTGATTGACGACGACGCACAGGCGCGACAGGCCGGCGCGCGCAATGCCGCGCGCATCGCGCTGGACGGCGACCGGCGCGTGCAGATGGATGCGGTGGACCGCCTGTACCGCGAACTGATCAACGGCCGGGGCCGGACATGACCGAGCCGGCCATGCCACTCGTCAGCGTCATCGCGCCGTGCCGCAACGAGCGCGCCGCCATCGACGCCTTCTGCGACAGCGCGCTGGCCCAGCAGCTGCCGCCTGGCTGGCAGCTGGAAGTGCTGGTGGCCGATGGCCGCAGCGACGACGGCACGCGCGAACGGCTGGCCGAGCGCGCCGCGCAGGATGCGCGCCTGAAGCTGATCGACAACCCCGGCCGCATCGTTTCAACCGGCCTGAACGCCGCGCTGGCCCAGGCGCGCGGCAAGGTCATCGTGCGCTTCGACATCCACACCGAATTCGCGCCCGACTACATCGCCGAATGCCTGGCCGCGCTGGCGCGTACCGGCGCCGACAACGTGGGCGGGCCCTGGGTGGCGCGCGGGCAGGGCGCCATGGGGCGCGCGGTGGCGGCGGCGTTTCAGAGTCGCTGGGTGGTGGGCGGCGCGCGCTCGCGCGACCGGGCGTACGAAGGGCCGGTGGACACGGTCTACCTGGGCTGCTGGCCGCGCGCCACGTTCGACCGCTTTGGCGGCTTCGACGAACGACTGGTGCGCAACCAGGACGACGAACACAACCTGCGCCTGCGCCTGGGCGGCGCGCGGCTGTGGCAAAGCGCGCGCATCCGCTCGCTCTACCAGCCGCGCGGCAGCGTGCGCCAGCTGTTCAACCAGCAGATGCAATACGGCTACTGGCGGCCGTTTGTGATGCGCAAGCACGGGCAACCCGGATCGCTGCGCCAGCTGGTGCCGGCGCTGTTCGTGGCCGCGCTGGCCGGCAGCGCGCTGGTGGCGCCGTGGTGGCCGTGGCCGCTGGCGCTGCTGCTGGCCGCCTATGCCGCGTACGTGGCCGGCGCATCGCTGGCGGCGGCGCGGCAGGCGGGCGATGCGGGCACGCTGGCGCGCCTGCCGCTGGTCATCGCCGCCTATCATCTGGGCTATGGCGTGGGCACCTGGCGCGGCCTGCTGGACGTGCTGCTGCGGCGCAACGCGGGGCAGCGCTGGAGCCGCCTCACGCGCTAACAAAACGATAGCTGTTCACGCGCTTCTGACAAGCGCTGGAGGCTGATTTGGCTTTGAAAAACGAATCTTTCATCCCCTTTGCCCGACCCGACATCACCGACGCCGAGATCGACGCCGTGGCGCGCGCCATGCGCTCGGGCTGGGTCACCACGGGGCCGGAAACGAAGGCGTTCGAACAGGAATTTGCCGCGTACCTGGGCGGCGGCCTGCACGCGATTGCCGTCAACTCGGCCACCGCCGGCCTGCACCTGGCGCTGGAGGCCATCGGCATCGGCCCCGGCGACGAGGTGATCGCGCCGACGCTGACCTTCACCGCGACGGTGGAAGTGGCGCGCTACCTGGGTGCGGACGCAAAGCTGGTGGACGTGGACCCGGTCACGCTCAACATCGACCCCGCCGCCATCGAGGCCGCCATCACGCCCCGGACGAAGGCCATCCTGCCGGTGCATTACGGCGGGCTGGCGTGCGACATGACGGCGATTTTCGACATCGCGCGCCGCCACGGCCTGCAGGTGATCGAAGACGCGGCGCACGCGCTGCCCACTACCACAAACGGAGCGCTGGTCGGCCAGCTGGCCAGCGCTGCCGCAGTCTTCAGCTTCTACGCCAACAAGACCATGACCACCGGCGAGGGCGGCATGGTGGTGACGCGCGACGAGGCGCTGGCGGCCCGCATGCGGGTGATGCGCCTGCACGGCATCAGCCGCGACGCGTTCGACCGCTTCAGCAGCCGCACGCCCGCGTGGTATTACGAAATCGTCGCGCCCGGCTTCAAGTACAACATGACCGACATGGCCGGCGCGCTGGGCCGCGTGCAGCTGGCGCGGCTGCCCGGCTTTGTGCAGCGGCGCCAGCAACTGGCGGCGCGCTATCGGGCCGAGTTGCAAGGCCTGCCGCTGGTGTTGCCCGCCGACGCGCCGGCGGGCGATGCCCACGCGTGGCACCTGTTCGTGCTGCGCCTGTCCGACGCCGCGACGGTGACGCGCGACGAAGTGATCCAGGCGCTGAGCGACGCCGGCATCGGCACCAGCGTGCATTACGTGCCGCTGCACCGGCAGCCGTACTGGCGCGATCGCTATGGGCTGACCCCCGAGCAGTTTCCGGTGGCCGAAGCCGCGTACCAGCGCATGTTCAGCATCCCGCTGTTCACCGCCATGAGCGACGACGAGCAGTCGCGCGTCATCGCCGCGCTGCGGGCCTGCGTGCGATGAGCGTGCGGCGGTTGCAAGCCAAATCGGGCGCCAGCGCTCGCCTGATCGGCGCAGGCAGCTATCAAAAGATGAGAAGGCGCGGCGCGTGAACACCCGCAGCGCCGCCGCCAAGCGCGCCATGGACCTGGCGCTGACGCTGGCCGCGCTGCCGCTGGCGCTGCCGATGATGGCGGCCATCGCGCTGTGGGTGCGGCTGGATTCGCCCGGCCCGGCGCTGTTCAGGCAGCAGCGCGTGGGGCGGGGCGGGGCGCTGTTTCGCATCCACAAGTTCCGCACCATGCACCTGCACGACGGCGCCGGGCCGCAGATCACGGCCGGCGGCGATGCGCGCATCACCCGCGCCGGCAGCTGGCTGCGGCGCACCAAGCTGGACGAATTGCCACAGCTGATCGACGTGCTGCGCGGCGACATGAGCCTGGTCGGCCCGCGGCCCGAGGTGCCGCGCTACATGGCGCTGTATGACGACGACGTGCGCCGCCAGATCCTCAGCGTGCGACCCGGCATCACCGACCGCGCGGCGATCGAGTTCCGCGACGAAGAGCGCCTGCTGGCCGCCAGCACGGACCCGGAGCGCACCTACGTCCAGCAGGTCATGCCCGTCAAGCAGCGCTATTACCTGGACTACGTGGCGCGCCGCAGCGTGGGGGGGCGATGTGCGCATCCTGCTGGACACGCTGCGGGCGCTGGTGAAATGAATCGCGGGCAGGCGGCTGGGCTGGCCAGCGCGCAGACCCGCGGAGGCTACACCGCGCGCCCAACGCATAATCACACGCCTGCGCTGGCCCATCCAGCGCGGACAGCTATGAACACTGTAGCAATTTCAACCGTGACCCACAGGATTCCGCCGTGCTGAGTGGCTGGTGGAAAGACCTGCGCAGCAAGAGCTGGCTGCCCGATCTGGTGCTGATCGTGCTGGCGTGGTGGGCCGCGTTCTGGCTGCGCTTCAACCTGACGGTGCCGCAGCCGTACCGCGACCAGGCGCTGCAGACGACGCCGCTGGCGCTGCTGTGCATGGCCGTGGGCCTGCTGCTGGCGCGCGTGCCCCGCCAGTCGTGGCGCTATGTGGGCCTGGCCGACCTGCGCCAGCTGGCGGGCGGCGTGGCGCTGGGCGCGCTGCTGACCACGGCGGTGGTGATGGGCTCGCGCACGCAGGGGTTTCCGCGCTCGGTGTTTCTCATCAGCGGCGTGCTGGCCCTGCTGGCGCTGGCCGGCGCGCGCGCCACCTGGCGCACGCTGGCCGAATACACGCAGGCCCAGGCGCGGCCGGCGGCGGCGCTGCAGCCCTTGCTCATCGTCGGCACCATCGACGAGGCCGACCAGGCGCTGCGCACGCTCAAGGGCGTGGAGGGCTGGCAGGTGGTCGGCATCGCGTCGCCGCGCGCGCAGGACGCGGGGCGCACGGTGCAGGGCGTGCGCGTGCTGGGCGGGGTGGACGCGCTCGACCAGCTGGCGCGCGCGCAGCAGGCCGGCACCGTGCTGCTGGCCAGCGCGCCGGGCGATCTGGCGCGGCGCGACGTGCTGATGCGCTGGTCGGGCAGCGGCCTGAACCTGCTGACACTGCCCACCGCCGACGAACTGCTGCGCCCCGGCGCGGCCACCCGGCTGCGCCAGGTGCGGCTGGAAGACCTGCTGGGCCGCACGCCGGTGCAGCTGGACGCGCGCGGCCTGGCAGCGCTGTTCAGCGGCCAGACCGTGCTGGTGACGGGGGCGGGCGGCTCCATCGGGTCGGAGCTGTGCCGCCAGGTGGCGCGGCTGGGCGTGGCGCGGCTGGTCTGCGTCGATGTGTCGGAATACGCCACCTACCGGCTCGAGCAGGAACTGCGCCAGGCCTTTCCCGCCATGGAAGGCGTGTACTACACCGCCAACGTGCGCGAGCCCGATCGCCTGCGCGCCATCGCCCTGGCGCACCGGCCGGGCGTGGTGCTGCACGCCGCGGCCTATAAGCACGTGCCGCTGATGGAGACCCACAACGAGATCGAGGCGCTGCGCACCAACGTGCTGGGCACGCTGCACGCCGCGCGCGTGGCGGGCGAGGTGGGCGCGGCGCGCTTCGTGCTGGTGTCGACCGACAAGGCCGTCAACCCCACCAATGTGATGGGCGCCACCAAGCGGCTGGCCGAGCAGGTGGTGCAGGCGGTGGCGCGCGAGTTCGAGCACACGCAGTACGTGTCGGTGCGCTTCGGCAACGTGCTGGGCTCCAGCGGTTCGGTGGTGCCGCTGTTCACCACGCAGATCGAGCTGGGCGGCCCGGTGACGGTGACGCACCCCGAGATCGTGCGCTACTTCATGACCATCCCCGAGGCCGCGCAACTGGTGCTGCAGGCGGGGCTGATGGGCCGCTCGGGCCAGATCTTCGTGCTGGACATGGGCGAGCCGGTCAAGATCGTCGAACTGGCGCGCCTGCTGATCCGCCTGTCGGGCAAGACCGAGGCCGAAGTGCCCATCGCCTTCACCGGCCTGCGGCCCGGCGAGAAGCTGTACGAGGAACTGCTGGCCGACGACGAAACCACCGAGCCCACGCCGCACCCCAAGCTGCGCGTGGCGCGCGTGTCGCCGCCGGCGGACGACGTGGCGGCTGCGGTGCTGGCGTGGCTGGCGCAGGCCGGCGCGGCGCCCGGCCCGGCGGACCTGCGCGGCTGGCTGCACCAGCGCGTGCCCGAATACCAGGCGCAGCCGGTGCGCTTCTGACGGCGGGGGGCGTCAGCCGGGCTGGGCGCCGATGCCGGCCTTGCCCAGCGCGTCGGCCACCAGCTCCAGCCGCAGCAGCGGGCTGTCCAGGCTCATCAGGTGCTGGCGCACGGCGCCGGGCAGCGGCAGCAGCTCGCACCAGCGGTTGGCCACCCAGCCTGCATCGTCGAAAAGTTCACTGCCCGCCTGGGGCAGGGGCGCGGCGGCGGCCTGCGCGCGCAGGCCGGCGTACAGCTTGTTCAGCGCGTGCGCCGTGTGCTGCAGGTCGGCGGGGATGGCCAGCGGCCGGTCGGCGGCCAGCAGGGTGACGTCGGCCACCCACAGCCCGTGCTTCAGCTGGCTGGCGCGGTCGATGCGAAAGCGCTGGTCGCCCCGGCATTGCACCGTCAGCAGGCCGGGCTGCGGGCGTTCCAGCGCGGTGATGTGGGCCAGCGTGCCGATGCCCGCCAGCTGCTCGGGCGGCGCGCCGGCGGCGCGCACTTCGTGGCCGTGCTCCAGCGCCACCACGCCAAAGGGCGCACCGGCGCGGTGGCACTTGGTCACCATGTCGAGATAGCGCACCTCGAACACGCGCAGCGGTAGCACGCCGTCCGGAAACAGCACCGTGCCCAGCGGAAACAGCGGCAGGGACGAAAGGGTCAGCGTGGGGCTTGGCATGGTCCGGGCATCGCGGCAGCACGCCGGTGGCGGCGCGACGCGGGGCAGGTCGTGGCTCGCTATCATCGCACGCAACACCCTTTGGGCGCCGCGCCGGTCCAGCGATGGACGCGCGCCGCCCGCCTTGCCTGCCCATGCTGTTTCAAGTCCTTGCCTTTGTGATCGAAGTCGCCGTCACGCTGATCGGCGGCGCCTGCTTGCTGCGCCTGTACATGGGCTGGCGCCGCCTGTCGCTGGCCAACCCCGTGGGGCGCTTCGTGCAGGCGCTGTCGGACTGGCTGGTGTTGCCGCTGCAGCGCCTGATGCCCGCCGCGGGGCGCTGGGACCTGGCCAGCCTGCTGGGCGCGTGGCTGCTCAAGCTGCTGCAGTACGCGATGCTGGTCGGCATGCTCGGACTGGGCCGCTGGAGCGTGCTGCCGGTGCTGGCCTTGCTGGGCGTGGCCAAGCTGGCGGTGTCGGTGGCCACGGCGGTGATCATCGTCGCCGCCGTGCTGTCATGGACCGGCAACCGCACCCCCGTGCGCGACGTCTTCGAGCGGCTGTGCGAACCCATGCTGGCGCCCCTGCGCCGCCGCTTGCCGCTGGTGGGCGGGGTCGATCTGTCGCCGCTGTTGCTGGTGGTGGCACTGCAGGTCGCCGGCATCGTGCTGGGGTCGATGCAGGCCGGCCTGCTGGGGGCGGGCGCGGCGATGCTGGCGGGGTGAGTTTGCTATCGAGTTGATAGCTTTAGGCGCAGTGCGGGCGAGCGCAAACAGGCGATGGGCTTTGGTTGCGTTGTAAAAGTCAACAGCCGGACGCAGAGGACGCAGAGATTCCGCAGAGGACGCAGAAAAAGCCAAAAAATATTCTTGGGCTGTTTCTTTTGCGTCCTTCGCGATCCCTTCGCGTCCTTCGCGTCCGGTATTCGGTCTTCTCTACCTGGGCTCAGCGCCCCATCATTCCACCGCGTCCGCAGGCTGGCGCTGCAGCATCGCCAGCACCTTGGCGATTTTTTCGCGCAGTTCGCGCCGGTCGCAGATGAAGTCGACCGCGCCTTTTTGCTGCAGGAACTCGGCGCGCTGAAAACCGTCGGGCAGCTTCACGCGCACCGTGTTCTCGATCACGCGCGGGCCGGCAAAGCCGATCAGCGCCTTGGGCTCGGCAATCACCACGTCGCCCACAAAGGCAAAACCGGCCGACACGCCGCCCATGGTCGGGTCGGTCAGCACGCTGATGTAGGGCAGGCCCTTCTTGGCCAGGCGGGTCAGGGCGGCGTTGGTCTTGGCCATCTGCATCAGGCTCAGCAGGCCTTCCTGCATGCGCGCGCCGCCGGTGGCCGTGAAGCAGATGAAGGGCACCTTTTGTTCGATGGCGGTTTCGACGCCGCGCACGAAGCGCTCGCCCACCACGCTGCCCATGCTGCCGCCCATGAAGTCGAACTCAAACGCCGCCGCCACCACGCTGATGGAATGCACGGCGCCGCCCATGACGACCAGGGCATCGGTTTCGCCGGAGTTTTCGAGCGCTTCTTTCAGGCGCTCGGGGTACTTGCGGCTGTCCTTGAACTTCAGCGCGTCGACCGGCAGCACCTCCTGCCCGATCTCGTAGCGGCCTTCGTTGTCGAGGAACACGTTGAGCCGCTCGCGCGCGCCCATGCGGTGGTGGTGGCCGCATTTCGGGCAGACGTTCTGGTTGCCTTCCAGGTCGCTCTTGTACAGCACCGTGTCGCATTCCGGGCACTTGATCCACAGGCCTTCGGGCACCTGGCGGCGCTCGGCGCCGTCTTCGGTCTTCTGGATCTTGGGCGGCAGCAGTTTTTCGAGCCAGCTCATGGCGGAACTCCTTGTTTGATAGCGCGATTATGCGTGCACTTCATGCGTCCAGCGCGGCGCGGATCGGCCGCAGGAAGTCGATGGCGGCGGCGGCCACGCGCTCGTGCGGCTGGGTTTCGATCTGCTGGATCAGCCGGCTGCCGATGACCACGGCGTCGGCCACCTGGCCGATGGCGCGGGCGGTCTCGGCGTCGCGGATGCCGAAGCCGACACCGACCGGAATGTGCACGTGCTGGCGGATGCGGGGCAGGGCGGCTTCCACTTCGGCCGTGTTGAGCGCACCCGAGCCGGTCACGCCCTTGAGCGAGACGTAGTACACGTAGCCGCTGGCGACCTGCGCCACCTGCTGCATGCGCTGCTCGGTCGAAGTCGGGGCCAGCAGAAAGATCAGGTCCATGCCGTTCGCTCTCAACTTGGAAGCAAACTCGGCACATTCCTCGGGCGGGTAGTCGACAATCAGCACCCCATCGACCCCGGCGGCCGCGGCATCGCGGATGAAGGCGTCGGCGCCGTGGCGCTGGTCGTAGCGCTCGACCGGATTGGCGTAGCCCATCAGCACCACGGGGGTTTTCTGGTCCTTTTCGCGGAAGGTCCTGACCATGGCCAGCACCTGCGCGAGGCCGATGCCCAGTGCCAGCGCGCGGTCGCCGGCCTTCTGGATGACGGCGCCGTCGGCGCTGGGGTCGGAAAACGGCACGCCCAGCTCGATCACGTCGGCGCCCGCGGTGACCATGCCGTGCATCAGCGCGGGCGTGATGTCGGCGTACGGAAAGCCGGCGGTGACGTAGGGAATCAGCGCCTTGCGCTTTTGCTCTTGCAGCCGGGCGAAGGTGGCGGCGATGCGGTTCATGGCTTGGCTCCTGGCTTGGGCGCGCCCTTGACGACGTGGCCGCGCATGGATGGTCGGTCGTAGAACTCCACGCCGTCCAGGTCGGCGACGGTGCCGATGTCCTTGTCGCCCCTGCCAGAGAGGTTGACCAGGATGGACTGGTCGGGCCGCATGGTCGGCGCCAGCTTCATGGCATAGGCAAAGGCGTGGCTGGATTCGAGCGCGGGGATGATGCCCTCGGCGCGGCACAGGTGGTGGAAGGCGGCCAGCGCCTCGGCGTCGGTGGCACCCACGTATTCGGCGCGGCCGATGTCCTTGAGCCAGGCGTGTTCGGGGCCGACGCCGGGGTAATCCAGGCCGGCGCTGATCGAATGCGTCTCGGTAATCTGGCCGTTGTCGTCCTGCAGGATGTAGGTGCGGTTGCCGTGCAGCACGCCGCTGGAGCCGCGCTGCAGGCTGGCCGAGTGCTTGCCGCTGTCCAGGCCCTCGCCGGCGGCCTCTACGCCGATCAGGCGGGTCTGCTCATGCGGGATGTAGGGGTAGAAGATGCCCATGGCGTTGCTGCCGCCGCCCACGCAGGCGATGACGGCATCGGGCTGCTGCGCGGCGATGCCTTGCGCGGCCAGCAGCTCGGGCATCTGCGTCAGGCATTCCTGCCCGATCACGCTCTGGAAGTCGCGCACCATCATGGGGTAAGGGTGCGGGCCGGCCACGGTGCCGATGATGTAGAAGGTGTTGTCCACGTTGGCGACCCAGTCGCGCATGGCTTCGTTCAGCGCGTCCTTCAGCGTCTTGCTGCCGGATTCGACCGGCACCACGGTGGCGCCGAGCAGCTTCATGCGGTAGACGTTGGGCGACTGGCGCTTGACGTCTTCGCTGCCCATGTAGACCACGCATTCCAGCCCGTAGCGCGCGCAAATCGTGGCCGTGGCCACGCCATGCTGGCCGGCGCCGGTTTCGGCAATGATGCGCGGCTTGCCCATGCGGCGTGCCAGCATGGCCTGGCCGATGACGTTGTTGATCTTGTGCGCGCCGGTGTGGTTCAAGTCCTCGCGCTTCAGGTAAATCTGCGCACCGCCCAGTTCGCGGCTGGTGCGCGCGGCGTGGTAGACGGGCGAGGGGCGGCCGACGTAGTGCGCCAGTTCGTACTTGAATTCGGCCAGGAAGTCGGGGTCGTGCTGGTACTTCGCGTAGGCGTCTTTCAGCTCGTTGATGGCGTAGGTCAGCGTCTCGCTGATGAAGCTGCCGCCATAGCGGCCGAAATGGCCTGAAGCGTCGGGTTGTTGGTAATCCATGGTGTCACATCCAAGGCAAGGGCGGGGCACTGGCCCCGCGGGGGAAATGGGGGGAGGTCACGCCGCCAGGTCGGCGGCGCGGACGGCGGCCACGAAGGCGCGCATGCGGGCGGCGTCCTTGATGCCCTTGAGGGGCGCACCGTCGGGGTCGACGGCTTCGACGCCGCTGCTCACGTCAACCGCCAGCGAGCGGCCGCGCGAGCGCAGGGCGCGCAAGCCGTCGCCCACGTTTGCAGGTGTGAGCCCACCAGACAAGACGAGGTGAGCGGGAACGCTTGGTGGAAGCCGTGACCAATCGAATGTCTTTCCGCCGCCGCCGTAGCCCTGCGTCTGTGCGTCGAGCAGGATGCCGGTGGCCGCGCTGAAATCGTGGGCAAATTCTAGCAAGTCGAAGCCTGCCGCCGGGTCGGCCGGAATGCGTGCGGCGCGCAGCCAGGGCAGGTGGCAGGCGCGCGCGATGCGTGCGCATTCGGCCGGTGATTCGTCCCCATGAAATTGCAGGCAACCGGGCGTCGATAGGGCGCAGTCAGCTTCTATTTCTGTAGCATCGGCGTTGACGTACAGCAGCACCGCGTTGACGAACGGCGGCAGGCGGCGCATCAGCTCGGCCGCGCGCGCGGCGCTGACGTGGCGCGGGCTCTGGGCGTAGCGCACGAAGCCGATCGCGTCGGCGCCGGCTTCGACGGCGGCGTCCACGTCCTGTTCGCGCGTCAGGCCGCAGATCTTGATGCGGGTGCGAAGCGGTGAATCAAGCATGGCGGGGTGTCATTCGATCCAATCATAGGCGCTGGTGCGTTCGGGCAGGCCCCAGGCCGGGTCGTAGCGGGGCCCCAGGAAATAGAGGCCGTCGGGCGCGAAAGTGGGCGCGGCGGCGTCGCGGTCGCGCGCGGCCAGGACTTCGGCCATGGCGTCGGGCGGCAGCAGGCCCTGGCCGATCTGCACCAGGCTGCCCATGATGTTGCGGATCATGTGGTGCAGGAAGGCGTTGGCCTCGAAGTCGAAGCGCCAGTAAGCGCCCTTGCGCGTGATGTCGAGCCGCGTCAGCTGTTTGACTGGCGACAGCGCCTGGCACGCCGATGCGCGAAACGAGGTGAAGTCGTGCGTGCCGATCAGGTGACGGGCCGCCTGGCGCATGGCGTCGCCGTCGAGCGGGCGAAATGTCCAGCCGACGCGGCCGGCGTCGACGCTGGGGCGCACGGGCGATTCGAGCAGCAGGTAGGCGTAGCGCCTAGCCAGTGCGCTGGCGCGCGCGTGAAAGGCGTCCGGCACCGCCTGCGCCCACTGCACCGCAATGTCGGGCGGAAGGAAGCGGTTGGTGCCGCGCACCCACGAAAACGCTTCGCGCGCCAGATCGGTGTCGAAGTGCAGCACCTGCATCAGGCCGTGAACGCCGGCGTCGGTGCGGCCGGCACACAAGGTGTTGAGCGGTACCGTGGCGAACCGGGACAGCGCCGACTCCACCTGGTCCTGCACCGTCTGCCCCGAGGGCTGGCTTTGCCAACCCTGATAGTGCGTGCCAAGGTAGCTGATGCCGAGAGCGATTCTCACAATGGGCCGATTGTCCGGCAAATCGATGGCCCCAAAAGCGCGCGGCGCCCCAAGGGCGCCGCGAGCGGGACAGCTATAGACGACGCCAGGTCACCCCAGCTCGGACAGGAAGCGCTCTGCCTTGGTGCGCATGACGCCCGACGATTCGGCAATCACTTCCTTCAGCAAGGCGCGCGCGCCTTCGGTGTCGCCAATGGCGTGGAACTCCCTTGCCAGCGCCAGCTTGGTGCCCAGCGGGTCTTCGTCGGCGTCGTCGGATTGCCGAGTGCGTCCATTGGACGACGATTGGGCGCCGGCATCGGCCGCAAGAGCTTCTAGCTCGAAGTCAATCAGAGTGGAATCGACGGCGTCCCCATGCGACTGTGCGGGAGCGGATATCCTGGCCGATGGCACCGGAGGTTTGCTCAGTTCCGAGGGCGGTGCGAAGGCGATGTCCAAGTCAAGGTTGGGCGGTTGGATATGACTGGACAAAGGCGTGGGCACAGGCGCGGCGGGCGCAGTCGGGGGTTGCGTGGCCAGGACGGAGGAGGCGCCAGCGGCCACCGCGGCTGCGGCGGGGCGGCCTGCAGGAGGCACCGTTCTTATCGGCAACTCGGACGACGAAACGTGTGTTGGCTGCGTGTCGGGGCTGTAGGCCGGGGTGCGCACGCCCAGGGGCTCGGTGTCGGCGCCGAAGTCGTGACGAATCGGTGTGGAAGTAGGCCCGTTGCCGGGTGCGCCGCCAGGACGATACATCGGGTTGCTTGGGTCAAGGGTGCTGCCCAAACTCGCAATGGCCAGCCATTCGGAACCTTGGCCCTGGGTGACTTTGTACGCATCGATCGCAATTGCTTCAAGTCCACGCACGTCGCGGCGCTTGGCGTAGATTTCGACCAGCTTTCGATGAATAGCCACGCGGCCCGGGTGCGTGCGCAGTGCTTCGCGAAGAATTTCTTCAGCCTGCAGGTCGCGGCCATAGGCCAGATATACGTCGGCTTCCGCCACCGGGTCGACGTCGCCGCCGGCATCGAGTTGGCTGGGCGAATAGGACATCGATGAGCTGCCGCTGATCGACGAGCCACTGTTCTCGGTATTCACCCGTTGACCGCCACTGGCGCCGAAGAACGAATCGGCTGGCCGATGGCTTTCAATGAACGAGCTATTGAGCTGCGCGTTTTCTTTTTTTTTGCGTTGGCGCGACCGGTACAGGAGACCGTATCCCGCCAACAAGGCCACCAAACCGGCGCCTGCCACCGGCAGCATGGGGTTTTCTGTCAGGCTATCGAGGAACGATGGCGCTTCAACGGGTGCCGGCGCAGGATTGAAGCGCGGACGGGACGCTGCCGGCGCAACTGCGCTGGCAACGGTGGCTCCCGATGCGGGCGACTCCATCCTGGCAGCGGTTTCGGCCGCAGATGCCGGCTGTGTCACCGCAGGCGTCGCAGGGCTGGCCGTATCTGACGCGGGATTGAGCGCTGCTGCAGGCACTTTTGCGGGCGGGGCTGCCGATGCCGCTGGACTGGCCGGCGGGGCGGCTGGCGGCTTCACCGGCGAGGTGATTGGCACGGTGATGCCTGGTGCAGATGCACGGGTCGACGGGGCGCTGCCCGAGGCCGACTGAAGCTGAGTCAGGTCGCTGAGATTCTTGTTCAGCTCGGCCACGCGGGCGGCCTGTTCCTGAGCCTGGCGGGACTGCGCGATCTTGGATTCGGTTGCGCTGGGGGCGCCGCCACGGGACAGCGTCAGGCGATCTTGCGCCGGCGCTGCGGGGCGGCTTTCCTGCACCTGGGGCTGCACGCCACCCGAGGCGCTGCGCGTGGCAGCTGCCATGCGCGTGCTGCCCGAACGCAGAGCCAGGCCGCGGCGGTAGGCGTTGAAGTCCCGCGTTTGGGCCGCGACCGCACGCCGGGCAGCTTGGCGCGAGGTTGCCGCCGCCTGTTCGGCGGAAGGCATATTGAGCACGACTCCCGCTTTCATCCGGTTGACGTTGCCGCGGATGAAGGCGTTGGGGTTGGCACGCAGCATGGCGACCAACATCTGGTCAAGCGACACGCCGTCGGCGGCGTGCGCCGACGCAATGGCAGAGGCGGTGTCGCCGCGCTGCACCGTGACCTGGGCGCCGTCGCCCGCAGGCGCTACGGCCCGCGCACGATGGCGCAGTCCTTCGGCCGTCGGCGCGGCGCGACGAGGGAGGGCCAAGGTCTGGTCCCTGGGGGCCTGCACCACAGCGGCAGGGTCGATGGCCGGTGCAGCCGGTAGAGTGGGCGCCACCGCCGGAGGGGCGGGCGTTGTGACGGACTGGGGGGGCGATTTGAGATGGGTTGACCGCCACCGCTGGCGGCGCCGCTCGGCCCGGAGGATCAACCAGCATGGTGTAGTCGCGCACCACCCTGCCGCTGCTGGACGTGGTCTCGATCACAATGCCCAGAAAGGGCTCGTTGATCGGCCGCTCGCCCGTTACGCGCAGATAAGCCTGCCCATTGGCACGGCGATGCAGGCTGATGCGGGTGTTGGTCAGCGCGGGCGTGTATTCCACCCCGGCGGCGCGGAACGCCTGCGGCGAAGCGACCGACGCGCTGAACGTGGCGGCTTCCTGCGAGGAAATGTCAGGCACCTCGATCTCGGCGCGCAGCGGCTCGCCCAAAGCGGAGCGCACGCTGATGGCGCCCAGCGCCAAGGCGTGCGCGTCAAAGGCGACGGCGCCCCACAAGGCCAGCGCTGCCGCGGTGGCCACGACCCCTGTCCTCCATGGTTGCCGGGCCATGCTGTCTTGATCGATCGACCCGTTCGGGGCCAGCGCGGTCTTATTCTGCATGCGTTTGGGTGGGCAGGCCGAGCCTCGCCGGAAGGGAATTGAATAGGGGAATTAACATCATATTCGGCGGTCAACCGGAGCCCCAAGTTAACCAACGTCACAAATTAACACATCCCGGCAAGTTGGCCGGGATGTTGCCCCCTTGCAACGCGCACGGCAGCCAGCGCACCGCCTGAGGCGGCCATTTGCCGCCCGCGCCGCGGCCTTACGCGGCCAGCAGAATCCGCAGCATGCGGCGCAGCGGCTCGGCCGCGCCCCACAGCAACTGGTCGCCGATGGTGAAGGCGCCCACGTAGTCCGGCCCCATGGCCAGTTTGCGGATACGACCGACGGGAATGGTCATTGTGCCGGTAACGGCGACCGGCGTCAGGTATTTCAGCGTGTCTTCGCGGTTGTTGGGCACCACCTGCACCCATTCGTTGTCAGCGGCGATCATGGCCTCGATGTCGGCCACCGGCACATCCTTCTTCAGCTTGAAGGTCAGCGCCTGGCTGTGGCAGCGCATGGCGCCCACGCGCACGCAAAAACCGTCGACCGGCACGGCGCGTGTGCCGAAGCCTTCACCCTGACCCAGGATCTTGTTGGTCTCAGCCATGCCCTTCCATTCTTCGCGGCTGACGCCATTGCCCAGGTCCTTGTCGATCCAGGGGATGAGCGAGCCGCCCAGCGGCACGCCGAAGTTGGCCATCTCAGCGGGCGACAGCGCACGCTGCTTGGCCGCCACCAGGCGGTCAATTTCAAGGATGGCGCTCTTCGGGTCGTCCAGCAGCGCGCGTACCTCGGCGTTGAGCGTGCCGTATTGCGTCAGCAGCTCGCGCATGTGCTGCGCGCCGCCGCCGCTGGCGGCCTGGTAGGTCTGGGTGCTCATCCATTCGACCAGGCCCGCCTTGTACAGCGCGCCCACGCCCATCAGCATGCAGCTCACGGTGCAGTTGCCGCCGATCCAGTTGTTGCCGCCCTTGAGCAGGGCGCTCTGAATCACTGGCAGGTTCACCGGGTCCAGCACGATGACCGCGTCGTCCTTCATGCGCAGCGTGCTGGCGGCGTCGATCCAGTGGCCCTTCCAGCCGGCGGCGCGCAGCTTGGGGAACACCTCGCTGGTGTAGTCGCCGCCCTGGCAGGTGATGATGACGTCGCACTTGCTTAAAGCGTCGATGTCGTGCGCGTCCTTCAGCGTCTTCTCGTTCTTGGCCATCGCCGGCGCCGCGCCGCCCGCGTTGCTGGTCGAGAAGAACACCGGCTCGATCAGGTCGAAGTCTTTTTCGGCCTGCATGCGGTCCATCAGCACGGAGCCGACCATGCCGCGCCAGCCGACGAGGCCAACCAGGTTACCGATCTTGTTCATGATTTCTCGCGCCTTTCAAACAAAGTAAATCTGTCTGACCTGTCCCCGGCTCGTCTGGCAGCGGGGAGGCGCGCACGACGAACCGAGAGCTGGGTCAGCCCTTTTTGGTGGTCGTGGTAATGGAAGAGGCAATGCACGCAACCCCGCCTGCTGCCAGGAGCAGGGCGGTGGGATCGAAGCGATCTGCAGCGTTCATCGTGGCCTCGATTGTAATGGAGCCGCCTTCGCCAGCCTGACGCCGATCACCGGCTGGGCGCAGGGTTGTTGGCGTGGTACGACGTGTGCTGACTGCTGTGCACGTAGGTTGAGGCGTAAAAAAAGGCCTCTGGCGCACGACAGACAAGCGCAGCTAGCTATCAAAACAGAAGCGACGAGGATGGCCTGCCGAGGGACATTGATCGAACCCACGTCCCGCCGGCCCCTTGGCCAGCGCCGCCATGGCGCGGTCGCCGCGTGCCTACGGCCGTCGGTCACGCGTCTGGCGCAGAGTCGCCCAAGCCCTGCAGCGACGGCGCTAACGTCACCCGCCGGCGTCCTCATCCGCCGGCGCCCCGCGCGACGCCAGTTGCCGCGCCAGGTCGATGAAATCCCGCGCGTGCAGCGTGTTCTCAGCCACCGGCGACACATCCTTGGGCCGCGCCGCGCCAAACTCCAGCGGACGCTCGATGTAGGCCGTCAGCAGTCCGCAGGCCCGCGCGGCGGCCAGGTCGTCGTGGTGCGCGGCCACCAGCATCACCTCATGCGGCGCCACGTCGAACACCTCTGCCACGCCCAGGTACACGCGCGGGTCGGGCTTGTAGGCGCGAAACACCTCGGACGACAGCACGCAATCCCACGGCAGCCCGCCGTGCTTGGCCATGTTGGTCAGCAAGCCAATGTTGCCGTTCGACAGCGTGGTGATGATGTGCCGCCGCTTCAAAAGCGATAGCCCCTCCACCACGTCCGGCCAGGGGTTGAGCCGGTGCCACACGCGGTTGAGCGCGCGCCGCTCGTGCTCGGGCAGGTCGCCCAGACCAAAGCGCGGCAGGATGCTGTCCAGAATCAGCCGGTGCAAGTCGTCGATCTTCGTCCATCCCAACTCGCCCGACCGCACCCGCTGCATCGCCGGCTGATACCCCTCGCGCCACGCCAGCGCCAACCCGTCCCCATCCACCTGCGGATACAACTGCCGCACCTCCGCCGCGATGGAGCCGTGCCAGTCGACCACGATGCCGAAGAAGTCGAAGGCGAGGATTTTGGGGGTGATTTGGGACATGGGGCAACGTCCAGTGTGCGGGAGAAGCTATGAATTTGAGAGTATCTCAGTAACATTGTTCACTGCACAGTGGGTACGCCGCAACGTGCGCGATTCGCGCGTGCTGACCTCCGCGCAATGCTTGTAGATATAGGCCATGAGCAGGCTGACCATTCGTTTGCCCGATCAAACCGCCGCGCGCCTAAAGCAGGTGGCGCAAAGCCGTGGCCTGTTCATGAGCACACTCATCGAGGAAATGAGCCAGGCCACTGCCGCGTTCGATGACGAAACGCGCTTCCGCGCGCTGGCCGCGCAGGCTGATCGGGTCGACGCTCTGGAGGTGCTGGATCGGTTGGACAGGGTGACGAGTTGAAGCGCGGAATTGCCAACATGACCAACATTGCAGATCTGCCCGATTTCGACATGGCCGAATGGCTGCCCGACGAGGCGGGGGTGGCCGAATACCTGACCGTGGTGATGGAAGAAAACGACCCGGCTGCCTTGGCCAAAGCGCAAAGGACCATTGCGCGCGCACGCGACATGACCGAGATGGCGGCCAAGACGCGCATTGGCCGCGAGGCGCTGTGCAAGGCGCTTACGCACAGCGCTTCAACGCGCTACAAGACTATTCTAGGGTATCTCCGGCGCTTCGAGTTAAGGTGGTAGCGGTGCTATACGGGAATTAAAATTATCGCAATTGTAATCGTCCGATTTTCCCCATTTTTCCAATATGAGTTTTACTATACTTGAGCAGAAGTAATCCGCTTTGAAAATGTTCGAATTGATAATGAAAAAAATAGAACTTTCTAAATCTTCTTCTTTTTTAAGCATTCCCACTTAAAATCTCCGATAGGAAATGTTCCAGTTTCGATTGCATCAGTCTTAAACCCTTCTCCAACCGTTCTCTTTTCAGCTACGTTCTTGAAATCATTTAACACGTGTACCGCCGATCCAAGCCCAGTAGATAAGAGCAAATCTGGCGACCCAAGAAATCTTGCGAGCCCGTTGACTGGTGAGCCCCAAACGTGTTCGTCTTCTGCTCGCCATTTAGAGTTAGTTGGAATCAAATTGTCAATAAGTGTTATAAACAAAGTTGCTTCGATGACTCCATTGGTGCAAAGTATTTCATATTCATAGTCGTCATATACGCTCGGCTCTATCGCATCTTTCTTCAATAGGCTTGCCTCTACAGCCGGGTCCAACATAGAATATGGCCCAACGTCCACAATAGACACATCCAAAAAGAAATTACCAAAATGGCCGTCTGGATGAGAATCCTTGTATCCGATCGTGTATCGACCATCCCCTGTACGCGTCAAGCTATCTTGACTCGCTAGAATTCTCGATGTTGAGCCGACCGAGTGGAATCCAGTGCATTGAACGGTCTTAGGGAATATCGCTCTTGGGAATTTATATTCCTCTCCAGGCTTAAGTGGTGCCATTACCACTGTTTTTCCATCTATGATCAATTTGTATTCAAGCCAATGAGCCCATGCTGCGTCCCCCGCCCGTGCTTTTAAATGTAGAACGTCGCCCTTTTTTATCTCAAATTCTCTCATTTTAGACTCCTGTAGTTCGCTTGAATTTGTTGGACGATCGCCCCGCTGCAGGCGGTCCCGTTTACTAACGACTTGTCGACCTCCAATTCCGCTTCCTGTAATACATCCTCTGTCGGCGCAAATCCATCTAGTTTTTTTCTTGCGGCAGCCAACTTGCGAAGCTCAGACTTTAGAAAAAGCCCATATGCGCATGCTGCTTCCGTTTTCAGCGTATCCTCTTTAGATGCGGCGTTTGAAATTATGCCTTTCCTATCGATTTCGCTAATAACATTGAACGCAAGTGGAAATTTGGCTCTGTAAGCGTAATCGTTGTACGCAGGGATTTTAATCGTTTGGCATACTTTTTTGTTTCCCGATTTCGGCATACATGCCGCGAGGCCGTTGCTTACATCGGACAGTACGGATAATATATTCTTTCTTAAGTCGCGTAGTCCATTGAGATCGCGAAGAGGAGTATCGAATGATGGGACTATGAAATAATCTTCGCTGGTGGACCCAGAGGCATTCATTTTTGCCACGATCAGGTCATCAATCTCGTTTAAAATTGAGTTAGCGCGCCCGCCGATTCTTATAAGTGTTTCTATTTTTGATATATCACTCATTGTGAATTCCTCGGAGACACTAGCAAAATCCGTATATCTCACCACAACCATGGAGAACGCCCGCTCGTTATTTTTTAACTCTTTAGGGAAATTTTTATATATATCTAGTAAGTCTTCTTTGTTTACTGGGTTGAATGCGCCGCCTCCCCCGGAGCGGGAATATTTGATATTGGTTTTGTTGGATAGATTTTTGTATGTTTCTTCGCTTTTTGATGTGCCATTAACAGAAAACAAATTTGCTGGCCCGCTAGCATTAATTGCGGCAATCAGTGATTGATTTTGTTCGTAACTCAATCCTGTGAATTCGAATGTTGCATACATTTCTCCGCCATAATTTATTTGTTGGACAAAACCATCACCACAGACATCTCTGAATGCAACACGGTCCTTCTTATAAAGTTCCAGTGCTTTGGGTGTCAAATCAACCCGGAGGGCTGGGTATTTTTTGTCTTGATAGATTGTTCCGTCTATTTTAGGTACTTCGATGAAATCAGAGTAAGAAAAAATGTCGGACCCGACAAGAATGACTTTTTTCGTACTGGCGGATTTTGTCTCAATAGATGACGATGTGGAACCTCCCCCCGAGTAACCGGCATATGATGCACGCCCCTCAAGGCTGTAATTCAACTTTCTTGTGAGCACTTCCTCATCGGTTATTTCATATAGCGAGCTGTGCTGCTTCATAATCGGAATTTTTCCTTTATTATTGTCATTGACGCATCGAGCAAGTTTTCGCCTATTAGTTAGCAGATCGTAGCCATGTCCAAGTGTTGTAACCTCTTCGGTCGGAAAAGGTAGTACGAAGTACTGGGGAACTGCCACAGCGACGGAATCGTCAAAGGTTCGGGTGCCCTCACTCTGCGCCCGCTCTGTCATAGGTTGTACGACAGTCTGTTCCCATGCTTGGGCAACAGAAAATGTGAATATTGACGCAACGACAAACACTGTCGATTTTTTCATAAATCCCTCCTGTTAAATCTCAGTTATCTTTTGCGTTTTCTCGCGCGCTTATTTTCTGATGCGCCACTGTTTGGAAGTTCAATTGTCTACAGCTATGAAATCGCTCCCAATACTATCTGAACCAGAAACTACTTAGTTACGAAAATGATCTTGAGATCTGAGCGGATGACACTTTTTCCAAACCGCTACGCCGGGCCAATCTAATCATCTGACCACTAGAGGAACGTCATCGCGCATGCTCTCTACGAAGCCCCAAAGTCGCTCCACTCAGGCTATTGGCGCTTTCATGGTATGCGCTCCACGGTTGACTTGCAACCCTTAACCTCGCCTCCACATTCCCCACCGTCCACTGCGCCGCCCCCGTCAGCCCCGCCAGTTCATCCCAGGCGACCGGCACCGACACCCCCAATCCCGGCCGGGCGCGCACGGACCACGCACACACCGTCGTCGCCCCGCGCCCATTGCGCAAATAGTCCGGGTAAATCTTGCCGACGCGGTTCTTGGGGCCGCTGACGGCGGTGAAGCGGTCGGGCATGAGGCGGGCGAGGTGGTCGACCAGTTGTTTGCTGAAGGCCTTGACGGTGTCCCAGTCGTACAGGCGCTTGATGGGGGTGACCACGTGCAGGCCTTTGCCGCCGCTGGTTTTGAGGAAGGGCACCAGGCCCAATTCGGTGAGCAGGGTGCGCACCAGTTGCGCGGCTTCCTGCACTTGCGGCCAGGCGACGCCTTCGCCGGGGTCGAGGTCGAGGACGAAGCGGTCGGGGCGCTCGATCTTGTCGTGGGTGGCGTTCCAGGTGTGCAGCTCGACGGTGTTCATCTGCACCACGCCCATCAGCGCGGCCTCGGTGTCGATTTCGAGCAGCGCGGCGTGGCCGGGGTCAAGCGCGGGGTCGAGCAGGGTGACGCCGGGGAGCTGGCGGCCTTCCATGTGCTTCTGGAAGAACTGCTCGCCCCCCACGCCATCCGGCGCGCGCAGCAGGGCGACCGGGCGCTTGGCCAGGTGCGGCAGGATGAGCGGGGCGACGGTGGCGTAGTAGCGCGCCAGGTCGAGCTTGGTGGCGCCGCTGGCGGGGTCAATGACGCGCTCGGGGTGGGTGATGGTCTGGCCAGCGAGCACGGCGGGGCCGTCGGTCTTGGCGGGGGGTGTTACAGATTTCATAGCTGCTCGCGATGGGTTGACGCCGACCCGCGCCTGTTTAGAACCTGAAATGGCATCGGCCCGGAGTTCGGCAACGGGTTTGTCTTCGCGCAGGCCCTGAAACACCGGGTGTCGCAGATGGCCAGCCTGCGTGACGCCGGCGTGCGTGATCTGCGCCACCAGCTCGGGCCGCACCCAGGTGATGGCGGACGGCGCCTTGACGCGCTGGCCCTCGGTCAGCGGGCTGTCGGGCGTGACGAGCGGTGCGAGCCGCTTTTTGAGCAGCGCGAGGGTGCCGCCGTCAAACCCGCTGCCCACGTTGCCGGCCCAGCGCAGGGCGCCGTCGGCCGTGGGCGCGGCCAGCACCAGCGCGCCCAGGTCCCCCGCCGCCGCGCGCGCGCCCTGACCGGCGGTGAAGCCGGCAATGATGAATTCGTCGCCTTGGCCGCATTTGAGCTTGATCCAGTCCGCCGAGCGCCCGCTGCGGTAAGCCGCGCTGGCGCGTTTGCCGATGACGCCTTCCATGCCCAGCTTGCAGGCGCTGGCCAGCAGGCTTGGCGGGTCGGGCGGCAGCTGCTCTGATAAACGCAGCATGGGGGAATGGTCGGCGGCCAGCAGTGCGGCCAGCCGCGCGCGGCGGTCGGTCAGCGGGGCAGGGCGCCAGTCTTCGCCATCCAGCCAGAGCAGGTCGAACAGGTAGTACACGAGCGCGTCGGTCTTGCGGCCGTCAAAGGCGTTTTGCAGCGCGCCGAAATCGGGCAGGCCGTCGGCGCCGGGCATGACGACTTCGCCGTCGAGCCAGGCGTTTTGCACCGGCAGGGCGGCCAGCGCGCGCGCCAGGGCAGGCATGCGCGCCGTCCAGTCGAGGCCGTTGCGGGTGAACAGCTGGGCGCGGCCAGCGCTGGTGCGCGCGAGCAGGCGGTAGCCGTCGAATTTCAGCTCCCACAGCCAGTCGGTGGCGGCATCGGGCGGGGGCTCGGTGACGAGCGTGGCGAGTTGGGGGGGCGATGGTGTCGGGCAGCAGCTGTTTCTTGGTTGCTTTAGTTTTGATAGCTGCTCGCGCTTGTCCAGCAAGCGCTGGGGGCTGTTTTTTATCTGAATCCCCAGACTGCGCCTTGCGTGCGCGAATCTGCCGCACCGTGTCGGCCAGGATGGCGTCGGGCGCGGCGCGCCGGTCGGCCGGGCCGACGGAATCGGGCAGCGCCTCGGTCACGCTGAATTCGCTGGCGGGGCGGGCGAAAGCGTCTTTTTCCTTGATGAGCAGCCAGTTGGCCTTGCCGGGCTGGCTGTCCTTCAGACGCACCAGCGCCCAGCCGCCTTGCAGCTTGGCGCCGTGCAGCATGAACTTGAAGTTGCCGGCCGCCAGCCCGGCCTGTGCTTCGTGCCCGGGCGTGGGGGACCAGCTGCCGCGGTCCCAGATGATGACGCGGCCGCCGCCGTACTGGCCGGCGGGGATCTGGCCTTCAAAGTCGTTGTAGCTGATCGGGTGGTCTTCCACCTGCACGGCCAGCCGCTTGTCGCGTGGGTCGAGGCTCGGGCCCTTGGGCACGGCCCAACTGCGCATGGTGCCGTCCAGCTCCAGCCGCAGGTCGTAGTGCAGGTGGCTGGCCCAGTGCTTGTGGATGACGTAGCTGAAA
The DNA here is from genome assembly GCF_033110285.1 of Ottowia sp. SB7-C50. Taxonomy (NCBI): domain Bacteria; kingdom Pseudomonadati; phylum Pseudomonadota; class Betaproteobacteria; order Burkholderiales; family Comamonadaceae; genus Ottowia; species Ottowia sp. SB7-C50. The sequence goes on from NZ_CP136995.1 coordinate 1,731,606, forward strand.
CCGGCCGCGCTGCCAATGTCGCCGGCCGGTTCGGGCGTGCGGGTGAAGTCGCGCTTGGCGTGGTAGCGGGCGAGCGGGGCGTCGTTGCCGGAGGCCGAGGGCTTTGAACGCTTCTTCGCGGCGGGCTTCTCTGATACTACGTTTTTTATAGCTGCTCGCGCACGTCCAGCAAGCGCTGGGGCCTTTTTTGGCGTGGGATCGGCGCGGCCAACCTCAGGCGCGCTTGCGGCTGGCTTTGGCTTTGGCGGGCGCTTTGGCGTCGGCATTGTCGGTCTCTTCGTCCTTGACCGACGACTTGCCGCCGCCTTGCAGGCTGCGCTTGAGCAGTTCGGTCAGATCAATGATTTCCGCCCCCGGCTTGGCGGCGCCGGGCGAGGCGACTTTTTCGACGCTCTGCACCTCGCCGGCTTCGGCTTTTTGCTTGACCAGCCGCATGATCTCGTCCTTGAACGAATCGCGGAAGTCGTCGGCGTCCCAGGGGGGCGGACATTTCCTCGATCAGCTTCTCGGCCATTTTCAGCTCGGCGTCTTTCAGGCCGGCGGCCTTGGCGCCTTCGGGCGGCAGCTTCAGCGCCTCGAACGACTTGATCTCGCCGCCCCAGCGCAGCAGGTTCAGGATCAGCGCCGGGCCGCTGGGCACCAGCACGGCCAGGTGCTGCTTGGTGGAGATGACCACGCGCGCCACGCCCACGCGGCCGCTGGCGATCAGCGCCTCGCGCAGCAGGGCGTAGACCTTTTCGCCGCGGTTGATGGGGGCCAGGTAATACGGGCGCTCCAGGTAGACAAACGGAATCTCGCTGGCCTTGATGAAGGTCTCGATCTCGATGGTCTGCGTGGTCTTGGGGAAGGCGGCCTTGATCTCGTCGGCGCTCAGCACGACGTAGTGGCCGTCTTCCACCTCCACGCCTTTCACGATGTCGGCCGAGGCGATTTCCTTGCCGGTTTTCTTGTTGACGCGCTTGTAGCCCACCGGCTCCATGGTGCGCTTGTCGAGCCAGTCAAAGTCCACCCCGCTGCTGGTGGTGGCGGTGTACAACGCCACGGGGATGTGCACCAGGCCAAAGCTGATGGCGCCTTTCCACACCACGCGGGCGGTGGAGCGGGTGGAGGAATCGTCGGTGGGGGGTGGAGTCGTCGGCCATGGCGCTGCCTGAGGGTGATGGTGGCAGCTTAAATGAGGCCAGATGGGTTCGGTTGTAGGACGCGAAGTCAAGACGTTGACATGTGGCTTGCAGAATTACTGCATTGCAGTATAATTGACACTATGCAAGCCACATTGACCATCAACAGCCGCGGCGTCGTCACACTGCCGGCCAAGCTGCGCCAAGCCATGGGACTGAAGGCCGACGATCAATTGATTGCGGAAACCACGGTCGAAGGCCTGCTGCTGCGCCCGGCCGTCACGCTGCCTATCGAGATTTATACCGACAAGCGGATTCGGGAGTTCGAACAGGGTGAGGCCGAACTGGCGGCCTATCTGAAGAAGCAGGGCCTTTGATTTCGTCCAGCCGGTATCCCCGGCTGTTTTCCAGTGCTCTTATAACAACAAGAACAATGAGCATCCGGTCCCTTGAACCGTCCAGCGATCAGCATCGCATTTATCTCGACGCCAACATTCTTTTCTCAGCCGCGAGGTCGGATGGCGCGGTCCGAAAGGTATTTCGGCTTGGTATCGACTGGGGATACGCGTACGTCGCAGATGCTTATGTAGTGGCAGAAGCGAGGAGAAATCTCAGCAGGAAGGCGAGCGCGGACAGTCTTAAGTCCTTCGAGTCACTGCTGCAACAAATCGACGTGGTCGAGGCGCAGCGATTCGATCCAGACGCGGAGATCGCGGCGTGGTTGCCCGCGAAGGACCGGCCCGTCTTGCTGGCCGCCATCGCCTTGCGCTGCGAATTGCTGGTGACGGGAGACCGGGATTTCGAGGCAGGCTACGACGAGCGTTTTGATGGCGTCAAGGTCGTCAACGCCCAGCAGTGGGCCGAGCACATGCTGACCCGTCGAAAGCCGCCAGAGCTGAGCTCTTAGCTGAGCGCCCTTACCACCGCCTCGCCCATCTCGCGCGTGCCCACTTTCGTGGTGCCTTCGCTGTAAATGTCGGGCGTGCGCAGGCCCTGGGCCAGCACCTTTTTCACCGCCGCCTCAATGCGGTCCGCCGCCTCGGGCTGGTTGAGCGAGAAGCGCAGCATCATCGCCGCGCTCAGGATGGTGGCCAGCGGGTTGGCCACGCCTTTGCCGGCGATGTCGGGCGCGCTGCCGTGGCTGGGTTCGTACAGGCCCTGCTTTTTGTCGTTGAGCGACGCGGAGGGCAGCATGCCGATGGAGCCGGTCAGCATCGAGGCTTCGTCGCTCAGGATGTCGCCGAACATGTTGCCGGTGACGACCACGTCAAAGCGCTTGGGTTCCTTCACCAACTGCATGGCGGCGTTGTCGACGTACATGTGGTCGAGCGCGATGTCGGCGTACTCCTTCGCGTGCACCTCGGTGACCACGTCTTTCCAGAGCTGGAAGGTTTCCAGCACGTTGGCCTTGTCCACGCTGGTGACGCGCTTGCCGCGCTTGCGCGCGGCCTCGAAGGCGACGCGGGCGATGCGCTCGATCTCGGGGCGCGTGTAGCGCATGGTGTCGAAGGCCTCTTCGGCGCCGGGAAAGTGCCCGTCGGGCGCCACGCGGCGGCCGCGCGGCTGGCCGAAGTAGATGTCGCCCGTCAGCTCGCGGATGATGAGGATGTCCAGGCCCGCGACCAGCTCGGGCTTGAGGCTGCTGGCGTGCGTGAGCTGCTCGTAGCAGATGGCGGGGCGGAAGTTGGCGAACAGGCCGAGCGCCTTGCGCAGGCCCAGGATGGCCTGCTCGGGGCGCAGCGGGCGGTCCAGCTTGTCGTACCTCCAGTCGCCCACGGCGCCGAACAGGATGGCGTCGGATGCCTGGGCCAGCTTCAGCGTGGCTTCGGGCAGCGGGTGGCCGTAGGCGTCGTACGCGGCACCGCCGACCTTGGCTTCTTCCAGCTCAAACTTGAGGTCGAGCGCCTTCAGGACCTTGACCGCCTCGGCGACGATTTCGGTGCCGATGCCGTCACCGGGGAGGATTGCGATTTTCATGGGTGTAAAGGTGGGAATGAGAAAGAAAACAGCCGGACGCGAAGGGCGCAAAGATTTCGCGAAGGACGCAAAATAAAAACCAAATACCTGATTGGTTTTCTTTCGCGCACTTTGCGAGCTTTCGCGCCCTTCGCGTCCGGCTGTTCGAATTTCAAGCGCTGAGGGTATGCGCCAGCCAAGGCTTTGTAGCCAGGCGGTTGGCCTCGAACGCCTGGATCTTGTCCTTCTGGCGCAGGGTAAGGCCAATGTCGTCCCAGCCGTTCAGCAGGCATTCCTTGCGGAAGGGCTGCACGTCGAAAGGCAATTCGGTGCCGTCGGGCTTGACGATGACCTGGCGCGGCAGGTCCACCGTGAGCCGGTAGCCAGGGAAGGCAGCCACTTCGTCGAACAGCTTGGCAACGGCGCTTTCGGGCAGCACGATGGGCAGCAGGCCATTCTTGAAGCAGTTGTTGAAGAAAATGTCGGCAAAGCTGGGCGCGATCAGGGCGCGAAAGCCGTACTGCTGCAGCGCCCAGGGCGCGTGCTCGCGGCTGGAGCCGCAACCAAAGTTCTTGCGGGCCAGCAGCACGCTGGCGCCGGCATAGCGCGTCTGGTTCAGCACGAAGTCGGGGTTGGGCTTGCGCGTGGCGGGGTCCATGCCCGGCTCGCCCTTGTCCAGGTAGCGCCACTCGTCGAACAGGTTGGGGCCAAAGCCGGTCTTCTTGATCGACTTGAGAAATTGCTTGGGGATGATCGCGTCGGTATCGACGTTGGCGCGGTCGATGGGTGCAACCAGGCCCTGATGAACGGTGAACTTTTCCATGATGCAGTCGATGGATGGGACGCGGCCCGCGCGGCAGGCTAGGTCAGGGGGAATCGCCCTGCGGCAGCGGGGCGGTAGGGCGGCCAGCGTGATGCGGCCGCGACGTCAGGCATGCGCTGGTGGCAAGGCTGCCAGCGCATGCCATCGGTGGCTTAACGCTTGGCTTTTTCGGCGGCGTTCTGCACGCCTTCGCCGGCTTTTTCAACGTCTTTGCCCATGCCGGCCACGGTGTTGCAGGCGGTCAGGGAGGTCAGGGCCACGGTCAGCGCGCCAACCAGCATGGCGATTTTCTTCATCATGATGAAACTCCTCTATTGAGTTGAATGGACTCCCGTTGCCGGGCCTTACATGAAAGCACGGACATCGACGAAATGCCCGTGCACCGCAGCCGCCGCGGCCATCGCCGGGCTGACCAGGTGGGTGCGGCCGCCATTGCCCTGGCGGCCTTCGAAATTGCGGTTGCTGGTGGAGGCGCAGCGCTCGCCCGGCTCCAGCCGGTCGGCATTCATGGCCAGGCACATGCTGCAGCCAGGTTCGCGCCACTCAAAGCCAGCGGCGGTGAACACCTTGTCCAGCCCCTCGGCCTCAGCCTGGCGTTTGACCAGGCCGGAGCCTGGCACCACCAGCGCCTGCTTGACGTTGCCTGCCACCTTGCGGCCCAGCTTTTTGACGACGGCCGCAGCTTCGCGCATGTCTTCGATGCGGCTGTTGGTGCAACTGCCGATGAACACCTTGTCGACGTGAATGTCGGCCAGCGCCTTGTTGGGCTCAAGGCCCATGTAGGTCAGGGCGCGTTCGATGGCGCCGCGGCGCGTGTCGTCCTTTTCCTTGTCGGGGTCGGGCACGCGGCCGTCGATGCCCAGCACCATCTCGGGACTGGTGCCCCAGGTGACTTGCGGCACGATCTGAGCGGCGTCGAGTTCGACTACGGTGTCGAATTTTGCGCCGGGGTCGGAATGCAGCGTCTTCCAGTGGGCGACAGCCTGGTCCCACTCGGGGCCGCCGGTGAACTTGCCTGTGGCAGAGTCGGTACCCGGCGCCAGCAGGCGGCCCTTGACGTATTCGATCGTCTTGTCGTCCACGGCCACCAGACCTGCGCGCGCGCCGGCCTCGATGGCCATGTTGCACACCGTCATGCGGCCTTCCATGCTGAGCGCGCGGATGGCGTCGCCGGCAAACTCGATGGTGTAGCCGGTGCCGCCGGCGGTGCCGATCTTGCCGATGATGGCCAGCACGATGTCCTTGGCCGTGACGCCGGGCGCGGCCTTGCCGTTGACCTTGACCAGCATGTTCCTGGCCTTCTTGGCCAGCAGCGTCTGCGTGGCCAGCACGTGCTCGACCTCGCTGGTGCCGATGCCGTGCGCCAGCGCGCCAAACGCGCCGTGCGTGCTGGTGTGGCTGTCGCCGCAGACCACCGTCATGCCGGGCAGCGTGGCACCGTTTTCAGGGCCGATCACATGCACGATGCCTTGGCGCGCGTGCAGGAAGGGGAAGAACGCGGCCGCGCCGTGTTCACTGATGTTGGCGTCCAGCGTGGTGACCTGCTCCTTGCTGATCGGGTCTTCAATGCCGTCGTAGCCGCGCTCCCAGCCGGTGGTGGGCGTGTTGTGGTCGGCCGTGGCAACCACGCTGCTGACGCGCCAGACCTTGCGGCCGGCTTCGCGCAGGCCTTCGTAGGCCTGCGGGCTGGTGACTTCGTGCACCAGATGGCGGTCGATGTAGAGGATGGCGGTGCCGTCAGGCTCGGTGTGGACGACGTGTTCGTCCCAGAGCTTGTCGTAAAGCGTGCGTGCGGTCATGGCTTGGGCAATGGACATGGTTGAAATTCTATGCGGCGGCGGAGGATTCAGCCGATGGCGCGGGTGCCGCATGCGCGTGTAGGTGATCGACCAGTGCGCGGGCGGTGACGGGCAGGGTGTCGAAGTCGCGCGCCACCAGTTCGATGGCGCGCGTGGCCCACGCGTCGGTGAGCGGGACGGCGCGCAGGGCGCCGGCGCCACTCATCAGCGTGAAGGCGCGTTCCGGCATGACGCCTACGCCCAGGCCGTTGTCAATCATGCGGCACATGGCGTCGAGCCCCGTGACGCGAATGCGCAGGCGGATCGGCCGCGCGACGGCCGCCGCCGCCTGCTGGCTGGCCAGCGCGATGGAGCTGTTGGCGTGCAGGCCCACGTGGTCAAAGTCCAGGGTGTCGGCAAAGGCCACAGCTGGCAGGCCTGCCAGCGCATGGGTCGCCGGCACCACCAGCACCAGCCGGTCGGTGCGGTAAGGCCGCCGCTGCAGGGCGGCGCCGCTGAGGGTGACCGCGCTGACGTTGCAGATGCCCAGGTCGGCCGCACCTTCCTGCACGGCCCGCATCACTTCGGAAGAAAGGTGTTCTTCCAGATCGACCTTGACTTCGGGGTGGCGGCGCACGAAGGTGCCCAGGTCTTCCGGCAGAAACTGCACGATGGCCGAGATGCTGGCGTGCACGCGCACGTGGCCGCGCACGCCGTCGGCGTATTCGCTCAGTTCGCCCTGCATCTTTTCCAGCCCGAACAGCAGGCTGCGTGCGTGGTGCAGCAGGCTCTGGCCCGCCGGCGTCAGGTCGACGCCGCGCGCATGGCGGTAGAGCAGGGCGGTGTCCAGCGCCGCCTCCAGGTCGGACAGGCGCTTGCTGACGGCAGACGGTGCAATGAATTCTCGCTCGGCCGCCTTGCCGATGCTGCCGGCCTCGCACACGGCCACGAACAACTGCAACGAAGTGAGGTCGATGCGGCGGGCGAAGCTGCGTTCGGTGAGTTTCACGGGGGTCGGAGGGCGTCTCGGTTGAAGACTGCTTTTCGCTATTGTCCCCCCAAGCGAGGCGCGAGACATCGCAAATCGAGATGGCTTGGGTGGTGGGCGCCGATGGCTGAGCGACCGGACGGACAAGCCCGCTTGTCGCGGCGAGTCAGGACGCCATGGGCGCCTGCGCTATGGTGTCAGCTTGCCAGCGCTTTTTGCGATCCGTGGCGTGTTTTAAAGTGCCGGTCGGGTCGCACCATGCTTGTGTCAACACGCTATCAAAAATGAAGCTCAGTCCGCAGACGGGATATGCGCTGGTGGCACTTTTTATGCCCTTTTTTCTTCTAAACACTTCCCTGGCTTTTTGACCTCTACCCCATGCAATCTGCGCCCGCCACCACGTTCGACGAAGCCTATTACCAGCGCTTCTATTTCGACAAGAAGACCCGTGTGGTCGATCGCGCGCATGTCGACCGGCTGGCGGCGTTTGTGGCGACCTACCTTCAGTATCTGCGCGTGCCGGTGCGGCGGGTGCTGGACGTTGGTTGCGGCATCGGCCTGTGGCAAGGGTTGATTGCACGGCATTTTCCGGACGCCAGCTACCACGGCGTGGAGATCAGCGACTACCTGTGTCAGCGCTACGGATGGGCGCATGGCTCGGTGGTGGACTACCGCGCTGCCGAGCCGTTTGACCTAGTGATCTGCCAGGGCGTACTGCCTTACCTGAACCCGCCGGACCTGCGGCGTGCGCTGGACAACCTGGGCCAGCTGAGCCGTGGCGCGCTCTATCTGGAGGCGGTGTCGCGGGAAGACTATGAACGCGACATGATCGACGAGGAACTGACCGATGCGCGCCAGTTTCGTCATCGCGCCGGGCTGTATCGCGCCGGGCTGCGCCCGCACATGCGCGAGATGGGTGGCGGCCTGTGGCTGAGCCGGCAGGCGGACGTGCCGCTGTTCGCGCTGGAGCACGTTGACGAGCGGTGAGAGCGTAAGGAGCTGCGGGCGGGCGCTGGCTTGGCCTGACCGGGTCCGCCTGTGGCCGCGGCGCAGCATTCATCACAACCCATGCGCGCGTCCCATAACAAAACCCGCCACCAGGGCGGGTTTGTAAGCCGGCAGCGGCCGAGTGTGCAGCCGCAGCACCGGATCTTTCAGGGCACGTCGCGACGCGGCGAGCCGGTGTACAGCTGGCGCGGACGGCCGATCTTGTATTCGGGGTCGGCCATCATTTCGTTCAGCTGTGCGATCCAGCCCACGGTGCGGGCCAGCGCGAAGATGCCGGTGAACAGCTTGACCGGCACGCCGATGGCGCGCTGCACGATGCCGGAATAGAAGTCGACGTTGGGGTAAAGCTTGCGCGAGACGAAGTACTCGTCTTCCAACGCGATCTTCTCCAGCGCCTTGGCCAGCGCGAACAGCGGGTCGTTCTCGAGGCCCAGCTCTTGCAGCACTTCGTCGCACGTTTCCTGCATCAGCTTGGCGCGCGGGTCGTAGTTCTTGTAGACGCGGTGACCAAAGCCCATCAGGCGCACGCCGGAGTTCTTGTCCTTGACCTTCTCCATGAACTCGCCGACCTTGGCCAGGCCACCCATCTTCTGGATGTCTTCCAGCATGTTCAGGCAGGCCTCGTTGGCACCGCCGTGTGCCGGGCCCCACAGGCAGGCCACGCCGGCGGCGATGGCCGCGAACGGGTTGGTGCCGGAGCTGCCGCACAGACGCACGGTGGAGGTGGACGCATTCTGCTCGTGGTCGGCGTGCAGGATGAAGATGCGGTCCATGGCTTTTTCAAGCACCGGATTGACCTTGTAGTCTTCGCACGGGGTGCCGAACATCATGCGCAGGAAGTTGCCTGCGTAGCTGAGCTCGTTGCGCGGGTACATGTACGGCTCGCCCACGCCGTACTTGTGCGCCATGGCCACCAGGGTGGGCATCTTGGAGATCAGGCGGATGGCGGCAATGTCACGGTGCTCGGCGTTGTGCACGTCGATCGAGTCGTGATAGAAGGCCGACATGGCACCGACCAGACCCGTCAGCACGGCCATCGGGTGGGCGTCGCGACGGAAGCCGCGCAGGAAGAACTGCATCTGCTCGTTGACCATGGTGTGCTGCAGCACGACCTTGTGGAAGTCTTCGCGCTGCTTGGCGTCGGGCAACTCGCCCTTCAGCAGCAGGTAGCAGGTGTCGAGGTAGTCGCACTTCTCGGCGAGCTGCTCGATGGGGTAGCCGCGGTACAGCAGTTCGCCCTTGTCGCCGTCGATGTAGGTGATGGCCGACTGGCAGGCCGCCGTGGACATGAAGCCCGGGTCGTAGGTGAACTGACCGGTCTGCGCATACAGCTTGCGGATGTCGATGACGTCCGGACCGATGGTTCCCTGATAGACGGGCAGATCGACGTCGGGGCTGCCGTTGGAGAAAGACAGCTTGGCTTTGTTGTCGGAGAGTTTCATGTCCAGGTGGTTGCTTGAGGGAAGTTGGCGATCATGCGCTGAGTGCCTGGCCGCGCGGCGGTGTCCGCAGCATGCCCAGCACCTCGCGCACGTCGGGCGAGTTGAGGTCGTCTCCTGGCTCTTTCCGGCGCAAAAGCAGGTCGAGCAGATCGTTATCCGAGAGGTCCATCAGTCTTAACAGCGCGTCGGCCTGCCGCGCCGTTAGTTGGCTTTCGTGCTGGCTGAAGAATCGCTCGATGAACAGGTCGTTCTCCAGCATGCCCCGGCGGCATCGCCACTTGAGCCTGGAAAGCGAAGTCGTGTCGAGCAATGCCGTCATGGGTGCCAGCGAGGGCTGCGCTTTAGACGGTGCGACGCACCATCAGCTCCTTGATCTTGCCGATGGCCTTGGTGGGGTTGAGCCCCTTGGGGCAGACGTCGACGCAGTTCATGATGCTGTGGCAGCGGAACAGGCGGTACGGGTCTTCCAGGTTGTCCAGCCGCTCGCCGGTGGCCTGGTCACGGCTGTCGGCGATGAAGCGGTAGGCCTGCAGCAGGCCGGCCGGGCCGACGAACTTGTCGGGGTTCCACCAGAAGCTGGGGCAGCTGGTGGAGCAGCTGGCGCACAGGATGCACTCGTACAGGCCGTTCAGCTCTTCGCGCTCTTCGGGCGACTGCAGGCGCTCGGTCTCGGGCGGTGGGTCGTTGTTGATGATGTACGGCTTGATCGAGTGGTACTGCTTGAAGAACTGCGTCATGTCGACGATCAGGTCGCGCACCACGGGCAGGCCGGGCAGGGGCTTGAGCACGATCGGGTCTTTCAACGTGCGCAGGTTGGTCAGGCACGCCAGGCCGTTCTTGCCGTTGATGTTCATGGCGTCCGAGCCGCACACGCCTTCGCGGCATGAGCGACGGAAGGACAGCGTCGGGTCGACCGCCTTGAGCTTGATCAGGGCGTCGAGCAGCATGCGCTCGTTGCCTTCCAGCTCGATTTCCACCGTCTGCATGTACGGCTTGGCATCCTTGTCCGGGTCGTAGCGGTAGATCTTGAAGGTGCGTTTTTGCATCGTGGTTTCCTTGTGACCGGGCGCGTGCGAATCAGAACGTGCGAACCTTGGGCGGCACGCTTTCGACGGTGAGCGGCTTCATGCGCACGGGCTTGTAGCTCAGGCTGTTGTCTGCGCTGTGCCACAGGGTGTGTTTCATCCAGTTGGCATCGTCGCGGCCCAGCGGGGCGGTGGGGTGGTCGGCCGGGTGCTCGTAGTCGACCACGGTGTGGGCGCCGCGGCATTCCTTGCGGGCGGCGGCCGAGACCATGGTGGCCTGCGCCACTTCGATCAGGTTCTCGACTTCCAGCGCTTCCTGGCGCGCCATGTTGAACACGCGCGAATGGTCCTTCAGGCCCAGCCCGGCAACGCGCTCGCGAAGTTCAGCCACCTTGACCACCCCTTCGTCCATGCTGGCCTGGGTGCGGAACACGCCCGCGTGCGTCTGCATGGTGGAGCGGATGTCGTTGGCTATGCGCTGCGCGTATTCGCCGTCGCTGGCCGCTTCCAGGCGGTTGAGGCGCTCGAGCGAATAGTCGGCCGCGTCGGCCGGCAGGGGCTTGTGCGCGCCCTTGCCGTGGTGGGCGATGATGTGGTTGCCGGCAGCCTTGCCAAACACCAGCAGGTCGAGCAGCGAGTTGGTGCCCAGGCGGTTGGCGCCGTGCACGCTGACGCAGGAGCATTCGCCCACGGCGTACAGGCCCTGGATCGGCACGTTGTGGTCCTGGCCCGTCGGCACGCACACCTGGCCGTTGATGTTGGTCGGCACGCCGCCCATCTGGTAGTGGATGGTGGGCACCACCGGGATCGGTTCCTTGGTGATGTCGACGTTGGCAAAGTTGATGCCGATCTCGTACACCGAAGGCAGGCGCTTGTGGATGGTGTCGGCGCCCAGGTGGTCGAGCTTGAGAACGACGTAGTCCTTGTTGGGGCCGCAGCCACGGCCTTCCTTGATTTCCTGGTCCATCGAGCGCGAAACGAAGTCGCGCGGCGCCAGGTCTTTCAGGGTGGGGGCATAGCGCTCCATGAAGCGTTCGCCATTGCTATTCAAAAGGATAGCGCCTTCGCCGCGGCAGCCTTCGGTCAGCAGCACGCCCGCGCCGGCCACGCCGGTGGGGTGGAACTGCCAGAACTCCATGTCCTGCAGCGGGATGCCGGCACGCGCGGCCATGCCAAGGCCGTCACCGGTGTTGATGAAGGCGTTGGTGCTGGCGGCAAAGATGCGGCCCGCGCCACCCGTGGCCAGCATCACCGTCTTGGCGTGCAGCACGTAGAGTTCGCCGGTTTCCATTTCGATGGCGGTGACGCCCACCACGTCGCCCTCGGCGTCGCGGATCAGGTCCAGCGCCATCCATTCGACAAAGAAGGTGGTCTTGCTGGCCACGTTCTGCTGGTACAGCGTGTGCAGCATGGCGTGGCCGGTGCGGTCGGCCGCGGCGCAGGCACGTTGCACGGGCTTTTCGCCGTAGTTGGCGGTGTGGCCGCCGAACGGGCGCTGGTAAATGGTGCCATCGGGGTTGCGGTCGAACGGCATGCCCATGTGCTCCAGGTCGTAGACGACCTTGGGGGCTTCCTGGCACATGAATTCGATGGCGTCCTGGTCACCCAGCCAGTCAGAACCCTTGATGGTGTCGTAGAAGTGGTAGTGCCAGTTGTCTTCGCTCATGTTGCCCAGCGAAGCGCCAACGCCGCCTTGCGCCGCCACAGTGTGCGAACGGGTCGGGAAGACTTTGGACAGCACGGCGACGTTCAGGCCGGCGCGCGCCAGTTGCAGCGAGGCGCGCATGCCCGAGCCGCCCGCACCGACGATCACCACGTCGAACTTGCGGACATTGATTTGGTCTTTGGTGTAACTCATGTTCGTGGCTCAGTAATTCTTGTCATCAGGATCGGACGGTGGCCGGTCACAGGCGCCACAGCACCTGGAAGGCCCAGCCGGCGCAGCCGACCAGCCAGGCGAGGGTGATCGCCTGCAGCGTGAGGCGCATGCCCACTGGCTTGACGTAGTCCATCCACACGTTGCGCATGCCAACCCAGGCGTGCCAGATCAGCGCCACGACGACCGCGAACGTGAGCACCTTCATCCATTGCGACGCGAAGATGCCTGCCCATTTGTCGTAGCCGATCGGGCCGCTCGACAGAATCACCTGGGCCAGCAGCACCAGCGTGAACACCGCCAGCAGCGCGCCGGTAAAGCGTTGCACCAGCCAGTCGGCGGTGCCATAGTGCGCGCCGGTGACGGTGCGCTTGGAGCCGTAGTTGACAGCCATGAATTTGCTCCTATGAATGTGCGAATCAGTACAGGCCGAACAGCTTGGCGCCCAGGATCACGAGCAGCACCAGGCTGACCACCAGCACCCCGGCGGCGGACTGGCGGCCAAAGTCCTTGGTGGTGTTGTGCGACATGTCCATGTACAGGTGGCGCAGGCCGGCCAGCAGGTGATGCAGGTAGGCCCAGATCAGCACCAGCGTCACCAGCTTGATGAACCAGCCGGGGAAGATGCCCAGGCCGGCCGAGAACGCCGACGTGAACTGCCCGAACGAAATCTCGGACGACACCGACTTGTCGAACAGCCACAGGATGAAGGGCAGCAACAGGGCCATCAGCACGCCGCTGAGTCGGTGGGCGCCAGACACAAGCGCGGCCAGCGGCCAGCGGTAGGAGGGGAGATCCCGAAGCGCATTGATGTTGCGGAATTCGGGCCGGGGCTTGGCTGCTTCGCTCATGTGGGGGTTCTCGTGGGAAAAGATGTAACGACGTCTTGATTTCTTCGAAGGCGAACCTGCAAATTCTATTGCAACGCAACAAGCTGACGACGGCATTGCAAAGGGGCGCCGTTCACGGAGAAAAAACGGGCTTTATCAGAGGCTGCAGAACGCACGGCTGCGGGCGCAATTGCGCCGTCCTGCGCATCAATGGTTGCGACCGCACGACCCGCCGTCAGCTCAGCTGGTTGCGGTAGTGGTGCGTATCGGTTCGATACAACCCGCGACGCAGTTCCATGGGCGCGTCGTTATAGGTATAGGCAATGCGTTCCACGCTGAGCAGCGGCGTGCCAGCGGACACATCGAGCAGCGTGGCCTGCGCTTCGTCGGGCAGGACGGCGCGAATTTTCTCGTCGGCCCGGACCATGCGGACGCCGAACTCGGCTTCGAACAGCGCGTACATCGGGCCGTGGTACTGCGACAGCCGCTCCACGGTCAGGCCCTTGAACGGGCCGCCCGGCAGCCAGATGTCTTCCAGAATCGTCGGTACGCCGCCATAGCGCAGCAGCCGGCGCGCCTGCAGCACCGGGTCGCCCGGCCGCAGGCCCAGCAGGCGGGCCACTTCGGCGCTGGCGCGCTGGCGCTTGCAGTCGACGAAATCGCGCTGCGCGGGGCCTTCGCTGTCCACGGTGCCCTGGTCGGGCTGCAGGCGCAGAAAGCGGTATTGCACATGCTGCTCGGCATGCGTGGCCACGAAAGTGCCGCGGCCCTGGCGCCGCACCAGCAGGTTTTCGGCCGCCAGTTCGTCCACCGCCTTGCGCACGGTGCCCTGGCTGACCTTGTAGCGCGCGGCCAGTTCCAGCTCGCTGGGGATGACTTCGCCCGGTTTCCAGTCGCCCGCCTGCAAGCTCTGCAACACCAGGCCCTTGATCTGCTGGTACAGCGGGCTGAACGCGGGCGCCTGGCCCGCCCAGGTGGTCTGGGGCGGCGCGCTCGCAGCGGCGTCGGGCAAAACGGAAACAGGGGGGGGCGGTGGCCATTGGCTCAGGCGCGCGGCTTGGCGCGCGTGGGGTACTGCAAAGGGGTAATCATATCTTATATAAGACACAAGACAAATTGACCCTCAGGGTTTTCGCGGATACACTTGCACACTGCGCCGGTTGCTCGTTCTGAGCTTCCGTGCCGGTCCGCCGAGGCGCGGCGGTCCGTCGACTTTTCATCACCCTTCCTGGAGTTATTCCCATGAGCAAGAAGCCCGTCCGCGTAGCCGTCACCGGTGCCGCCGGCCAAATCGGTTACGCCCTGCTGTTCCGTATCGCCTCCGGCGAAATGCTGGGCAAGGACCAGCCGGTCATCCTGCAACTGCTGGAGATCCCGGACGAAAAGGCGCAGAAGGCGCTCAAGGGCGTGATGATGGAACTGGAAGACTGCGCCTTCCCGCTGCTGGCCGGCATGGAAGCGCACAGCGACCCGATGACCGCCTTCAAGGACACCGACTACGCGCTGCTGGTCGGTGCCCGTCCGCGTGGCCCCGGCATGGAGCGCGCCGACCTGCTGGCCGCCAACGCACAGATCTTCACCGCCCAGGGCAAGGCGCTCAACGCCGTGGCCAGCCGCAACGTGAAGGTGCTGGTGGTTGGCAACCCGGCCAACACCAACGCCTACATCGCCATGAAGTCGGCGCCCGACCTGCCGGCCAAGAACTTCACCGCCATGCTGCGCCTGGACCACAACCGCGCCGCCAGCCAGATCGCCGCCAAGACCGGCAAGGCCGTCAAGGACATCAAGAAGCTGACCGTGTGGGGCAACCATTCGCCCACCATGTACGCCGACTACCGCTTTGCCACCATCGACGGCGCCAGCGTCAAGGACATGATCAACGACCAGGACTGGAACGCCAACGTCTTCCTGCCCACCGTGGGCAAGCGCGGCGCCGCCATCATCGAGGCGCGCGGTCTGTCGTCGGCCGCGTCGGCCGCCAACGCCGCCATCGACCACATGCGCGACTGGGCGCTGGGCAGCAATGGCGAGTGGGTCACCATGGGCATCCCGTCGCAGGGCTGGTATGGCATTCCCCAGGACGTGATGTTCGGGTTCCCGGTCACCACCGAAAACGGCGAATACAAGGTGGTCGAGGGCCTGCCCATCGACGAGTTCAGCCAGCAGTGCATCAACAAGACGCTGGCCGAGCTCGAAGGCGAGAAGGACGGCGTGAAGCACCTTCTGTGATGCGAGGTGGAGCGTTGGGCGTTCAGCGTTGGGCGTGAAGACCGACGCGAGATCCGCCCACGCTCCACGCCCGACGCTGAGCCCTCAACCGACATGACCCATCCGCGTGACATCCTCCTTGGCGCCCAGGCTGCCGCCGGCTTGTTGCCGGTGTGCGACCACTACAGCGGCGTCGAGGCGCGCATGCGCAAGAGCCTGCAACTGCAGGCCGAGATGACCGAGGAGTTCGGCACCTGCGTGTTCGACGTCACGCTGGACTGCGAAGACGGCGCGCCGGTGGGCGGCGAGGCCGAGCACGCGCTGCTGGTGACCGAGCTTGCCATGTCCGCGCCCGATGGCGCACGGGTGGGGGTGCGCGTTCATCCGGTCGACCATCCGTCGTTCGAGAGCGACATGGACATCGTGGCGCGCGATGCGGGCCAGCGCCTGACGCACATCATGATTCCCAAGGTGGAATCGGTGGACGACGTGGTGCGTGCCGAAAAAGCCTTGCTGGCCGCGTATCCGAAGGGCCTGCCGCTGCAGGTGCTGATCGAGTCTCCCGGCGCGGTGCACCGTACATTCGACATCGCTGCGCACCCGCGCGTGCAGTCGCTCAGCTTCGGGCTGATGGACTTCGTGTCGGCGCACGGCGGGGCGATCCCGGCCGATGGCATGGGCATCGAAGGGCAGTTCACGCACCCGCTGGTACTGCGCGCCAAGCTCGAAATCGCCTCGGCCGCGCACGCTTTCGGCAAGGTGCCCTCGCACTGCGTGGTGACGGAGTTTTCGAACGCCGATGCCATGCGGACGGCGGCACGCCGCGCCGCGCGCGAGTTCGGCTACACGCGCATGTGGAGCATCCACCCGAGCCAGATCCGGCCGATCCTGGCGGCCTTTTCGCCGGACGAGCAGCAGATCGACACCGCCAGCGACATCCTGCTGGCCGCTGCGCGCGCCGACTGGGCGCCCATCAGTTACCAGGGCGCCTTGCATGACCGCGCCAGCTACCGCCATTTCTGGCAGGTGCTGGAACGCGCCCACGCCACCGGCAGGGCGCTGCCGAGCGAGGTGACCGCATGGTTCTGACGCGCGCTGCGTGTCATGATCGCCGTCTTCCTGTTTTATTGAGAGAGATCGCAGTATGAAAATCCTCACCATCGCCGTTGCAGCCGCCCTGGGTCTGTCGCTGGGCGCAGCGCAGGCGCAAACCGCCAGCGCGGCCAAGAAGCCCGTAGCCACCAAGAAGGCACCGGCCAAGAAAGCAGCGCCCAAGAAGGCGGTCACCAAGAAGGGCGTGCCGGCCAAAACCGCCAAGGCGGTCGAGGCGCACACCCCCGTCGCGTCGCCCAGCCAGCGGCTGAGCGACACCGAACTGCAGATCGCCAGGAACATCCACACCGGTCGCATCCAGTGCGAACTGGGTGCCGACGTGACGGTGACCGCGGACGAGAAGAATCCCGGCTTCTTCCACATCAGCGCCGGCAAGCAGCACTACTACATGCACCCGGTTGAAAGCCGCACCGGCGCCATTCGCCTCGAAGACAACCGCGCGGGCGCCATGTGGCTGCAGTTGGGCAACAAGTCGATGCTGATGAACCAGAAGCTGGGCCAGCGCGTGGCCGACGAATGCGCCGCGCCACAACAGCGCGATTTCGCCGCGCGCATGAAGGAGCAGCCCCAGGTCGACCTGCTGGGCGGCAACAAGTAACGCTATTAATTGGATAGCTGTAGACGCTTGTTCAGCCAGCGCGGGCGCCGGTTTTGCCTTGAATAATTGATTGTCTATCAGGAGAAGAAAATGTTGAACGCCTACCGTGCCCACGTGGCTGAACGCGCCACCCTCGGTATTCCGCCGCTGCCGCTGGACGCCAAGCAGACGTCCGAGCTGATCGAGCTGATCAAGAACCCGCCCGCGGGTGAAGACACTGCCTTCCTGCTCGACCTGCTGACCCACCGCGTGCCGCCCGGCGTGGACGACGCGGCCAAGGTCAAGGCCAGCTTCCTGGCGGCCGTGGCGCACGGCGACGTCAAGGTCGACCTGATCAGCAAGGCCAAGGCCACCGAACTGCTGGGCACCATGGTGGGCGGCTACAACGTGCACCCGCTGATCGAACTGCTGGACGACGCCGAAGTCGCCGGCGTGGCCGCCGAGGCCCTGAAGAAGACGCTGCTGATGTTCGACTTCTTCAACGACGTGGCCGCCAAGGCCAAGGCCGGCAACGCCAAGGCCAAGGAAGTCATGCAAAGCTGGGCCGACGCCGAGTGGTTCACCAGCCGCCCTGAGGTCGAGAAGAAAATCACCGTCACCGTCTTCAAGGTGCCGGGCGAGACCAACACCGACGACCTGTCGCCCGCGCCCGACGCCTGGAGCCGCCCGGACATTCCGCTGCACTACCTGGCGATGCTGAAGAACACCCGGCCCGACGCCGCCTTCAAGCCCGAGGAAGACGGCAAGCGCGGCCCGATGCAGTTCATCGAAGACCTGAAGAAAAAGGGCCACCTGGTCGCCTACGTGGGCGACGTGGTCGGCACCGGCTCCAGCCGCAAGTCGGCCACCAACAGCGTGATCTGGGCCACCGGGCAAGACATTCCCTTCGTGCCCAACAAGCGCTTCGGCGGCGTCACGCTGGGCGGCAAGATTGCGCCGATCTTCTTCAACACGCAGGAAGACTCGGGTTCGCTGCCGATCGAAGTCGACGTCAGCCAGTTCGAAATGGGCGACGTGCTCGACATCTACCCCTACGACGGCAAGATCGAGAAAAACGGCCAGAAGGTCGCCGACTTCCAGCTCAAGAGCGACGTGCTGCTGGACGAAGTGCGCGCCGGCGGCCGCATCAACCTGATCATCGGCCGCAGCCTCACCGCCAAGTCGCGCGAGGCGCTGGGCCTGCCGGCTTCCACGGCGTTCCGCCTGCCCAACGCTCCGGTCGATACCGGCAAGGGCTTTACGCTGGCACAGAAGATGGTCGGCCGCGCCTGCGGCCTGCCGGAAGGCCAGGGCATCCGCCCCGGCACCTACTGCGAGCCGCGCATGACCACCGTCGGCAGCCAGGACACCACCGGCCCGATGACGCGCGACGAGCTGAAGGACCTGGCATGCCTGGGCTTCTCGGCCGACATGGTGATGCAGTCGTTCTGCCACACGGCGGCCTACCCGAAGCCAGTGGACGCCAAGATGCACCGCGAGTTGCCCGCGTTCATCAGCAACCGTGGCGGCGTGGCGCTGCGTCCGGGCGACGGCGTCATCCACAGCTGGCTCAACCGCCTGCTGCTGCCCGACACCGTGGGCACGGGCGGCGACAGCCACACGCGTTTCCCCATCGG
The DNA here is from genome assembly GCF_033110285.1 of Ottowia sp. SB7-C50. Classification (NCBI taxonomy): domain Bacteria; kingdom Pseudomonadati; phylum Pseudomonadota; class Betaproteobacteria; order Burkholderiales; family Comamonadaceae; genus Ottowia; species Ottowia sp. SB7-C50. The sequence goes on from NZ_CP136995.1 coordinate 1,749,988, forward strand.
CATCAGCTTCCCCGCTGGCTCTGGCCTGGTGGCCTTTGGCGCCGCCACCGGCGTCATGCCGCTCGACATGCCCGAATCGGTGCTGGTGCGCTTCAAGGGCGAACTGCAGCCGGGCGTGACCCTGCGCGACCTGGTGCACGCCATTCCGCTGTACGCCATCAAGCAGGGCCTGCTGACGGTGGCCAAGGCCGGCAAGAAGAACATCTTCTCGGGCCGCGTGCTCGAGATCGAAGGCCTGCCGCAACTCAAGGTCGAACAGGCGTTCGAGCTGTCTGACGCGTCGGCCGAGCGCAGCGCGGCCGGCTGCACGATCAAGCTCGACAAGGAGCCGGTCATCGAGTACCTGAAGTCCAACGTGGTGCTGATGAAGAACATGATCGCCAACGGCTACCAGGACGCCAAGACGCTGGCGCGCCGCATCGAGAAGGTGGAGCACTGGCTGGCCAACCCGCAACTGCTCGAAGCCGACAAGGACGCCGAGTACGCCGCCGTGATCGAGATCGACCTGGCCGACATCAAGGAACCCATCGTCTGCTGCCCCAACGACCCGGACGACGCCAAGTTCCTGTCCGAAGTGGCCGGCACCAAGATCGACGAGGCCTTCATCGGCTCGTGCATGACCAACATCGGCCACTTCCGCGCGGCGGCCAAGCTGCTGGGCGGCCAGCGCGACATCCCCGTCAAGCTGTGGGTCGCACCACCCACCAAGATGGACGAAGCCGAGCTGATGAAGGAAGGCCACTACGCCGCCTTCGGCACCGCCGGTGCGCGCACCGAGATGCCTGGCTGCTCGCTGTGCATGGGCAACCAGGCGCAGGTGCGTGAAGGCGCCACGGTGATGAGCACCAGCACCCGCAACTTCCCCAACCGCCTGGGCAAGAACACGCAGGTGTTCCTGGGCAGCGCCGAACTGGCTGCCATCTGCTCCAAGCTGGGCCGCATCCCGACGGTGGAGGAATACCGCGCCGAGATGGGCATCATCGACAAGGACAAGGCCAGCGTGTACCGCTACATGAACTTCGACCAGATCGAGGAATACGCCGAGACCGCGAAGGAAGTGACTGCCTGAGCCAGGCGGCACCCCAAAAAGAAACGACCCGGAAGGGTCGTTTTTTTATGCCTGCGCAGGTGTTACAGCGGCGGCTCCTGGCGCTTGTCCTTCATCACCAGATAGACGCCCGCGGCCGCCAGCACGGCCCAGATGGCAAAGGCCAGCATGCCGATGCGCTCGGCGATCGGGTTCATGAAGAGCAGCATCAGCAGCGCGACGACCAGCAGCGCGTTGCCGAGCCAGAAGGAGGTTCTGGAGGAATCAGGCGTGTTCATGACGATGGCGGGATAAGGCGGAAAATCAGGGTGTTTCGGGTCACTGGCGCTTGCCTGGCAAGCGCTGGCAGCTATCAAAATAATAGTTATCGGGTCACAGCACTTCGCTGGCGAAGTCCGCCAGGCGTGAACGCTCGCCGCGCGCCAGCGTCACGTGGCCGCCGTGGGGCCAGCCCTTGAAGCGGTCGACGGCGAAGGTCATGCCTGAGGAGCCTTCGGTCAGGTACGGCGTGTCGATCTGCGCCAGGTTGCCCATGCAGATGATCTTGGTGCCCGGGCCGGCGCGGGTGATCAGCGTCTTCATCTGCTTGGGCGTCAGGTTCTGCGCCTCGTCGATGATGATCCACTTGTTCATGAAGGTGCGGCCGCGCATGAAGTTCATGCTCTTGATCTTGATGCGGCTGCGGATCAGCTCGTTGGTGGCGGCGCGGCCCCATTCCCCGGCGCCCGAGCCGTCGCCCTTGGCCAGGAATTCGAGGTTGTCGTCCAGCGCGCCCATCCACGGGCCCATCTTTTCTTCCTCGGTGCCGGGCAGAAAGCCGATGTCTTCGCCCACGCTGACGGTGGCGCGGGTCATGATGATCTCGGTGTAGCGCCGGTCGTCCAGCACCTGCGTCAGGCCCGAGGCCAGCGCCAGCAGCGTCTTGCCCGTGCCGGCCGTGCCGGCCAGCGTGACGAAGTCGATGTCCGGGTCCATCAGCAGGTTGAGCGCGAAATTCTGCTCGCGGTTGCGCGCCGTCACGCCCCACACGCCGTTCTTCAGGTGCGTAAAGTCCTTCAGCGTCTTCAGCACGGCCGTCTTGTCGCGGATTTCAGTCACGCGGGCGTACAGGCTCGGCTCGCCGGGCGATTCGAAATAGACGAACTGGTTGATGTACAGGTTGGCCACCACCGGCCCGCTGATGCGGTAGAAGGTGGCGCTGCCCGACTGCCAGCTTTCGATGGTCTTGCTCTGCCGCGTCCAGAAATCCGGCGGCAGCTGCAGCACGCCGGAGTAGAGCAGGTCGCCGTCCTCCAGCGTCTTGTCGTTCTCGTAGTCTTCGGCGCACAGGCCCAGCGCACGCGCCTTCACGCGCATGTTGATGTCCTTCGACACCAGCACCACCTCGCGGGGTGCGTGCTGCTTTTCGAGTGCGGCGACCACGCCGAGGATCTGGTTGTCGGCCTTGCCCTGCGGCAGCGCGGCCGGCATGGTCACGTCCAGCGGCGTGGTCTGGAAGTACAGCTTGCCGCCCGCAGCCACATGGCCGGTCGAATTGAGCGCCAGGCCGCGCGCCATGTCAGCACCCTTCACGCCGGCCAGGGCGTCCAGCTGGCGGCTGGTCTGGCGGCCGTTGCGGGCGACCTCGGTCATGCCTTTCTTGTGGCCGTCCAGCTCTTCCAGCACGATCATCGGCAGGAAGATGTCGTGTTCTTCGAAGCGGAACAGCGCCATCGGGTCGTGCAGCAGGACATTGGTGTCCAGCACGAACAGGCGCGTCGGCCCGGTCGAGCGCGCCTTCGCGGCCTTGGCCGGCCGGCGCGCTGGCGTGGCGGCTTCGGGCGCTCGGACCAGCGCTGCGGGCCGGCGCGGCGCATCGGCGCGTGCGGCGTGCGATGCCGGCGCTGCGGCGGGCGGCGCGTTCTGGGTTTCTTCCACCAGCGGCAGCGCCTGCTGCGCGACGCTGGCTCCGCGCGACCCCGCTGCCGCGCGCGATGGGGTCCGCCGCGCGGACAGGTCGATCACATCAGAGGAAAGCTTGGCGCCGCGTCGGCTCGGGGGAGGGGGCAGGGGCATGCTGGTAGAGGGTGCTTAAGAGCGAGCGTCCACGGCGTCATCCACCGCGGCAACAAAAGAAAAAGCCGCCTTGGCTGCCAAGGCGGCTTTCGCGGGTTCGGTCAGGCAATACTGCTGCTGCAACATTCCGGCCCATTATGCATGAGCGGGGTGGGTAGCCCCGTGCAGCGTCAGGCGGCCTTTTTCAGCACTTTCACCGCCTTCAGGACGTCTTCCACGTGGCCCGGCACCTTCAGGCCGCGCCACTCCTGCACCAGGATGCCGTCGGCGTTGACGAGGAAGGTGCTGCGCTCGATGCCCTTGACCTTCTTGCCGTACATGATCTTGTTCTTGACCACGCCGAACATGTGGCACATTTTTTCTTCGGTGTCGGCGATCAGCTCGAAGGGCAGTTCCAGCTTGGCCTTGAAGGCGTCGTGCGAGGCCATGTTGTCGCGGCTGACACCGTAGACGACGGCGCCGGCCTTGACGAAATCCTTGTACTTGTCGCGAAACTGCATCGCCTCGGTGGTGCAGCCGGGCGTGTTGTCCTTGGGGTAGAAGTACAGGACGAGGGCTTGGCCGAGGTGGGAGGTGTTGGTTACTTTGACGTCGCCGGTCGCAATCGCTTCGAATTCGGGCAGGGGTTTGTTGACAACGATCGGCATATGGACTTCAATCTCCGGACGGTATGGTTGGGGCGCAATGACAGACGCTGTCGCCCATTCCGCCGTCAGCCGCTGTTGCAGATGAAGGCGAGGTCAGGGCAACAGTTGCCAGCCCCTCATTTTAACGCATCCGGCTGTGGCGCGTCGGCTTCCACCAGCAGCGCGGCCACCACGCGTCGTCCCTCCGCCGCCAGAATGTTGTAGGTGCGGCAGGCGGCGGCGGTGTCCATCGATTCCAGGCCGATGCCTGCCTCGACCAGGGGCCGCGTCCACGCAGGCTTCGGAAACCGCAGCGTGTTGCCGCTGCCGAAGATCACCAGTTCAGGCCGCCGGTCGGCCAGCGGCGCGAAATGCGCGGCGGTCAAATCGTCGAAGTGCTGGCACGCCCAATCGGCGCGCTCCCCCTCGCTGTCCAGCACCAGGCTGTGCGCCACGCGCTCGGCGCCCATGGCGATCCAGCCGGGGCCGTATCCGGTGATGGCGGAGCCGAAGCGTTCGGGCTGGAATTTCATGCGTATCGAGAGAAGCGGAGGGCGCGAATGTGTTCCAATTCTATGTTTTACCCCGAAGACCCTTCCGGAGCTGCCGCCATGAAGCCCATCCACAAATCCGCCAAGCTGGCGAACGTGCTGTACGACGTGCGTGGACCCATCGTGGACGCCGCCCGCCAGATGGAGGACGAGGGCCAGAAGATCATCAAGCTGAACATCGGCAACCTGGCGCCGTTCGGCTTTCAGCCGCCCGAGGAGATCGTGCAGGACATGATCCGCAACCTGCCCGATTCGGCCGGTTACTCCGACAGCAAGGGCATCTTCTCGGCGCGCAAGGCGGTGATGCATTACACGCAGGAGCAGGGCATTGCCGACGTCACCATCGATGACATCTATCTGGGCAACGGCGCCAGCGACCTGATCGGCATGGCCACCAACGCGCTGCTGTCCGAGGGTGACGAGATGCTGGTGCCCGCGCCCGACTACCCGCTGTGGACGGCCGTCGCCAGCCTCTCGGGCGGCAAGCCGGTGCACTACCTGTGCGACGAGGGCAACGGCTGGATGCCCAACCTGGCCGACATCCGCGCCAAGATCACGCCGCGCACCAAGGCCATCGTCGTCATCAACCCCAACAACCCGACCGGCGCGCTGTATTCGGACGAGTTGCTGATGGGCATCATCGAAATCGCGCGCGAGCACAACCTGGTCCTCATGGCCGACGAGGTGTACGACAAGGTGCTGTTTGACGGCAACCGGCACACGGCGCTGGCCAGCTTGTCCGAAGACGTGCTGACGCTGACCTTCAACTCGTTGTCCAAGGCCTATCGCTCGTGCGGCTTCCGCGCGGGCTGGATGGTGATTTCGGGCGACAAGTCGGCTGCCAAGGACTACATCGAGGGCATCAACATGCTCGCGAACATCAAGCTGGGCAGCAACGTGCCGGGCCAGTTCGCGATCCAGACCGCGCTGGGCGGCTACCAGAGCATCAACGACCTGGTGAAGGAGGGCGGCCGCCTGCGCCGCCAGCGCGACCTGGCTTACGAGCTGATCACCGCCATTCCCGGCGTGACCTGCGTCAAGCCACAGGCGGCGCTGTACATGTTCCCGCGCCTCGACCCCAAGATGTACCCCATCGAGGATGACCGCCAGTTCTTCATGGAAGTGCTGCGTGCCACCCGCGTCATGCTGGTGCAGGGCAGCGGCTTCAACTACCCCGACAACCACCACTTCCGCATCGTCTTTCTGCCGCACGAGGACGATCTGCGCGAAGCCATCGGGCGGCTGGCGAAGTTTCTCGAAGCCTACCGGGCCCGCCACGCACGCACCGCGCCCGTGTTCGACATTGCTACCAAAAAAGAAGCTGCCCGCGCTTGATTGGCGGGCGCCAGAAACATTTTCAGTTCTTATTTCATGAAACCGATTCAAGTAGGCCTGCTGGGCATTGGCACCGTGGGCAGCGGCACGTTCAACGTGCTCAAACGCAACCAGGAAGAAATCAAGCGCCGTGCGGGCCGCGGCATCGCCATCACCATGGTGGCCGACCTCGACACCGCGCGCGCGCAGCAGGTCGTCGGCCCCGACGTGCAGGTGGTCTCCGACGCCCGCGCCGTCATCGCCAACCCCGACATCGAGATCGTCATCGAACTGATCGGCGGCTACGGCATCGCCAAGACGCTGGTGATGGAAGCTATCGCCGCCGGCAAGCACGTGGTCACCGCCAACAAGGCGCTGCTCGCCGTGCACGGCACCGAGATCTTCGAGGCGGCGCATCAAAAGGGCGTGATGGTCGCGTTCGAGGCCGCGGTGGCTGGCGGCGTGCCCATCATCAAGGCGCTGCGCGAAGGCCTGACGGCCAACCGCATCCAGTGGATCGCCGGCATCATCAACGGCACGACCAACTTCATCCTGTCCGAGATGCGCGACAAGGGGCTGGACTTCGACGTCGTGCTGAAAGAGGCGCAGGCGCTGGGCTACGCCGAGGCCGACCCCACCTTCGACATCGAGGGCGTGGACGCCGCGCACAAGGCCACGATCATGAGTGCCATCGCGTTCGGCATTCCGGTGCAGTTCTACAAGGCCCACGTCGAGGGCATCACCAAGCTGTCGGCCACCGACATCCGCTACGCCGAGCAACTGGGCTACCGCATCAAGCTGCTGGGCATCACCAAGCGGCGCGAAGGCCAGGGCGTCGAGCTGCGCGTGCACCCCACGCTGGTGCCGGCCCGGCGGCTGATTGCCAATGTCGAGGGCGCGATGAACGCGGTGGTGGTCAACGGCGACGCCGTCGGCACCACGCTGTACTACGGCAAGGGCGCCGGCAGCGAACCCACGGCCAGCGCGGTGATTGCCGACCTGGTCGACGTCACCCGCCTGGCCACCAGCGACCCGCAGCACCGCGTGCCGCACCTGGCCTTCCAGCCCGGGCAGATGCGCGACGTGAGCGTGCTGCCCATGGACGAGGTCGTCACCAGCTACTACCTGCGCCTGCGCGTGAAGGACGAAGCCGGCGTGCTGTCGCAAGTCACCCGCATCCTGGCCGACGGCGGCATCAGCATCAACGCCGTGCTGCAGCGCGAGGCCGATGACGTGGCCGGCACCGACGCCGGCGCCGGCGAGCCCACGCCCGACCAGACCGACCTGATCATCCTGACGCACGACACGCGCGAAGGCGCCATGAACACCGTGCTGGCGCAATTGCAGGCGCTGCCCAGCGTGTTGGCGCCCATCGTGCGCATCCGCAAGGAAGAACTGGCCTGAACCTCTTGAACGGCCTTTGACCGTTGATGCCGGCCAAGGGCCGGTTGCTGACCTGATGAACTACCTCTCCACCCGCGGCGACACCACGCCGCGCAAGTTCTGCGACATCCTGCTCGAAGGCCTGGCGCCCGACGGCGGCCTGTATCTGCCCGACCATTACCCGCAGGCTGACGCCGCCACGCTGGCGCGCTGGCGCGATGTGCACGCCCAGCAGGGTTACGCCGCGCTGGCGTTCGAGATTTTGTCGCTGTACATCGACGACATTCCGCCGGCCGACCTGAAGGCGCTGTGCGATAAGACGTACACGCCCGCCGTGTTCGGCACGCGCGAGATCGTGCCGTTGAAAAAATTGCACGATGCGTCGACCAGCCCAGCACGAACGGATTTTTATCTGGAAGCGCTGTCCAACGGCCCCACGCTGGCCTTCAAGGACATGGCGATGCAGCTGCTGGGCAACCTGTTCGAATACGAACTGGCGCGCCGTGGCGAACAGCTCAACATCCTGGGCGCCACCAGTGGCGACACCGGTAGCGCGGCCGAATACGCCATGCGCGGCAAGCGCGGCATTCGCGTCTTCATGCTCAGCCCGCACGGGCGCATGAGCCAGTTTCAGCAGGCGCAGATGTTCAGCCTGCAGGACGCCAACATTTACAACATCGCCATCGAAGGCGTGTTCGACGACTGCCAGGACATCGTCAAGGCGGTCAGCAACGACCTGGCCTTCAAGCGCCAGTACCGCATCGGCACCGTCAACTCGATCAACTGGGCGCGGCTGCTGGCGCAGGTGGTCTATTACTTTGCCGGCTACTTTCAGGCCACGCGCAGCAACGACGAGCAGGTCGATTTCACTGTGCCCAGCGGCAACTTCGGCAACGTCTGCGCCGGCCACGTGGCGCGCATGATGGGCCTGCCCATCGGCCGCCTGGTGGTGGCCACCAACGAGAACGACGTGCTGGACGAATTCTTCCGCACCGGCGTGTACCGCGTGCGTGGCAGCGCCGACACACACGAGACCAGCAGCCCGTCGATGGACATCAGCAAGGCCAGCAACTTCGAGCGCTTCGTGTTCGACCTGCTGGGCCGCGACGGGGCGCGCTGCAAGGCGCTGTTCCACGATGCGCTAGCGGGTCAGGGCCAGTTTGACCTGAGTGGCGACGCCGCCTTCGCGGCGGCGCGTGACCGCTACGGTTTCGAGAGCGGCAAGAGCACGCACGCCGACCGCCTGGCCACCATCCGGCAGGTCTACGAGCAGCATGGCGTGATGATCGACACCCACACTGCCGACGGCGTGAAGGTGGCGCGCGAACACGCGCGGGCAGGGGTGCCGATGATCGTGCTGGAAACGGCGCTGCCGATCAAGTTCGCCGCCACCATCCGCGAGGCACTGGGCCGCGACCCGGATCGTCCCGCGCGCTTCGACGGGATCGAGGATCTGCCCCGGCGCGTGCAGGTGATGGGGGCCGACGCGCAGGCGGTGAAGACGTTCGTCGCGCAGAATTGCGCATGAATTGTGGGCGCAGCGCTTGCTGCACACCGGTCTTTTGCTATCGATTTCGTAGTTTGGTGCCGCAGTCATGAAGGTGGTCGGTTTTGCAGGTTATTCGGGGTCGGGCAAGACGCAGCTGCTGGAGCGCGTGATTCCCGCGCTCAAGCTGCGTGGCCTGCGCGTGTCGGTGGCCAAGCATGCGCACCACAAGTTCGACATCGACCACGTGGGCAAGGACACCTTCCGCCACCGCGAGGCGGGCGCGTTCGAAGTCGTCGTCGCCTCGCGCCATCGGCTGGCGCTGATGCGCGAGTTCGAGCGCGACGCGCAGCTGTCGGTGCACCAGCTGATCGCCGAGCTGTACGACGGCGTGGACTGGGTGCTGGTGGAGGGCTTCAAGGAGAGCGACCTGCCCAAGATCGAGGTGTGGCGCGCCTCCGCCGGCAAGGCGGCGCGCTATCCGCACGATGAATTCATCATCGCCGTCGCCACCGATTCGCCCAACGATCTGCCGGAGCCGACCTTGCGCCCCGTGCTGGATTTGAACGACGCCGACGCCGTGGCCCAGTGGCTGGTCGACAATGGCCATCGCTTTGACTACGAACTCGAACGACACCTGTCGGCCTATGACTGACGCGCCGCGCCGCCCGCCCTTGATGCCGCTGGACGACGCCCTGCAGCGCCTGCTGGCGCAGGCCGTGCCGCTGGGCATGACCGAGCAGGTCGACACCTTCGACGCCGATGGCCGCGTGCTGGCGCAGGACGTGGTGTCCGCGCTGCATGTGCCGCCGCACGACAACTCTTCGATGGACGGCTACGCGGTGCGCGCGGCCGACGTTGCGCAGGCAGGGGTCGAACTGCCGGTGACGCAGCGCATTGCCGCCGGCCAGTCGGGCCAGCCGCTGGCGCCGGGCAGCGCTGCGCGCATCTTCACCGGCGCGCCCCTGCCGGCCGGCGCCGACGCGGTGGTGATGCAGGAAGACACCGAGGCGCTGGCGGGCGGCGCACGCGTGCGCTTCACCGCCGTGCCCGCGCCCGGCCAATGGGTGCGCGCCGCGGGCGAAGACGTCACGCGCGGCGCCGTCGTGCTTCAAAAAGGGGAGCGCCTTGCGCCCGCTGGCATGGGGCTGGCGGCCGGAATCGGCCTGGCCGAGTTGTGCGTGGCGGCGCGGCCGCGCGTGGCGCTGTTTTCGACCGGCGACGAGCTCGTCATGCCCGGCGCCGTGCCGCCCGAGCAGATGGCGCCGGGCGCCATCTACAACAGCAACCGCTTCTTTCTGCGCGCCTTGCTGCAGCGCCTGGGCTGCGACGTCACCGACCTGGGGATCGTGCCCGACAACCGCGCCGCGACGCTGGCGGCGCTGCAGTCGGCGGCCGAAGCGCACGATCTCATCCTGACCAGCGGCGGCGTGTCGGTCGGCGAGGAAGACCACATCAAGCCCGCCGTGGAACAACTTGGCTCGCTGGACCTGTGGCAGATCGCCATGAAGCCTGGCAAGCCGTTTGCCTATGGCCACGTCAACCGGGCGACTGGCGGCCAGGCGCATTTCATGGGTTTGCCGGGCAACCCGGTGTCGAGCTTCGTTACCTTTCTGCTGCTGGTGCGGCCCTTCGTGCTGAAGCTGATGGGTGCAACGCGGCTGGACGCGCCGGCCATGACCCTGCGCGCCGATTTCGATCTGCCGAGGCCCGACAAGCGGCGCGAATTTCTGCGTGCGCGCCGCAACGCGCAAGGCGGGCTGGACCTGTTTGCCAACCAGAGTTCCGGCGTGCTGACCTCGGCGCACTGGGCCGACGGGCTGATCGATCACCCGGCGGGTGCCACCATGGCGCGGGGCGACGCCGTGCGCTTCATCCCGCTGGCGGAGCTGCTGTCATGAACCAGGTCACGGTGCGCTATTTCGCCTCGATCCGCGAAGCCCTGGGCTGCGCCAGCGAACAGGTGGCCACCCGCGCGCCCACGCTGGCCGCGCTGCGCGACGAACTGATCGCCCGCGGCGGCGTGCATGCCGAGGTGCTGGCGCGCGGCCGCGCCGTGCGCGTGGCGCTCAATCAGGACATGAGCGACGAATCCGCCGCGCTGCCTGCCGGCGCCGAGGTGGCGTTCTTCCGCCCGTCACGGGCGGTTGACGGGCGCGGCAGCGAGTATCTGCGGGCGTCACGCCTGCGCGGCGGCATCGCTGGCGGCCAGCAGACGCTGGACGACGTCATCGGCCGCAGTGGTCATGGGCAGGCGCAACTCACCCTTGCACCAGCCCTGCGCCGCCAGCAGCGCTTTCAAGGGGCCGGGGTTGGGTTCGGCAAACAGCGCTTCCACCAACGCAACCAGTGGAAGCCAGGCCGCCCGCGCCTGATCGAGGTTGCCGCTCGCCAAGGCGGCCAGCAGCGCCACGAAGCGGCGCGTCTGCACATGCCCCGACGCGGCAATGGCACCGACCCCGCCCTGGGCCACGGTGCTGAAGATCTGCAGGTCCTCACCGGCCAGCACCTGCAGGCGTCCATCGCGGATCAGCGCCAGCGTCTTGCCAGCGTCGCCGCCGCAATCTTTCACCGCGCGGATGTTGGGATGCGCGGCCAGGGCAAGCAGCGTTTCGCGCGTCATCACGGCGCCCGTGCGATACGGGATGTCGTACACCACCAGCGGGGCGGCGCTGGCATCGGCCAGATCGGTGAATCAGTGCCGGATGCCCTGCTGCGCCGGGCGCACGTAATGCGGCGGCGCCACCAGCAGGCCGGCCAGCGCGGGCAGGTCGGGCGCACTCAGGCGGCGCACCCAGTCGCGCGTATCGGGCAGGTGGTAGCCGCTGGCGCCCATCAGCAACGGCAACCCGGCCGCGTGTGCGGCCACGGTATGCAGGCACGCCAGTTGCTCCTCTTTCGAGAGCGCCGCCGCCTCGCCCGTTGAGCCGCAGACCACGAAGCCGCGGATGCCGGTGGCCGCCAGGTGCGCGGTGAGCCGTGCCAGCGCGGCGTGATCGACCGCGCCGCCATCGAACGGCGTGATGAGGGGAATCCACAGGCCCGAGAAATCGGGCGCGGGTGCGGGGGGTTGATGTGAGACTCACGCGAAACATCCTTTCAGTGACAAGGCCATGACCGCAGGGGTTGGAGCCGAAGTCGGATGTGCGCGGGAATCTGCCTTAAAAGCCTGAAGGCGGGGTTTGCCGTCGCTCACCTGACGACGGCTGCCGCAGCGCCGGTCAGATGCGCTGGGGTTTTTTCGATTGGGATGCCGCGCACGACGCAGCGCCCGCCGCAGGGCGCGGCAAGGGGCAGGGCAGGGCGTGCGGGGACATGCGGTCAGTGTAGCGGCGTGCGTGGCGCCCCCGGTGCAAAATGCGCGCATGAGCCTGCCCCGTGTTTCGATCCAGCCACACGACTTCGACCTGAGTGCCGAAGTGGCGGCCTTGCGCGCGGGCGATGCGCGCGTGGGCGCGGTGTGCGCCTTTGTCGGCACGGTGCGCGACAGAAACAGTCCGGCCGCGCAGGCTTCGCTGCCCCCCGCAGGGGCTGACTCCCGTTTGACCGACCCGGCGGCGGACCGCAACGGCGCCACGGTCCGCAGCATGGAGCTGGAGCATTACCCCGGCATGACCGAAAAGGCCATCGAGGCCATGATCGATGAGGCCCATCGCCGGTTTGACCTGTTCGGCGTGCGTGTCATCCACCGCGTCGGCCTGCTGCAGCCGCAGGACCAGATCGTGCTGGTCGCCGTCACCTCCGCCCACCGGGGCGAAAGCTTCCAGGCCTGCGAATTCCTGATGGATTACCTGAAGACGCAGGCGCCGTTCTGGAAGAAGGAGCAGACGGCTGAAGGCGCACGCTGGGTCGATGCGCGCGTCAGTGACGACGCGGCCCTGGCCCGCTGGGGCATCGAGGCGTCCAACGCGTGAGCCGGACGGTGCGGTGGCGGTGCGCGCTGGGCACCGCGTGGGTTCTGGTGCTGGCGTTCGTCCAGCCGGTGGCCGCGCAGGATGGCGCGGGCCCCCCCGATGGGCACGCCCTGGGTGGCGCGCGTGAGCTACGTGGTCGACGGCGACTCGATCTGGGTGCGGCCCGAAGGCGGCGGCAACCGCGTGCGGCTTCGCCTGGATGGCGTGGACGCGCCCGAAATCTGCCAGGCCTACGGGCCCGAGTCGCGCCAGGCGCTGCAGGCGCTGGCGTCGAACCAGCGCGTGCGGGTCACGGTGCGGGCGCGCGACCGCTATGGCCGTGCCATCGCGTCGGTGGTGCGGCTGGACGGTGACGTCGACCTGGGCGAGCGCATGGTGGCCGATGGCTGGGCCTGGACGGACGGCTGGAGCACGCACCTGGGCAAGTACTGGCGTGCCGAAGCGCAGGCGCGCTGGGCCGGCCGGGGCCTGTTCGCCGAGGGCTGGCCCGAACTGCCGGCCGACTTCAGGCGCCGCCATGGGCCGTGTACGGCCGACAAGCCCGCGACGGGCCACTGATTTTTGCTCATGGTTTGATAGCTGCCGGCGCCCGCTCCCCATGCGGTAAAGGCGATTTATGATGGCGGGACAGCGAGCGCGCGGCGTGACCGGGGCCTGTCCAGAAAACCCTTGATTCCTTGTGGAAACCCCCCATCTGAAGTGGCAATTCGGAGGTTTTTTTCATGCGTCTCGACAAACTCACCACCAAGTTCCAGGAAGCGCTGGGCGATGCGCAATCGCTCGCGCTGGGCAACGACAACGCCTACATCGAACCCGTCCACCTGCTGGCCGCCATGCTGCGCCAGGCCGAGGGGCCCAAGTCGCTGCTGCAGCGCGCCGGCGTCGACACCGCTCGGCTGGCGCAGGAGGCCGAAGCGGCCGTCAAGCGCCTGCCCAGCGTGACGGGGCAGGACCAGGTCACCCTCGGCCCCGACCTGACCCGCCTGCTGCAGGCGACCGAAAAAGAAGCCATCAAGCGCGGCGACCAGTTCATCGCCGCCGAGCTGTTTTTGCTGGCGCTGGCCGACGCCAAGGGCGAGGCCGGGCGTATTGCCAAGGAAGCCGGCCTGCAGCGCAACGCGCTCGAAGCCGCCATTGACGCCGTACGAGGAGGGCAAACCATGGATTCCGCCGAAGGTGAAAGCCAGCGCGAGGCGCTGAAGAAATACACGCTCGACCTGACCGAGCGCGCCCGCATGGGCAAGCTCGACCCGGTGATCGGTCGCGACGACGAGATCCGCCGCGCCATCCAGGTGCTGCAGCGCCGCAGCAAGAACAACCCGGTGCTGATCGGCGAGCCGGGCGTGGGCAAGACCGCCATCGTCGAAGGCCTGGCGCAGCGCATCGTGGCCGGAGAAGTGCCCGACACGCTGAAAGACAAGACCGTGCTGGTGCTGGACATGGCGGGCCTGCTGGCCGGTGCCAAGTACCGCGGCGAATTTGAAGAGCGCCTGAAGGCTGTGCTGAAGGAAGTGGCGCACGAAGAAGGCCGCATCATCCTGTTCATCGACGAGATTCACACCATGGTCGGCGCTGGCAAGGCCGAAGGCGCCATGGACGCGGGCAACATGCTCAAGCCCGCGCTGTCGCGCGGCGAGCTGCACTGCATCGGCGCGACCACGCTGGACGAATACCGCAAGTACATCGAGAAGGACGCGGCGCTGGAGCGGCGCTTTCAGAAAGTGCTGGTCGGCGAGCCGAGCGTGGAAGACACCATCGCCATCCTGCGCGGCCTGCAGGAGAAGTACGAGGTGCACCACGGCGTGGACATTACCGATCCCGCTATCGTTGCCGCAGCAGAGCTGTCGGCCCGCTACATCACCGACCGCTTTTTGCCCGACAAGGCGATTGATTTGATCGACGAAGCGGCGGCCAAGATCAAGATCGAGATTGATTCGAAACCCGAGGTGATGGACAAGCTGGATCGCCGCATGATCCAGCTCAAGATCGAGCGCGAGGCGGTCAAGCGCGAGAAGGACGAAGCCTCGCAAAAGCGCCTGGCGCTGATCGAGGAAGACCTGACCAAGCTCGAGAAGGAATACGCCGACCTGGACGAGATCTGGAAGGCCGAAAAAGCCAACGCGCAGGGCAGCGAGCAACTGCGCAAGGACATTGACCAGATCAAGTTCCAGATGCAGGAAGCCACCCGCAAGGGCGACTTCAACAAGGTGGCGGAGCTGCAATACGGCAAGCTGCCCACACTCGAAAAGCAGCTGAAGGAAGCGCAGGCCAGCGAAGGCAAGCGCGAGCAGGCCGCGCCGCAACTGTTGCGCACGCAGGTCGGCGCCGAGGAGATTGCCGAAGTCGTCAGCCGCGCCACGGGCATCCCCGTCAGCAAGATGATGGAAGGCGAGCGCGAGAAGCTGCTGAAGATGGAAGACGCCCTGCACCAGCGCGTGGTGGGGCAGAACGAGGCCATCGACGCTGTGGCGAACGCCATCCGGCGCTCGCGCTCAGGCCTGTCCGACCCCAACCGGCCGCTGGGCAGCTTTTTGTTCCTTGGCCCCACGGGCGTCGGCAAGACCGAGCTGACCAAGGCGCTGGCGAGCTTCCTGTTCGACAGCGAAGAGCACCTGATCCGCATCGACATGAGCGAGTTCATGGAAAAGCACAGCGTGGCCCGTCTGATCGGCGCGCCGCCCGGCTACGTGGGCTACGACGAAGGCGGCTACCTGACCGAAGCCGTGCGCCGCAAGCCCTACAGCGTGATCCTGTTCGACGAGATCGAGAAGGCGCACCCCGACGTCTTTAACGTGCTGCTGCAGGTGCTGGACGATGGCCGGCTGACCGATGGCCAGGGCCGCACCGTGGACTTCAAGAATACCGTCATCATCATGACCAGCAACATCGGCTCGCCCATGATCCAGAGCATGGCGGGGCAGCCGTACGAGGAGGTGAAGGACGCGGTGTTTGGCGAACTGAAGAACCACTTCCGCCCCGAATTTCTCAACCGTATCGACGAGATCGTGGTGTTCCACGGCCTGGACGCGAGCCAGATCGGCGCCATCGCCAAGATCCAGCTCAAGACGCTGGCCGACCGGCTGGAGAAGATGGAGCTGCACCTGAAGGTGTCCGACCAGGCGTTGGCCGAGCTGTCCAAGGTCGGCTTCGACCCCGTGTTCGGCGCGCGGCCGCTCAAGCGCGCCATTCAGCAGCGCATCGAGAACCCGCTGTCCAAGCTGCTGCTGGAAGGCAGGTTTCCGCCCAAGTCGGAAATCGACGTCGGCGTTGATCCGATCCATGCGCCGGGGGTCTTCAACTTCGTGGCGAAGAACGCGGACTGAGCGGACTGACGGTTTGCCGGCCGAAAAAGGCGACGGCTGCGCCACAGGCGCACCGTCGCTTTTTTGTCGTACGCAAGTTTTACTCGAATACACTTTGTGACGGTTTCGCCACCCTAAAAAAGAAAGCCGTCTCATGAGACTCCAAGCCCTTTTTCTGACCTTTGCCATGCTGCTGGCCGCGCTGCTGGCGGGCTGTGCCACCACGCGGACCGAATACCGCCCGCCCGCGGACCCGCAGGGGCGCATGTGCATCACCAACTGTTCCGGCATCAAGCAGAGCTGCGAGATGTCGCAGCAGATGATCCGGCAGCAGTGCGAGCACGATTTTCAGCGTCGCGAGGCCGCGTTCCGGCGCTGCGAAGCGGAGTACCGCAGCACGCCCACGTCCGTGTGTACGCAGTGGACATCCAGGACCGTGACGGTGAATGGCCGTACCGAAACCAGGCAGGAATGCATGGTCACGTCGTATAAGAGCAATCCCTGCCAGCGTCCGAACACCACCTGCAACAGCGGCAGCAGCTGCGACCGCAACTACGACCAGTGCTTCGTGGGCTGTGGCGGCCAGATCGTTGAAGTGCCCCTCGATTGATGAGCCTCATGCACCAGCCGCTGACACCGTTGTTCGAGAGCCAGCGCATCGCGTCGCGCGCGGCGGCCGACGTGCCTTTGGCGGTGCGGCGCGACCGCCTGGGCCGCGTCAGCGAGCTGGTGCAGACGCACGCCGATGCGCTGTGCGATGCGGTCAACGCCGATTTCAGCCTGCGCGGCCCGCGCCTGACTGAAATCGCCGACCTGTTTCTGCTGCGCGCGATGCTGGGCGATCTTCGTCGCAACCTGGCGCGCTGGTCACGGTCGCGCCGCGTGCACACCCCTGTGTACCTGCTGCCCG
Organism: Ottowia sp. SB7-C50; assembly: GCF_033110285.1. NCBI lineage: Bacteria > Pseudomonadati > Pseudomonadota > Betaproteobacteria > Burkholderiales > Comamonadaceae > Ottowia > Ottowia sp. SB7-C50. The sequence continues at coordinate 1,766,577 of NZ_CP136995.1, forward strand.
GCGCCGGCCATGTGCAGCGCCAGCCGCTGGGGGTGGTGGGCATCATCGGGCCGTGGAACTATCCGCTGCAGTTGACGCTGGGCCCGGCGGCGGCCGCGCTGGCGGCGGGCAACCGCGTGATGCTGAAGCCGAGCGAAACCACGGCGCGCACGTCGGCGCTGCTGGCAGAGCTGGTGGCAAAGCATTTTTCGCCGGACGAATTTGCAGTGGTGCAGGGCGACGCGGACGTCGCCGCCGAATTCGCAGCGCTGCCTTTCGACCACCTGTTCTTCACCGGTTCGACCGCCGTGGGGCGCAAGGTGGCCGAGGCCGCGGCGCGCAACCTGACGCCTACCACGCTGGAGCTGGGCGGCAAGTCGCCTTGCATCGTCGACGCCTCTTGCCAGGATCTGCAGCAGGCGGCGCTGAAGATCGCGCACGGCAAGCTGCTGAACGGCGGGCAGACCTGCATTGCGCCCGACTACGTGCTGCTGCCGCGCGGCCGCGAAGCCGAATTCACGGCCGCCTACCGGCAGGCCGTGGCGCAGTTGTTCCCGTCCATCGAAGGCAACCCGGACTACGCCGCCATCATCACCCAGCGCCATCGCGACCGCCTGCTGTCGCTGCTGGACGAAGCGCGTGCCGCCGGCGCGCAGGTCGAGGACGTGGGGCCGCCGCCTGCCACGGGCGGTGGTGGCACCACGGCTCGGCAGTTGCGGCCCATGCTCGTCTTTGGCGCACCCGCTTCGACGCGGCTGATGCAGGAAGAAATCTTCGGCCCCATCCTGCCGGTGCTGCCGTGCGACCGGCCCGAGGACGCCATCGCCCACATCCACGGCGCGGCGCGCCCGCTGGCGCTGTACTGGTTCGGCACCGACACGGCCGCGCGCGACCGGGTGCTGCACGGCACCGTGAGCGGCGGCGTGACGGTGAACGACACGCTGATGCACATCGCCCACGACGGCCTGCCTTTTGGCGGCGTGGGCGCCAGCGGCTGGGGCGCGTACCACGGCGAAACGGGGTTTCTGCGCTTCACGCACCAGAAGGCGGTGTTCGTGCAATCGCGCTGGGCGGCGGGATCGCTGCTGTACCCGCCCTATGGCCCGCGCTTTGACCGTGTGATGGCGCTGATTCGGCGGCTGCTGTAGCTCATGTTTTGATAGCTGCTCGCGCTTGTCTGGCGAGCGCTGGAGGCGGATTTTTCTTCAAGCCCTGGTGCGGAGGCGGCGCATCCGCCGCCCCGCAGTCCGCCCGCTTTCGGCGACCCGGTGCGCAGGTTCAGGCAAAGCTGTCGGCCATCAAGGCGTTGAACCAGGTGTTCATGTCCTTGAAGTCGTCCGCGCTCCAGCCGGCCGAAGCGCCCGTGGCCGCCGGCACGGACGCCATGGCGCGGGCCGCGGCGTCGTACTGGAACACGGCGTGCAGCCACGACGCCTGCGACATGGTGATGGTGGAGTAGCACGACGAGTTGGTCACCGGCGCCGGGTCGGGCTGGCCGCCGCTCAGCAGGCGGGCGATGGCGTCGGCGCACACCTTGGCTTCCTGGTTGGCGATGTGGCCCGCCTTGGGCTGCGTGGTGGCGCTGGCGTCGCCAATGATGTGCACCTTGCCTGCGCCGGCCACGGTGCTGGCGTAGCTCAGCACATCGACGGCGCCGAAGCGGCCCTCGGTGGCGTTGGCCAGGCCGGCGGTGGCCAGCAGCGCGCCGGCGCGCTGGCGCGGGATGAGGTTGATGACGTCGCCGTGAAACGTGCCGCCAGCCGTGACCAGATTCATGCCCGCCGCATCGGCCTGCAGCACCTCGGCGTTGTTGTGGTACTCGATCACCCCGCCGTGCAGGCCCAGGAAGGCGTTCATGAAGTTGTCGCGCTCGGCCACGATATCGGGGTTGGCGTCCAGCACGATCAGCTTGCTGCGCGGCTTGTTCACGCGCAGCCAGTCGGCCAGCAGGCAGGCGCGTTCGTACGGGCCGGGCGGGCAGCGGTAGGGCGTCTTGGGAATGGTCAGGATGGCCGTGCCGCCCGCCGGCATGGCCTTGAGCTGGTCGGCCAGCAGCGTGGTCTGCGCGCCGGCTTTCCAGGCGTGCGGCATGCGGTTGAAGTCGGCCAGGCCCGGCGGCAGGTCAAAGTCGATGCCGGGCGCCAGCACGATGCGGTCGGCCACCAGCGTCTGCCCGCCGGCCAGCGTCACCTTCACGCCCACCGGGTCGATGGCCAGCACGTCGCCCAGCACCACGTTCACGCCGTAGTTGGCCTTGAGCTTGTCGTAGCCGTAGGCCAGGCTGCCGATGCTGCGCTGGCCCGTCAGCACCAGGCTGCTGAGGATGTTGGAGGTGTAGCTGGCGCTGCGCTCGACCAGCGTCACGTCGATGCCGTCGCCCCACAGGCGCAGGTACTTGGCCACGGTGGCGCCGGCCATGCCGCCGCCGACGACGATGACGCGCGACCTGGCGAACGGCGTGGGCGCCGGCACGGGTGGCGTGGGCGTGGGGTCTGGGGTGGGTGCGGGTGTCGGCGTGGTGCTGTCGCTGCCACCGCCACACGCCGCCAGCAGGGTGCCGCTGGCCATCGCGCTCAACGAGGCGCGGCGCAGGAATTGTCGTCTGTCCATGGTGGTCTCTCCCTCGTGCTCAGCGTTGGCTGGCCAGCCAGGCGGCCAGCGCCTGCAGCTGCGCGTCGGTGTAGCCCATGGCGTGCTTGGCCATGATGCTGTTGCCTTCCTTGCCGGCCTGGAATTTCTTCATCTCGTTGTAAATCTCGCTGGCCGATCCGCCCGCGAGGCGCTCGAATCCTGGCCCCTTGCCGTCGGTGCCGTGGCATTGAAAGCAGTTGGAGGCCAGCAGCCGTCCAGGTTGTCCGACCTTGGCGGCTTGCGACCATGCCGTGGTGGCCGCGCCCAGCATCAGCAGCGCGATGCCCATTTTTCTCATAGGGTGCTCCTCGTTGGTGCGGGCGCCGGTGGCACCCGCGCCTGCACTGTGAACGCTCAGCCTGAAGCCAGCATTAAGGCGACGCTGAATGAGTCGCCGCGGAGGCTGGCGCTGTGGTTTGGGATGGGCTGCAAGGCGCAAACCGCAGCCATAGCGTGGGCCATGGCGAGGATTTGCAACGCTGCAGACCGCCCAAATCCACAGATGCCAGCGCCGCGAGGGGCTTGTTCAGCGTTGCCTTAAGGCCGCCTGAACGCCGCCCGCGCGTGCATCACGCCGTGCGGGCGCGAAAGCTGCTGGGTGACTGGCCGAGCGCGGCGCGGAACATGGCGCTGAAGGCGCTTTCGCTGGCGTAGCCGCAGGCGGCGGCCACCTGGCCCACGGGGGGTGCCGCGCGCCAGCAGCGGCAGCGCGTGGGCCAGCACCGCCTGCTGGCGCCATTGCTGGTAGCTGGTGCCCAGCTCGTCGCGGAACAGCCGCGCGGCGGTGCGTTCGCTGGCGCCCACGTGGCGCGCCCAGTCGGCCAGCGTGGCGCGTTCGGCCGGCGCGGCGATGACGCCCTGGCACAGCGCGCGCAGCCGCTTGTCGCCGCCGTCGGCGCGCGGCAGCGGCACGCCCAGCGTCTGCACTTGCGCACTGGCGATTTCGTGCAGGGCCAGATCGGCCAGCCGCCGTTCGCGCTCACCCGGCTCGGCATGCTCCAGCGCCAGCAGCAATTCGCGCAGCAGGGGCGATACCGCCATGGCGCGGCTGCGCTGCCAGCCGGCGGGCACCACGCTGGCGTCCATGTAGAGCGTGTGCAGCTCGGCCAGCTCCAGCACCGTCACGCTGTGCAGCGCACCGGGGGCGATCCACACGGCGCGCGAGGGCGGCACGCGGTAGGTCACTTCGTGGCCCTGCGGCGCGTCCTGCACGTTGACCTGGATCACGCCGCTGGCGCAGTAGGCGACCTGCGCCCAGGCGTGGCGGTGCCGCTCGAAATGCGCGTCGGGCTGCATGGCGCGGGCTTCCTTGCCGCGCAAGGGGCGCTCGGGCGTGGGGCGATAGCGTCCCTGGTCGCCCGACATCCAGGCCGGCATGGTGCGCGGCGGGCGAGGGCGGGGCGGTGCGTGCGGGCGCGGGTCGGACACGGCGGTTTTGGCTTGAATTCGACGATGTTTGTCGATCAATCGATTTTCAGCAAGTGTAGCCCTGGCCCGACTCGCCCAACAATCGGGCGCATCGCCTTTCGCATTTGCTGCCCGTCATGAACACCGCCGCCGCGCGCGCCACGCCAGCCGTTCCCGCCCCAGCGCCTGAAGTGCCGCTGTCGCAGGACGCCCGGATCATCGGCCTGGTGGGCCTGGCGCACGCCAGTTCGCACTTTTCGCACCTGCTGCTGCCGCCGCTGTTTCCGATCTTCGCCAAGGAGTTCGGGCTGTCGTTCTCGCAGCTGGGCTTTCTGATGACGATGTTCTTCATCATCTCGGGTACGGGGCAGGCGCTGTCGGGTTTCGTGGTCGACAAGGTGGGGGCGAGGCCGGTGCTGTTCGGCTCCTTCGTGTGCTTCATCTGCGCCTGCCTGTCGGGCTATTTCGCGCACAGTTACGCCGGGCTGATGCTGGTGGCGGTGTTTGCGGGGCTGGGCAACGCGCCGTTTCATCCCGTGGACTTTTCCATCCTCAACCAGCGCGTGTCGACGCGCCGGCTCGGCTACGCCTTCAGCGCGCACGGGCTGAGCGGCAACCTGGGCTGGGCGCTGACGCCGGTGTTCCTGTTGTTCTTCACCGCGTCGCACGGCTGGCGCGCCGGCTACCTGGCGGCGGCGGCGCTGTACGCGGGCATCCTGGCGGTGCTGGTGTTGAACCGCAGTGCGCTGCGCACCGAGGTCGTGCACCACGCGGCCGATGCGGCGCAGGGCAGCGGCACGGCCTTCCTGAAGCTGCCGGTGGTGTGGTGGTGCTTCTCGTTCTTCCTGCTGTCGACCATGACGCTGGCGGTGGTGCAGAACTTCGCCTCGCCCATCATGCAGGCCATGCACGGCGTCAGCTTCGAGGCGGCGACGACCATGATCACCGCCTACATGCTGTGCGGCGCTTTAGGCATGTTCATCGGCGGCTTCGTGGCCGCGCGCATGCCGCGCCAGAGCGACCGCGTGGTAGCCTGGGCCATGGGCATCGGCGCGGTGCTGATCGTGCTGGCGGCCACCGGCTGGCTGGGCGGGTTCGGTTCGATGGCAATGCTGGCGGCCACCGGCTTCGCGGTCGGCATCGGCGGCCCGAGCCGCGACATGATGATCAAGAAGGCCACGCCCAAGAGCGCCACCGGGCGCGTCTACGGCACCGTGTATTCGGGGCTGGACATGGGCTTTGCATTGGCGCCGCTGATCTACGGCCTGTTCATGGACCGCGGCCTGTACGCCGCCACGCTGATGCTGGCGGCGGTGTTCCTGACGCTGTCGGTGGTGGCGGCGCTGGGGGTGGGCAAGCGCACGGCCGCCTCTTGAAGATGCTCTGAAAAAAAGAGCTGCTCGCGCCGGCGCCACGGCGATGGGCGGTAGATTTGATTCGATTGCCTCTTGGGGCGGCCAAGGGCACGAAACGAACGGCGCGGCGCAGGCCATGTGAGCGATCGCCGCGGAAGGGCTTGGCCCGCCCGCTGGCGGTGTCCCCCCCCCTCGCGCGGCAGAGGGGGGAAGCGGCGTCAGCCGCTCAGGGGGGGTAGTCATAATCCCCCCGCATGACCCAACGCATTGCCGGCCATCTTCTCGTTGAATGCCTTCTGGCCCAGGGCGTCACCCATGCGTTCGGCGTGCCGGGCGAAAGCTATCTGGCCGCGCTGGACGGCTTTTATCAGCACCGCGACGAGATCGAATTCGTGATCTGCCGGCAGGAGGGCGGCGCCGCCTTCATGGCCGAGGCGCATGGCAAGCTGACGCGGCGGCCGGGCGTGTGCTTCGTCACCCGCGGGCCGGGGGCGACCAACGCCAGCATCGGCGTGCACACGGCATCGCAGGATTCGACGCCCATGGTGCTGTTTGTGGGCGACGTGGCCAGCGACCAGCGCGACCGCGAGGCCTTCCAGGAAGTGGACTACGGCGCCTTCTTCGGCGCCTTCGGCATGGCCAAATTGGTCGAACGCATCGACAGCGCCGAGCGCCTGCCTGAATACGTCGCGCGCGCTTTCGCCACCGCCATGAACGGCCGTCCCGGCCCCGTGGTGCTGGCGCTGCCCGAAGACATGCTGACGCAGCCCGTGCCCGACAGCCTGCGCGCCACGCCGCGCTGGGACCCCCCCCCGCGTATCAGCCCGACGCGCAGGGCATGCAGCGGCTGCGCCAGATGCTGTCGGAGGCGAAGCAGCCCCTCGTCATCGTCGGCGGTGGCGGCTGGACGCCCGAGGCCGCGCGCGACCTGGCGGCCTTTGCCGAAGCCTGGCACCTGCCGGTCGGCAACGCCATGCGTTTTCAGGACACCTTCGACAACCACCACCCGCTGTACGCGGGCGACGTCGGCATCGCCATCAACCCCCGGCTGGGCCAGCGCATCAAGGATGCCGACCTGATCCTGGCCATCGGTCCGCGCCTGGGCGAAATGACCACCAGCGGCTACACGCTGCTGAAGGTGCCGCGCCCGGCGCAGAAGCTGGTGCACGTGCACACCAGCGCCGAAGAGCTGGGCCGCGTCTACCAGCCCGACCTGGCCCTGTGCGCCAGCCTGCCGGCCGTGGCCGCCGGGCTGGCCGGCCTGCAGCCGCCGGCCGAGCAGCCGTGGCGCGGCTGGACCGAGGCCGTGCACATGGACCACGTCGCCAACATGAAGCCGCAGCCGCTGCCCGGGCCGGTCGACATGCACGCCATCGTCTGCACGCTGCAGAAGCTGCTGCCCGCCGACGCCGCCATCACCAACGGCGCCGGCAACTTCGCCAGCTGGACGCACCGCTACTTCCACTTCCACGGGATCGCCAAGGGCCACAAGACACAGCTGGCCCCCACCAGCGGCGCCATGGGCTACGGGGTGCCGGCGGGTATCGCGTGCGCCATCACCACCGGGCGCACGGTGGTCACCATCGCGGGCGACGGCGACTTCATGATGAACGGGCAGGAACTGGCCACCGCGCGCCAGTACGGCGCCAGGACCATCGTCGTGCTGCTCAACAACGGCGTGTACGGCACCATCCGCATGCACCAGGCGCGCGACTACCCGCACCGGCAGGAAGGGACCGAACTGGTCAACCCCGACTTCGTGAAGCTGGCCGAAAGCTATGGCTACGCGGGCGTGCGCGTCGAGCGCACCGAGCAGTTCGAGCCGGCACTGCGCGACGCGCTGGCGCGAGCCGAGGGCACGTTGATCGAGGTGATGCTGAGCGAGCAGGTCATCACCACCCGCATGACGCTGGACGCGATCGAGAACAAGGGCGCTGCCTGATCGGTGAAGCTGCGGTTTTGATAGCTGCCGGCGCTGATACATAAAGCGCTGGCAGCCTTTCAGGCAACAAAAAAGCCGGCTCATCGAGCCGGCTTTTGCGTGCGATGGCGCTCAGCGCGCGATCACGACAGGTGGTTGTTGATGAGCTTGGTCATCTCGAACATGGTGACCTGCGCCTTGCCGAAGATGGGCTTGAGCTTGGCGTCGGCGTTGATGTTGCGCTTGTTCACTGCGTCCTGCAGCTTGTTGGCCTTGATGTATTCCCACACCTTCTTGGTCACTTCGGTGCGCGGCAGCGGCTTGCTGCCCACCACGGCGGCCAGGGCGGCGCTGGGGGTCATGGCCTTCATGAAGGCGGCGCTGGGGGTGCGCTTCTTGGCCGGGGCGGCCTTCTTGGCGGGCGCAGCCTTCTTTGCCGGAGCGGCTTTCTTGGCCGGTGCGGCCTTCTTCGCGGGCGCAGCCTTCTTGGCCGGGGCGGCCTTCTTCGCCGGGGCGGCCTTCTTGGCCGGAGCTTTCTTTGCAGTTGCCATGATGCTGTTCCTCTTTGCTGGAAAAGTCGTCTTGTGATGCCAACTTCGCTTCAGCATCCGTTGGCTGACGGTGATGCTACTGGATAAGTAGCACGCTTCCAAGGGGGAACCACGGTTTTTCCCTCTGCAATGTTGCTTTTTTTGCAGTGCGCCGTGCGCCTGGACACGGCGATGGCGCGCCGGTGGTGCGCAGCAGGCGCCGCGGGCACTTCAGGGGCGACTTCAAGCCAGTGCTGCAAGCTGCCGTCGCGCTTCGATTTCTGCGTGGCTGTGCGTGCCGTTGGGCCACTCCAGCACTGCGCTGGCCACGCGCACGGCACGTCGGCCTATCCATCGCCCCGGTCGCGCGCAGTGCGGCTGGGCGCCGTGGCCAGCAGCACGCCGGTCAAGGCCACGCCGTAGGCCAGCATCTGCAGGCCGCTCAGGCGCTCTCCCAGGACGCCGACGCCAACGGCGGCCGCGCTGACGGGCAGCAGCACCGTGAACACACCGGCCTGCGCGGCAGGCACGCTTTTCAGGCCGGTCATCCACAGCCACACCGTCCACATGCAGGCCGCCAGGGCGTAGAAGACCAGCAGCACCCACGTGGCCACCGGCACGGCACCGAAGTCGAAGCGCCAGGCCAGCCACAACCCGAACGGTGTGGTCAGGATCAGCCCCCACAGGTTGATCAGCGCACTGATGCGGCGCGGCGACAAGCTGACCGTGAGCGCCTTGCCGATCACGGCATAGCTGGCCTCGCACAGCACCGCGCCGATCAGCAACAGGTTGCCCAGCCACGCCAGGGTTGTGGTGTTTTGGGGCGCACCCGCGCTCGGGTCCAGCGCTGGCAGCTCCTGTTTCGATAGCGCCACCAAGGCGATGCCGACCACCGCGCAGGCCACGCCCGCCCACACGCGCGGCGCCACGCGCTCGCGCAGGAACAGCCAGCTCAGCACCGCCACCGCCGCCGGTATCGCCGCCATGATGACGCCGGCCGATACCGCGTTGGTCAGCTTCACGCCGCTGATCATGCACAGCGTGAACAGGAAGTTGCCAAGAAACGATTCAAGGAACAGCAGCCGCCGCGTCCGGGGCGACATGGGCGGTTCGCCGGGCGGCTTCTTCAGCCAGTGCGCCATGGCCAAGCCGCCGATGCCGAAGCGCAGCCACGCCAGCAGCAGCACCGGAAACACGGCCGCCAGCGGCTTGGACAAGGCCACATAGCTGCCCACCAGGCTCATCGACAGCGCCAGGCAGGCATAGGCCAGCGGGCGGGGCAGGGCGGGGGCAGACGTCACGGCGAGCGGGCGGCAGGGCGATGCGGGACTATAGGCGACGGCCAGCCGGCGCCAATGGGCTGGCCATGCCAAGGCAACGCCCCGCGCAGCACTTGCATGTGGGTTCGGTGCGATCTGTGACTGCACACCGTGCGCGACAACGGCACCGCATCGCTGCGGCGCATGGCCGGCGTCGCCGTAAGCTCGGCGCATGACGAACGCACCGCCCTTCGAATCGTTTGCCCAGCGCTCGCAGCCGGTGACGCATGTGTTCGTCTACGGCACCTTGCGGCGCGGCGGGGCCAACGACATCACGCGGCTGGCGCCTGCGCCGGTGTTCGTCGGGACCGCGCACGTGGCGGGCACGCTGTACGACTTGGGTGCCTATCGGGGTGTGGTGTTGGGCGGCGCGGGGCGCGTGCATGGCGAGGTCTACGCCATCGTGCCCGCGCTGGAGCGGCGACTGGATGAGATCGAAGGGCTGTACCCCGCGCAGGGCGACGAGTACTTCAAGCGCGTGGTGGATGTGACCGTGCAGCGGGCGGAGGGCGGCGCGGTCGATCTGCGCTGCATCGTGTACGAATACAACCCTCGCTACCTGCGCGGGGCGGCGGTGCTCATCGGCGGTGACTGGCTCGCCGCTGCTTGATTTTGCATTGTGAGATCGCACAAGCGCATCATAAAAAGCCAGTTTGTTGCAGCGCCGCAAAATTTCTTGATATGAAAAAATGGATTCCGCATGGAGGAAACTGCTGCGCAAGCCATTGATTTTCAATGAAATAAATTTTGTCTTGTATAAGACATAAGAATGGTTTTGGGTCTTATACAAGAGTATGATCGCCTTCAACGGCAACCCGCCAGTGCAGCGCTCCCGCGTTGCGCCACAGGTGCCGGATCGGTTCCTCACAGTTCTCTTTTCTCTTCAACCGGAGCTTTCACATGCCCAACACCACCGCCCAACTCAGCCGCGAACAGCAGATCGCCGCCCTCGAAAAAGACTGGGCCACCAACCCGCGCTGGAAAGGCATCAAGCGCGGCTACAGCGCCGCCGACGTGGTGCGCCTGCGCGGCAGCCTGCCGATCGAGTACACGCTGGCCAAGCGCGGCGCTGAAAAGCTGTGGGGCCTGATCAACGGCGAGGCCAAGAAGGGCTACGTCAACGCCTTCGGCGCCATCACCGCCGGCCAGGCCATGCAGCAGGCCAAGGCGGGCCTTGAGGCCGTGTACCTGAGCGGCTGGCAAGTCGCCGCCGACGGCAACACCAGCGAAACCATGTACCCCGACCAGTCGCTGTATGCGTATGACTCGGTGCCGACCATGGTGCGCCGCATCAACAACACCTTCAAGCGCGCCGACGAGATTCAGTGGAGCCGCGGCATCGGCCCTGGCGACAAGGATTTTGTCGACTACTTCCTGCCCATCGTGGCCGACGCGGAAGCCGGTTTTGGCGGCGTGCTGAACGCCTTCGAGCTGATGAAGAACATGATCGCCGCCGGCGCCGCCGGCGTGCACTTTGAAGACCAGCTGGCCGCCGTCAAGAAGTGCGGCCACATGGGCGGCAAGGTGCTGGTGCCCACACAGGAAGCCTGCGAGAAGCTCATTTCTGCCCGCTTCGCCGCCGACGTCATGGGCGTGCCCACCATCGTGCTGGCCCGCACCGACGCCGAGGCCGCCAACCTGATCACCAGCGACCACGACGCGAACGACAAGCCCTTCCTGACCGGCGAGCGCACGCAGGAAGGCTTCTACCGCGTCAAGAACGGCCTCGAGCAGGCCATCAGCCGTGGCGTGGCCTACGCGCCCTACGCCGACCTGGTGTGGTGCGAAACCGGCACGCCCGACCTGGGCTTCGCCCGCGAATTCGCCCAGGCCGTGCACGCCAAGTCGCCCGGCAAGCTGCTGTCGTACAACTGCTCGCCCAGCTTCAACTGGAAGAAGAACCTGGACGACGCCACCATCGCCAAGTTCCAGGACGAGCTGTCCGCACTGGGCTACAAGTACCAGTTCATCACGCTGGCCGGCATCCACGTCAACTGGTACCGCACGTTCGAATTCGCCAAGGCCTACGCCGGCGGCGAGGGCATGAAGCACTACGTCAACATGGTGCAAGAGCCCGAGTTCAAGGCGCGCGAGCAGGGCTACACCTTCGTGTCGCACCAGCAGGAAGTGGGCGCGGGTTACTTCGACGACGTGACCACCGTCATCCAGGGCGGCTCGTCCAGCGTCAAGGCGCTGACCGGCTCGACCGAGGAAGAGCAGTTCCATTGATCCATAGCGAGGGTTGACCGCGCGCCAGCGGTCATCGAGGAGACAGAGCCACGGCCTTGCGCCGTGGCTTTTTTGTTGGATGGCTCGCGCCTGCGCGTGAGCTGGGCGATGGGCGCGGCCGGGGCGCCGCGTTCACAATGGCACGCACCGCCGCCCGAAGGAGTCAACCATGATCACCGCACTGGTGCAGTTCACCCTGCCCGAACCCATGACCGTCGAACAGGCGCGCGACGTGTTCAACAGCACGGCGCCCCGCTACCTGGGCATGACCGGGCTGGTGCGCAAGCACTACCTGCTGTCGGAAGATGGCCGGACGGCCGGCGGCGTTTACCTGTGGCAAAGCCGCGCCGACGCCGAACGGGTGTACGACGACGCGTGGCGCGGCTTCATCCGCCAGAAGTACGGGTGCGACCCGCAGCTGACGTACTTCGAGACACCGGTGATGGTGGACAACGTCGCCGGGCGCATCGACGGCGATGCCTGAACCCGGGATGCTATTAGCTTGATAGCTGCCAGCGCTCGTCAGACAAGCGCTGACAGCCGATTTTTATCGGTGCCAGCCGCCACCATGCAGCTGCCAGCCACCGCGCGGGCCCTGCGACCAGCGCGGATTCTGGTAGTGATAGCCGGGGCGCGGGCGCTCGTAGCGGCCGGGCGTCCACACGTGGCGGCCGCCGCTCCAGTTCCAGTAGCCGTTGATCCAGATCGCGCCGGGGTAGGGCAGGGCAGGCTGCACTTCGTAATAGGGGGGCGGGCGGCGCGACCGGCGCGTACACGGTTTGCGTCGGGCCGCCATAGGGGTCGTTGTAGACGGTGCCCGGCACCGGTGCCACCACGCAACCGGCCAGCAGGGCGGCCGCGGCGACCGATGCCAGCAGAGCCGGACGAGCGACGGAAGATGAAAGCAGTTTCATGGGGTGCGTCCTGTGACATGCGAGCGAACACCGCCCGCCTTTCCGTCCCAAAACGGTCGGCTGGGGCGGTGGGCTGACGCCAGGGGCGCGCCTTCACCCAGCTTTACACGCAGTTCACACGGTGGCCGCGGCCGATGCCGCACCGCGCACGGCGACAAGTGGGCTAAAATCCCACTTGTTGCGCCGCAGCACGCGAGCGCCGGTCAACCACCTCACACAAGAGCGAGAAAGGCATCTTCGGTTATGACACCGCGAACTACTCCCTTCGCCAGGAACGGGTTGTCAGGCCGATGACGGTGTAGCCATTGCGCGCAGCGCGCGATGTGCCAGCAAAACATACCGAAAGCGCGGCCCCACCCGCGCTTTTTTGTTGCCCGCTTTTTTTGACATACACACGCGATTTCCAGAGGTTCTCACATGGTTCAAATCACGCTTCCCGATGGCGCGCAGCGCGAATTTCCCGGCCCGGTGACGGTGGCCGAAGTGGCGCAGTCCATCGGCACGGGCCTGGCCAAGGCAGCGCTGGGCGGCAAGGTGGACGGCAAGCTGGTCGACACCAGCTTCGTCATCGACCACGACGCGCCGCTGTCCATCGTCACCGCCAAGGACGCCGACGGGCTGGAGATGATCCGCCACTCGACGGCGCACCTGCTGGCCTATGCGGTGAAAGAGCTGTTTCCCGATGCGCAGGTCACCATTGGCCCGGTGATCGAGAACGGCTTTTATTACGACTTCAGCTACAAGCGCCCCTTCACGCCCGACGACCTGGCCGCCATCGAGAAGAAGATGGAAGAACTGGCCGCCAAGGATGAGCCCGTGGTGCGCCGCGTGCTGCCGCGCGACGCGGCGGTCGAATACTTCAAGGGCCTGGGCGAAGCCTACAAGGCCGAACTGATTGCCAGCATCCCCAGCAACGAAGACGTGTCGCTGTACCGCGAAGGCGCCTTCGAGGACCTGTGCCGCGGCCCGCACGTGCCCAGCACGGGCAAGCTCAAGCACTTCAAGCTGATGAAGGTGGCGGGGGCCTACTGGCGCGGCGACCATCGCAACGAGATGCTGCAGCGCATCTACGGCACGGCCTGGGCCAGCAAGGAAGACCTGAAGCAGTACCTGACGATGCTGGAAGAGGCCGAAAAGCGCGACCACCGCAAGCTGGGGCGCGAGCTGGACCTGTTCCACATCGACGAGCATTCGCCCGGCACCGTGTTCTGGCACCCCAAGGGCTGGACGCTGTGGCAGGAAGTCGAACAGTACATGCGCCGCGTGTACCGCGACAACGGCTACCAGGAAGTGAAGGGCCCGCAGATCCTGGACAAGGCGCTGTGGGAAAAGACCGGCCACTGGGACAAGTACCGCGACAACATGTTCACCACCGAGTCGGAAAAGCGCGACTACGCGCTGAAGCCGATGAACTGCCCCGGTCACATCCTGATCTTCAAGCAGGGCGTGAAAAGCTACCGCGACCTGCCGCTGCGCTACGGCGAATTCGGCGCCTGCCACCGCAACGAACCCACGGGCGGCCTGCACGGCATCATGCGTGTGCGCGCCTTCACGCAGGACGACGGGCACATCTTCTGCACGGAGGATCAGATCCTGCCCGAATGCACGGCCTACACGGCGCTGCTGCAAAAGGTCTACAAGGACTTCGGCTTCACCGATATCATCTACAAGGTCGCCACGCGGCCCGAGCAGCGCATCGGCAGCGATGAAAGCTGGGACAAGGCCGAGCACGCGCTGATGGAAAGCCTGCGCGCTTCAGGCTGCGAATTCGAGATTGCCCCCGGCGACGGCGCCTTCTATGGCCCCAAGATCGAATACACGCTGAAGGACGCCATCGGCCGCCAATGGCAATGCGGCACCATGCAGGTCGATTTCTCGATGGCCGAGCGGCTGGACGCCGAATACGTGGGCGAGGACGGTGCGCGGCACCGCCCGGTCATGCTGCACCGCGCCATCGTCGGCAGCCTGGAGCGTTTCATCGGCATCCTGATCGAGCAGTTCTCTGGCGCGCTGCCGGTCTGGCTGTCGCCGGTGCAGGTGGTGGTGACCGGCATCACCGACGCGCAGGCCGATTACGTGCAAAACGTGGCTAAAACGCTGCGAAATCAAGGGCTTAGGGTGGAAACTGACCTGCGCAACGAGAAGATTACCTATAAAATACGCGAGCATTCGTTGCAAAAGCTGCCTTACATCCTGGTCATCGGCGACAAGGAAAAGGAAGCCGGCGCCGTCGCAGTGCGCGCCCGGGGCAATCAAGACCTCGGTGTGATGTCCCTCGATGCGTTTGCCAAACGCATCGCCCAGGACGTCGCTTCCAAAGCCTGATTTTTTAAGAAAACCAGCTCTGGCCCGCGTGGATTGTGCGGCTGTAGCTACTTGTTTCGTAGCATTTTTAGTTAGAGGATTTTTGCCATCGCTACCAATTTTCGTGACCGCCGCCACCGGGAAGAGCGCGCGCATCGTCTGAATCGAGAAATCATGGCGCCCGAAGTGCGCCTGAACGGCCCCGAGAACGAACCCCTGGGAATCGTCCCGCTGCAGGAAGCCCTGCGCATGGCGGGCGAACTGGACGTGGACCTGGTGGAAATTGCCGCCACGGCCAACCCGCCGGTCTGTCGCCTGATGGACTACGGCAAGTTCAAGTACCAGGAACAGAAGAAGGCCGCCGAGGCCAAGGCCAAGCAGACGGTCATCGAAATCAAGGAAGTCAAGTTCCGCCCTGGTACCGATGACGGTGACTACAACATCAAGATGCGCAATATCCGGCGCTTCCTGGCCGATGGCGACAAGGTGAAGGTCACGCTGCGCTTTCGCGGCCGCGAGATCACGCACCAGGAACTGGGTCTGGCTCTGCTCAACCGCATTCGCGACGAACTGGCCGACAGCATCATCGTCGAGCAGTTTCCCAAGCTGGAAGGCCGCCAGATGATCATGATGATCGCCCCGGCGCGCAAGAAGGTGGCGGCCGGTGCGGCCAAGCCGGCCAGCGAGCAGCAGCCGGCAGCGGCGGCCTGACCGGACAGGCGTTTTTGAAGGATTTGCCGGGGCAACCCGGCGAACGGGCAGGCTGAAAGGCCTGCCGCAACAAGTGGCTCGGGGCCAACAAGGGTGCAAAGCTGTTTTGCGCACGCCTCACGAGCACAATAAAACGGAGCATTCAATGCCCAAGATGAAAAGCAAGAGCAGCGCGAAGAAGCGTTTTCGCGTCCGTCCCGGTGGCACCGTCAAGCGCGGTCAAGCCTTCAAGCGTCACATCCTGACCAAGAAGTCCACCAAGAACAAGCGCCAGCTGCGTGGTGCGGTGAATGTGCATGAGACCAACATGGGTCACATGGCGCAGATGCTGCCCTTTGCCGGCCTTTGATCAACTGACGGAACAGGAGAGAACCTATGCCTCGCGTCAAACGTGGTGTTACCGCCCGTGCTCGTCACAAGAAAATCCTCGCGCTGGCCAAAGGCTACCGCGGTCGTCGCAAGAACGTCTATCGCGTCGCCAAACAGGCGGTGATGAAGGCGGGCCAGTACGCCTACCGTGATCGCCGCACCAAGAAGCGCGTGTTCCGTCGTCTGTGGATCGCGCGTATCAACGCCGCCACGCGTGAACTGGGCCTGACCTACAGCCAGTTCATCAACGGCATGAACAAGGCCGGCATCACGCTGGACCGCAAGGTCCTGGCCGACATCGCCGTGCACGACAAGGCCGCATTTGCCGGCATCGTGGAGCAGGCCAAGGCCAAGCTGGCTTGATTCCGGCACCGCCACGCGCACTCTACTTTCAATAGCTGATCGCGCTGGTGGTTCAAGGGGTTGAGGCCTGATTGGCTTCAATCCCTTTTTCATTTGAGAACCCGTGGGCCCTGCACCGATGATCACCGACTCCCTGGCTTCCACCGATCTGGCCGAACTGGTCCGAAGCGCCGAAGCCGCCTTCGCCCGCACCGACACCCCCGCCGACCTCGAAAACGCCAAGGCGCAGTTCCTGGGCAAGTCCGGCCGCGTGACCGAGCTGATGAAGGGCATGGCGCAGCTGTCCGTGGACGACAAGAAAACCCGCGGCGCCGCCATCAACCAGGCCAAGCAGGCCATCGAAGCCGCCTTGACCGCGCGCCGCCAGGCGCTGGCCGATGCCGAACTGGCGCGCCAGCTGAAGGCGCAGGCGCTCGACGTGACGCTGCCGGGCCGCCAGCGCGGCACAGGCGGGCTGCACCCGGTCAGCCTGGCGTGGGAGCGCATCGAGCAGATCTTCGGCAGCATGGGCTTTGACGTCGGCGATGGCCCCGAGGTCGAAAACGACTGGTTCAACTTCACCGCGCTCAACAACCCGCCCAATCACCCGGCGCGGTCGATGCAGGACACCTTCTACGTCGACATGCAGGGCGAGGACGGCCAGCCCTACTGCCTGCGCACGCACACCAGCCCGATGCAGATCCGCTATGCCACCGCGCACGCGCGCAAGCACGCGGCGGCCCTGGCGGCGGGCGAAATCCCTGAGGTGCGCGTCATTGTGCCCGGCCGCACTTACCGCGTCGACAACGACGCCACCCATTCGCCCATGTTCCACCAGGTCGAAGGCCTGTGGCTGGGCGAGAACGTGAGCTTCAAGGACCTGAAGGTCACGTACCTGAACTTCTGCAAGGCCTTCTTCGAGACGGACGACCTGATCCTGCGCTTTCGGCCCAGCTACTTCCCCTTCACCGAACCCAGCGCCGAAATCGACATCCAGTTCCGGACGGGGCCGCTGGCCGGCAAATGGCTGGAGGTGTCCGGCTCGGGCCAGGTGCACCCGCAGGTGGTGCGCAACATGGGGCTGGACCCGGAGCGCTTCATCGGCTTCGCCTTCGGCTCCGGCATCGACCGGCTCGCCATGCTGCGCTACGGCGTGAACGACCTGCGCCAGTTCTTCGACGGCGACATCCGCTTCCTGAGCCAGTTCCGTTGATGCGCCCGCGTCGCACGGCCCCCGTTTTTCGCTGACACCGCTATGCAGTTTCCTGAATCCTGGTTGCGCGAGTTCTGCAACCCGCCCCTTTCCACGCAACAACTGGCCGACACGCTGACCATGGCCGGGCTGGAGGTGGAGGCCATCCGCCCCGTCGCGCCGCCGTTCACCGGCGTGGTGGTGGGCGAGATCCGAACCGCCGAGCAACACCCCAACGCCGACCGCCTGCGCGTGTGCCAGGTCGACGTGGGGCAGGGCGCGCTGCTGAACATCGTCTGCGGCGCGCCCAATGCGCGCGTCGGCATCAAGGTGCCGTGCGCGCTGGTCGGGGCCGAGCTGCCGCCGGGCGAAGACGGCCAGCCGTTTCGCATCAAGCTGGGCAAGCTGCGCGGCGTTGAAAGCCAGGGCATGCTGTGCTCGGCCCGCGAGCTGCAGTTGTCCGAAGACCACGGCGGCCTGCTCGAATTGCCGGCCGACACGCCCGTCGGCCAGGACATCCGCACCGCGTTGCGGCTGGACGACGCCATCTTCACCCTGAAGCTGACGCCCAACCTGGGTCACGCGCTCAGCGTGTATGGCGTGGCGCGCGAGCTGTCGGCGCTGACCGGCGCGCCGCTCGTCACCCCCGCCATTCCCGCCATCGCCGTGACGACGAACGAGGTGCTGCCGGTCAACATCAGCGCGCCAGACCTGTGCGGGCGCTTTTCCGGACGCGTGATCCGCGACGTCAACACGCAGGCCGCCACCCCGGCGTGGATGGTCGAGCGCCTGGCGCGTTGCGGGCAGCGCAGCGTCACCGCGCTGGTGGACATCTCCAACTACGTGATGTTCGAGTACGGCCGGCCCACGCACATCTTCGACCTGGACAAAATCCACGGCGGCCTGGATGTGCGCTGGGGCAAGCCGGGCGAGCAGCTCAAGCTGCTGAACGGCAACACCGTCGCGCTGGATGAAAGCGTGGGCGTGATTGCCGACGACAAGGAAGTCGAATCGCTCGCCGGCATCATGGGTGGCGACGCCACGGCAGTGTCCGACGACACCCACAACGTCTACGTCGAAGCCGCCTTCTGGTGGCCCGAGGCGGTGGCCGGCCGGTCGCGCCGCTTCAACTTTGCCACCGACGCCGGGCACCGCTTCGAGCGCGGGGTCGACCCGATGCTCACGGCCGCGCACATCGAGCGCATCAGCCAGCTCATCATCGACATCTGCGGCACGCCGCAAACCGCGTGCGGCCCCATCGACGACCAGCAGCCGCGCGTGCCCGCGTCGGCGCCCGTCACCCTGCGGGTGGCGCGCGCGGCCCAGATCATCGGCATGCCCATCACCCAGGCGCAATGCGCCGATGTGTTCCGCCGCCTGGGCCTGCCGTTCACCGAAGGCGAGGGCGTGCTGACGGTGACGCCGCCTGCCTACCGGTTCGACCTGTCGATCGAGGAAGATCTGGTCGAAGAAGTGGCCCGCGTCGTCGGCTACCAGCAATTGCCCGAGGCGCCGCCGCTGGCGCCCATCGTGCCGCGCACGGCGTCGGCCCAGCGGCGCGGCCCGTTTGCGGTTCGCCACGCGCTGGCGCGTCTGGGTTATCTCGAAACCATCAACTTCAGCTTTGTCGACGAAGCATGGGAGCGCGACCTGGCCGGCAACACCGATCCGGTGCGGCTGCTCAACCCGATTGCCAGTCAGATGAGCGTGATGCGCTCGTCCCTTCTGGGTTCTTTGCTACATGTTTTGAAGCACAACATCGACCGCCGTGCCGAGCGCGTGCGCGTGTTTGAAGTCGGCCGCGTGTTCCTGCGCGACGCGTCGGTGGTCACGTCTGAAAGCGACGTGCGCGGCGTGGCGCAGCCCATGCGTGTGGCGGGCGCCGCGTACGGGCCCGACAGCCATCAAAGCTGGCAAGGCAAGCAGGCGGCGGTCGACTTCTTCGACGTCAAGGGCGACGTCGAAGCCCTGCTGGCGCCGCGCCAGCCGTCATTTGAGCGAATTGAGCATCCCGCCCTGCACCCCGGCCGCGCCGCGCGCGTCCTGCTGGACGGTCAGGCCATCGGCGTCGTGGGCGAGTTGCACCCGCGCTGGCGCCAGCAGTGGGAACTGCCGCAGGCCCCCGTGCTGTTCGAACTGGATCTGAACGCGGTGATGCAGCGCGATCTGCCGCATGCGCGCCCCGTGCCGCGCCAGCAGGCGGCCGAGCGCGACATCGCCGTCGTGGTGCCCGAAAGCGTGACGCACGGGCAACTGATGAACTCCGTTCATGCCGCAGCCACCGAGGGCCTGCTGCGCAGCGCCACGCTGTTCGACATTTATCGGCCCCAGGCGGGCAACGAAGCGGCCGCGGGCATGAGCGCGCAGGAAAAGAGCCTGGCCTTGCGCCTGGTGATGGGCAGCGCCCAGGGCACGCTGACGGATGAGCGCATCGACGGCGTCGTCAAGACCGTGATCGACCGCCTGCACCAGGACCTGGGCGCGCGGCTGCGTGGCTGAACCGGGCCACGAAAGGGGAGCAAATGACTCAGCCACCGAATGACGCGCTGGAACTGGCGGTCGACAGCCTGGAAACCTCGGCGCTGACCAAGGCGCAGCTGGCCGAGATGCTGTTCGAGCAGATCGGCCTGAACAAGCGCGAATCCAAGGACATGGTCGACGCCTTCTTCGACCTGATCTCCACGCAACTCATCGCAGGCGACGACGTCAAGCTGTCGGGCTTCGGCAATTTCCAGATGCGCGTGAAAGCGCCTCGGCCGGGCCGCAACCCGCGCACGGGCGAACTCATCCCCATCGCCGCGCGGCGCGTGGTCACCTTTCACGCCAGCCAGAAGCTCAAGGACCAGTTGCAGGAAGACGCCCCCAGCGCGCCCGACCGATAGCCATTCGCGCGCATACCCAAAGCTTGCGCGCGCACGCTGGCGCCCCGCCAAAACTTGCGCTACGCTCAAAGGCTTGCTGCGCCAGTTCTCGTTGTGATGGAGTCCGTTCTTCCCCCCATTCCCGCCAAGCGCTACTTCACCATTGGTGAAGTGGGCGATCTGTGCGGCGTCAAACCGCACGTGCTGCGTTATTGGGAGCAGGAATTCACGCAGCTGCGACCCGTCAAGCGGCGCGGTAACCGGCGCTATTACCAGCACCATGAAGTGCTGATGATTCGCCGCATCCGTGAACTGCTGTACGACCAGGGCTTCACCATCAGCGGCGCACGCACGCGGCTGCAGGAACTGGTGCAGACGGAACGCGCCCGCGCGCGCAGCGTTGAAGTACAGCTGGCGGGCGTGGACGAAATCGATGCCGAAGCCGCGCCCATCAGCGCACTCGACGACAACGGGGTGTTCGACGACACCACGCTCCTGCCCGAACAGCTGCGCGAGGTCGAGCGCGAGCTGAAGGAAATTCGCGAATTGCTGACCCTATCGCCATGGCAGCACGCGCAGCCGCTATAATGGCAGGCTTGTCGGCGTGTAGCGCAGCCTGGTAGCGCACTTGCATGGGGTGCAAGGGGTCGCGAGTTCGAATCCCGCCACGCCGACCAATAAAATCAACGGGTTACAGCAGAAATGCTGTAACCCGTTTCTCGTTTCCGAGCGCTCCAGGCAGATTTGCCCACACTTTTGCCCACACCGGCGTGGAACTGAGTCGATGTTTCGAAGGGCGTCTGCTCAACGCCAAGTAAGCACTCGACTATGTGGGCGAGAAGCAACAGGGTCGTTTTTGGCGAATTTTGGGAATTGGTCTACTTTGCGTCATGTGCTCACGTCGAGCAGCAGACGTTTAAGGAGGTGCCCCCAATGCATTCAATCAGTGCTATTTCCTCTGTGGATATGCCGATGCAGATCCCACCAAGACCGATCATCGTGTTCCTCTCGGCGGAGCAAGCGATGGGCAGTCTCACCATCGGAAGATCCAAGTTCTATGAGTTGATCCGGGACGGGCTGCTACCCCGGGGAGTCAATGTGCTCGGAAGGTCGGTTCGGTGGGTCGAATACGAAATTGAGACTGTCAAACATAGCCTCGCGACTGCGGCTGACCGCAGTGCCATCGAGAGCTTGGTCGCGTGGTTACAGGCCACCCGATGCGCGCCCGTAGCGCCCTCCCGTCAAGTCTGGCTTCAAGGCTCGGCACTTCGTCATGTCGATCAAGAGATAAAGCCTCTCACGTTCCTGACGGAGCGACAGGTTCGTAAGGAACTCTGCGTCGGACGCACGAAGTTGTACGAGGCGATCGAGCAGGGGCTAATCCCCCAGGGGCTGCATTTGATAGGCAGGTCGAAGCGTTGGGTCTCATACGAAATTGAATGGGTGAAACGCCTGCTTGCGATCGAGACCAGTTCGTCAGGACTTCAGATGAGCACACGATGGCTCACCTTGTTTCGATAGGCACGCAGCTTGAGCGTCGCCACTCGACAGGCACGCTCGGCCACGAGGCGGACGAACAAGCAATGGCCGTATCGCCTGCTCGCATCTCCAGAGCCATCCCCTCAAAAGGTTTGCATGTCTGACGCATCATGTGAACTCGCCTTGGTGCCAAATTTGGCACCCAAAATGTTTTTTTTTTGTGGCGGCGCCTGCTGGGATTAGCGCTTCAAGGTGCGCCAAGTTGCCGCCGCGTGACACTCGTGGCGCGCTTCCGGGACAAGCTGGCGATGTGTGTTCGGCCCTTCACGACCCAAAGCCGCCAGTTGACCAAGCTTGGCGAATTTCTGGACTGGTGCAGCTTGCCGTCGCTCGGTGATTGGTCGTCAGCCCTTCGGGCCTCAACATTCATCCAGAAGCGGCGCTTGACCTACGTCAGTTGCCGGCGAACGATAATTCAACAATAATTGAATTCATGGAACAGGATGAAGCCATCAAGGTCTTTGAGTCGCTCGCGTCAGGCGTACGGTTGGACATCTACCGTCTGCTGATGCGCCAGGGTCCCGAAGGTTTGGTTGCGGGACAGATTGCAAGCACGTTGGACATTCCTCCAACCAACCTGTCATTTCACTTGAAAGCGCTGACTCACGCCGGCCTCTTGGGCGTCACGCCCGAGGGGCGGTTCCAGCGTTATCGCGCCAATCTGTCGTTGATGCAGGACTTGATCGAATACCTGACCGCCGAGTGCTGCGCTGGCCATCCGGAGGAGTGCGCTGAACTGCATGATGCAGCGTGTGAGCCTGTTGCATGCAGCCCTTCGAAGAAGGCGAGCGTCCAACGCACCGTTGGTCACCAATCATAGTTTGCGGCTGAGTTCGGCTATAAAAGTTGTAGCATTAATTCATTATTTTAAAGATCGTTGGAGATTCAAAATGACCGCTTCAGCCCGCATCCAAATCTTCGACCCTGCCCTGTGTTGCGCGAGCGGTGTATGCGGCACTGACGTCGATCAGGCCTTGGTGAGCTTTGCGACCGACGCCGCCTGGGCCACTGGCCAGGGCGCACACATTCAGCGCTTCAATCTATCGCAACAACCGCTGGAATTCGCGCAGAACGCCATCGTGAAACGTTTCCTCGAACGTTCTGGAGCCGAGGCGCTACCCCTCGTGCTCGTTGATGGTGAGGTGGCTCTGGCTGGTCGCTACCCGCAACGAGCGGAGCTGGCGCGCTGGGCCTTGCTGCAAGT
Source organism: Ottowia sp. SB7-C50 (assembly GCF_033110285.1). Taxonomy (NCBI): domain Bacteria; kingdom Pseudomonadati; phylum Pseudomonadota; class Betaproteobacteria; order Burkholderiales; family Comamonadaceae; genus Ottowia; species Ottowia sp. SB7-C50. The sequence continues at coordinate 1,789,384 of NZ_CP136995.1, forward strand.
CGACGCTGGGCCGGAAGCAAGTGGATGCTGCGGCGCAGATGCCTCGCCAATGATCGGCTGTTGCGCGCCCAAAACCGAAGCGAGCAGTGGCAAGTGCTGCTGACTGAAGTGCTTTCAGGGCAATCATGAACTTCCTGCACAACCCACCCCGCTTCCTGTTCTTTACCGGCAAGGGCGGCGTCGGCAAGACCTCCATCGCTTGCGCCGCCGCAGTGCAACTGGCCGATGCCGGCAAGCAGGTGCTGCTGGTCAGCACCGACCCGGCGTCAAATGTCGGCCAGGTGTTTGGCCTTTCCATTGGCAACCAAGTCGTCGCCGTGCCGGCGGTGTCCAACTTGAGCGCGCTGGAGATCGACCCTCCCGCCGCCGCGCAGGCCTACCGTGACCGCATCGTCGGCCCGGTGCGCGGCGTGCTGCCGGATGCGGTGGTCAAGGGTATCGAGGAGCAACTCTCCGGCGCCTGCACCACCGAGATCGCCGCATTTGACGAGTTCACCGCCCTGCTGGCTGACGACGCGGCCACGCGCGGGTTTGACCACGTCATCTTCGACACCGCGCCCACCGGCCACACCATCCGCCTGCTCAGCCTGCCTGGCGCCTGGAGCGGCTTTCTGGAAGCGGGCCAGGGCGATGCCTCTTGCCTCGGCCCACTGGCGGGGCTGGACAAGCAGCGCACGCAATACCAGGCCGCCGTCGCCGCACTGCAGGACGGCGCCCGCACGCGACTGGTGCTGGTCGCGCGCGGCCAGGGCGCCACGCTGCGCGAAGCCGCGCGCACGCACGAGGAATTGGCGGCCATTGGATTGAGCCGGCAATACCTGGTCATCAACGGCCTGCTGCCCGAAAGCGAAGCCGCGCACGACCCACTGGCCGCCGCCGTGCTGCGGCGCGAGCGGGCGGCGTTGGCCAATCTGCCCGCCGCGCTGCGTGAATTGCCGGTCGATAACATCGCGCTCAAAGCCTTCAATCTGGTGGGTCTGGAAGCGCTACGCCAACTGCTGCAAGCCGAGGTATCTGGAATCACGCCGATTGGGAGCGAACCCCATATCGGTCTGCCGGACGCACCCACCCTCTCCACGTTGGTCGACGGCATCGCCGCGCCCGGCCACGGCCTGGTCATGCTGATGGGCAAGGGCGGCGTCGGCAAGACCACGCTGGCGGCCGCCATCGCCGTGGAGCTAGCCGCGCGCGGCTTGCCCGTGCACCTGACGACCTCCGACCCCGCCGCGCATCTGAGCGAGACCCTGGCGGGCGAGTTGCCCAACCTCGCCGTAAGCCGCATCGATCCGCACGCCGCCACCGAGGCCTATCGGGCCCATGTCATGGCCACCAAGGGTGCGGCGCTGGATGAGGCCGGCCGCGCTTTGCTGGCCGAAGATTTGCGCTCGCCCTGCACCGAGGAGATTGCCGTGTTCCAGGCCTTCTCGCGCGCTATCCGCGAGTCCGGTCGCCAGTTCGTGGTGATGGACACTGCGCCCACCGGCCACACCCTGCTGCTGCTCGACGCCACCGGCGCCTACCACCGCGACGTGGCGCGCCAGATGGCGACCGGCAGCCACTTCACCACGCCCATGATGCAGTTGCAGGACCCGGCCCGCACCAAGGTGCTGATCGTCACGCTGGCTGAAACCACGCCCGTACTGGAAGCCGCGCACCTGCAAGACGACCTGCGCCGCGCCGGCATCGAGCCCTGGGCCTGGGTGGTGAATAACTGCATCGCCGCTGCACCCGTGGCCTCGCCGCTGCTGCGCCGCCGCGCAGACAGCGAACTGCGTGAGATCGACGGGATCCGCAGCCGCCACGCCCAGCGCTGGGCCGTGGTGCCGCTGCTGGCGAACGAGCCTGTGGGCGCGGCGCGCTTGCGTGCGCTGGCCAATTGCGAGCACACGGCTGAACTGAGAGGCTAACCCAGGCATCCGCTCGGGCTTCACGAAATCGTCACATACGTGCGGACAATTCAATAGTTCTCTAAGGGTTAAATTAAAGTGATGAAAGTTGGCATCAATGGGATGGGTCGTATCGGCCGCCTTGCACTGCGGGCGGCGTTTGGCGCGGCAGAGCGCCAGTCCGATGACCCGAGGGCGAGTAACCGACTTGAGGTGGTGCATCTCAATGAACTCAAAGGGGGGGGCGGCAACGACCGCACATCCACATTTGGACGCACGCGTCCGACTCCATTCGATTTGACGGAGCGTCCAATGCTGATGCAGCAGATCGCGCGCTCGCTCTCCGCAAGCTCAAAGAGGGATCTGACGTGCATGGAGTCCATGGCACGCCCACTGCTCAGGCCAACGCTGAATCCCATGGCCACAGCCCCAAGCTGGATGTTTTGTATCGCCGCTCCAAGCGACACAAGCTGATCCACGGGCGGCACATCTGCCCTGTCGGAGACAGTGCACGCTATGGCAACCAAAAGAACTGGAGCGCGGTCTGCCTTCTCGCGTGCGGTGACCAGTTGCTCTTCAGAGGCACCAGGATCTCGGTCGAGGAGCGCCAGCGCGAAGGCACGCCCGAGCAAGTGCCGTGACTCGGCAGGAACGAGCACAAAACGCCACGGAATCAATCGACCGTGATCTGGCGCGGCGGCGGCGAGCCAGAGCAGCTCTTCCAACTGATCACTGTTCGGACCCGGATCGACCAGCCACCGCGGCCCGACGTGGCGGCGTGACTGAATCAGATCACGTGCCCGATCGAAATCGACCCGTGCTATGGGCTCGAAGCCATTCGCCGCGACCTGCAGCGTTGCAGGTTCGTCCTTTTCCGGGCTCGTCGCCGTGCCGCGGATCATGAGTAGCGCCGTTCCTTGAAGCTGATAGATTGCTTCCAGTCCTCAACGCTGCCAACGCGCTGGACGCTGGCCCAGGTGCCCTTGTAATACGGCACGACGTTCCGATCCACCCAGGATGTCACGACGTCGCCTGCAACGCCCTTGATGTAGCCGAACAGCATGAATGTATGCCCGGGCTTGATCGACTTCATCGGGTATGCCATGGCATAGGTGCTTCCGAAGTCGTTCCACACCTCGATCACATCGCCAGCCTTGATGCCGAGTTGCGAGGCGTCCGCTGGATTCATTTCCAGGTAGGCCATGGGATAGCGATCGCGCACAAAGCTGTTGTATTGATCGTGGTATGCGGTCTGCCACACCTCGTTGGCGCGTCCCTGGTTGATCCAGAATTTGTGCTTTGCCTTCTGATCGGACACCATCTTCGGTAATCCGTTCCACGGCGCTGGCTTGAATTCAGCCTTGCCGTCCTTGGTGTCGAACTTGTAGTCGGCATACAGCATTTCCGTGCCGATCAACTTGCCGTCCTTGACCTCCTTGATTGGCAACTGCACGCCGTTGTTGCCGGCCTTGCGCAGCAGTTCGTAGGTGGCGAGGTAACCCGTGTCGCCACCCTGGCTGTCGATGGGCGGCGAGCCAGGCCGCCCCGCGCGACGAAAACCGTCATTGAAGGCGTCTTCCTCGCTCGTCCAGTTGAAGCCGTCGAAGCGAGCAGCCATGTCGGCCTTTCCCTGCTTCTGGTACATCGCTTTCAGCGTGTTGGCGATGTCCGCCGCGATCAGGCAGTCTGCCTTGGCAGAGCCCGGCGGGTCCATGAACTTCTCGGACAGTCGCAGACGTCGCTCGCCATTCATCGACGTGAGGTTCGCCTCGCCTGGGTGGGCGGCAGGCAACAGCATGTGCGCCTCTTCGGCGATCATCGTCGGGTACAGGTTGATCCCCACCACGAACATTCCGCCTTTGGTCTTGCAGGCGTTGTAGATCACATCGATCAATTGCTCAGTGTTCGCGCCGCGCGCCTTTGCAATTGCTTCGTTAACGATGGCTGTCCGCTTGTGGAGTGCGAGGCGATGCTGCTCAGCGTTCAGGGTCGTCTGGAACGGGTTCCATTGCACGCGGGTAACGTGCTCTGCAAACTCGATCCCGAGCTCTGCCTCTCGACGCTTGCGCACCAAGAATGGTTGCAGTAACCGTAGAACCTCCAGCGCATTTCGGCTGCGATAGGTCAGGTAGTAGACGTTGCTGCGAACGCGGCCAGTGCCTGTGTGAATCAGGGAGCCCCCGCACGGCACGCCCAGAACCTGCTTCAGGTGCTCGAGCGTGCGAAGGCAGTTCTGGCTCACAGTGACCTCCAGGCTATACGTCGGGTTGCGCTTGGTGCGACGGCGGGCAATGCGAACGCAGCCCTCACCGTCAATGAATCCTGCGGCCCAGGCCAGTTGCAGTTGTGATCGATTCAGCTTCATCTGTATCTCCAAAGTTCTGGTGTATGCATTGAATACCTATCATTGGTAGTTGTCAACTACCAATGCGGTCTTTTGGCGAAAAACATACAATGGAGACTTCCGACCAAGAGATGAACCAATGATTCGCTTTTTGCTGCGGCGGGTCATCGAGGAGTACGAGTTCAAGCACCAACGCCGGCTCTCGCTGAAAGAAATCAGCGAAGCGACGGGAATCGTGCGACCGACTTTGTCCTTGATGATCGGCCCCAAACCGTTCAACACAACGACCAACAACTTGGGCAAGTTGTGTGAGTTCTTTGGCTGTCAGATTTCCGATCTGGTGGAGTACATACCCGAGCCGCCGCACGTTGAGTCAGCGTCGACAAGTACTGATCAGGCGCCGACGAGGAAGAAGGCGCCTGTTAAAAAGAAGACGGTACGGGATGCTTGACGGCCTGCGCCAATCTCGCCGAATACATGCGGTAGCGGTGCAGTCGAACGCACTTGGGTGAGCGCGCCAAGCCCGGACTTGGAAGTTTTACGAATCGGAGGGGCTTCTGCCAGGGCGGCCTCACGACGCGTTGCGAAAGGCAGAACAAGGCACGGAGCGGACCATCGCCACGGGTCCGTCCGTGTCTCAATACGTCCCGTTAGCGGACGATCTTCGACCGCCAGCATCAACGGTGGGCTAACAAGAGGCTGTCGGATCGACCACAAGCCAATCGAACGGAAGGCTCCGCGAATTTCTCGACTGCTTCCTAAAAGCTTCACATGCCGATTCGTGCTCGATCACACAGCCTACGACTTTCTATGGGCCATGCTCGCTGGCATTGCGATGCCCGACTTCAAGGCGACACCCTTGAAGCTGAAAACCGTTTCGAGCGAGCATACGGATTCTGAGACTTGACGTCGGCGCACAAATCTGGTTACGATTTGGTCGCGGTTCAGCCGAACCGTGGGTGAGTTGCTCCCGTCAGTGCACGCACCGGACACCTGTCCGGCCTGGCAAAACCAGCGTGAAGTACCCCGTTCATTTTCCCGGCTTGGTTTGAGTCCCGGAAAGCCGAACAACGCGTGCCGTTCTTCATTGTGCTTTCCATGACGGAGCTCAATCCATGGCAACGCCCACTTCGGGTTCTTCGGCCGCTGCGGCCGCATCCCCTTCCCCCTCTGCTGCTTCGGCGGCGCCCCTGACCGACGAGGCACGCGCCGGCGCTCTCTGGACCTTTCTCCAAGCCCAGGCACCACGCTTCACCTTCGACCAAGCGCTCGACGTCGTCCAGTCGCTGCGCATCGACCCGCGCGAGGATCACAAGACACTCGCCAAGCGTCTGCGCAAGGCGCTGCAAGAGCGGCGCATCGCGCTCAAGCACGTGAATGCCCTGCATGCTGCGGCCCGGCTGAACGGTCACGCCAGTTGGCACACCGATGACGAGACGGCGGTTGCGCGCCTGCGCTTCGAGGTCATCGACAGCGGCCCCCAGATGCGGCAGTCCGACTTCGCGTCTTGGAGCGAGCTTGCGGCAGCGTTGCGCGCCTGGGCCGACAAGCTACATGCCAGCGGCCAGCTGCCGCTGGGCGTGCTGGTGATGAACTTCACCGGCCGCTTGCTTCGCTTCATGGTTCCTGTGCCCAAGCAAGGTGAAGGTGCAGGCCCGGGCCGCAACGAGTTGTGGACCGTAGCTGGTGTCGGACCAGTGTCTGACGATGATCAGGACTGGCTGGCCGAAGCGCCGGCCGCGCTGGAGAAGCTGCGCCGGCACCTGGAGGAGACCGGCAAGGCCGTGCTGGACGGCTACGCCACGCTCTACCTGTGCGCCAACTCCCATGACCGAGCCGGCGACATCAACGCCGTGGCTGCTGGCGACGTCTTGAATTCCGAGCTGGTGCTGCTGCGGGAACCGGATGAGGGCGACCCGCACAGTGGCTACGAAATAGCCCGTGGCGACGAGCTGACCTGCTGGCACCAGTTGGAGCTGTCCCTGCGCGATGACCAGACCGCGCGCACGCCGGTGTCCATCGATGTGCACATCCCGCAAGAGGGCGCGGGGGCCTGGTTCGTCAATGGCGAGCGCTACGTGTGGGCGCTGGAAACGTTGAAGCCTGACGAATTCGTGCCGGGGCGCGTCAACCGGCAGCTTGGCATCCCGGACTGCGAGCGGCTGCTGCGCCGCTACAAGCTCGCCCGGCGCATCCACGACGGCGGCTTCCGCCACCACGACATAACCAAGCGCGTTGACTATCTGGGTGGGCCGCCGGAGACGTGGCGTGTCGATCTGCACCGGTTGCTGCGCATTTTGAATAAGGCTGGCCTGACCTGGGAGAGATACATTGAGAAGTTCGGCGCCGAGCCGCTGCCGATGAAGGCCATCCTGCCGGTGGGCTTCGTAATGCAGATGCTGGAGGATCTGGAGGTCGAAGAGCCGAACAAGGTGTTCGCTTGGCCGACACTGGCCGAAATGGCGCCCGTCACGGACGACAAGCTGCTGTACAGCCTGCTGCCACGGGTGGATGCTGTCCGCTACGTCAAACCGAAGGATCTCGACGAGCAGACCGCAGCCGATGTGCACAAGGCCATCGACGAGTTCGTAGGCGCGCTGCAGATGCACAAGATGGTGGCGGCTGGGGGGCTGCCAATGGAGAGCGATCTGCCGTACCTGGTGTACGCCAACGATGCCCAAGAACTGCGCATGTCTGCGGAGGCCCTAGGCATGCGGCTGTACGTGGCGGTGTCGCCGCACCTCATCTCGACCAAAGGCTTGCTGCCCGAAGTGCCGGGAGTGAAGACGTGGCCGTGGGCGTTCGCACACGCGCTCCTCGTGCGCTACGAGCGCGAAGGAGCTGCGCAATGACGCCGGTCGCCGAGAATCTGCGCGAGCTCCTCGAAGCCCGCGACATTGACGGCTTCCTGACCGCCCTGGAGGACTACTGCCAACAGCACTCCTTCGAGCCCGTGGTCACTGCCTTAACTCAGCGGGTGTTCCCACCGCTGCTGCGCACGGCGCTCCAGGAGAAATGCGTGCCACCCACATCCCTGGTTCGGCTCTACCGCATGGTGCGCTCCGGCAAGCTGCTGCTCGTCGAGGACGACCTCCTCGCTGCCATCAACCTGCTCATCAACGATGCCGTCCGCAAGGTGGAGCCGGCGACGGTCACGCCGGTGCAGCCGCTGATCACCGGGGAAGATGTAAGGCCGAAAGCAGTGCGGTGGTCGCCGCCCTCGGCGCCAAGCGGCCAGCGGCTGGCTGCAACGGAGATGAAGCGGATTGCCGTCGTCAGCGCCTTCACCTTTGGCGTCTGGGCTGCGGTCGATGCGTTCGACTTCCGCCGCAACGCCTGTGCCAGCCAGCAGGAGCGCGAGTTCCTGTGCGCGGTCCGCCAGTTCTTCCCGTCGCTGCAGGCCTACCCCAACATGCCGGTGAAGAACTTCATCGACATCGACAAGCTCGAGGCGATCGTTCCGGCGCGGGTCCGCCAATACGCCTGGTTGGCGCAGGTAGATGTCCTGCTGTGCACCGCCGACGAAGACCCGGTGGCCGGAATCGAGCTGGACTCCGTGCACCACGACACCGAGGAAGCGGCCGAGCGCGACGAGCTGAAGAACCTGCTTTTCAAGCTCGCCGGGCTGCCCCTGGTGCGTATCAGGGCAGACGACGAGAAGGCGGTGCGAGCGGAAGACTTCTACGACCTGCTAATGGCGGAGTCCAAGACGCTGGATGCGATCAGGCCGCGGCGCCTGCGGCCGAGAAGGACGCACGACTTCCTGGTGCCTGCCGAATTGGCCACACGCACGGCACCCGCAAACATGGCTCGGTGATAGACATGGAAGAAGTAGTCTCCCCGTTTCAGCATGAGACCGACGGACGTCTTCGGCCCGCCCGCCGGCGGGAGCAGGAGCGGCCCACTCCGGGCGAGCCGCTTGCACTCGACAAGCCCGAGGTCAAGGAGGTGATGGAGACCGAAACGGGCTGGCATCTGCCAGTTTCGGTCGTGATGGGCACTGACTACGAGAAGCTCATGCAGCTACGCATGGCGGTTCGCACCCAGATGCGCAACGACGATCCGCTCTATCGATGCTCGCTGTGCGGCGTCGCAGTCCACATCTGCCGCTCCAAAGACAAACCGAAGTTCTTCTTCAAGCACCGGCACGAAGATGGCAGTTGCCCCGCGCAGACCAAGGGTGAGTTGAGCCAGGACGAAATCAATGCCCGCAAGTACAACGGCGCAAAGGAAAGCAGGCTACACCGCCGCATGAAGGCTTGGCTCTGCCAGTGCCTGGCGGTGGATGGCCGGTTCGAAGACATTGCCCAGGAGCCCACCTGGAAAGGCCCGCTGACCGGCACCCGCCGGCGACCGGACGTCAAAGCCATGTACAACGGACTGCCCATTGCCTTCGAGATCCAGCTGTCCACGACGCACCTGGATGTCATCGCCGCGCGGCGCGACTTCTACATGCAGGAAGGCGGACTGCTGGTCTGGCTGTTCGCCGAGTTCGACACCGAACACCGGCGTATGACCGATGACGATGTCTTCTACAACAACAACCTGAACGCCCTCGTCGTCAACGCCAAAACGGTTGAAGCGTCACTAATAGCGAAGGAGTTCCTGCTGGACTGCATCTGGGCACAGCCCGTCAAGGAGGGGGGGCCATTCAGGCCTATACCGCCGTGTCGTGCCCTTCCACGAACTGCAGCTTGACCCGAAGGCCCAGCAGGCATACGCAATCGCAATGAATGCAGTGCCGCTGGCTCAGGTCGTAGCCGCTCCTTCAAAGACTGCTACGTAGCCTGGTATGAACCAGCACCTCCTCCGATGGATTGGCGATGCGGACGCAGTCAGGCACAGCGAACGCTTCAAGGTGGACCAAATCACCGTTCGGCAAGCTGAAGTTCAGGCTCGAACTGATGACTACTACATAGCACTTGTGGGCGAGTTGTTCACCAGAATGCGAACCCGGTCAGAAGACGCTGACGGCTGGTCGAGGCTAGGGAACGCGCTTGCATTGATTGCCGCGCCTGGGCAAGAGCAAGAGCTCAAGCGCTCGGGCATCTCGCAGCCGGAAGCGACCCTGTTTGCCGCAACTGCTTTTTATTGCGGTGGGTTCCCAGCCTCAGCAAACATAACCATAAAGAGCCGCCGTGGCGATCCCGCCGAGTCAGAAAGCTACCTAGCCTGCGCAGACCTACTCGAGCGACCCACTGCTATGAGGTCGCAGCTAGGCCGATACCTGCTTGATGCTCTGGAAAGAGGGGCGCTCCAGCAGATCGAGGACATCCGCCTGAGCACGGAGAAAGATGCGGCGAGGAAGTTGGACGTAAGTGCCACCGAATGGATCCCGGCACGGCTACTGGAGAACCTGGTTAGGCGCTTCGCAAGTACGAACGTCCGAGCCGTGTTGCCCGATGGGGACAGCGCAGTCTGGACTCCCTTCGTTCAATCGCTACTGAGGCGACGCACACCAATATGGGACTTCTTCCCTTCGCAAATCGAGGCAATAAAGCGCGGCCTGATTGAGTCCGACCAGACATTCTCGCTTCAGATGCCAACCAGCGCTGGGAAGACCGCGCTGATGGAGACGCTCCTCTACTGGCACGCTGGAAAGACACGAACGGAGATCGCAATCCTGCTAGTGCCGTTTCGGTCGTTGGCTTCCGAGTTGAAAGGCAGTCTGGTCCGACATCTCAACGACCTTAGAATCCCGGCGAAATGCATCTACGGTGGCACCGTGCCGACGGGCGATGAGGTTCACGACCTTGCTGCGACACGAGTGATCATCGCTACCCCGGAGGCACTGTCTGGCCTCTTGAATGCCGGCGAGCTCGTTCCGAGAATTTCCCTCGTCATCTGCGACGAGGGACACCTCCTTGACGGCGAGGGACGTGGCGTGGGCCTGGAGATGCTGCTTGCCCGACTGAAAACGAGGCTGAGCGGCCCTCCTCGTTTCGTCTTCATTTCCGCCATCGTGCCCAACGTTGAGGAGATCAACTCCTGGCTAGGGGGAGACGAAAGTGGCGTTGTCAGGAGTTCATACCGCCCAGCAATTGCCGAGTATTCCGTTCTCCGTCCTCGGGGTGACGGAGTGAACCGGCAGATTGATTTGGAGATGCACCCGCAGCTAGAGGATGACGCCAGCTACCGTATGGCGAATTTCCTCGGCAGATCCGCGTTCCAGTATCAGAACGAAGACACTGGGAGGTTGAAGACATATAGCTTTGCGTCCAACAAGGTCCTGGCAGTCGCCGCAGCGCGGAAGGCACTGAGAATCGGGACGGTGGCTCTCTTTGCGGGGAACAAGCGGGGGGGACCGCGGCGCAATAGGGATGGCTGAAGAACTGAGCAAACAGCTTGCTCTGCCGCTTGATCTACCGTCTCCTCAAAGCTACGCTGACCAAGCGGCCTTGGCACCAGTCGTCGCCTACCTAGCGGCAGAGTACGGGCAGGATTGGTTGGGTACCAAAACCGTTTCGTCGGGAGCCGTATTGCATCACGGCGACATACCACAGGAAACCCGGGAAGTTCTCGAAAATCTATTACGCCAAGAGACAGTGAGGCTTGTGATTTGTACGAGCACCCTAGCCGAGGGTGTCTTGAGCTTGCGATGGGCCTTCAGCAGGTTCATCCCCAGTGCCGCCCAACACATCTGCGCCTGCACTTTGGCCGCTCCGAAGTACCGGGCTCTGGCCAGGTGGAATCGGCGCTTCATCGTCCCAAAGGCCTGCTCGACCTTGAAACGGATGCTGCCGATCTTCTGATTGAAGGCCTTGAGCAGTGGGTGCACCGGCTTGCCCGCACTGCCCTTGTGCTGGATCAGATCGCCAATGCCGCGCTCGGCGAGCCAGTTTCTATTTGCCTTGCTCGCATAGCCCTTGTCGGCCAGCACGGCCTCGACCCCGGGGGCCAAGGTCTGGACGATCTCGGGCAGTTTGGTGATCTCGGCCTCATTGGCTGGATGAACATGCACATGTTCGACGTAGCCATCGTCACTGTCGACTGCCGTGTGGCCCCGATAGCCGAAGAAGGCTTGCTTGCCTTTCTTGACCCAGCGGGCATCTGAATCGGCGCTGTCGACAACTTTCGCTTGCTTGCCATCGCCCTGCACATGCTGGCGCGGTCTGGCCGCGCTGGGGATGATGGTGGCATCGATGATGGCTCCGCGCGCACCTTGCACTTTCAGGCCGCGCTGCTCAAGCTGGCTGTTGATGAGCGCCAGCAGCCTCTGATCCACACCGGCAGTCACCAGCCGGTTGCGGAAGCGGCAGATGGTGCTGGCGTCGGGCAACTCACCCCTACTTGGCTCGAAGCCGGTAAAGACCATGAAGTCCAGGCGCACACGCAGCGCTTGCTCCAGTTGGGTGTCTGACAGGCCATGCCACTGGCCCAGCAGCATCAGCTTGAACATGCCCAGCGGTGAATAAGGCTCGGGGCCGCCGGCGCCGGAGATCTCGCGCTGGTACAGGCCTTTCAACTTCCCGGCAATGGCGCTCCAGTCGAGCAGCTCGTGCAGCTTCATGCTCGGGCTGCCTTCGACCAGCGGGCGCGCGCCCATCAGAAAGAAGCTGTCCATCGCTATCACCTCCTGCCGGCATTGCAGCGCAGATCGGTCAAGCACGCATCGGGTGTGCTACCAGTTATGCAGCGGTCTTGGATCGATCAGGAAACGCAGAGGTTGCCGGCGCGTCTTATCTCATGCTGCCAGCTTCTGTCTCGTGCCGTCTAACGCTCGTCCTGCCGGTACCGCGCGCACAAAGCCACCAGCAATTCCTTGTCGCAAGCATGAGCTCAGATCGCGTTGATGGCCCTTGCCAGCGCGCTTCTGAGCTTCTGAAGATGCGACCACACCATCTTACGAAGCCTAGACCAAGACTCGATGACGACGGGCTTTGTCGCTGGGACGAACTGAGATCGATCAGGCTATCGGTGGTCGGGCGCAGCTCAAAAAATAATCAAATTAATTATATTGACGCGGGTAACAATAATCGACCCGCTGGACAGTGAGATTATTTAAAACTCCATAAATTTTACTGCACACATGTCAAGTTAATAATGAATATTTAAAATCACTTGTTGGATTAAGTTCTTATCGGAAAGTTCCCATGAATCTCAAGAAAATTCTGGAGATTTTCGATGGATTGGATCCTATGGCCTCCTGCTTTGTGCCAAAATTTAGGCACTGAATTGACGAGGCTTACCGATGGTTGTTCGGTTCAGTTAAGCAGTAGGGGATCGAAATTCATTTGTTTCCATGAAAATGTCTATCCCTTCTGGCTCGATCCCGTTATATCAAGAAATACGACTCGTTGGCAGGCGCATCCAAAGGCTGAATCGACCCACCAAGGTTAGATCTGTCGAAGCAGCCTTGAAATGATGAATCAAAAAAGGTAGAGAAATGAAGAACGTCCTAGAAGATCATGCGCTTCTGGCGCAACTTCGTCGACTGGGGAAAGACGTGCGCGAGCAAAAGCGCGCAGCTTTAACCCAGGGCGAGACCAACTCTCCTGGCCATAAGGAGACTGGCCTCAAGAACGCATCGGCAGAGTCTGCTCCCGGCGCCTCGCTGCATCCTGGAAGGTCGACTCCTCCTGGGATCTCCTCGTGTTCTGGCGCGCAGACACATCCTGGTGGCCCACATCCTAGTGCTAATCCTCCTAGGTCGGCTGTTGGGATTTCGACATTGTTGAAGCCTTCGAATAATGTAGCTCAACCTTCAACAATGTCCCCCCGACGTCAGGAGGGGGGGGGTATTTGCGGCGCCCGATGCGACTGACGTGACAGACCGCCCCGTGGGCGGGCTGGCCGCGTCGGTTGCGGCGCCGCCGGACGCCGGAGGCGGCCCACTGCCTCTTGGGGATTCGGCTTTCGACGAGCCACTTCTTGGAGATCACTATGACGTCACGAAAGAAGCGGCCAGGCACAAATTGAGTGCGCGGAGTTGGACAGGATACATCAGAGATGGCAAGCGGATGTGGACACAGGCGGTAGGCAATGCGGAAACCCTAAGCGACATATCGACGCTGCTCTTACGCGGCCTGATTGAGGCAGCCTCGCAATCGAAAACGTATTATCGGTACCGGCGAAGCTTGTGTTTTTTCTTAGCGAACTATAGAGAGGAGGCGATTGACATTGGCACCCAAATTCGAGGGGTCAGTCGTGACGCGATCGGATGGGAAATCGATCGTTCGGAGATTCGCAGCTTGGCAGAGCTGACGTGCAGCGCAGTCAAAAAGCACTGGGCCGTTATCAGTGGACCCGATGAAAGCAAAAAGGTTATCCTTTCATTGCTGAAAGAGGGTTGGCAGGAAGCTTTGATTGGAGAAATTAAAAACCCCTATTATGCCGCCCTAGTCAGTTTCATGGCCATAACCGGTGTGCGTCCGGTTGAATTGCGTGGTCGCATCGTGATCGAACGTCAGATTGATGGTCAATTTAAAGCGCTCATATTTTCCGCAAAAGTTACGGCCAAAACAGGCCAGCCAACGCGTGAATATGTATTGAGTGAAATACCTGAATTCTTCAAGGAGCAAATGAAGGCCAATGGAATGAATTCGTATCATATATCGGCTACTAAAAGAGATACAGATGCTATAAGGACTCAATTGGCAGAAAAGTCTAGGAAATGCTTTCCCGAGCTTCAGGGGTCCAAGGCGAAAAGGCAGGCCGAGTTCCTAAAGAAAGTTGCAGCAGCGCAAAACACAGTAGATCAATACAACGATACAGTTAAGCGATCAAAGGACAGTCCAGACGATTGCGTGTCACCTTATTGTTTTCGACACGCCCTAGCTGAGGTTATGCGCATGAATGGATTTACGAAAGCGATGATCGCTGGTGTTTTGGGTCACAATACGGAATCGACTGGAAAATTCTATGGGAACTACAAAAGAGGACGAAACGTAAAGCCACCGCTTTCAATTGATCCAAGTTCAATTAAGGTAAAAAGAAAGATAAAACCGGAAAAGACGAGCGAGCATGTGCAAAAAAAGATGAAGGAAAGAACGAATAAAAAAGGGATGCAGCCAAGGTAACGCCCGCATCCAAGATGAGCACTATGAGGCGAAGGTCGCGACGAGTAGCGTCGCCGTCCGCCGTAGCGCGCCCTTTGGCGAAGGTCGAGATAGTCGATCTGCGCTTTTTTTCGTTCATGTGGGCCGCTGACGGTTGGGGTCGATGCTCGTTCATTGCAAGAAACCGAGTCGGGCGTTGGCTGCAGAGTTGGCCGGTTCGACCGATGCTATAGGCGCGTCACACGACTGAGCCGATGGTGGCAGGTTGATTGACACATTTCTCACGACGAACGATGTATCGTTCAAGATCGTTCAACATGAACGATGTATCGTTCAAGATCGTTCAACATGAACGACCTATCGTTCAAGATCGTTCAACATGAACGATTAATCGTTCGAAATCGTTCAACATGAACGATGCATCGTTCAAGATCGTTCAAGATCACCGATGATCAGACTCCCCGTCGATCACTTCGGTCGGATTCTTCGGCTCTCTGACCATGCTGCCTGCAGTAAGTCGGCACTTGTTCACGACAGCGTCAGTAATGACCAATGACGGCGGTCATCGCAACCTACGATAGCGGTCATGGTTCGTCTCGAAGATCTCCAGGTTGGAGCGTCCGTTAAGGGGCTCGTTCCGCACATTAGCGTCAACATCGTCAGCATCCAGTGGTTTGGAGCGGACGCGGCTGAAGTAACTTACAAGTCCCCCGACGGGCGGGTCGGCAATGAACTTGTCCAGCGTTGGCGTGAGTCCGATCTGGAGATCGTTGCTGTCGGCCGGCCTTGGGCGTTCGATGGTGATGGCGAGCTATTTCGACTTGTTTCAGAGGCTCAGCGCATCCGGCTGGCGCATTTGTTTGATCCGCTGCTAGCGGTCCACACGTCGCTGGTTGACCCGCTGCCGCATCAAATAACTGCGGTTTATGAGCACATGTTCCCGGCACGGGCAAGCTGCGGTTTATCGAAGTCAAGGGTCGTGTGGAAAGTGCCGACACGATCACCGTCACCCGAAACGAGGTCCTCTATTCGCTCAACAAGCCGGACGACTTCATTCTCGCCATCGTCGAATTTCTCCCCACTGGTGACCACCGGGTTCGCTACGTGCGAAGTCCCTTCGAGCGCGAGCCCGACTTCAAAGTAACAAGCCTGAATTACAGCCTCTCGCAACTGTTACTCTCAGCCCATTCCCCGTCCTGACTAGAGCATCACGTTTCCATGGATTCCCTTGAACGAACCAAGCAGCACCACGATGCCGTCGGCAACTGGTTTGGTGAAAAGGTGGCTCCGCTTGCGAGCGGTGCGTACCCGTCTGAGCATCGAGCCTGGCAGAGCGAACTGAACTGGATTCGGCGTCAAATTGACAACCCCGAGCGGACGCGCATCGCGCTGGTTGGCAGCACAGGCGCCGGCAAATCGAGCTTTCTGAATGCGGTGCTCGGGCAGGAAGTCCTCCCTGTCGGTGTCATGCAGCCATGCACCGCATTCGTCACACTGGTTCGTCAATCGCCTGATTCAACTTACACGCTGCACATCGAGTTCTGTACGCGCGACGAATGGCATGAGGAAATCGAAGCATACGCGGCTCTGCTTCGGCCAGGCGATGACGCTGAAGCGCAAGATGATGCCGACGCTCGCAGGTTGATTGAGACAACGTTCAAGCGCCTGCAGGCGGTGCTGGGTGATCATGTCACGCGGGACATGTTGGTCGATGCCGTTCGTTCCGTGCCGCTCCCGACAGAGGCAGAAGACGTCTTCAGCGGGCGTCGCCCTTCAGTCCTTCGATTCGACGACGGGCCCAGCATGCAGAAGGAACTGCGGGCGCTGATTCGCGGTGACAGCAATCTCTGGCCGCTGGTCAAACAAGTTTCTATTTCGGGCCCTTATGACTGCTTGTCTGGCGGCCTGGAGCTGGTGGACCTCCCGGGTGTCAATGATCCCAACGCGGCGCGCGTGGAGGTCACTCGGGAGTTTCTGCGCAGTTCTCCCTTCGTGTGGGTGATTTTCTCGATGGTTCGAGGATTGACCCACGACATCCAGATGCTCCTCGGTGAGCAAAAACTTCTCCGAACACTGGTGCTCGCAGGGACCTATGACGCACTGGGGCTCATTGGCACCAAGGCTGACGAAATCGATCTTGATGCCGCTGATCAACTGGGATTGCCCGACGATTGCGAACAAGACGCCCTTATCCGGGAGTATTGCCGGCAGACCCAGGTGCAGGTTCGGACTCAACTTGAATCACTGGTACGCGAC